>JANQRB010000139.1 GCA_028284775.1 Candidatus Kapaibacterium sp. | reverse complement strand
ATTGTACCGAGTTGTATTGACAGCACCATTCGTCGCCGTCGTAATCGGCATATCCGTGCTTTCGCATATTCCGCAGCCGCCGGTGCCCGATATGGGTTTCAACCTGGCCGACAAGGTGCTGCACGTGATCGCCTATTTTGTGTTTGGCCTTAGCCTGCAGTTTGCGCTCAGGGCATGGCGGCCGCTGTTGTCCGGCCGGCAGATTACAATCGCGGTTGTTGTTGGAACCGCCCTGTTCGGCATCTATGATGAACTGCACCAGATGATGGTGCCCAATCGGGTCGCGAGCGTCGGCGATTGGCTTGCCGACCTCATTGGCGGCGCGTTGTCACTTGTTATGCGCGCATTTGTCCGCATGGTATCCGAGAAGCTGCGAAACTACTTTCAGGTGCAAGACACAGAAAAAGAAAAGAGGGGCAATGTTTACACTGGAAGCCAGTGACGATGAATCGCAGGCTCGCGCCGGGACACTGCAAACCGATCGGGGGGCGATCCAAACGCCGGTGTTTATGCCGGTCGGCACACAGGCGACGGTTAAAGCGCTGCAGCAACGCGAATTACTCGACATCGGCGCCCAGATTATTCTGGGCAATACCTATCACCTTTATTTGCGGCCGGGCGAAGAAGTACTCGCTCAGCTAGGAGGGCTGCATCGCTTCATGAACTGGCCGCGGCCGATATTGACCGACAGCGGCGGTTTCCAGGTTTTTTCGCTCCAGGACCTGCGTACGATCAGCGAAGAAGGAGTCGCCTTCGCTTCGCATCTCGACGGCTCGCGCCATTTCTTTTCGCCCGAAAGCGTCGTTGCGATCCAACGCTGCATCGGCTCCGACATCATGATGGTGCTGGATGAATGCACCCCCTACCCTGCCAGCCGTGACTATGCCCGTGAATCGATGGAACGCACGGCGCGCTGGGCCGCCCGTAGCCGGCAGGCCTTTGCCGAGACGGCTGAGCGTTACGGTCACCGGCAATTGCTCTTTGGGATCGGACAGGGCAGCACCTATGCCGATTTACGACGCGAACACATGCAGCGTCTGGTTGAGCTCGATCTGCCGGGATACGCTATCGGCGGCTTATCGGTCGGCGAAAGCAGCGACGAGATGTACGAGATCGTCCAGGCTTCGACAGGGGTAATGCCGAGTGACAAACCACGCTACCTGATGGGAGTCGGTACACCGCTGAATTTACTGGAGGCGATAGCTCGAGGCGTCGATATGTTCGATTGCGTGATGCCGACGCGCAATGCCCGCAACGGACAATTGTTTACCACGCGCGGCAAGATCAATCTGCGCAACCAAAAGTATCGCTTCAGCGATAACGTCATTGACCCGGAGATCGATTCATACGCCAGCCGCAACTTTTCGCTAGCCTACCTGCGTCATCTGTTCAAATCGAAAGAAATACTGGCGCTGCAGCTTGCGACGCAGCACAACGTGGCTTTCTATCTGTGGTTAATGCGCACCGCCCGCACAAAAATACTGGCCGGCGAGTTTCGTCAATGGATGCGATTTTTTTGCGAAAAATACCGCGCTGGCGACAGTGACTCTTGACCTTCGCGAGCCACGATCCAATGGCTGATGCCGGCCGCGTGCAAAACGACCAGCATAAATTCTTGCGGTCGTCCTGCCGGACAATTTGTAATTTGACAGCACAAGGCAATTGTTTTTTCGTGTGAATTCGATTCAAGGAGCACTATGGACACCGTTTTGTCAGGCTTTTTAGCTTTTATGCCGCCCGCCGAAGGTGAAGGCGGCGGAGGTATGGTTCAGTCGCTGATATTTTTTGGCGGTATTATTCTGATTTTCTATTTCCTCATTCTGCGTCCACAGAAAAAACGTCAGCAAGAGCATCAGCAATTGGTCAATAACCTGAAAAAAAGCGACAAAGTTGTCATGTCCTCGGGAATTCACGGTCGGGTAGCCGCACTTGACGAAACGACCGTGACGGTTCAAATCGCGGAAAATGTGCAGATCGAAGTCGAAAAATCGGCTATCTCATCGGTCGTACCCAAGTAAGTAAGCCAATTAATGCGACGGACGAAATGCTAGGAGAATAGTAATGGATCTGCAATTCAACACGATTCCCGAAGCGGTAGAGGATATCGTTAATGGCAAGATGGTTGTCGTGATCGATGACGACGATCGCGAGAATGAGGGAGACCTGGTCTGTGCGTCGCAGTTTTGTACACCGGATATCATCAACTTCATGGCTTCGAAGGCGCGGGGGCTGATTTGCGTGGCTATTACCCCGCAGCGGGCCGCCGAGCTGCACCTCGACGATATGGTCAATTCGAATACCGCGCTGCATGGCACCAAATTTACGGTGTCGGTGGACTATGTGCACGATACGACGTCGGGCATTTCCGTGCAGGATCGCTCGGCGACAGTGCGGGCGCTGGCGGAGGATACGACAAAACCCGGCGACCTTGGCCGTCCCGGTCATATCTTTCCCTTGATCGCTGTCGAGGAAGGCGTGCTGCGCCGCGCCGGACATACCGAAGCGGTCGTGGATCTGATGCGTCTGGCCAATCTGCGGCCGAGCGGCGCACTCTGCGAGATTCTCAATGAAGACGGCTCAATGGCGCGGGCGCCTGAGTTGCTGAAGTTTGCCCGCCAGCACGATCTCAAGATTATTGCGGTCAAAGATCTCATCGCCTTTCGCCTTCAATCGGAAAAACTTGTGGAAAGGGTGGCCGAAGCCAAGTTGCCGACTGAGTTCGGGGAGTTCGATCTGCTGCTTTATCGAAATAAGGTCGACGGTAAGGAGCATCTCCTTCTGCGAATGGGTGATATTGTAGCGGATGAACCGACGCTGGTACGGGCTCATTCGGAATGCCTGACGGGTGACACTTTCGGCTCCCTGCGCTGTGACTGCGGCCCGCAATTGCACATGGCCATGCGTCAGATCGGGCGGGTCGGCCGCGGCGTCGTTCTCTATATGCGGCAGGAGGGACGCGGTATTGGCCTTATCAACAAACTGCGTGCTTATCAGCTACAGGATCAGGGCTACGACACGGTGGAAGCCAATGAAAAGCTGGGCTTCAAACCGGACCTGCGTGATTATGGGATCGGTGCCCAGATGCTGGTGGATATCGGCGTCCGCAAGATGCGCTTGCTCACAAACAATCCGAAGAAGATTGTGGGCCTTGCCAGCTATGGCCTCGAGGTGTTGGAGCGTGTGCCGATCGAGATGCAGCCGAACAAAGAGAATGAACGCTATTTAAACACCAAACGAACCAAACTCGGCCATATATTACACGAAATTCAGGCGGACACCTGATGCATTTTCCTTACTTTCGTGTCGTTTATATCGTGTAAGTGATTATTTTTACTAGAATTACAAAATTTCGGAGCGGCAGCCGTCGGCCAACCGCTTCGATTTTTTTATTGTGAATTTTGCACAGTGCGCCGACACAATTTCATGGGAGTTCGTTAGAATGGCTAAGAAAGTTTACCTGACCAAAGGTCGAATCAATGAGCTGGAAGAAGAACTACAACGCCTGAAGTCCATTGAACGTCCGATAATCGCCCAAAAGATCGCAGAAGCTCGTTCACACGGAGATTTGCGTGAAAACGCTGATTATGATGCAGCTAAGGATGCGCAAGGGCATCTGGAGCTGCGCATTGCCAAGATTCAGGAGATGCTTGCCAACTCGCAGACGATTCAGCCGGGAGATTTTCCCGATGATGACAAGATCTACATCCTTTCGATTGTCAAGCTGCTTAACAAGAAGAACAACGCCACGGTAGAGTATACGATGGTGAGCGCCGAGGAAGCGGATTTTGAGCAAAACAAACTTGCGGTATCATCACCGATAGGCAAAGCGCTGATGGGAAAGTCAGCGGGCGATTCCGTTACCGTTCGTGTTCCGGCGGGCCTGATGGAATACGAAATCCTTGGAGTGCGACGCTAATGCCACAAAAAGCGGTTCAACATTAAACCTTTGCTGTCGGCATGGCATCAAAAGCGCCAGGATGATGTTTCCTTGCACTATCGGTACGAACGCCATGGAGAGTATACTCGCGTTGACCAGCGACAAGGCAATTCTCGAAGAGTTTCGCGGGGGTGATAACGACCACGCTGCTACCGCCTTTGTCCGCAAGTACCAGAATTTTGTGTATCACACGGCGCTACGCTATCTGAAATCCGAAGAAGATGCCTACGACGCCTCACAGGAAGTGTTTATCAAGGCCCTCAAAGGCATCGCCGCATTCCGAGCCGAAAGCAGTCTATCGACCTGGCTGTATCGAATTACGGTCAATGTCTGTACCGTGATGCGGCGCAAGGATAAGTTGCGCACTTTCTTCGGACTGGAAACAGTCGTTCCCTATGCACGCTCGCACGAAGTCGCACCGGATCAGATTGTTGAAAACAAAGATTTCGACGATCGCTTTCGACTTATCCTGGACACCCTTCCTGCCAAACAACGCGAAACTTTCGTTCTTCGCTATTTCGAGGAGCTCAGTTACGAAGAGATATCCGGGATGCTTGGTACAAGTGTCGGCGGATTGAAAGCCAACTATTATCAGGCAGTGAAGAAAATCGCCCAACGAATGCAGCAGGGGAAAGACGATGTCAAAGTCTAAGGAAAATCCGACGTCAATCCTGTCGCGCGAGGAAGTCGAAGGCAGCCTCGCCGATTTTGCCTTCGGGCAGATCGAGGAGACCCGGCATCTTGCGATGGAGCGCGCCTTGCCGCACTATCCCGATCTCCAGGAAGAATTGGAGCAGATCCGGACGGTATTTGCCCGCTTTGACAAAATGGAGTTCAAAGCCGACCTATCGCTGCGCGCGCGATCTCTCTCGGTCCATGTGCATGAGAATCTGGCGCGTCAGCGGGAACGCAATGGAATGCGAAATCACAGCCTTAAGCGTTTGTTGCCCTTCGGTGTATTCGCCATCCTGGCCACACTCGTTTTGCCGCCTTTCGATATCTTAAATTATTTCAGCGACAAAGCTGCGACCCAGGTCAGTGTGGCGACGGCCCCCGACCGTTCTTCGGATCGATCAGCGCAGACAACTCCAGGAATTATCGATCTCGACGGGCTGGACGAGCTCATTGTGACGACCCTGGCGCAGGATGATCTGCCCGGCATGTCCCGAGAACTTGCCGCCACGGCACTTGTTAATGGTACGTCATTTCAGAATGATATTCTTGAGAATGAAAGTTCGCTCACCCTGTTCGACGACACTGAATTCGATGACAATCTGTTCGGCGATTTCGCTTCGTCCGCCTTTGGTCCGAACAGCGGTTTAATTTCGGACTTTATTCTGCCCGGCGACTTTCAGGAACGTGAACTGCAACAGCTTTTTGAGGAGTTGGACGGCAATGCTACGCTATAGCTTTGTTATTATTCTGATGGCGGCACTCCTGGCGGTCAGCGTCGAAGGGCAACAGGCCAGGCGGGCCAAGCAGCGTCTGGTGCAATTTAAGAAGCTAAAACTGATTGAAACGCTTAACATGGACGAGGCGACGGCCGAAAAGTTCTTTGTAGTCTACAATCTGGCGCAAAATAAAATCGACAGCGCCAAATCCGCGCTGGACAGCGCCGTCCAAAATCTACACGAAGCCATCGAACATAGTCGACCGGAAGACGAAATCGCCAGCTTAACCGATCAGGTTCTTCAAGGTCATGCCGCCGTACTGGCGGCTTATGACGATCTGCTGCGTCGCGCGAAGCAATCACTCGATACCGTGCAATACGCGCGCTTTATCATTTTTGAAACCAAATTCAACGACGAAGTTCGCCGGCGCCTGATGGAGATACGGGGAAAACCGAGCAGAAGGCGCGAATCTCGGAGGCCTTAAATTCCCGGTGCCAGTTATTCGACAGTCACACTCTTGGCCAGATTGCGCGGCATGTCCACATCGCAGCCACGTTCGAGCGCAATGTAGTAGGCCAGGAGCTGCAGGGGAAGCGCCGTAAGAATCGGTGTTAACATGGGAATCGTATTCGGAATGTAGATAACATGCTCGGCCAGCTCGGCAATGCGGGAATCGCCTTCATTGGCGATGGCGATAACGCTGCCGTTGCGTGCCCGAACCACTTCGATGTTTGATATCACTTTATCATAGATCTCATCCTGTGTAGCGATAAAGACTACCGGCATATGCTCGTCGATAAGCGCCAACGGACCATGTTTCATCTCGGCGGCCTGATAGCCTTCGGCGTGGATGTATGAAATTTCCTTGAGTTTCAGCGCGCCTTCCAGCGCCACGGGAAAATTAAAACTTCGGCCCAGGTACATGAAGTTTCTGGCGTCCTTAAACTTATGAGCAATCGTTTTGATCGCCTCGGAACGGTCCAGAATGTATTGTATCTGTTCCGGAATTTGTTTAAGAGCCATCGCGATTGCCACGCCATCACGCTGCGACAGATGCTGCATACGACCGAGAAACAAGGCAATCAAGGCCAGGACGCCAATCTGCGAGGTAAAGGCTTTTGTCGAAGCGACGCCGATTTCAGGACCGGCATGAATAAATACCCCGGCTTCCGTCTCGCGCGCGATGCTGGAACCTACGACATTGACGATGCCCAGCACGGTAGCGCCCTTAAGCTTCGCCTCGCGAACCGCCGCGAGGGTGTCGGCGGTTTCACCGCTTTGTGAAATGGCAAAGACGACATCTTCTTTGTTTAAGACCGGATTTCGGTAGCGAAACTCCGACGCGAATTCGACTTCAACCGGCACGCGCGCGAGCATTTCGATCATATACTCGCCTACGAGGGCCGCATGCCAGGAGGTGCCACAGGCGGCAAGGATAATTCTCGGTGCGCGGCGCAATTTTTCCACTACCGGAATCAGGCCGCCCAGGCGCGCCTGTCCGTCTTGCGGCAACAGCCTACCGCGGAAGGCGTCACGAAAGGTGGATGGCTGTTCATAAATTTCTTTTAACATGAAGTGATCGAAGCCGCCGCGTTCGATCCGCTCCAGGTCAAATTCCAGATTGTGAATTTTGCTGTCAATCGCCTCATTGTCGATCGTTTTGGCAACGTAGCCCTCACTGGTAACGATCGCCATTTCGTTGTCGTTCAGATACAACACCTGCCGGGTATGCTGGATGATGGCGGTGGCATCCGATGCGACAATGTATTCACTGTCGCCGATACCCACGAGCAGCGGGCTGCCGCGCCGCGCCGCGATAATTTTGTCGGGTTCCAGTGTGGAGATCACGGCAATTCCAAAGGCACCCTGTGCTTCCGCCAGTGCCAGGCGGACAGCCTCTGCCAGATCATTGATCTTGTCATAAATCGAGCGGATGAAAACCGTAAGTACTTCCGTGTCGGTCTCCGAATGGAGCACGTAGCCTTCTTCGAGTAGTTTTTTGCGAAGAGACTGGTAATTTTCGATGATGCCGTTGTGCACCAGGGCGATCTCGCCGCTGTTATCGGTGTGCGGGTGTGCATTGAGGTCGTTGGGGTTGCCATGCGTAGCCCAGCGCGTATGACCGATGCCGATCGAACCCTTGCCGGGGTTCTTGCGTAGCAGCTTTTCCAGATCGGCTACTTTGCCGGCGCGCTTGTGCACTTTCAGACTGTCAGCATGAATCGACGCGACGCCGGCCGAATCATAGCCCCGATATTCGAGCCGCCGTAGGGCGTTGACCATCAACTGGGTTGCATCCTGCTTGCCGATATATCCAACGATTCCACACATACGATACCTCACGATTAACACGAAAATTTGCGTCGGAGCATTCCTGCTGTTAGCGAAATACACCCTTAAGACTTTGCGAACGCAAGCCTGTTGCCGTCGTCACCCTGTCCTAAATGCAATTCCACAAAAGAAGAGCATCCCCGCGCTTTATTGCAATTTGGTACAATTGATCAGACCGGCATTCCTGCGTTTTGTGAAACAAGTCGTCTAGGCCGTGCAGTACAGTCAGGGTGATGCTAGGTTCACGCATGCCTAATTATTCAATTAATTTATGCTGGAAAAGGGCTAAAAAAGTATCTGGCCTTGCAAGATCGTCGCGAAGGCGTCATATTGACAAAAGGCGGCTCGCATCCCGCGGGAGCTGATCTGAATATCCTCATTCTGTGCTTATTTCGGAAATGCAGTCAGTATGGACAATCAGCGGGGAATCGACTCTCTCGACCACTCGACAGTACAGAAATCGGCACGTACGCAGTGGCTATCCGAGCTTACTGCTTACCGAGAAAGCGCACCTGACGCTGGCCGAATATTTTCATCATTTCCATCACAACCAATGTACTGGGACTGATCGTAAACTCCCGCGACCGATAGCGTCTGGCAAGGTCGGACTGTTCGTCGAATACACTGAAAACTACTTCTCCTTTGCCGCGCGCCTGCTTTAGAAACTCAAATGCCTTTTTCACATCTGCGGGTTGGGTGTTGTCGCGCTGCACATGAATGTGTATTCCCGAGGCAAAACGATCCGGCGCTTCATCGATCGGAATCACCTCATCGGCAATCACTTTCAACTGGTCGTTGCCGCCCGAGAGGTCGGAACGACCAAGGACCATCAAAATCGCATCTTCTTCAATCTTATCGCGATTAGCTCCATAGGCTTCACTCCAAAATATACACTCGGCCTTGCCGGTGAAGTCTTCGATCGTGACAAAAGCTATCATTCGCTCGCGCTTGTCGAGCTTGGTGCGGATGCCGGTGACAATGCCGCAGACCCGCACCATGTTGCCTACCAGCGACGAATCAGTCTGCCCCAGCATCAGCGTGGCAAGCGACGTCACGTGCGGGCGATAGCGTTCCAGGGGATGACCGCTGACATAAAAATTAAGATACTCGCGTTCTTTTTTTAGTCGTTCTTTAGTACTCCAGACGGCAACATCGGGTAAAGTAGGTTCCTGCACCTGCGCCGTAGTTTCCTCTTCACCGAACAGCGAGCCGGTTGTCGCATCGTGCGAGGCATTGTAGGCCTGTGCGTATTTCAGCGCGTCGTCGATAGCTTCGAACAGCTGCTCGCGCGCACCGGTTTTCATTGCGTCAAAGGCGCCCGAGCAGACCAGGGCTTCCAGGGCACGGCGGTTAATAACCTTAGTGTCGACCCGCGTGCAAAAGTCGAAAAACGAGCTGAACGCTTTTTCATTCCGCGCGGTGATAATACTCGATACCGGTCCGACACCCAGGTTTTTAATTGCCGCCAGGCCGAAGCGAATCGTCGTGTCGTCGATAGCCGTGAACTCCGCCATCGACTCGTTAACATCAGGCGGCATGACGTCGATTCCCAGCGATTTCGCTTCATCGATGATCTGTACAATCTTATCCAGACTGTTCATCTCGGCCGTCAGGTTGGCCGCCAGAAATTCGGCGCTGTAATGGCACTTCAGCCATGCAGTCTGAAAGGCCAGATAGGAATAGGCCAGGGCGTGTGATTTGTTAAAGCCGTAGGAGGCAAACTTTTCGATTAACTCGAAGATTTCCTCGGCTGTTTTCTGGGGAATGTCTTTTGACTTTGCGCCCTTGATAAACTCGACTTTCTGCTTGGCCATCAGGTCGGCCTTTTTCTTGCCCATAGCGCGTCGCAGAATATCGGCCTGTGCCAGTGAAAAGCCGGCAATGTCGCGAACGAGCTGCATCACTTGTTCCTGATAGACGATGACGCCGTAGGTCTTCTTGAGCGATGACTCCATGAGCGGATGCAGATAACTGATTTGTTTGCGCCCGTGTTTGCGGTCGATGAATTCCGGGATGTTCGCCATCGGACCCGGTCGGTACAGCGCATTCATGGCGGTCAGGTCTTCAAGGCTTTCCGGCTTTAGCTGCTTGAGCGACTTCTGCATCCCTTCGGATTCAAACTGGAACACGGCCATTGTCTTGCCCTGGCCCAGCAGTTCGTAGGTTGCGCGGTCGCTTAAGTCGATCGCGTCGATGTCGATCGTGAGCGAGTGATTGCGCTCGATCATATCGAGTGTTTTATCGATGATCGATAAGGTTCGCAGGCCGAGGAAGTCCATTTTCAGCAGACCCGCTTCCTCCAGGTCGTTCATGTTGTACTGCGTCGCAAGTTCCGAGCTCGGTGTTTTGTAGAGCGGCACATAGTCCGACACCGGGCCGGGAGCGATGACGACGCCGGCGGCATGCAGCGAAGCATTGCGGCAGAAGCCCTCCAACACAAGGGCATACTCTGTCAGTTGTTTAATTTTGGGATCTTTACTTTCCTTAACCCACTTTAACTCCGACAATTCAAGCGCTTCTTTCAGCGGCGTCACTTTACCGAAGACGACCGGAATATTCTTCGTTATGGATTCCACCATCGGAATCGGTACGCCGAGTACGCGGCCGACATCTTTCAGGACTGCGCGGGTTGAGAGAGTGCCAAAGGTGATAATCTGTGCTACCGCATCACTGCCGTATTTTTGCCGCGTGTATTCAATTACTCGCTCGCGTTTATCGTCGCTGAAATCCACATCAATATCAGGCATCGACACCCGATCTGGATTGAGAAAGCGTTCGAAGAGCAGGTCGTACTTCAGGGGGTCGACATTGGTGATCTTTAAAGCGTATGCCACCAGGCTGCCGGCGGCCGAGCCGCGACCGGGGCCAACACTGATGCCCTCGCGTCGGGCGGCGGCGATAAAATCCTGAACGATCAAAAAGTAGCCGGAATAGCCCATATTGCGAATGACATTCAGCTCGAATTCAGCGCGCTCTCTGATCTCTTCGCTCGGCTCCCGGTACCGTTCCTTCAGGCCGGCAAGGGTCTCTTCTTCCAAAAACTCGTCAAGATTTTTGGCCTGTGATGAATCGGGAATTGGAAAATCCGGCATGTAAAGTTTGCCGCCTAATTCCAGGTCGCATTTTTCCGCCACTTCAACCGTATTTTCGATGGCGCCCTCATAGTCCTTAAACAGGGCCGCCATCTGTTCTGCGGATTTGTAATAAAACTCCGGCTGACGATAGCGCAGTCTTTGAATGTCGATTTGACCGGAGGTGGAAGCCGTGACATCTTTAATGAGTAAGTGCACATTGTGCGCAACGGCATGCTCTTTTTTAACATAATGGCAGTCATTGGTCGCCACCATCTTGATGTTTAACTCTTTCGCGAGCCGCGAAGCATGGTGGAGAATTTTTTCGTCGAAGTCGAGCGAATGATTTTGCAGTTCAAGGTAAAAGTCGTCGTCGAAGAGCTCTTTATAAAATATTGCCGAACTGCGCGCTTCGTCCAGATCGCCGCTGACGATGTGCGAATTGATAACGCCACCGGCGCAGGCCGAGAGAGCAATGAGGCCTTCATGGTGCTCCTGCAGCAGCTCGCGGTCGATGCGCGGCTTGTAATAGAAACCTTCGGTATGGCCCAGCGAAGTGAGTTTGATCAGATTCTTGTATCCCGTATCATTCTTCGCCAGCAGCACAAGGTGGTAGTAGTTCTTGCGTTTGCTCGCGCTCTTGCCGCTTGTTTTGTCGAAACGTGAACCTGAGGCCACGTAGATCTCATTGCCGAGAATCGGTTTGATGCCCGCGGCTTTAGCCTTCTTGTAAAATTCCCATGATCCGAACATAACACCGTGATCGGTGAGTGCCAGCGCCTTTTGGCCATCGGCGACGGCAGCGTTAATCAGGTCTTGCGGCGTGCAGGCGCCATCGAGCAGGGAATAGTGGGTATGATTGTGCAAATGGACAAACTCGGGCATAACAAACTCTGGTTCACAGTTTGAAGAGGCTCGTTACAACATTATTCAGATGGAAGCAGCTCCTGATTCAAGAGCAACGAAAATAACCAAAGTTGCAGTGGAAAGCGCCGGGAGTTTTCCACAGGAGAGGGATTGCGCGGCTCTCCACGATTGGAGGTCGTGAGTGCTAAGCTACGGTCGAATTGGTGGACCCCGTCTATCGGAATTCCGGGGTAAAGGGCGATTGCGGGCGGGCAACAAAGCCGAAATCTTGAAAGGATGCAGTATCGAAGTGCTCAGCCCTGCTTCTCATTGCCCAGGTCCGACTGCGAAGATTCCGCGAGTAATCCGAAGTTGCGCTCGAGAGCCGAATCCAGCTTCTTGCGGAAAAGACGACCGAAGAGGGTGAGCTCAAGGTCGATTTCAATCCGTTGGTCGCGCAGTGCAATGCTGCCGCTGCAGAAGCGCGATTCAAAGTACAGGCTGTCGCCTTGCCAGGTCGTCAGGCTGAAGAAGGGCTTGAGCTCTTTGCGATCCAGGATTTTTTCATCGATGAAGGCGCGCATATCCTCGGCGCTTGATTTCGTTTCGAATTCTCGTTTGAGACGGGCCATGATCGATCCTTATTAGGGTGCAAAGCGGCAATAGAGCTGCAGAGTGCCCGGAATTTAGTAAATACCTGCCACATCACGCAACGGCATTAGCTCCCTACGCTAATTTCGCTTCGATGTTGCCAAAATCCGGCCTCGCGACAGGTTTGCAAAGAGCATCGATTTTCGTAATTTGCAAGACTGTAGTATTGCCTTTGCCGCATCACGGTAGACCTAATCAAAACATACAGTTTGTTGTACAAATCGATCTGTGATTTCCTATGAATATTCACGAGTATCAGGCGAAAGAAATACTTCGAAGCTTTGGCGTTCCGGTACCTGCCGGCAAGGTCGTGCATTCGGCTGAAGAGGCGGGTGGCGTCACCTATCAGGACTTCGTGCAAAAGGGAATTGAAACCGTGGTTCTTAAATCACAGATCCATGCAGGCGGCCGCGGCAAGGGAACATTTCGTTCGAGCGCCAGCGGTGCGCCGATCGAGCACGCCGGAAAGCCGTTGCGCGGCGTCAATGTCATTTCCGGCGGCAATATCGCCGATAAAGCGTATCAGCTTGCCAACGCTATGCAGGGCAATACGCTCGTAACCGTGCAGACTGGTGAGGCAGGCAAAGTTGTGCGGCGCTTTTTGGTGGAGGAAGGGCTCAATATCGCCAGCGAATTCTATCTGAGTATTTTGCTGGATCGCCAGACCTCACGCAATATCATTATGGCTTCCACTGAAGGTGGGGTGGAAATCGAAACGGTAGCCGAAGAAACACCGGAAAAAATTATCCGCGAAACCATCGACCCCAACACGGGCTTCCAGGCCTTTCAGGCGCGTCGACTGGCCTTTGCGCTGGGGCTGCAAGGCAAAGCTTTCAAGAGTTTTATCGCCTTTATCACCAAGCTGGTGCATGCTTATGAAGCGATGGACTGCAGCATGCTCGAGATCAACCCGCTGGTGCTGACCGCCGAAAATGAGATTATCGCCCTCGACGCCAAAGTGAATTTCGATGATAATGCCTTGTTCCGCCACCGCAACTATGCGGAGCTGCGCGACCTCGATGAAGAAGAGCCGCTGGAAATCGAAGCATCCAAGTACGACCTCAACTATATCAAGCTCGACGGCAATGTCGGCTGTATGGTGAATGGCGCCGGACTGGCAATGGCGACAATGGACATTATTCAACTTGCGGGCGGCGAGCCGGCGAACTTCCTTGACGTCGGCGGCGGAGCGAATGTCGAACGCATCTCCAATGCTTTCCGTATCATGTTGAGCGACAAAAATGTCAAAGCCGTCCTGATCAATATCTTCGGCGGGATCGTGCGCTGCGATCGAGTCGCCAACGGCATTGTACAGGCGATGCAGCAGGTGCAGGTCGATCTTCCCGTTATCGTCCGCCTCGATGGCACCAATGCCGTTGAAGCCAGGCAGATACTGCAGGACTCTGGCCTGCGTTTCTCCGTCGCCGAGACGCTGCAGGATGCGGCCGACAAGGTCAACGAAGCGATCTCCACTCTTGCCGTGGCCTGATCGCAGCTATTGAATCTTTGCAAGCTTTGCGCCCGTAGTGTCATCCTCGACACTGCGGGCGTTTTTTCTTCCTTCCCGGCCTACTGTCGCCATTGTATATTGGCGTTTATTCTCGCTATTTTTGTTTCCGGCGCAATCGGGCCAGGCATTCGTTTTGGTCTGTGAAACAGGTGCCAGCTGAAACAGTCGTATAGAGCACCCAGCTGTGAATCTCTGAGAGGCGTATGGGCAATACCACTTCAATCATTTTTGTTCTCTTGCTGATTCCGACGGCATTGCAGCACATGCAATCGCAGCAATTTAAAGAGCGTGAAGTGTTGAGCGGCGCAGAGCCTGTTGTCTCGTATGGCCTCGACAGCACTGATAACTGGTGGGCGATTACCGAGGCATTCACCGAACGATTCCGACTGATTGTGAATGGCGACGAAACCGATGTCTTCCAGTTTATGCAGGAGCCTGTTTTTTCGCCCGACGGACTCTATTGGGTCACCTTCGCCATTAACGAAAATTCTTGGGAGCTGCTGAGCAATGCCGGTGATGAGTTTCTGCTGTACAACCGCGTCGAAGAGCTGCAGTTTTCCCAGGATTCGCGCATAATCACCTTTGTGGGATTTGAAGCCGAAGAAGGCTGGCTGGTGCGCTATGTGATCAAAGACGGGGATGACGGTTATCCCTTTCTTACGCTGCTGGAACGATTTCCCATTTCCGCCAAGGTCGGCAAGAGCTTTATCAGCCAGCGCGGCGATCGTATGGCCTACATCGGTCAGAGGGGCAGCGGCAAATCGGTGACCGTTAACAACAAAGAAGGTCCCTTGTACGATGAAATCGTCCCTATGGGATTCTGGCATGACGGCGCATTTCTCTTCGCTGGTCAGCTGGGCAACAGTTGGACGATATACCGCGATGACGAAGCGATATCAGCAAGCTTCGAAAATATCCCCGAAGTGGCGATTAACGAGTACGGAACGGCCGCTGCCTTTATCGGAATGTACGAAGGCGGGGGATATGGCATCCTGATTTCCGATCAGGACGAGGATCCCGTTTACAGTCGCCGTTATGATAACGTGTTTAACCTGGCGCTGCACCCGAGCGAGGCAGTCTACGCCTTCAAAGCCAAACGCTTCAACGCATTTTTTGCCGTCCTGGGCAACGTGCAGTATTCGGCGGAAAACAACTCCGGCAAGCTCTTCTTCACCTACGACGGCAGCGAGTTAATATTTCTGGACTGCGACATTGTGAATTGCTACATGAACGTTAACGGCAAGCGCTTCGACCTCTCCGCCGATTTCAGCGTCGATAAGAAATTTGCCGTTGCGCCGGGCACCGAAACCTTCGGCTTTGTAACCGGCCTGACCCTTGTCGTTCGCAAATACAAGGGCAATGAGATTTATGCCGGCAGCCTCGTCGATGAAATCTCTCCGCCGCGCTACAATTGGCGTCAACAGCGCTACGAAGCATTAGGTAAAATAAATCAACGTCTGTATATGATTTCCTGCACCCTGTGAATGGATGGGGTCGGCCGCTTGGCTTGCGGTGGGTTGACCCGCTATGTTGCAGCTTCAGTCGGCCGGCTTTTGCGCGGCAAGATACATGGTGGCCTGATAATGTTTGCCCTTGCGACCTTCATATTGACGTCGAAAACAAGCGCTGAACTCCTGCTGCTCGCTCTCGGTCAGCGCCTCATCCATCGCCTGTTGCAGCGAGGGTGAAAGTGGATTGGGCGGCGATGTGAGGAAGCAGCTCCAGTCGGCGCCGTACTTTGATGAACTGCTGCCGGCCTGATAGGTCAGCGCGAGATTGACGAAACCGCAATCGTCGGCCATGTTGAAGAGGTCGCGTTCATCAAAATCGATCATACTTTGGGTGGCCTCGCCCGATTTCTTTCTGATAGCTTGCGAAACCTTGGCGGCTAGATGCTTCACCGCTTCCAGGTCATAGCCCATAAAGCTGTGCGGACCATGTTTTTGTCGGGCGAATTTGTTAATTGGTTCAAAAATCGATAAATGGCCGCCGGGCTTCAATACACGCATAAACTCACGCAGGGCCTGCTCCTTGTCCGCAACATAGATCAGCACCGAGCGCGTGGTGACGACGTCAACGGAGTTGTCCGGAACCGGGCTAAGCTTTTCTGCGGCCGCATTGATATAGCGACAGGAGGCACTGTACTTCAGCGCGGCGGCTGTGTTGCGGCAGTGTTCCAGAAGCTGGTCGGAGATATCGGCAAAGATTACCCGCCCATTTTCGCCGACGAGCGCTAAGGCGCCGAAGCCGATCAGGCCGTCGCCGCAGCCGACGTCGAGCAAGGTGTCGCCGGCGCGGATATTCGCATTGGCGAGCACCTGCTCGCGGATTGGCATCAGTGCGGCGATGAATCTGTCCGCCGATTGTCTGTCGCCGCTGAAGCGGCTGTGAAGCAGCCACTCGGCCCAGGGATCGCGGTATGCTTGTTTAGCAGTCATCACAAGGTTGGAAAATCCTGCTGAGAGTCGATTTTGAATCAGGTACCGGCCAAAGCGCGCGGCAGCGGCTGGGCCAACAATTGCTCCTGCTTCTCACGCGGCAGGGCGCTCGCCAGGCGCGCCCGAATCACGGAAGGTGTTTCACCAAGTTGAACACCCGCCACGCCGTCGCTGATTAATCGCAGCAGCATTTCTTCGTCGTCGTGAAGGGTTTGCAGCTTGTCGCCGATGGGGAGCAAGACCAGATTGGCCAGAAAAATGCCCCACATGGTCGCAATAAAGGCGCTGGCGATATGCCGGATGAGAACTTCCGGTTCCTGGCCGGCGGATCCCAGCGTGTTAATGAGCCCCATCACGGTGCCGATAATTCCCATCGTCGGCGAGTATCCGCCCATTTTGGTAAAGAGCTGAATATTGGCGCGGTGCCGTTCGCTGATAATATCCATTTCGGTTTCCGCCACGCTGCGCAGCGCCTCGGGGTCCGCGCCATCGATGGCCACCTGAAAAATTTTGCGCATAAACGGGTGCTTAACTTCGGGCAAATGCCGTTCGATGGCGATTATGCCTTCGCGTCGCGCCAGCACGGCGATGCGAACAATCTGGTTAATAATCTCAGCCGGATCATAGGAGGCGGGAAGGAGGGCAATACCCACAAGGCGCGGAATTTTGGCTACCTGGTCGAGCGATGTGCCGATGATCGCGGTCGATATCGTACCTCCGACAACAACGGCGATAGGCGCTAAAGCAAAGAGCGCATCGAAACTTCCGCCTTCAAGAAGGAATGAACCTAGGACGGTGACAAAGCCAAATATCAGGCCGATAAACGTTCCCGAGCGTAGCAGGTGCGTCCAGGCGGAGATTCGATTCATGGCGACGAAGGTACCGTTCTTATCTGAGAAAATCAAGCAGAGAAGGTTGAAAGAGCGACGAGCCGACACCCAGTGTAGCATTCAAGGCAAATTCTTCCTTGCGCAGCATAAGCGCCGCATCGATCAGATCGGCGTCCTCCCGTAGCGAGCGCAATTGATCCAGCCGCGTGTTTTCAAAAGTCAGGCGCTCGCTGATGGCCGTCATCCGATTGTTGACGCCTCCCAGACGGCCGATTTCGGAATTAAGTGTGTCGATGGAGTCACCGATATTTTTGATGGCCGCGCGTAAAGCATCCGCTTCATCGGGTTCGAGACGATCATCCGAGGTACGCTGCGTACCGTCTTGTTTAAATGCCATTATGTTGTAGGCTTCGAGCAGATCATCGAAGACCTGGACGCCGCTGCCGCCGAAGGCATCTTGCGCCAGAGTGTTGACGCGCTCGGTCGTATTGGCGCTCGTAGTAATCAGACGTTCTTCGTTGTTGCCCTTGAAAGCCACTCGCAGGCCGAGCGGATTGTCCGCGCTTACCAGCGCCGGATCCTCGACCAGTTCAAAGGGCAGGTTGTTGCTTTCCGGTGCGGCAGGCGTAATCGAGGCGCGGGTAGTCAGAGTGCCGGAAAAGGCAAAGCGACCGTCGAATTCGAAATTGGCAATATCGATCAGATCGCCGACAATGTTAAAAAATTTATCGCCAAGTACATCAAGTTTGTCCGAATTGATTGGATTAACCGCCTCCTGGGCCACATCGCGCGCGGCCAGTAGCGTCGTTTCGAAGTTCTGCAGCGCGGCCTCTACGACCTGGGTATCGGTCAAGCCGTCTTCGACATTTTTTGCAAACACTTCATTTTGTCGGATCGAATTCTGCAGGCGCTTCAACTCGCCGACGATACGCGGTTTGTCGCTCGGCGTCTGAAACTCTTTACCTGTGCCGATACGCTCGTTCTGAACGTTAAATCGCTCCCGCGAGTTATTCAGGTTTATAAGGTAGCTATTCAGCGAAGAATTGAGTGTGACACGCATAAGGCAGGCAATACAGATGAATAAAATCAGGCGCCCAGGTTAACCAGGACACTTAACATTTCACTTGCCGTGTTAATAACGCGGGCCGATGCGTCGAACGCGCGTTGGAACTGTATCAAACTGATAGCTTCTTCGTCCAGATTGACGCCCAGTACGGCTTCGCGCTGCGCCGTTAACTGACTCTGGACAATCTCGATTGTTGCTGCGCCGTTCTTGGCATCGCTGCCCAGCGCGCCGATGTCGGCAACGAGGCCCGAATAACTCTCAATGACGCTGGTGTCATTGATGAAATCCTGCGCTTGTAGTAAATCGGCAATAGCCCGCGCCGTTTCGCCGTTGCCCGGTTCTTCGCCGGCGTCGGCCGCCGCGACATTGCGGGGCAGCCCTTCGACATCGGCGCTGAGTGCCATCGTGGCGGCGGTCACCGGAACAAGTACGCTGCCGGGATCGAAAAAATTACGCCCGGGCGCCGCGCCCGCGGCATCATCGAGACCGAAGCCGGTGGCGTGGCTCGTATTGACTTTGTCAACAATTGCGTCAGCCAGCCCATTCAGTTCGCCGATTATTGACAGGCCGCCGCTGGAATCGTTGCTGTCGAGCGTCACATTGTAGTGATTGCTGAGGACGCCAACCTCACCTTTAGTCGGGTTGAGCGTGCTGATAATATCACCTTTGCCGTTGAGGGCTACCAGCGCAATATCACGCTCGCCGCTGACGGCATCGACGCTCTCGCCCAGCTCGACGGTTTGCGCGGAAGTCCCCGTCAGCACAGTGCCGCCGCCGATATTGACATTGGCCAGGTTGTCGGCATTGATTGTCACGCGGATATCGACAAAATCCGAGAGATCTTCCAGAAGGTTGGCCCGTTGATCGGAGAGTTGCAGGCCGCTGTCATTGCCCTGGGCGCGCGCAATCGTAATCTGCCGGTTGAGCTCCGCTACATCATTCAGGATGCGGTTGATCTCGACAACAGCATCCTCGGCCCGATTCTTGACATCGAAGCGCAGGTCTTCTATTCCCTGGCTGATACTGTTGAAATGCTTGGCGAGATTGTTGCCGGCGTTCAGTACACTCTTGCGTTTATCGATACTCTCGGGACGAAGCGCCAGATCCGAGAAGGCGGCAAAAAATTCCTGGATCGTCTTATCGAGCGAGAAATCCGAGGTCTCGGAAAAGATTGCTTCCAGTCGACCGATCAATTCTGTGTCCGCATTAAAACCGCTGAGGCTGGATATCGTCGTGCGAATTTCGCGGTCGAAAAACTCCTGACGGACGCTGTCGACGCGCGCAACGGCGACACCGGTGCCCAGCAGGCCCACGGATGTTGCAAGGGGTTTCGTTTCGGTCAGGACGGCATTCTGGCGGGAGAAGCCACGCGTATTGACGTTGGCGATGTTATTCGAGGTGACATCAAGGCCGAAGCGCTGCGCTATCAGCGCTCGTTTGCCAATTTCCAGCGAGTTGAATAAGGCCATCTCGGTACCTTCCCTGGTAGTGCGTGAGCCTGCCTGCTTGGGCGTAGCATTGTCCGTCCTGGATTGTCGCCCCTGGCATCAATGTTTTCCGTCTGCCGTCCGCTCACATACGAGCGTTAATAATCGGCTGGCCGTCGTTCGTCAGAACGTTCAAGGTCTCTTTGGCAAAACGGCGGGCCCGCTCGGTCAGAATACGATTGAACCTGCAGAGCTCCTGCCAGCGGACCGTCAGCCGGCGAAGATTGTCCCGCAAACCCAACAATAATCGGCGGTCTTCCTCATTGGTCGCCACATTGATAAGCGCCCGCAGGTTGACGTTGCCCGCGTTGCGAAGTGGAATCCGGAATTCCGTCGCAATCATCGCCACGCGTTCGCGTTCCAGCGAGCGCAGTTGCTGCGTGCTGTCGGCCTGGAGCTTGCAGCTGCGTTCCAGACGAGCGGTATCCATTGCCGTCAGCGCTTCCTGCTGTTCCGTGGCCTGTTCAACAAGCACGGTCAGCAAGGCCGTTTCGCGTTGCAGAATGTCAGCCAATCGGGTCGATAGGTCTTGCCGCGGATTCGTCATTGCTCTAGTATCGGCCGCTGTCGTCGAAAATTAAATGGAATTTTGCGATCGGCCGGCCACGAGCGACGTCTGCTCAAGAATCTGAAAAAGATCGGCGTAACGGGCGACGTTTTTGATATAGGCCTTGGTTTCCGGAAAGGGCGGTACGCCGCCATATTTTTCGACATTGCCGGGGCCCGCATTATAGGCCGCCAGCGCCAACTCACGCTTTCCGTCGAAACGACCGAGCATTTGCTGCAGGTAGCGCGTCCCGCCGCGAATATTCTGCTCGGGATCGAAAGAATCGCTCACACCCAGGTCGCCGGCCGTGCCGTCCATCAGCTGCATCAGACCCTTGGCCCCGGCGGGGGACAGCGCATCCGCTTTGCCGGCCGACTCGGCGGCGATGACTCCTTTGATCAGGGATGTCGGGACCTTGTGTTGCTGCGACGCCGCAGCGATTATTCGTTCATAGGGACGCAGGCGGTCGATGACGTTGTCCAGAAAATTGCCTCGAACCGAACTGAGCGGCGTCGCTGCTGACGCCGCATGATCAAAAGTACGTGCCTTCATAGATTCTTTATTGTTTGCATCTGGGGTTTGAAGCTCTGCGGCCCGTCGCGTCCGCTTTCCGGACACGACTGCTTGCTCCGTCGTCAGAGGAAGTTGTGCGCCGCCAGTTAAATGACTGTAGACCATTTCCGCGATGCCGAGGCCGCCTTTTCGCGCGGCATAATCGGCGAATTGTAAATCGGCATAGCCGGAGAGAACCGAGTCGCCAAAAAATGAGGTGTCGCTCTGGCCATCTTCTTTGTCCAGCATCGACGATTTCATCTGTTTCATCAGCATATGGACGAACATCGACTCGAAGCCCTGCGCTACCTTGCGGTACTCCTCGTTTTTGAGCGCATCGAGGCCGCTCATTTCTTCTACCTGCTCTTTACGGCTTTTCAAGGCCTCGAGGCGTCGCTGCAAGACTGATTCGGCGGGAATACCGGGTGAGGCTAATGATGCGCTATGTAGGTTAAATTCGTCCATACATCCGGCTATCGGAAATGCTATACCGTGACTGGTTTTGGATTGTGCCGGGAGTACATTTGATCAAGCGTCCGACACATGTATCCAATTCGATGCTGTCGTTTGCAGGCGCGTTTATTGTACGACCAGATCTGCCTGCAGGGAGCCCGCTTCTTTCAGAGCCTGAAAGATGGCGATCAGGTCGCGCGGCGACACCTTGAGCGAATTCAGGGCATCGGCCATTTCCTGCACCGTCGAGGTATTGTTTAACACCACGGCGGGATTGCGCTCTTCTTCCGCACTGAGCACTGAAGAGTCGACACGTCGTTCGCGCGCAATTGTAAAGGGATTAGGCTGCGAAACGCCCGACTCGGTCTGGATCTGAATTTCGAGGCTGCCATGCGCTACTACTGACTCCAGCAACTGAACCTTGCCGCCGATGACTACCGTCCCTGTGCGTTCGTTTATCACTACGCGCGCGACCGGATCGGGAGTCACCAACAGACCCTCGATGCGCGCGATCGACTGCATAATCTGATTCTGCGTCTGGCCCGGGCTGAGCTGCACGCGGATGGTCGCGGCATCGAGCGCTTCAGCGGCGTCGTTAAACTCAGGTAAACGATTGATGGCCGCTGCTATGCGGGTCGAGGTTGTGAAGTCCGGGTCGCGCAGTTGAATGCGCAGTTCATCATTTTGCACGATGTTTCCCGGCACGTCCACTTCCAGGATGCCGCCGTTTGGCACGCGTCCCGACGATACAAAATTTTTACCGACGCTGGAGCCGCTTGAACTAAACTGAAAGCCGCCGACGGATACGCCGCCTTGTGCCATGGCATAAACCTGGCCGCCATCGCTGCCGGAGAGCGGCGTCATCAGCAATATGCCGCCCTGCAGCGAACGCGCGTCACCGAGAGAAGAGACCTGCACATCGAAGCGCTGTCCGGCCTTGAGAAAAGTGGGAATTACGGCCGTCACCATAACGGCCGCCACATTGCGGGTCCGCAGATTCGTCTGCGGCACGGTAATACCGAAGCGTTTTAACATACTGGTGACCGACTGCACGGTAAAGGTCGAGCGGGGCGAATCGCCGGTATTGCTGAGTCCGGTAATCAGGCCGTAGCCGATGACCTGCGTACCGCTGATGCCGTCGATGCTTGCGATGTCTTTGATCCGCGCCGCCTGGCCGGTCGGAGCAGCCAGCAGCAAGACAATAGGCAGAAGGCGAAGTATTCCCGTTAATAAGCGCATAGTGCTGCCGCGAATGCTAAAACAAAATGCGGAGAAACTTGGTAATCAGTCCCGGCTCCTGGGCCTTGGTGATGTTGCCATCACCTTCATAGATCAGGGTCAGGTCCGAGATATTGTACGAAAAGACGCTGTTGTCGGAGCGAATGTCCGCCGGCCGCACGGTGCCGGTAATCGTAATTTTTTGCGATTCGTTGTTGATCTTGGTCGAGCGCGTACCTTCGATTTGCAGGTTGCCGTTTTCATCGATATTAATGACGCGGGCACTGAGACGGGCGCGGAACTGCTCCGAACGAGTCGACTGGCCGCGGCCACGAAACGCATTGTCGGAGTTAACGCCCAGGTCGATATTGGTCGGCGACCCGCCGGGATTGAGGTTGACGCCGGCGCCGACGTCCGTTGCCGAAGATTCCGTCGTCGTGGCGGCATTATCGGCGCGGATGTCTTCGGAAATAAAGATCGTAACGGCGTCGCCTATCTTCAGGGCTTTCTCATCGGCGAAAAGGGAACGGCGGATATTGTCATTCTGCTGTGCGTTAAGCTTGCTGCTCGTGAAGATCAGCGCCAGACCGACGATGATCAGCGTAATGCGAATGGACCCATTCATTGGAGGACCTCCTCTGCACCGAGGGAAATGCTGACGATGCCGTTGCCGTTGGCCATCGCTGTTATCGGCGTACGGGTGCCGCTGCGCATTACGCTGACGCTTTCTCCGGGTTGAGCATCGGCGAGCGCCTTGGCGGGTGTTCTGATAAGGATCGAACCGGAGCGGACAATGAGCGTAACGCTCTGGCCGCGCAGGATGCTGCCGCGCGCCCGCAGGTGATCGCTGCCGATAAGCTCGCCGGCCCGGAGACCGACAGCCAGTTTGTGCCGAAGGAGTTCATCAGGCGTCGGCGCTTCATCGCGCAGGCTGTTCGCCGGACGGCGCTCCATCCGAAAATCACCTGCCGTTAACATAACGCCCGCCTCAATGTCGCGAACAGCAACCGGAGTCATGACAAAGCGCGCTACTCGATAAGAGATCGTTAGCTGCCGAATGACCCGTCCTTGCCTGACAAACTCGACAATGACATTATACAGCGCTGCATTCGGACGGCTGTCTTTGCGAAAGCGGGCGATGATGTCCGCCTGCTGAAACTCCTGATCGTGCAAACGACCGATTCGATCTACAGTCACACCGGCGCCGAGCTCCTTCATAACGAAGTTCCTGGCTGCCTGCTGTAGTCTATCGGCCGAAAAACGCGATCCTGCGACAAGTTCCGGCGTCGTCGACACTATCGACAACAGCACGATAAATATTTTGACGAGTACACATTTCATAGCTAGCTCGCTTGCTTCAGAGCAATACTTTTCTAAACTCTTTGATGTCACTCCGGCGCGATCATTCCGCTGGCGCTTCAGCTATTCATTTAGCTTTTTGTTCATTAACCGCGCTTGAGATTCGTCGCCGTTTGCATCATTTCTTCTGCTGCGCGAATCGACTTTGAATTTAATTCAAAGGTCCGCTGCGCCAGAATCATGCCGACCATTTCTTCCACAAGGTCGACGTTCGATGTTTCCAAATGCGCCTGTAGTACCAGACCGGTATTGTTAGCGCCGGGTTGTTCAAAAGTTGCTTCACCCGAAGCGCTGGTCTCCAGGAAGGTATTTTCGCCAATCGCTTTCAGGCCGGCGGGGTTAATGAAACGCGCCAGTTCGAGTTGGCCGACGACCTCAGCATCGGTACTGCCTTCGGAGAATACTTCTACGACGCCGTCGCGAGAGAGCTTAACTTCGATCGCTGTGTCGGGAATCGTGATACCCGGCTCCAGCACGAAGCCCTGGTTTGTCACGATCTGTCCATCGCGGTCAAGCTGAAAGGAGCCGTCGCGCGTATAAGCAAAGGTGTTATCGGGCCGGCGCAGGATAAAGAAACCTTCGCCGTTGATCGCCATGTCGAAGGGATTGTTGGTCGCTTCCACATCACCCTGATGAAAATGCCGCGCGGTGCCTACCAGCTCGGTACCGGCGCCGATTTGAACTTCATTGGAAGGTTCGGAACCGAAAAACTGCGTATTGCCCGCAGGGCGCAGCGTTTCATAGAGCAAGTCGTGAAACTCGGGACGAACGCGTTTATAGCCCGTCGTATTGGCATTGGCCAGGTTGTTGGCAATAATCTCGACGTAGCGCTGCTGCGCCGAGAGACCGGTTGCGGCCGTTAACAAAGTCTTATCCATATCGCCTTCCTTGCATAGTTTACAGTACGCGGCCGATTTCGATGCTGCGCTCCAACGTGCCGTCATTTGTGTTTATAACGCGATGACCAAGTTCGAAGCCGCGCTGCAAGTGTATCATTTCCACCATTTCCTGCACGATGTCGACATTGGACAATTCCAGAAATCCCTGTTTAAGATGAAGATCTTCGGCTGGAATGGCATTAAAGAAGGTTTCTTCGGTCGGTGCAAACTGTGTGCCGCTCAGTCGCTGCATTGTCTGCGGATTCTGTATGTCCACAATCTGCACGCGTCCGAGGAATTCCTGGTTCACGAATACTTCGCCCGTTTCGCGTACCCGCAATTCCAGCGGTTGCTCGTCCTGCGGCGAGGTCCGCCGCGTCAGGAATTCGGGGATAACGAGCGGACCGCCGTCACCCAGCAACGCTTTGCCGTCGGGTGCAACGATGCTGCCGTCCGCCGCCAGCGCGAAACGGCCGGCGCGCGTGAAACTTTCGTCGCCATTCTCATCGAGCAGCATAAAATAGCCTTTGCCATCGATCGCCAGGTCAAAGGGGTTATCGGTTTTTTCGAATGAACCCTGCGCGAAGTCCGCATAGCGCGACGACCGGGGATCATCCTGCTCGATGTCGCCTGCCACATTATGGAGGTTGTCGCGGGCTTCGATGAGGCTTTGCTGGAAGACGCCCTCTCGTTTGAAGCCGGTCGTCTGGGCATTGGCGATATTGTTCGCCGCGGATTCAAGTTTGGTCTGTTGGGGCATCATCCCCAGCGCGGCCGTGTAAATTGCTTTCAGCATTGTCGTTGTCCATCGTGGATATCACAAGTTGCTGCTGCTCTTCGTTCACGTTGTAAATGAAGGCCAGCACCTCGGCAATAGCCGTGTACAGCGCGGGCGGAATCTCTTCCATCAGATCGACCGAAGCGAGCAGGTCAATCAGGTCCGGATCTTTGCGAATCGGGATATCGCGTTCGCGCGCGATATCCAGAATCTTTTGCGCCAGCAATCCGCTGCCCTTGGCCGAAACCATGGGGGCGCTGTCCTGATCGGGACTGTATGTAAGTGCTACCGCTCGCGCCATCGACGAGGGTTTGCGTTCTTTCATCGGCAGCTCCTTGGCTGGTTGGCGCAGGGCCGATCGCGACTCTGGATCCTCAGACGGTGCTCCGTGCCGGATATCAGACCGGTCGGCAGCTGTACGCCATCATTGCCAGGCAGGGTCGGATGGCGCGTTCCGCAAAAACGATGCAGCGTCAGCGAGCGCGTCCCGCTTCCGGAGGCTTCGGGACTTCCGCTCCAAAGGAGTCGATCAAAAGCTGTGCCAATCTTGTAGGTGTGCGGAGCGGACGCCGAGTCGCATTTGCATTGCTTCATGACAGGTCGGTCGTGGACACCCGCATCGGTGGCATACCGCACATTCGGCTGCTCTGGTCATTATTATCCACCACCCGCGCTGTGTTTTGCAGTGGCGCAGCAGCGAACGTGCCCGAATTGTCGCTGTGGTTTCCAACGGATTGCTCATCTATTATGAAAACTCGCGCGAGACTCGTAATTTTAAAATCTGCATCAATGAGTAGCCTTGATATAGTGCATTATTCCCCGAAGATCGGAGTGTAGAAAAAGCTTATGACCAAAGCAGATTGGGTGGATGTTGCCCGACTTCTGTTGACATCGCGGCATATCGATACCATAGAAGAAACGGAGCTGCGTCCGGCCGGCAAGATTACTTACCAGTTTTCCGCCAAGGGCCACGAGTTGATTCAGATTCTGCTCGGCAGAATGATGAATCATGGCCATGACTGTGCGACGCTTTACTACCGATCACGCCCGTTCATGCTGGCGGCGGGGCTGAGTATCAAGGAAGCATTTGCGGGGCCGCTGGGCAAAGCCGCAAGCCGTAACGGCGGGCGCGACATTGGCGTGGTGCACAATATGCCGCCGCGTCGGGGTGTGACGGTGCTGCCTACCAGCGGCGACGTCGGCGCGCAATACACCCCGGCGGTCGGCTGGGCGCAAGGCATCGTCTATCGATCCGAGACCTTGAAACAAGAAGAGTGGAAAGGCGCGGTTGCCGTAGCTCTCGGCGGCGATGCTTCGGTGGCGACCAATGGATTTTGGTCGGCGTTGAATATTGTCACGACTCTTAACCTGCCATATATCTTTTTTATAGAAGATAACGGTTATGGTATCTCGGTTGGCGGCCATCTGCAGACACCCGGCGGTAACATTGCAGCTAACCTGGCGTCCTTCGGCAATCTGCTGGTTATCGACGGTGACGGCTCCGATCCGCAGGATGCGCTGCGTTGCGTGGAGCAGGCTGTTGCTCAAACACGCGATCGTAAATCGCCGGTATTGCTACGGCTGAAGGCGCCCCGTCTCTGCGGCCACTCCTTCGATGACAATCAATCTTACAAGTCTGAGGCGGAGATTAAAGAAGAGCAGGCGCGTGACCCCCTGCACACTCTCGAACGCTT
Organism: Candidatus Kapaibacterium sp.; assembly: GCA_028284775.1. GTDB lineage: Bacteria > Bacteroidota > Ignavibacteria > Kapaibacteriales > UBA7675 > JANQRB01. The sequence continues at coordinate 185,300 of JANQRB010000139.1, read as the reverse complement.
TCTGAGCAGCAAACGCATTCTGTCCAGGAAAAAGTGGCAGGAACTGGATGCCGAGGTATTAGCCGAAGTGCGCCGCGGTGCCGATGAAGCACTGAAGGATGCCTGGCCCGATCCCACCAATGTACTTCGGCACCTGTTTTGCGACGGACGCAACTTTCAGCAAGTCGGCGGTCTGGCAGCCGAGGCGATTAAGGCGCCTCATTCATCGGAAATCGTGAAGGAGACTGAGAAGCGGCGCTGGAACATGGTGGATGCAATTCGCCGGACGCTGGAAGTGGAGCTCGACAAAAATGACAGGGTCGTCGTTTTCGGTGAAGATGTGGCCGTGAAAGGGGGCGTTCACGGTGCGACGCTGGACCTGATGCGTAAATTCGGCGAGGACCGGGTTTTCGACACGTCGCTGTCTGAAGAGGGAATCGTGGGCCGCTCGGTCGGTCTGGCGATGGCGGGCCTCGTGCCGGTGCCGGAAATTCAGTTTCGCAAATACGCCGACCCGGCAACCGAGCAGATGAACGACTGCGGCACGATCCGCTGGCGCACCAATGGCGATTTTGCCGCTCCGCTCGTATTACGCATTCCCGTCGGCTACGGCAAAAAAACCGGCGATCCCTGGCACAGCGTCAGCAATGAAGCAATTTTCGCTCACACCCTTGGCTGGCGGATCGCCTTTCCCTCTAATGCCCGCGATGCCGTTGGTCTGCTGCGTTCGGCCCTGCGCGGCAACGACCCCACATTTTTCCTGGAGCATCGCGCTCTGCTTGACACCTCGGCCGGCCGCAGCGCTTATCCCGGCGATGAGTATGTGCTGCCTTTCGGTAAAGCGGCAATAGTGCGGGAAGGCAGTCAGGCCACGATCGTCAGTTGGGGTGAAATGGTCAGCCGCGCTCAGGCGGCCGTCAAGAAGCTGACCGCCGATGTCGAAATTATCGACCTGCGGACGATCTGCCCTTGCGATATGGCGACGGTGCTCACCTCCCTGCATAAAACGAATCGCTGCCTGGTGCTGCACGAAGACTTCCTGACCTCCGGCTTCGGCGCTGAAATCGCAGCGAACATTGCACAAGACGCTTTCGAATTCCTCGATGCGCCGGTGGAACGCCTAGCCACCGCCGATGTGCCGATTCCCTATAATCCCGACCTGATGAATGCCGTTGTGCCTTCGGTCGACGATATCGCACAGCGCTTGCAGAAGCTGATTGATTATTGACATCGGCCACGGTGTAATCCGTTGCGTCGCGGAAATATCCTGCTAGCGGTCGGGGGCAGATCAGAGGCGGCTGCAGCTTAGCCGTCGCGGGAAACAGGACGTTTTAGCGCCGCAATTGAATCAATGAACTTTTTGTGTATTAAAGCCGGCAGCAAGCATGAAATCCAGCGGATTCGTTCACGAGCCAAAACCATATCGCGTCCTTTTGTATTACAAGTACGTGCCGCTGGCACAGCATAGCGAATACGCGGCGCGGCACCTGAAATTCTGCCAGGCCCTGGGCGTGAGAGGACGGGTTCTGATTGCCGAAGAGGGAATTAACGGAACGCTGTCCGGTACGATCGACCAGTGCGAAGCTTACATCAATGCGCTGCAGATGGATCCGCGCTTTGAGGATATGGTGTTTAAGATCGATGAAGTGGAGAAGCACGTATTTGGCCGTCTGAGCGTAAAGCCGGTTGCCCAGCTCGTCAATTTCGGCGAGGGCGCGGCAATCGATCCGAATGAGTTAACCGGCGAGTACTTAAATCCGATCGAATTTTTTCAGGCAATGCAGGATGAGAAGGACGTCATAATTCTCGACGGCCGGAATGACTATGAATACGACCTCGGTCATTTTCGCGGTGCGATTCGACCCGACGTGAAGAGTTTCCGCGAATTCCCGCGCTGGATTCGCAAAAACCTGAAAGACCATAAAGACAAACCGATCCTGACCTATTGCACGGGCGGGATCCGCTGCGAAAAACTATCGGGCTATCTGATCAACGAAGGCTTCAGCAAGGTTTCGCAGTTGCGTGGCGGTATTGCCAGTTACGGCAAGGACGACGTTGTGCAGGGGCGCTTATTCGAAGGCAGTATGTATGTGTTCGACGAACGCATTGCCGTGCGTGTCAATCGGACAGAGGATGCTTCAATTATTACCAAGTGCCTGCACTGCGGCGCTGCGGTCGATCGCCTGCTCAATTGTGCCAACCTGGAGTGCCACGAAGTGTTTGTCTGCTGTCGGAACTGTGAACAAAAACACAGAGGCGCCTGCTCGGCCGAATGCGAACAGGCGCCCAAACACAGTTACAAGGCCGCCGGTGATTCTTCAATCAGTCACGCGTCTTGATGAGAGTTCGCAGGGACGGCAGGAGAAGGGCCGCCAATCCGATCTTTATCGCAGCGCCGGGCAGATACGGTGTCAGTCCGGCCGTCAGTAGCGCCTCCGGCGGAACATACATTGCCAGCCAGGTGAGACCGCAAAGAAAAATCAAGGCCGTGCCCAAAACCATCGCCGCCGTCGCGAGCCACGGTGTACGATCCCAGCCCTTTTCAACCAACCAGCCAGCCAGCCAGGCCGCCGGAACAAAGCCGGCAAGATAACCACCCGTCGGTCCGGCGAGGTGCATCGGTCCCGCCGCACCGCCGGCAAAGACAGGCAGGAAAGCAATTCCCTCAGCCAGGTAGGCCAGCAGCGCCAGCGCGCCAAGTCGACTGCCAAGCAGCGCTCCCACCAACAGGACGCCGAAGGTTTGACCGGTAATCGGTACCAGTGCAAAAGGGAGCTGAACGTTTATCTGCGCGCAAACCGCGACGATGAGCGAGCCGGCGATAACGAGACCCGCCGAATGCCGGGCTGTGATCGGGCGAGTGGGAAAGAGGGCCTGCAAAGCTATGGGTGTCGTGGGCATCGGGGAAATCCTTCAATGCTGGTTAACAAGAGTTTTGGGAGATGAATGGCTCAGACCTATCCGAGCCCCCGCAAAAATAGGGCTTTTGCAGCGATTGCCAATGCGCTTTTTAGCAGATACGCGCCAACAGTGAATCTTGCCGTTGTTAACGATTCGTCGTTCAACAGCTCAGAAAAATTGCAGCGCTCCGGCTGTCACTCCTGCGCACCGGCCTTTTCCGCCAGGGCTTCTTCCGCCTTGCCATATCCTTTCAGATCAAAGGAAGCCTGGTCGGGATGGCTGGTTTTGATGGTTATGCGTGTGTTGAAGTAGCCCGCTTTGCGGGGCGTAACCGTGGCGTTGACGCTGAGTTTTTCGTCCGGCATAAGCGAGACCGGCGTATCCAGGTCGACACTGGTATTTTTGTCGGTCGCGACATCGACCAGGATGACGATATCACCGGTTGTGTTGTGCAGATCCATCGTCGAGCGAGCCGGCTGGCCTACGACAAGTTTTGGAAATTGAAAGTACTGGGGATTGTTGGCGATCGGAACGACGATTTTAGTTTTTAAGGTCAGGTAGGTATTCGGCTTCTTGGGATCATTGGTCGTCAGGGTGATATTTTTTTGGATATTGCCGCTTTTTCCTTTCACATTAAGGGTTACGTTCATATAGGTCGATTCGCCGGGCTTCAGATTTTTTTTGTCGAGCGGCGCTGCCGTACACGAGCAGGAGGGTCTGACAGTGTCGATTTTCAGTTCTTTATCGCCGGCATTGCGTAGCTCGATCCTGGCCGTGAGCGAGTCATCGCCACGAGGTACATTTCCCCAATTGTAGGTATTGCCGCCGACGATTTCCAGACGCGGCTGCGCAAAAGCGGCGGCTGCGCCGAATAAGACGAAGGCCATTAAAGTCAACAAATATCGATTCACCTGATTGTCTCCAGTTAATGGGCTGTGTTCTAATGCCCGCGCTTGTGCTGCACGAGCCGGGGCGCTCTGCTACGATCGTACTCCTGCGATCGCCTCTCAGGGCTGTACATCCGCCAGATTACACTTGACCTGACAGAACAATTCTTCCATTTCCGAGTGCAGGGGTTGGACGGAGGTGATGTCGCTCATCGACTCCAGATGGCTGATTTGCAGCAGATAGCTTTCGATCTCGGCGACGAGGGCCGCGAAGGCAACGTGGTCGCTGCCCTGGCGTGCATAAAGTTCGCGCTGAAGTTCGCGTGTCTGGTGCAAGAGCTGATGCGACATTTCTTTTTGATAGCCCAGGTCAAAATCGCAAGCCGAGAGCGCGGCCTGACTGAGACCGGTGCGACCGCCTGCCATCAGCAGCAGCGAGGATCGCTCCAGGTAGGAACGTACGCGATTGCGGAGGTCGGCATCTGACACAGAGGACACCAGGATGTTGTTGGCCGAAGCATCCCGATCGACATAGGCAAGGGGTACACTGCGCTCGGCCGGTATCATGCGTCCGATGAGAATTCCGCTGATCAAAAGACAGGCTGCGATGGCGAAGCGCGCGAGACGTTTTAATCCGGCCGATCGAAGTGCTACAATTTCAGCTTTGGCGCCGCCGCTCCGGGATTGAGAGGACGCGCGACTGCGATCGGTGATCCGGTTCTCCAGCGCCTGCCAGAACGCGGGACCCGGCTGTGGACGTTCGCGACGATCCATAACAGCCAGAGTTTCTTGTGCCTGCTCGAAGTCCCGCTGCAGCTCCGGACTGGCTGCGAGATATTCGTCAAAAAATGCCTGCTCATCGTTAGTGAGCTGACCATAGAGCGCGCCGGGAAGCAGCTCCTCGAATTCTGGGCGCCTAGTCATTGTTTTTCCTCCAGTCCGAGTTCCTTGCGATAAAAGGATAATGCATGTTGGAGTTTCCTGATAGCCCGAAAAAGCAGACTTTTAACCGTTCCTTCCGAGATGCCGAGATTCTGTCCAATTTCTTTCAGCGCCAGATGTTGATAATGTCGCATCACAAACACCGCCCGCTGCTGCGGCGACAAGGTAGCCAATGCCAGGCTGATGTGTTGTTGAATCTGACCTGAAGCCGTCTGCGATTCCGGATTAGAGGCCCCGTGTTCCGGCAAATCGTATGATTGATACGAACGATCGTCGCGAAAATCTTCACTCTGCCGACTGGCGGCGAATGCCTTGGTTCGCGACCGGTCGATAAAGGCATTCACAGTGATGCGATACAGCCATGTGCTTGGCTTGGCATCGCCGCGAAAGGACGCGAGAGCATTGAAGACCTTGATAAAGACATCCTGTACCAGATCTTCAGCTTCGGCCTGATCGCCGGTCAGGTCGAAGGCCATATTGTATACCTGTTGCCGATGCTGGCGCAACAATTCACTGAAAGCACTGCCGACTTGTATTGACCGGCTATCACTTTCTTCCTGCCGACTCTGCATACCTCGTCCTCTAGGGGCCTAAGACGAGTGCTGCCAGGATAAGGTTTACGAATCGCCGCAACTGCCGTCAGCGATGGACGACTGAGCGTTCCGTTGATGTGACCGCACTCGAAGCGAGTGATCGTAATCTCGATATTGCGTTAGCAGAATTTATTTTGTAATATCGGTCGCAGCAGTGCCTCAACACTGCTCCCGTTCAATCGAGAACACAAAATACGCACAAAAAAATCAGCCTGCAGATTCAATTAAGGTGCATAAGGGATGAGCAAAAAACACCGCAAGAAAATCGATCCCAAAAAGTCGCAGCAAGGAAAGCGGCTGGCGATAGTGTTTGTTGTGTCGCTATTGTTGCTTGTGGCGATGGTCTTTGTGCTCAAGTAAGCTTGAGGTGCAGATCAGTCATCCTCGCCATCGGCGAGTTTTTTGAGGCGTTCAAGGCGTTCCGGTTCGCCTGCCTTGAGCCATGCCACGTCTTTTAACAGCTTATAGGCTCTGAGAAAATATGCGCTTGACTCATCAGCACGCTGCAGGGCCAATAAACATTCGCCGATTTCTTCAAAGACAAAGCCATCTTCTTTCTCCTGCATTTCATATTCACGCTCAAGTTCAAGCTGCAGCGACAGAGCCTCATTCAGGCGTCCCAGCGAGCGATAGGCACGGCCGATGCTCCAGCGGGCAATTCTGACGGCATTGGCGCGATCCATTGCCTGATAGGCGTCGCGCGATTGCTCGAAATAGTTCAGTGCCAGCTGAAAGTCGCCCGCCTCGTCATGATAATACCAGGCGATATTGTTATAGAGCGCAGCCAGCCAGCCTCGGGCCCGCGCGTTGCTTGAAGATTCAGCGGCTTCAACTGCGCGCAAATTCCAGGTATTGCCGCGCTCGCCGCTGAAAGCGATACCCAGCATATGCGCCGCATCGACGGCGTGATATTCAGCGCCCGTACGGCGAGAGAGTTCCCAGGCTTCCGTGAAAAGCGCCGCCGCCGAATCGCTTTCGTTGGCGGAGTTGAAACTGCGGCCCCGCTCCAGCAGATATCTGACCCGCGCGATCGGGTAGTCGTCCGTGAGTAAGGCTTCCACTTCATCGAGTATTTCGTGCGCCTCTTTAAACTTAAACTGCAGGCTGTTGCAGCGCGCGATCTGTGTCAGCAACTGCAGATAATACGATGTATCGCGTTTCGCCAGCGCGTCGGGCACCAGCTCCGTGAATCGTTCGGCCGTTTTGTCGGGCGCGCTGTAATTCCACTCTTTGTCAAAGTCTTGTAGTTCTCGTTCGGCAGAATCGATAGATTGTGACATTGCAGTTTCCAGGCTGAATACAAAGATTGCGATGTAGCAAAGACGATATATCATATTCTTTGCCATTGGCCTACGCTGATAAGATTGTAAATACCTGTCACTTGCTCGAAAGTATTCGGTTCGGCAATTCAAAGACACTGAGTTGCTTTGGCTAGTCGCTTCTGCCTGTGTGCGGCAGGATTCCCTCACCCTAATCTACGAATTAAAGCTCGAAATTACCACGTGTGTCATCGCTGTAGAGTTCAAACGCGGCTATAACAGCAGCAAGCGCCGGCGATTGCGATGAAATTTGTAGCTTGCGCTGACAAAGTCCTGATCCGGGCACTATTGAATTGACAATCCGAACCAATCTCACTGGCTAGGTATGAAATCACAGAAACTCAGGTTTACAGGTGCAGATGGCGCGCAATTGGCGGCGCGTCTGGAATTGCCGATCGACGGCAGGCCGCTGGCCTTTGCGATTTTTGCTCACTGTTTTACTTGCACCAAGAATTTAAATGCCGTCGGTAATATCAGCCGCGCTCTCAGCAGGGAAGGTATCGCGGTTCTGCGCTTCGACTTTACCGGTCTCGGTGAAAGCGAAGGTGATTTTGCCGATACCAACTTTTCCTCGAATGTTGCCGATCTGCTGGCCGCCGCGGCTTTTCTGGAAGCCGACTATCAGGCGCCGCAAATTTTAATCGGCCATTCGCTGGGGGGAGCTGCCGTTCTGCAGGCTGCCGGCCAGCTTGCCTCGGTGAAAGCTGTCGCCACCATCGGCGCTCCTTCCGACCCGGCCCACGTTAAACACCTGCTCCGCTGCTCGCTGGAGTCGATCGAAGAAAGGGGTATTGCCGACGTGGAGATCGCCGGCCGCAGTTTTACCCTTAAAAAGCAGTTTCTCGACGACCTGGAAGATACGCGCATGCGGGAATCGATCCGCAATCTGGGCGCGGCATTGCTGGTGCTTCACGCTCCCCTGGATGAGACGGTCGGCATCGACAATGCCGGCGAAATATTCACCGCCGCAAAACATCCCAAAAGTTTCATCTCGCTCGACCGGGCCGATCACCTGCTCAGCGCGCAGCGTGATTCGCTCTACGCCGGCTCCGTGATCGCAAGTTGGTCGGCCAGCTACATCGACGCGCCCATCAGCGTCCCGGAACGCGGCGCCAAGGACAACCTGGTTGTTACCCGCACCGGCTCGTCCTCTTATACCACGGAGATTCGCGCCAATGGCCATTCGCTGATCGCCGATGAACCCGCGTCCGTCGGCGGGCGTGATCTTGGACCAACGCCCTACGAGTTTCTCAGCGCAGCGCTCGGCGCCTGTACCTCGATGACGCTACGAATGTACGCCGATCGCAAGCAATGGCCCCTGGAGGCGGTGGAAGTAAGCCTGCGGCATGAGAAAGTGCACGCCAACGATTGTGCGGACTGCGAATCGAAAGACGTCAAAGTCGATGTGATTACACGTGAAATCGAGCTCATCGGCGATCTCGACGCCGCTCAGCGTCAACGACTGCTTGAGATTGCCGACCGCTGCCCGGTCCATCGAACGCTGCACGCCGAAGTAGTGGTGCGAACAAGTTTGAAAGAATAAAACAGGCAATGGACGACACAAGCAAACGCAGCAGGTTTCTCAGCCTGATTCTCCGTCATCAGCCTGCAAAAGTCGGTATCAGTCTCGACGAGGCGGGCTGGGCCGATGTCGATGAGCTGCTGCGTGCCTGTGGCGGTGCAGCCAGGGGATGGACGCCGGAAGCGCTGCGACATATCGTGGATTCGGATAGTAAGGGCCGTTACAGTTTCAGCGGGGACGGTTGCCGCATTCGCGCTAATCAGGGGCATTCCGTTCGTGTTGAACTTGGCTATACCTCTCAGGCGCCGCCGGCGCTGCTTTTCCACGGAACGGCGCGGACCAGGCTGAACTCTATCCGGGCCCGGGGGCTGTTAAAAGGCGCTCGTCATCATGTTCATCTCTCCGAAAATCAGACCGTTGCGGCAGAGGTCGGCCGCCGGTATGGCGAGCCCATTGTACTTCGAGTCGACAGCGGCCTTATGTACGCCGAAGGCTTTGAATTTTTGCTCGCCGCAAATGGCGTCTGGTTAACAGATCACGTACCGGCTGTCTATCTCGGAGTAGCGGGCGCTGCCGAGGGGGAATAATTTTCGTATCGGCGGTAAGGCGATAGTTTTGTATGTTAAGCGCCAATGAAGCAAGCGGCCGTCATATTGATGCTAATCTGCGGAATGCAAATGCTGCTACCCTGCGGCGACATCGTGTTGGGCAATACCGCTCCTGCTGCCCATGAATGTCAGACCAGTAATTGCGGCGACGATAGCTCATCCGACCCCCGCGACGATTCCCGGGATTGCAGCGAGTGTTCGCCATTTTGTGCCTGCGTTTGCTGCCAGACGCCAATCGCTTCATACCTCAGTGTGATCACGTGCACTAAGTCGAATCGATATTTCATAATGACGGAATCTTCACCGCAATGTCTTGGACCGAATGCCCATTCCATCTGGCGTCCACCAATTGAACTTCCCGCAACGACGTAAATTCTTCCGGCCAATCGCATAAGCCCAAAAAGGGATTTCGCTGCTGCCTGCTTGCAGTACAAGTCGGCGGCCGACGACCACTGCCTGTCTATTCCTGCGTCGCCTGGTTTCTGGAAAGGCCTTGCGACGTCCGGCTCGACAATTGTGCCTATCGGCGCCATGCGGCGTTCAGCTTCCGAAGCGTGAAAAACCGGCAATGCCGCAGGGCTATCATTGCTTTCGCATCCGGTTGACTCCAAGCGTTCTATGCGCCGTTTATCGGTAGGTTAGGTCATGGCCCGCACCCGACCACGTCAGGTGGTCCGGGCAGCCACTGACACCTTCTATGTCGAGGCCCGCGAGCCGCAACATTGCTACTCAAATTTAATCCTGGCAGATAAGGACAATGATACAAAGCATCATAAGTTTTTCCGTCAAGAACAAACTGGTTATCGGTATGGCGACGCTGGCCCTGATTGCCTGGGGCCTCTACGCAATGTGGCACATATCGCTCGATGCCGTGCCCGACATTACCAACAACCAGGTACAGGTCATAACGATTTCACCGACGCTCGCCACGGAAGAAGTCGAGCAGTTTATTACCTACCCCGTAGAGCTGGCGATGGCCAATTTGCCCGGCGTGAGCGAGCTGCGCTCGATTTCGCGCTTTGGCCTTTCGGTCGTGACGGTCGTCTTCGAGGAAGAACAGGGCCCCTGGCTGCCGCGGCAGCTGGTGGCGGAGCAGCTCGCCGATATTAAGGATGAAATCCCCTCCGGTCTCGGCGAGCCCTTTATGGGGCCGGTGAGTACGGGCCTCGGTGAAATTTATCAGTACACTATCGAGCCGCAACCCGGCTTTGAAGATCGTTATTCCCCCTTGGAACTGCGAACAATTCAGGACTGGCAGGTGCAGCGCCAGTTGATGAAAATTCCGGGCGTCGTGGAAGTTAACAGTTTCGGCGGCGCCATCAAACAGTTCGAAGTGGCTGTCAGGCCACGGCAACTGCTCAGCATGAACATCACGCTGAGAGAATTGTTCAAGGCATTGGAGGATAACAATGCCAACACCGGCGCTTCCTACATTGAAAAGGAGCGCGAAGCTTATTTTATCCGCGGTGAAGGACTACTTCGCTCGGAAGAAGACATCGCAAAGGTGCCGATTAAGAATATCGGCGGCCAGGCAATTACGGTGGGCGACGTCGCTGAGGTGCGAATTGGCAGCCCGCCGCGCTATGGCATCGTCACGCGCAACGGCAAGGGGGAATGCGTCGGCGGCACCGTAATGATGCTTAAAGGCGCGAATTCCTATCGGGTAGTAGAAGATGTCAAAGAGCGGATCGCGGAAGTTCAGAATTCGCTGCCCGAGGGTCTGCGGATCGTTCCGTTTCTGGATCGCAGCAGGCTGATCGAGCGTACGACCGCTACCGTGAGCGAAAATCTTGCGCTTGGCGGCCTGATCGTCATCCTCGTATTGGTGTTGCTGCTTGGCAGTATGCGGGCCGGACTGATTGTCGCGTCCACAATACCGCTGTCTCTGCTCTTTGCCTTCGGTATGATGCATCTCACCGGTGTCTCGGCCAACCTTATGAGCCTGGGCGCGATTGATTTCGGCATTATTGTCGATGGCGCCGTCATTATTGTCGAATATACAGTCTTTCAATTGACACGACGGCGGCGCCAACAGAAGGAGGCGCTCAGCGCTGACGAACGGGATACGATTGCGAAGAGTGCGGCCGTAAGCATGATGAACTCCGCTTTCTTCGGGCAGCTCATTATCGTGATCGTGTACGTGCCGATTCTCGCTCTGACCGGCGTGGAAGGCAAGATGTTTACACCGATGGCCCTGACGGTCGCCTATGCGATCATCGGCGTCATGATCCTGTGTTTTACCTATGTGCCGATGATGGCGGCACTGACCCTGGGCCGCGGCGATGGTCCCGGCCGTTTTAACGTTGGCGACCGAATCGTTGCCGGATTGCAACGCGTGTACGAGCCGCTGTTGCGCCTGGCGCTGCGCGGCCGCATCCTCGTGTTGGGCCTGGCCCTGGCGCTGTTGGCGTTTTCCCTTATTCTCTTTAGCCGCCTGGGCGGTGAATTTGTGCCTGACCTCGAAGAGGGCGACATCGCCTTTCACATTATTCTCAAGCCGGGCTCTTCGCTGCTTGAAATGCAACGGACGTCCACCCGCGTGGAACAGCTACTCATGCAGAATTTTCCGGAAATCGAACAGATCGTCAGTCGCGCGGGCGTCTCCAAATTGCCGACAGATCCGATGCCTATGGAAATTGCCGATGTCTTCGTGATTCTGGCTGAAAAGGAGGAATGGGTTTCCGCCGACAGCCGCTTCGAGCTGGTGGAGCGCTTCAAGAAAGTACTGAGCGTATTGCCCGGCGTTAACTACGAATTCACGCAGCCGATCAAGATGCGTTTCAACGAATTGTTAACGGGCGTCCGCGAAGATATTGCCGTTAAGATTTTCGGCGATGACCATGAAATTCTGGCGGCGAAGGCTAATCAAGCGGCGGGCCTGATTCGGACAATACCCGGTGTGGCGGACTTGATGGTGGAAGCGACATCGGGAATGCCGCAGGTGCTCGTGCACTACAGGCGTGCCAGGCTCGCGCAGCACGGACTTTCCGTCGCTCAGGTCAACCTGCTGCTGCAGACGGCATTCAGCGGTGCGCAGGCCGGCGTGATCTATGAAGGCGAGCGGCGCTTCGACCTGGTGCTGCGCCTCCACGACGACTATCGCCATGACATCGACGAAATCAGCCGGCTGATGATTCCCCTTTCCAATGGCGCTCACATCCCCCTGCGCGAAGTTGCCGATATCGATATCCGCGATGGGCCGATGCAGATTTCGCGCGAGGACGCCCGCCGTCGGATATCGATCGGTATTAACATCAGGGGGCGGGATGTCGAATCGCTGATCGAAGAAATCAGGGGGCGTCTGGACGACGGTCTTACGCTGCCGCCCGGCTATTACCTGCGTTTCGGCGGCGCCTTCGAAAATATGCAGCGTGCCGAGCAGCGACTGACAATAGTTGTGCCGGCGGCGCTGGCGGCAATTTTTCTGCTCTTGTACCTCTCGCTGCGCTCCGTAAAGCAAACTCTGCTGATTTATTCCGCTATTCCGCTGGCCGGCATCGGCGGCATCGCCGCGCTAAGCCTGCGCGATATGCCCTTCAGCATTTCCGCCGGTGTTGGTTTCGTTGCGCTTTGCGGCGTCGTTGTCTTAAATGGTCTGGTACTGATTAACAAATTTAATGAATTGCAGGCCGAAGGCATCGGCGATCCTCTTAGTCGCATTCTGCAGGGCACGCGCTCCCGTCTGCGCCCGATCCTGTTAACTGCCTCGACCGATATTCTCGGCTTCCTGCCGATGGCCTTTTCTCACTCCGCCGGGGCCGAAGTACAGCGCCCCTTGGCGACAGTCGTTATCGGCGGAATCTGTACCGCTACCGTCTTAACGCTGTTTGTACTGCCGATTCTCTACGGCTATTTTGGAAGCGGCAAGAAGGAAGAAGCGCAAGCCGGGACGCAGACCGCCGTGAATCGGAACCAGGGTAGAATATCCTCAAGCAACTAATTGTTACACATACATCTATTGTTAACACTATGTCACTTCAACAGGTTTTTTGTACGCTTATTCTTGTACTGCTCTCTGTCTCTTGCAGCAGCAATGATATGCAAACGAAGGCCGACGGGCACGACGATCATCATGAACACGGCGACGAAGGCATTGTTCATATCGGCGTTAATCAGATTGCCAATGCCGGTATCAGGTTGGGCTACGCGAAACAGCGTTTCCTGCGGCGGAGGGTTCATGCCACCGGTACCTTGCAATTGCCGCCGCAGAACAGAGCGGATCTCAGTTCGCTTACCGGAGGCCGAGTACGATCCATCGCAGTGGTGGAGGGCAGCTTCGTCAGGCAGGGAATGGTACTCGCGACGCTCGAACATCCTGACATCATCGAGCTGCAGGAAGAGTTTCTTACGGCTCGTAAAGATGCGATGTATCTTGTACGCGAGTACCGACGGGAGCAAAGCCTGTTCGGCGACAGCGTCTCTACGCGCCAGGCACTGCAGCTCGCGGAAACGAATGCCTTTACGGCGGCGATGCGCCAACGCAGCGCCGCCGAACAGCTTATGCTCCTCGGTATTGACAGCAGTGAGGTTCTGGCCGGCAAGCTGGCGACCGAGGTGCCTCTGCGCGCGCCCATCAGCGGCTATGTTCGGCATATCGATGTGCAGATGGGCAGCTTTGTTGAGCCGGAAAGCGATCTGCTTGAAATTGTGGATAATCACCACCTCCACGCCGATTTACTCGTTTTTGAGCAGGACATCGCAGCCGTCCGTGAAGGACAGCGAGTTTCGCTGACCCTGACAAGTATGGCCGGGCGTGAGATCGAAGCTAAAGTTTTTGCCGTCGGTAAAACATTCGAAGAAGAAAACCGCGCCGTCCGCGTTCACGCTGAAATTGTGGATGAACCTGAATCCCTTATTCCAGGTTTGTATGTCGAGGCGAGTATCTATACCGATTCGCTCGCGGTGGAAACGCTGCCCGAAGACGCAATCGTTCGTTATCTGAATCGCGATGTCATCTTCATTTACGACAACGCCTCAGGCCACTCCGGCCGAAAGGAACATTCCGCCGACGGCACAGGACTGTCAGTGGATGACCACGATCTCGATCACGATGAACATGGCCATCATGACCATCATGCAGGTCACGACCATGGGGAAGACGCTGCGAGTGTCGGCGGACACGCCCCGCACGAAATGCAATTACAGCTGTTCGAGGTCGAAACCGGAATTCGCGAGGATGGTTTTGTTGAAGTTCGTTTTGAGCAAGCTTTACCCGAAGATGCGCTGATCGTGCTGAACGGGGCCTATTATGTGCTGGCTGAGATGCAGAAAGGCGAAGGCGGCCATGGACACAGTCATTGACTGTCGCTCTCTCGAGCGGCCAGATTCCAGAGGACTTAACAGCTGACGCGCGCGGAAACTGCGATCAGGCGACCCCAAGACGACAAATCCGCTGCCTCCAGTATTCCGATATTCACAAGCGAGCCGTCATTAACGGAATGAACATGTTAAATCAAGAACTCACGCGCCAGACGCGGGAAACTGTACAGTGCGGTGCCTTCATCGTTTAACTCGATGTTGCCCTGCAGTTCGATCACGATTTTTTCCAGTAGTTGGGCGGCCAGCTTTTCATCGGCGGCGCTGATGCGGGCGCGACGAATCAGATTGGCGAGCGTGACGGCTTCATCGCCGCTATTCAGGATAGCGCCGATTAACTTTTTGCGGATGTTGTTGCGATGGCGTTGTTTTTCTTTGCGCCGTACATAGGGAATTCGCAGCAGCGGAATCGCAAAAAACGTCGTCGAAAATACCAGTGGCAAGCCGCCCAGCCACAGTGCCAGGCTGCCGCTGAAATTGCCGAGCACATAGCCGGCCATTACGAAGTTAAAGATATTCATTGCAATGATGATGGCATTTTGCAGGCCTGTGTTGCCATTCATCACGTAAGGCGCTTCGGTTTCGTCGTGGTAAAACTCAATGGCGGCCGTATCCGCCTTTGTGGGCGGTGTCGCCGCCAGCGAATGATATTCTGCAATCACCGTACCGGATTCAGTCAGCTCCGGCTGCCCCTTGAAACGCACTAGGTAGTCGCCCAGTTTCTCTTCGGCCTGCGGATAGGTCCAGCCCGCCAGAGCTATCAGATGCCCGGCCGTCAGTTTACCTTTGTTTTTGCGAATATAGGCCGCGGCTTCTTTTGCATCATCCAATGGCGAATAGTCGGGGCGATCCGGTCCGAAGACAAAGGAATAGACGGCAGGAATAAACTTAGCGACTTTGTTGCCGGCGTCTTTGGGTTTAAATCGCTTAAAACGCATGCCATCGTTGTCGAAGGCATAATCATAGGGCGCCTGGTTTAGTCGGGACCACAACATGCCGTACAGGATCGCACGAAAGATACTGCCGATCATTGCCGGCAGAAAGCTGTGATCCCGGTCGCGATCATCACCGGCCAGACGCAGGGCGATGACAATCAGCGCGACAACGAAAATGAGCGTGTAGACTATTAGTACCACGCCAATTGAGGCTTTGTAGACTTTAACAAATAGCTGCCACGCAGACTGTGCGAGCTGGTGAAGGTTTTCCTTGAAAGTCTTGGATCCGCGTTTGCGCAGGGGGCGATCGAAAATGAACAGGATGTCGCCGGTTGCTTCCCGGACGGAGACACGACACTGATACAGTTCCATCATGCGTTCAAGGCTCTCCTGAGCGTCGCTCAGCGAGAAACCGGTGCGTCCGGCGATATCGGCGGCACTGACGCGGCCCTCAAGCGCGGCTACTTCCTTTTCAACGACTCCGAGTACTTTTTCCGCTGCGACTTTTTCCATGATCATCCTCAGGTGTTCCGGATCGACTGCCGTTTACACAGCAGCAATTCTAACGAAGCGAGCCGCTAATTATTTAGTTCGGCAGATAATCTACGGCCTTCCGTCTCATCGAATACGCATCAGTCGTCCCTGCTACAACAGCGTGACTTCGACCGGTACAACGCCGTCACGAATCATTTCCAGCGCCTCGGCCGCTGCCCGCGATAAATCGATGATTCGATTGTCGACAAAAGGACCGCGATCATTGATGCGAACGACTACGACTTTGTCATTGCGGAGGTTGCGTACTCGTACGCGCGTGCCAAAGGGCAATGTACGGTGGGCGGCGGTTAACTTATTTTGATCGAAGCGTTCGCCGTTGGCGGTCAAACGTCCGTGGAACTTGTCGGCATAATAACTGGCGATACCGCGCAAGGTAGAGCCTGACGATACATCGTCCTTTGTCTCTTCGGTATCGCCCGAAGGCTCCCGTGCCGAAGCCGTATTCCCCAACTCCCCGGACGACCCGGCGCCGGCTGAACTATAACGAACGGCGGAGCCGCAGGCGCTGTTGAAAATTATCAATGCTGCCAGAGCGGCAATGCCGAGAGCCTGCTGCACAGTCATAAGCGATATCAGAGAAAGTGAGTAATTTGTTTCCGGCGCAGGAAGTCGATAATTTCTTTCACATCCTGTGATTCCGAACGTTTGCACAGCAGAATCGCGCTGTCGGATTCCACCACGATTAAATCTTCAATGCCGACGGCGGCAATCAATTTTTCGCGCGCGCTTATCAGGCAATTGGAGGTGTCGATTGCAATCACATTGCCTTCCAGCACATTGTCGCTTGCATCCTTCAGGGACAGACGATGAAATTCATCCCAGGTGCCGACATCGCTCCAGCCGAAAGAAGCTTCCAGCACATACATATCCCGCGCCTTTTCCATAATGCCGTAATCCAGCGAAATATTACGCATCTGACGATAGCAGTTTTCCAGAAACTCGTCATAGCTGTCTTTACCGATATGCTTTTTCAGGACTTGAAAAAGGGCGAAGTGATCCGGCAGGTACTTTTCCATTGCTTCCCAGACGATCGAGGTCTTCCAGACGAAGATGCCGGAATTCCAGAGAAAGTCGCCAGCCTGCAAAAAGCGTTTGGCGGTGTCGATATCCGGCTTTTCAGCAAAATTGGCCATCAGACGCAGCCCGCGGTTGAAGAAGGGATTTTCAACGCCTTCCTCGTCGGTCACCTGGATGTAGCCGAATCCGGTCTCCGGCCGCGTGGGCGTTACGCCGAGCGTAATGATGCCGTCGATTTCTTCGGCCGCCAGGTGCGCCAGCTTCAGGGCGGTCTGAAACTCGCCGACATTCATGATCAGATGATCCGAAGGCAGCACCGTTATCACGACATCTTCGGCATAGCGAGCATCGATAATCATAGCCGCCAGCGCCGTACAGGGCGCGGTATTGCGTCCGAAAGGCTCGATGAGGATATTCTCTTCCGGGATCGACGGCAATTGTTCGCGAACCGTCTGTTTATTGCCTTCGCTGGTTATGACAAAGATATCTTCCGCCTCGAAGAGAGGCGACAGGCGGAAGACGGTATTCTGGATCATCGTCCCGCGCCCGATAATGTGAATAAACTGCTTGGGGTGCTTTTCCAGGCTGCGTGGCCATAAACGCACCCCGAATCCACCGGCCATAATAACTGCTACTCGCCTCATAACTTCCAGGATTGTGATTAGGGTATCGGAACTAATTGACGGATGTATCGTGCCGCTTCTCCCGCGATCGAAGCATTAACGCATTGATCGCGAGCGAATTGACGGACCGGAGCCGTCAATTTAGGACAAGCTCCGGAGAGTGTCCCGAAAAAGATAGATAAAATATCGGCGAAGCAGGCAACCTGCGAGGGGAAATCCCGCTGTTGCGGTTCACTAAGCTCCCGGCTTCAGGGGCGGAGCCTCATCCACATACAGGCGCGGTACTCTGGCGGCGATACTCGACAGGATTTCATAGTGGATCGTAGCGGCGGCCTCCGCCAATTCCTGTGCATTGATGTGCGCTTTCTGCTGACAGCCGATAAAGACTGCTTCGTCGCCGACATTCACCGGAGCATCGCCGATGTCAGCCATACACTCATCCATACAAATTGTTCCGACGATCGGCAATCGTCGGCCGCCCACCAGGCAGTCAAGCCTGCCACTGAGGCTGCGATGGAGACCGTCGCCATAGCCGACAGCAATCGTGGCGATCTTTGTCGGCTCCGAAGCGGTAAACCGACGCCCATAACTCACAGACTCGCCGGCCTCGATGCTGCGGATCGCGTTGATACGCGCGACAAAACGAAGGGCCGGTCGGAGGTCCAGCGGTTGCTGCAGCTGCGTGGATGCATTGTAGCCATAAAGGGCGCTGCCGGCACGTACCAGGCTGTAGTGCGCCGCCGCTACGTCGCTGAGGGCGCCGCTGTTACTGGCGTGAATATCGGCGAAAGAATATCCTGCCGCATGAAGTGCTTTGCGCGCCGTTTCGAAGCGCTCTACCTGTGTCAGCAGAAAAGTTTTATCGGCTTCGTCAGAAGTGGCGAAATGGGTGCAGAGGCCCTGAAACGCGATGCCTTGGGCTGGGTGGCAGCTTTCCATAAACGGCAGGGCCTCGCGGTAGTCGATACCGTCGCGATGCAAACCGGTATCGAGATAGAGATGGGCTTTCAGGACGGTTTTGCGGCGTAGCGCCTCGGCATTAAAAGCTGTGCGCGTATCGTCGGAGCAGACCACGAACTCGAGGCCGAGCTCGCAAAAACGTCGGGCTTCTTCGGGAAAGGGAGGGGTCAGGACCAGGATTCGTCCCGTGTCGCCGGCACGGCGCAATTCAG
This sequence comes from Candidatus Kapaibacterium sp., assembly GCA_028284775.1. GTDB lineage: Bacteria > Bacteroidota > Ignavibacteria > Kapaibacteriales > UBA7675 > JANQRB01. The sequence goes on along the minus strand of JANQRB010000139.1, from coordinate 166,931 downwards.
CAGCCTCATCGGCATACGCCACACCGAGAACTTTGACACCTTCGCTGCGAAACAGTTGGGCGCAAGATGTTATTCCGTGCCCATAGGCGTTGGCTTTGACAATTGCCAGAATGTCCGCCCCACGCGCACGCGCGCGAATCTGTCGGACATTATGGCGAAGATTGGAGCGATTGATGACTGCTGCGCATCGATTCATACGAGTTTGTCATATCGACGGTGCTGCCGCCGTCGATAGCCTTGAGTTTAGGTCTGAGGCCGGATAAAGACCATGGCAAGGCGCTGCTGCCCGGACCATGCTGAACATTGTCAATCCTGCGGAATGCGAACGGTTACTCCGGCTGATCCTGCCTATGACGGACGCCGATCATTGATGCGGAGTCGGGAAAGGATAGCCCAATTGCGAGCCCGATAAGAGCGAGCACCAGCATTGAAGTTTCAATAAGGCGCTGGACGGGCATCATCACCGACACGCCGAGCACAAAGTTATAGGCATAATAGCCCAGCAGTAATGCACAGGTAAATGTCGCCAGAAGCAAACCCGCGCGGCGCTGCGCCATAATAAGATATCCGCTGCCGACAAGAAGTGTGCCGAGGCCCGCCCCGCCAAATACGAGCAGCAGGTTTGCTGTATCGGCGCCCGCATAGGCAAAAGCGAAGGCCGCCGCAATGCCGAATAAGCTGTAATAGTATCCGCTCGTTCGTAAAGAATTCACCCTTGGGTACTCCACCTGCTCGCTTCCGGGCGCGTTGCCGTCAATGTTTACTCCACTCGAAAATGGCCCGCAGGCGCTCCGGAGGCTCTTCAGCGCCTAAAGCCGCGATCAGCTTGATGCGCGCTTTCTGGGCATTCAGGTAATCGACAAAAATAACGCCTACATCATAAAGTTCGCTCCCTGCACCTTCATAGGCGTAAACATGTTCGACGCGCCCGACAGGACAACGCGAGACAAGAATAACCGGAATGTCCTGCTGGATTGCTCGGTACAATTCCGCAGCAACCGGTGGAGGCACGTTGCCGACGCCCATCGCCTCGATTATTATGCCTTCGGGCTGATGGTCGATTACTTTTTCCAGCAAAAAAGTCTCTTGCCCGGTATACGTTTTGATGATCGGGACAAAATTGGGAATGAAGCGGGTTTCGAAATAATCACGGTGCACCGGATCGCGATAGAAATAGATCGTATTGCTCGCGATGCGCCCCATCGGGCCGAAGTTAAGCGATTCAAAAGTATTGAGATTGCTGGTGTCGACTTTTGAAACTTCGGATGCGGCGTGAATGGTTTCGTTAAAGCATACGAGTACGCCTTTGTCGCGCGCATCGGCATTAGTCGCAATCAGCACCGCATCGCGCAGATTGCGCGGCCCGTCCCAGTCAAAATCGCTGCTGTTGCGCATGGATCCGACAATAACAACCGGCTTCGAGGTTTTCAACGTACAATCCAGGAAGTACGCCGTTTCTTCGAGCGTGTCGGTGCCGTGTGTAATGATAATACCGAATATATCCTCCCGATCCGCATACGTCTGCACTATGTCCTTCAGCTCGAGCATCAGACTGGGTGTCATGTGAGGCCCGGGGTGGGTACCGAAAGAATGCATCTCGATGTCGGCGAGCGTGTGGAGATTCGGAGCCAGATCGAGGATTTGTTCAGCCGACAAAGCCGGCGCGATGCCGCCGAAATCGGGGTCGCGTCGCATTGAAATGGTGCCGCCTGTAAAGACAATCGCTATTCGTTCTTTCTTCATCGGGTATTGCGCTGACTGCGTTTGCGGATATTCAGTTACGACGCCGGACAGTCCATCGGCCTCGTTCTTCAACAAAACAATTTAGGCATAACGAGCGCCATTGCCCGCTATTGTTTCGGTAAAAGCAAGGATTTTCATAATTTTTAGGAATGCGGCATTTCGTCCGATCCTTTTCTCTTCCCGCGATACTCGGCGCTGTGGTCCTGAGCTTCGCTTCGTGCTCGCCGGCGGTGGAATACTGCAGCGGCACCACCAGCGAAGGCAATCTCGGCCTCGGCGTCAATACGCCTTATGATGAATATGCGCCAGTGCCTTACGGGCTCACGCAGATGTTGTTCACCTCCAATCGCCATGGCGGCAGAGCGATGGAATTCGTCGACAGCCTGTCCAAATTCGGCGAAGATATCTATACCAGCGAAGTGACAGCCGCAGGGTTCTCGGAAGCGGAAATTGTGCGGAACCCGCCGCTGAATTCATTCCTCAATGACGGCTCGGCCGCCTTCTACTTTGACGGCAGCAGTGGTCGGGTTGAAATGTATTTTGCCAGTTTCAGTGCAGCCGGCGCCGAGGCCGATGCGGATTTGTTCGTCTGTGTGCACAACGAGGATGGCTGGAGTATGCCGGAGCCGCTCGGTCGGACGGTCAATTCACCCTATTGGGATGCTCAGCCGGTAATTTCCGCCGATGGCCTGCTGCTCATATTCGCTTCGGACCGGCCTCTTAACGCAGATGATGTCGACGCCGCAGCCCGCGACGCCGACCTGTATATCGCTACGCGTCCGGCTCTGGGGCAGCCCTGGTCAACGCCGCGTAATCTCGGCGACGCCGTTAACACCGAGTTCGATGAAATCACGCCCGCGTTGGCGCCCGACAACGCCTTGTATTTTGCCTCCAATGCCCACAGCAGCAACCGCAGTTTCGATTTACTGGTCTCGAGGCCAGGAATTACCGGCGCTTACGGCCGCCCGCAGGCCCTGCCCTTTCCGCTCAATACGCAGTTCGACGAGAACAGTCCGGCGCTCTGGCGCGATTCGATTATCTTCGCTTCGAATCGCCTGGGCGGTTGCGGCGGTTGCGATTTGTATGCCATGCGGCTCTGTCAGGATGTAATGATACAGGGCCGGGTCGACTCCGACTTTCACAGTCCCGGTTCCGAGGCTGTCGATGTTTATAATGCAGCGGACGAGCGTATCGCCTCCCTGCCGCTCGATGAGTTCGGCCGTTTTGAAATGCCGGTCGACCCCGGCGCCGACTACCGCCTCGCCTACAGCAATCCATGTTATCGCGGCGACCCGTTGGAACAAAATATTTCAGCTCCCTGCGCTTTCGAACCCGTGGTGCTGAGGGTTGAATTCAGCGTGCCGACCTTTGATCTGCCGCAGACGGCTCTCCCGAGCTACTCGGTGCCCTTTTTTGTGACAGGCTACTATAAGCCGAGCACGAGCGACAATCTGCAGGATCTGCGCTCCCGATTTCTTTTTAACCTAATCGGCAAAGACGACAGCACGACCTACATAGAGCTACCGGGCGAACGTTACGACGGCTATGCTCCGAGTGTAGAACAGGCGCTGGTTGATATGGCCGACGTGTTAAAGGATTTCATGGCCATCTTTCTCGACGAATGCGCTACCGGACGCGAAGTGCTGGAAATCACGGTAGAAGGATTTGCCGATCCGCGACCGATCTCTGAAAGCGCCCGCTACGCCGATGAATCGATCAGCGATCCGGACTTAAACGTTTATGTGCAACGCGGCGATCGGATGAGCAACAAGGTCCTGTCGCGGCTGCGGGCTTATTTTACCGCCAGGGAATTGCAGCGCCTGCTGGCGGTGGACAGCATCTATCCGCAATACGAGGAGCGGGTGCGTTTTCGCATCACAAATCGCGTTGTTGCGGCCGACAGCGACGACGAAACTTATGCGCAGCAGCGCCGCATAAAGGTCAGCGCCCGTATCATTCAATAAAGCTCTTTTTCGCCGAATACGAGATTTTTCCTGTCGTAAATTAGCGACGTGTTTCGTAATTTACACCACTGTAAATAGGGGAAGCTTGTGAATCCGGAATGTCGGTACGCATGATTGAATTGCCCGAGCACATTCAGACCTTGTCGCCATACAAACCTGGCAAGTCTATCGAAGTCGTACAGCGGGAACTAGGCCTAGAACAGCTTATTAAACTCGCCTCGAACGAAAATCCCTTCGGCCCGTCGCCGAAGGCAGTCGCACGTATGGCGGAATTCGCCGGCAGCCTGCATACCTATCCGAATGGCGGAGCGACGCTGTCGGCAGCGCTGGCCGATCGCCATCAGGTTCATACCGACAATGTCATTTGCGGCAGCGGCTCGGAGAGTATTCTTTCCATTGCCCTGCGCGCGGTGCTCGGCTGCGGCGATGAGCTGCTGACCTGCGACGGAACCTTTGTCGGATTCAAAGTGCAGGCTCAGGCCTGCGGCAACAAAGTTAACTACCTGCCTTTGACAGCGGACTTTCGATTCGACGTACAGGCGCTGGCAGCGGGGCTCGGTCCGCGGGTTAAAGTGGTCTACATTGCGAATCCGAATAATCCGACCGGCACCTACATTACGCGTGATGAATTCGAATGGCTTCACGCGCGGATTCCAGGCAATGTCCTCATAATCCTCGATGAAGCCTATCTGGAGTATGCTCGGGATGTCGAGCCCGACAGTTACCCGGATTCACTGCTCTATCGCTTTGACAATGTTCTGACCCTGCGGACTTTTTCCAAGGCCTACGGTATTGCCGGTCTTCGCGTCGGTTACGGTATTGCTCATCAGGCGATTATCGATGCAATGCGCAAAGTGAAGTTCCCATTCGAACCATCCACCGTGGCGCAGTCGGCGGCCCTGGGCGCACTCGATGATAAAGAGTTTTTGCAGCAGACGGTCAGTACAAACACGGCCGCGCTGCACTTGTTCCGGCAAGAAGTACCCGCGATGGGAATTTCGATGCCGTATTCGCTCGGCAATTTTGTCATGTTTGATTGCAAAACGACAAATGCCGCGCTTAAATTATATGATGCGCTGCTGCGGCTGGGTTTTATCACCAGGCCTTTGGGGGGCTTTGGACTGCCGCACTGTCTTCGGGTCAGCACGGCTTTGCCCGAGGACAATCGCCGATTCGTTGCGGCGCTCGGAGAATCTGTCCATGTTGTTGTCGATCAGGAGTGACTGCCCGGCGGCGCGAATCCTGCCGCCGAATTAACGCACACCGGACGAAGTGGTGCAGCAGGTTTTTAACATTCTTAAGGAGTAAAGTTATGGCAAGGGCGGAAAACGCATCAGAGCAGGAAGAAGGACGTGATCTGTTTACTATTAAGGGAACTCATCACATTGAATTTTTTGTCGGCAATGCTAAACAGGCGGCCTACTTCTATCGTCGGGCTTTTGGCTTCGAGCTGTTCGCGTATGCCGGCCCTGAGACGGGTGTCCGGGAAACGGTAAGTTATGCCTTGCGGCAAGGCAAAATCGTGCTGCTGCTCACGACTCCCTTGTTGCCGGATCATCCCTCGACCGATTTCCTGAAGCAGCACGGCGACGGAGTACGCGATATCGCGCTGCACGTGACGGATGCTGCCGAGGCCTATTCGATAACCACCGGTCGTGGCGCCAGGGGAGTCGCCGAACCGCACACGGTCGAAGATGAGAACGGCAGCGTGACACTTGCTTCTATCGCCACCTACGGCGATACCGTGCATACTTTTGTTCAGCGCGAAGATTCGTATACCGGGCCATTTCTGCCCCACTTTAAAGCAACGCCGCAGGATACGCTGGCCCAGGCCGTCGGCCTTCAATTTGTCGATCACGTGGTCGGCAATGTCGGCTGGGAGCAAATGAACGAAACCGTCGAATTCTACAAAAAGGTGTTTGGCTTTTCGCGTTTTGTGTCCTTTGACGACAAGGATATTTCAACGGATTACACCGCCTTGCGCTCGACGGTCGTGGCAAATGAAAACCGCTGGATAAAGTTCCCGATCAATGAACCGGCGGAAGGACTGCGAAAGTCGCAAATCGAAGAATATGTTCAGTTTAACAATGGGCCGGGCGTGCAGCATATTGCAATGCACACCAGCGATATTGTCCATACTGTCTCTCAGCTCCACGCTAATGGCGTCGATTTTCTCGTGACCCCCGATACTTATTACGATGAGCTTCGCGATCGCGTTGGCGATATCGACGAAAGCTTCGAGCGGCTGCGGCAATTGAAGATTCTGGTCGATCGCGACGACAAAGGCTATATGCTGCAAATTTTTACGAAGCCGCTTGAGGATCGGCCGACCCTTTTTATCGAAATCATACAACGCCATGGCGCCGAATCCTTCGGCAAAGGCAACTTCAAAGCGCTTTTTGAGTCGATCGAACGAGAGCAGGAGACTCGAGGCAACCTGTAAGGAAGCCCTGTTCCTATATCAACCAAACTGTCAGCGCCGCGGTCTTTTCCGCGGCGTCAATTTTTGCAGGTTCTTGAATACTCGCATTATCCAATTCCAATAACTAGCGATTATGGCAAAACGAGCTTCATTGAAATCCGCGGCGCGTACAGAAACGTTGGCTAAACCAAGCGTTATTCCATTTTTTAAGTCTGTAGAGGAAAACTTCAACAAAGCTGTTGCCGTTACGAAGTATCCTCAGGGACTTGCCGATCAGATTCGTGTTTGCAATTCAGTGTATTATTTTCAGTTTCCGGTCCGCATCCGCGGCGAGATAGAAGTATTCGAGGCCTGGCGTGTTGAACACAGTCAGCACAAATTGCCCTGCAAAGGCGGTATTCGTTTCAGTGAGCTGGTCGATCAGGACGAAGTGATGGCTTTGGCCGCCCTGATGACCTTCAAGTGCGCAATCGTTCATGTGCCCTTTGGAGGCGCCAAGGGTGGTGTTAAGGTTAACCCGCACAATTATACCACCGAAGAGCTGGAGCGGATTACCCGTCGTTACGCTTCGCAGCTGGTTCAGAAGAATTTCATCGGTCCGTCGGTTGATGTCCCGGCGCCGGACTATGGCACCGGCGAGCGTGAGATGGCATGGATAGCGGACACCTACGCAACCTTCACCAGCGGTGAGGATATCAACGCGATGGCTTGCGTCACCGGTAAGCCGATAGCGCAGGGCGGGGTACGCGGGCGAAAAGAGGCCACCGGCCTTGGCGTCTTTTACGGGCTGCGGCATGCTCTGAGTAAATCCAAAGACCTGAAACGCTACGGTATCGAAGCCGGGATTGCGGGCAAGAAGATTATTATTCAGGGATTTGGCAATGTTGGTTACCATGCCGCAAAGTTTATCCAGGAGGAAGGCGACGGAATCATAATCGGCGTGGCCGAGTGGGACGGCGGCGTCTACAACCCGAAAGGCATCATAGTGGAAGAGCTGGCCGAATGGCGCCGTGAAAACGGTTCCATCACCGGCTTTCCCAAAGCCAAGACGCTCAAGCGCGGCGCGCAATTACTCGAGTATGCCTGCGATGTGTTGGTTCCGGCTGCTTTGGAGAATCAGATCACCATTCGCAACGCTCCGCGCATCAAGGCGAAAATCATCGCCGAAGGCGCGAATGGCCCGATTACCTCCCAGGCCGAACATATTCTGCTGGATAAAGGTGTTTTTATTTTACCGGATATGTACCTCAATGCGGGCGGTGTGACGGTCTCCTATTTTGAATGGTTGAAGAACATCTCCCATATTCGTTTTGGCCGGATGGGGAAACGCTTTGATGAAGGCGTGCAAAAACGCATGATCGATTCCATCGAATCGTTAACGGGCAAGATGTTCAGCGACAAGGAACGCAAAATGCTGATGACGGGCGCCGGCGAACGCGATCTTGTCTATTCGGGCCTCGAAGACACGATGATGTTCGCCTATGATGAGATAATGGATCTTTGGCGCGCAAATAAGAAAGTAAAGGACATGCGGACCGCCGCCTACGTTTCGGCGATTGATAAGGTGGCGACCGCTTACATGCAGCTCGGTCTGTTTCCGTAGAAGCCGATTCAAGGGCGCCAACGAATGCTATTCATGACCGTATCGACTGCGCCGGCGTGACTCGCAGCTTTCGGGAGCCCGGGCAGTTCGACCTTGATTCTATGGGTTTCTGTGAAATTCATTGGGTCTGGCAAACAATTCTCTTTGCCTGAGCCGGCAGAATTCATTATATTTGGGGCTTCTTAAAAAAATCCGTCGGAGCTTCGATTATGGCGAAGAAACAGACCTTTGGCGATAAGCTCAAAAAGGGAAAAAAAGGCGAAGATAGTATCAACGTCAAAGTAATTCAGGGCTACCGATCCGACCAGGGTACGGTCCGCTATTTTCAGCGTTTCGTGCGCGTGCCCGACATTTCAGCAGTAGATAAAATCGATTTGGCGAAGTGATATGAAAAAAGGACTTCATCCGGAATACCGCACGGTAGAAGTGGTTATGACGGACGGCTCGACCTATAAGACCCGCTCCTGCTATAAGAGCGATCGTATGGTGTTGGAGATCGACTCCAAGTCGCATCCCTTCTTTACCGGCAAACAACGTCTTGTTGATACCGCCGGTCGCGTCGATCGTTTCAACAAGCGCTTTGAAAAGACGCAGAAAATCAAAGAGCAGAAGGTTGCCGAAGCGGCTGCAGGCAAGCAGGACAGTTCGGCCGCCGAAGAACAGCCGCAATCCTAATCATCAATGTTTATTAATGTCTACAGTGGAGTAGGTCAGTGAATCCGCGCAGCAAACGACAAGACCAACGCAACCGTAAGCGCCCCAATCCTCTTGGCGATTCTCGTATCGTGGATTATTTCGAAGTGCGCACCCTGCAGAAATTCACCAATGATCAGGGAAAAATTCTGCCCCGGCGTTTGACGGGCGTGACGGCACACCAGCAGCGATTGATTGCAAAAGCCGTCAAATATGCTCGACATCTGGCACTGATGCCCTTTGTAGCTCAGGATATCAACTAAGACCTAAACTGAAAATAGACAAGTTTCCAAGGCGAATCTTCATGCGAAGATTCGCCTTTTTGCTGTCAGAAGGGTTGTGAGGCTGTTGGGCTTTGCTGCACTGCCCTCAGGGGGCGAGCCGGCTGATAGACCAACCCGATTCCGATGCCTGATAAACTATCCGGTCGTGGAGACGAGCACCGCCGCCCTGCCAGAATTCTATTTCATCGGGCAGCAGGGAGTAACCACCCCAGAAATCCGGCAAAGGGACATTGCCATCTGCGTACTTTTCGCGGAGGCGCTGAAAGCGATCTTCAAGAACCTGTCGGTTTTCAATGGTACTGCTTTGCGCCGAAGCCCATGCCCCGAGCTGGCTCTCCAATGGACGGCTGCGAAAATACTCCTCGGATTCTGCGCGCGGCAGACGTGTTACCCGACCATTGATGCGAATCTGCCGTTCCAGCTCCGGCCAGAAGAACAACAATGCCGCACTTGGATTGACCGCCAGTTCGCGTCCCTTGCGACTTTCATAATTGCTGTAAAACTGAAAGCCGCGTTCGTCAACGCCCTTAAGCAGGACGGTACGGAGCGAGGGAACGCCCCTCAGGCTTGCGGTGGCCAGCGTAACGGCGGTCGGCTCGTGCAGCTTGTTGCCCAGGGCATCTTCCATCCACTGCTTGAACTGTGCGTATGGATCGCGAAGAACAGCCGATTCATCCAATCTGTCCCTTCGATAATCATTGCGCAGTTTCGCGATGTCTTTCACGTCGATCCTCCCTATTGCTGTTAGTGTGCTCCGCAAGACAATCATTTCGACCGGCGTCTCTCGCGTCGAAGTATTCCTCCAATGACGATACGAATTTGTGTATCGTCTAGCAGACAAACAATGATGTCATAACAGTCAGCTGCGGACCAATGCATTATTGCTGAAGCTCTTGCAATTATCTGTAGCGGCTGCTGGCGGCTGTTATGTTTCGAATCCGAATCGTCTAACAGTTAAAGCAAGTCAAAAAATTTTGAAACATAAAGTTTTTGAGCCCAGGTATCAGAAAAACCCTTAGAGAAAAATCAGATGTTGTCCTACAGACATTGGACCTTCAATTGTTTATATTTGCCTGAAGGAAGAGGGGCGTTACAATCACAGACCTGTATCAAAACCATTGGCGCCTCACGCTTTAACTCCTGAAAGAACTGCAAAGTCGTATTTTTGGCAAGTGAATCAAGTGCGTTACAAAGCGAGTAATCGTGCGTGAAATACGTCCAAACCACACAGTAAATCAAATTATCTTGCGGTCGACGATCTGAAGAGTCGGCTTCCGGCAGTGTGGTGCCACGCTTGAAATTACTATCAGGGATTTGTCAAAGACATTTTCGAAAAATAACCCGGCGGCAGGGGATCAGTGACGAAGAAGTGCTATCATGGACTGGTGCATTTCTTTCGTCATTTTAAATCCTTTCCTTTGCTCAGCTCAATTGGCTGGCTGCAGCGACTTTACCGGTAGCAATCAAACGGCGAACCGCTTCCACATCGTCGTACAACACCCGATCGGCATCATTGAAACTTACCTCTTCCCGTACGCAGCGGTGAACTGCTTCGAGCTGTTCGCTGGATTGCAGCGGACGCAGAAAATCGATGCCCTGGGCAGCGCTAAGCAACTCGATGGCCAGAACACGTTCCAGATTGTGCACGACGCGCCAGGCTTTCTGCGCCGCAATACTGCCCATTGAGTTGTGATCTTCCTGGTTGGCGGAGGTGGGAATGGAATCGACGCTTGCGGGGTGGGCCAGCACTTTATTTTCAGATACCAGTGATGCGGCATTGTATTGAGCAATCATCAGACCCGAATGCAATCCTCCGTTCTTTGCAAGAAAGCGAGGAAGCCCTCCGCTCAGTGAACCGTTGACCAGACGTTCGATGCGCCGCTCGGAAATATTCGCCAGCTCGGCGGCGGCGATTGCCAGGAAGTCGAGCGCCAGCGCCAGCGGTTGACCATGAAAGTTGCCGCCTTCGATATGCCGCTCCTCGTCGGGCACGATAATCGGATTGTCATTGACCGAGTTGATTTCGATTTGGATTACCTCGCGAACATAGCGGAATGCATCCCGCGAAGCGCCGTGCACCTGGGGCATGCAGCGCAGCGAGTAGGCATCCTGCACTTTGCCGTCATTGTCACGATGCGATTCGCGGATTGCGCTGTTTCGCAGCAAGCTACGCAGGTTACGGGCGCATTGGCTCTGGCCGCGATACCCGCGCAGGAGTTGGAGTCTTTCGTCAAAGGCGGTGTCCGTGCCCCGCAGCGCCTCCAGGCTCATAGCGCCGGTGATGTCGGCGACTTCCGCCAGCGCCTCGGCTTTGGCAAGCGCCAGGGCGCCAAAGGCGCACATCATTTGTGTTCCATTGATAAGGGCCAGACCTTCTTTGGCTTGTAGACGAACGGGCTTGATCCCGTGCCGGGCTAATGCATTCGCGGCCGGCTCCGTGCCGCTAACTGTCAGGCAGCGCCCCTGGCCAATCGCCGACAAGGCGATATGCGAAAGCTGCACCAGATCGCCGCTGCTGCCGACCGATCCCTGTGAAGGTACTGCCGGTACAATGTCGTGATTAAGCATCGCGATCAAGGTATTCAGCGTTTTGAGGCGAATTCCCGAATAGCCACGTGCCAGAGCATTGATACGCAGCAATAGCATGGTACGAACAACTTCACGCGGCAGCCAATCGCCGGTCCCTACGCTGTGCGACATCACCAGATTTTCCTGCAGCAGCTCCAGATCGTCACTTGGAATACTTACATCGGAAAATTCACCAAAACCGGTGGTGACACCGTAGATTACGCGGCCGCTTTTCACCCATTTTTCAACTATCGCGCGTGAACGTTCAACAGCTTCACAGGCCGCCGCGCTCAAGGCAATTGCCGGCACCTGCCCTGCAGCGACGGCAGCGCAGTCCTCCACCGTTAGGGAAGTCCCGTCCAGGTAAAGAGTCATAAGCGTGTTCGAATTGTAATGTTAAAGTAAAGAATCCAGATCAGCCAGTTTGCGCCGAAATTCGCGGATTTCCCTTTTTGACAGACCGATTGCCGTTAACTCCGCGTCGTCCAGTTCGTTGTCTCTTCGCTGTCCCAGCAATTTTTTCAATGCAATTCTTTCGCAGCGTGTCATCCTGATCGCCTGCAGGCGATAATCTTCGTAGGCTTCCCAGGCCAGGGGCACGATGTTCTTTACAATATCAGCCATCGCCTCGGCAAAGACGCGAATCTCGAATTGAGCGTGATCATCCAGGCGTAGATGCAGAAAGTGAAAAAGGTTGTGCAGGTCGATTTTCCAATACCATTCCGTGTAGACGGACAGCGGCAGATGAATCCTGGCCAGTTCGCGCGCGAAGCCGGTTTCCAGCATTGCCAGGTATTCGGCATAGGATCGCTGCTGGCCGACTTCCAGCTGCTGCAGAATTTTTTCCGTTTCGGCTTCGGGCAGCGTGTCTTCGGAGCGTCCCTGCCGGTTCACCGCGCTCTGGCTGCGGATCTGCGCGGCCTCCGGAAGATAAAACTGATCCGGCATTTCCGAATAGCGGCCACTGTATTCATTGACGTTGGCAGTTCGATGCCGGATCCACTGCCGGGCGACGAAGACCGGTAGCTTAACATGAAACTTGAATTCAACCATTTCGAAGGGGGTGGTGTGGGCATGACGCATCAGATAGCGAATCAGCCCGCGGTCTTCCCGCAGTCGTTTGGTACCGGCGCCATAGGAAACACGCGCCGCCTGAACGATAGCGGCATCATTGCCCATGAAGTCCACCAGGCGCACAAACCCATTTTCCAGACAATCTATCCGTCGTCCGATCTGGGCCTGCGCAGCGGCATCGATGTCCATCTGTTCCTGATTAGATTCTTGCGCTGCGCTCGCCGTAACTTTCAACTCATCCTGATTGTCTGTCTGACCGTTCTGACCGTCCGTCATCAATTATTTCCCGTCTTCGGCGTTATTGATGGCTGAAATAATTCAGCAAGATACGAAAATTTTGGTGAAGACTCGATGGGGAAAGCAAGGGGAGCGACACTGATACCGCAAAATTCTATTGCAACAATTGACGCTGACTGTGTAAGTTTGCGACCTATGTTCTGTACAAGTCTACTCAAGCTCAGCTGTCGCCGCCTGGGAGTTATCGCGCTTGCTTGTCTCAGCCTGGCAATGAGCGCTTGCGGCAGTGGTGAATCCGCAACGGTGACGGAAAGCGTCGATGACATCTTTCAGGATGCCATGGCCGCTTACCAGGATGAAGACTGGCTGGATGCGCGCCGTTTGTTTAATGTAATCCGCCTGCAGTATCCCGCCAGTCAGTATGCCGACGATGCGCAGTATTATCTCGCCGAAATCAACTTTGCCCGCAAAGAGTACATTCTGGCGGCATTCAACTATTCATCCGTCTACCGTTCCTTTCCACGCAGCGAATTTGTCCAGCGAGCGCATTACCAGGAGGCGATGTGTTACTTCAGACTATCACCCAGCTTCAACCGCGATCAGTCGTATACGGATCAGGCGATCAGTAAATTTTCCGAGTATCAATCGTATTTTCCCAATGATTCGCTCGCGCAGGAAGCATCGCAGCGGATTGAAGAGCTGCGGGAAAAACTGGCCCGCCGCGAATATGAAACGGCGGTTCTCTATGTTAAGATGCGCTCATTGCGGTCGGCGATAGTCTATTATGATTCCGTCATCGATAGTTATCCCGATACTCCATTCCTCGAATTAGCCTATGTGGGCAAAATTCGCACGCTGGTAGAGCTGAAGAATTCCGATGATGCCCGCGAAACTATCCGCCTATACCGCCGCAACTTCCCGAATGGCCAACTGAATGACGACGTCAACGATCTGGAAGAAGATCTCTGATCATCCTTTGCACGCGCCGCCGTTCTCATTCGTCACAGTCGACATTCCCACAGCGGCGAATGTGACTTTATTAACTCAGCCGGAAAGAAGATAATTATGCAGCATACGGTGAACAAAACTCCCTCCGAGTCGAGTGTGGAAATGACCGAACTCGTTTTGCCCAACGACACCAATCAATTGGGGAATCTATTGGGCGGACGTCTGATGCACTGGATCGATATTGCAGCGGCGCTCGTCGCGATGCGTCATTCCGGCCGCGTCTGCGTTACGGCATCAGTGGACGAGATTAACTTTTTCGAGCCGATTAAAATCGGACACGTTGTCACCCTGCAAGCTATGGTTAACCGCGCATTCACAACGTCAATGGAAATCGGTGTGCGCGCCTGGCGTGAAGACCCCCTGAATAACTCCCGGATTCAAACCAGTAAAGCTTATCTAACCTTCGTTGCCATCGACAACTACGGCAAACCTCTGCCCGTACCACAGCTTAGCCCGGTGACGGAAAATGAAAAACGGCGGTATGAGGAAGCGGCGCTGCGACGCGAACAAAGGCTGAAGCACCGCGAATTGCTTCAGACGATGCGTCTCGGCGAACAGGCATCGTGATCCGAAGCGATTAACATGCAGAATCGCCAGCTTTCGCCTTGCATTTGCCTGCTCCGGCGCCAGTATGTTTAAGTTTTATGTGCCGGCTTCAAATTCCTTTTCGCAATCTGGTGCACGCAGTACAGTTAACACCTTTGCGGTCGCGACAGTGACCTCGCTGTTAATTAGTAGGCGATTCCCGGCAGGCACAATTCCGGATACGTGGACGGATGTTGGCGATCGGCTTTTCAGAGGGCAGTCGAAATTCACAGTCTTAGTGCAGCAAGATAGTCAAGCTCACAGGCAGCAGCTTCGTACTGCATCGGAGCCGCAGAGGTCCGTTTGCAAATGCAGCGGGGAGACTGATTTGCCTGTCGGAGCAAAACACAGGGCACTTTGGAATAAAGCGTCGCTCTTCGCATATTTGACGGATTGTAGCTATATCCGGAAGCCCTCTTTATCACAATCGCTGCAAAACCAAGTATGGCCTCTAATTCTCATGGCGGCAAGCGCCGGGTCCGATCTCAATCCAGTCAGACAGACAAGGCAAGGCCGGACGCGGTGAGTTTAACGGATACAAGCATATCATCGGTCCTGCAGGAAGAGCGGCTCATTCATCCGCCACCGGCTTTTAGTAATGAAGCGCATGTTTCATCGCTGCGCAAATTGAAAGCTCTTCGCAAGCAAGCCGCCGCCGACATCTACGCATTTTGGGAAGAGCGCGCCCGCGCACTGGACTGGTTTGCGCCGTGGCGGTCGACCTGCGAATGGAAGTATCCGCGCGCAAAATGGTTCGTCGGCGGTAAGCTTAATGTCGCGCATAACTGTCTCGACCGGCATGTGGCCGGATGGCGCCGTAACAAAGCAGCGATCATCTGGGAGGGTGAGCCGGGCGATACGCGTACCCTGACCTACCAGGCGCTCTTCACGCAGGTATGCAAATTCGCTAATGTCTTGAAGGGGCTTGGTGTTAAACGCGGCGACGTGGTGGCGATTTATATGGGCATGCTGCCCGAGGCGGCAATAGCGATGTTGGCCTGCGCACGAATCGGCGCAACCCATACTGTTGTTTTCGGTGGATTTTCCGCCGATGCCCTTCGGGAGAGAATCAACGACTCCAAAGCCGTCTGTGTCGTCACCCAGGACGACGCATACCGACGCGGTCAGTCGATCGCACTCAAAGAGGCGGTTGATGAGGCGGTCAAAAAATCAGCGACCGTCAGGAAGGTCGTGGTACTGCGGCGAAGCGGCGTCGAAGTTCGAATGAAGTCGCGGCGTGATCATTGGTGGCATGAGCTGATGGCGGATGCAAGCCCGATCGCGTCCGCTCCGGCTTTGAACAGCGAGCACCCCTTGTTTATACTCTATACCAGCGGGTCCACCGGCAAGCCCAAGGGAATACTTCATACCACCGGCGGTTATCTGACCCAGGCGGCCTATACTACTAAGATGGTCTTCGATCTTCGCGAGGACGACCTGTATTTCTGCACGGCGGATGTCGGCTGGATAACGGGGCACAGTTATATCGTCTACGGCCCGCTCGCCAACGGCGCATCGCTGTTTATGTACGAAGGAGCGCCCAACCACCCCGAGCCCGATCGCTTTTGGGACATGATTGCGCGGCATCGGATCACGATCTTTTACACGGCGCCGACAGCAATCCGGGCATTTATGAAATGGGGCGACAAGCACCCGCGCCGCCACGATCTTAGTTCGCTGCGTCTTTTGGGTACGGTTGGCGAGCCGATTAATCCAGAAGCCTGGATGTGGTATCATCGTGTTATCGGCGGCGGACGATGTCCTATCGTGGATACTTGGTGGCAGACTGAAACGGGGGCGATAATGATATCGCCGCTGCCGGGCGCAACGCCACTCAAGCCGGGGACGGCTACCCTGCCCCTGCCCGGCATCGATGCCGATGTTGTACGGCGTGACGGCAGTCCCTGCGACGTCAACGAAGGCGGCTATCTGGTGGTGAAACAGCCCTGGCCTTCGATGCTGCGAACGGTTTTCGGCGACTTCCAGCGCTATAAAAAAACATATTGGAGCGAGTATCCGCCGCAAAAAGACGGCCGCCCGGCGTATTACTTTACCGGCGATGGCGCCCGACGCGATGCCGACGGCTATATCTGGATTATGGGACGCGTGGATGATGTCGTCAATGTCAGCGGCCATCGTCTCGGGACAGCCGAAATCGAATCGGCACTTGTGTCGCATCAATCAGTTGCGG
Source organism: Candidatus Kapaibacterium sp. (assembly GCA_028284775.1). Lineage (GTDB taxonomy): Bacteria > Bacteroidota > Ignavibacteria > Kapaibacteriales > UBA7675 > JANQRB01. The sequence continues at coordinate 150,559 of JANQRB010000139.1, read as the reverse complement.
AAGCGGCTGTCGTGGCGCGACCGGACGATGTTAAAGGCAATGCCCTCGTGGCCTTTGTAACGCTCAAAGGGCAGGCTAAGCAGTCGGCCAGGGCAGTGGAGAAACTACGCTCGGCACTGCGGAATCACGTTGGGGGCGAAATCGGTCATATTGCCAGGCCCGATGAAATTCGCTTTACCGATGCCTTGCCGAAAACTCGCAGCGGCAAAATAATGCGTCGCTTACTGCGAGAAATTGCGGCCGGCGGCAGCATCACGGGCGACACGACGACGCTTGAAGATTTTTCGGTACTGGAACGTCTGCGCGAGGCAGATGACGACGCATAGGATTTGCCGGTCAAACGGCGCTACAAACTATGAATTTTGCATTCGAGACGGTCACGGTCCGCTATCCGACCGAACGTATTCCGGCATTGCGGAACGTATCCTTTAAGATCGAGAGCGGTGAGACGCTCCTGGTAACCGGACAGACCGGTGCCGGCAAAACAACGCTGCTGCGACTGCTGTACCTCGATCTGATGCCGAGCGAAGGCCGCGTATTTGTAGGCGGGCAAGCCAGTGACACCATCGCCAGACGTGCTTATCCTGCCTTGCGACGCAACATGGGTTTGATCTTTCAGGACAGCAAGCTGCTGCCAAACCGCACAGTGTATGAAAATGTTATCTATCCGCTGTATGCGGCAAAATTTGGACGGCGTGCCGCCGACAAGCGCTGCCTGGAAGTCCTTGCCGATGTCGGTATTTCTTTTCTCCGGAATAAGTTCCCCGCTCAACTTTCCGGCGGCGAGCGACATCTGGTGGCACTGGCGCGGTCGATCATCCATGATCCCGACGTTATTATCGCCGACGAGCCATCCGGCAACATGGACGATGCAACGACCGAAAAGGTCATCACCGTACTCGGCGAGCTGGCAGGCAAACAGCGGACCGTCATCGTTGCGACGCACAGCCCCCTCGTTATGAGCAATTTTGCCGGCAGCCGCCGATTTGATATCACGGAAGGTATCTTGAAGGAACTCGCGACATCACCTGGCCCCGGGGGCTGAATCTCTGCAGTCCTTCATCCTGGCGCGGAGCGGAATGAACATGGGTAAACCGGGAGCGTTGCTTCGTTGCGACCGTAGCGTTCTGATGGCGAAGCAGGTCCGGAAAATCAGCTTGCAGCGCGGCGAGTGCGGCGCTGCAACGAAGGGTAGTATGACAAACAGCGGAGATTAGCTCTATGTCGGCGACATCATCGGAGACGGCAATCGCCATTGTGGGATATGGCGTAATGGGGCAATTGGTGGATAAATTGGCTGCCGGCTATGGCTGTCGCGTTGCTGCCGTTTTTGACGAGGATCGTCCATTACGCGAATGCCGTCAATGGGAGGAATTTGACGTAGCGATCGATTTTTCTCTGCCGGATGCCGTAGTGAATAATGTCCGCTTGCTTGCCGCGCATCGAAAGGCAATGGTAATCGGGACCACCGGCTGGCAGGCGCAGCAGGACGAAGTGCGGCAACTTGTGCTGGAGGCGGGCGTCGGCTGCGTGGTAGGTTCCAACTTTTCTATCGGGATGAATATGTTTTTCGCCATTGTACGGCGGGCAGCCATCCTGGCCAATCGTTATGATCAGTACGATGTCATGATGCATGAAATTCATCATCGGCGCAAGGCCGATAGTCCGAGTGGAACAGCCTTGAGTCTGGCGGCGATTCTCATGCAGGAGCTCGACGACAAATCCGAGCTGTTGACGGAAGCGGCGCAGGGCCCGCCGGCCGCGACAGTCTTACACGTCGGCTCCACACGCGGCGGTGATGTTCCCGGTACTCATACCGTGCTTATCGACTCGGAGGCCGACACTTTGGAACTGACGCACCGCGCGCGCAACAGGAACGGATTTGCAGCCGGAGCCTTGCGCGCTGCGCGCTGGATCGATGGCCGCAGCGATTACGCCGACTTCAGTCGGATTTTTGAAGAATTGTAGACTTGCATACCAAACTCGCGATAATAAATCCATGAAAAATGTACGTCTTGTATCGCGTTCGGAACGAAAAGGCAAAAGCCAGGGGCTGCTGGCCGGCCTGAATCCCAAACAGCGCGAGGCCTGTAATAAAATCGACGGACCCATGCTGATCCTGGCCGGCGCCGGGAGCGGTAAAACCAGAGCATTGACCTATCGTCTGGCGTATCTTATCGAGCAGGGCGTGCCTGCTTCTAACATTCTGGCCTTGACTTTTACCAACAAGGCCGCCCGCGAGATGAAAGCCCGTATTGCCGATCTGGTTGGCGCGGAGCAGGCACAGCGCGTATGGGCGGGCACTTTCCACTCCATCTTTGCCCGCATCCTGCGTCGCGAAGCCGAGCTGCTCGGATACACACGTTCCTTTTCGATCCATGACGGCGAAGACAGCCTCAACCAGATCCGGGCCGTTATGACCGATCTTGGCATCTCGCAGCAGGACTTTACGCCGCAGGCTGTTCGCGGCGCTGTTTCCAAGGCAAAAAACAGTCTGCTTTCCTGGCAGGAGTATCAGCGACAGGCCGATTCGGTATTCGAACAACAGGTGGGGCTTGTCTACAAGGAGTATGTCAATCGCATGCGGCGCAGCAATGCCATGGATTTTGATGACATTCTGCTCAATATGATCGCTCTGCTGCGCAGCGATCCGGCAATCCTCGCCAGATACAGCCGGCAGTTTCACTATATCCTGGTGGATGAGTATCAGGATACGAATCACGCCCAGTATATGTCGATCCAGATGCTGGCTAAAGAGCATCGCAACATCTGCGTTGTGGGCGACGACGCCCAGAGTATCTACCGCTGGCGCGGCGCCGACATACGCAACATCCTGCAATTCGAAAAGGATTTCACCGACACCAGCGTCGTGCGACTGGAACAAAATTATCGCTCCACCAAGACCATTCTGGCTGCGGCCAACGATGTGATCCAGCACAATGTGCGCCAGCTCAAAAAAGAGCTCTGGACCGACAATGACGCGGGCGATCCGGTGTATCTCCGGCGTTGTTATGACGATCGCGAGGAAGCAGCGGCTGTTGTAGACACCATCAAACGCGAGATAAGCGGCAAAGGGTTGAAGTACAAAGATTTTGCGGTATTGTATCGTATCAATGCCCAGTCTCAGGCCCTGGAGGATGCTTTTCGACGCAGCAACATTCCCTATGTCATCATCGGCGGAATGAGCTTTTACAAGCGTAAGGAAGTAAAGGATGCCCTGGCCTATCTCAGGCTGCTGGTCAATCCAAGCGACAATGAAAGTTTTTTGCGCGTCGTCAATGAGCCAGCGCGCGGAATCGGCAAGACTTCTCTTCAGCGTATTGCAGCTTATGCGAATGACCGCGACCTTTCGCTCTTTGATGCCTGCCGATCCATTGAAAGTGTTCCCAACCTGCAAAAGAGAGCCAGGACGGCAGCCCTTGATTTCGTTAGCTGGGTTGCCAGGTTTACCGAAACGCTTGCTGAAATGCCAATGGATGAAGTGGTGAAGAATTATCTTGAAGCGTCCGGTCTGCCGCGGATGTATCAGGAAGCCCATGGCGACGATGCGTTCGATCGCTACAACAACGTGCAGCGCATTCTGTCGCACGTTACCGAATACAGTCGCGAAAATGCCGAACCGACCCTGACGGACTACTTGCAGGAAGTCGCCCTGATAGACGATGCAGAGGATGCACAGGATCAGGACAAGATTGTGACAATGATGACGATGCACGGCGCCAAAGGCCTGGAATTTCCCACTGTGTTTATCGTTGGTATGGAGCAGGGATTGTTTCCCCTGGCCCGAGCGGAAAAGGAGCCGGAAGAGCTGGAAGAAGAACGCCGTCTTTTCTACGTTGCTATCACGCGGGCGGAACAGCGTTTGTATCTTTCGTATACCCAGCGCCGGTATCGCTTTGGCGAACTCAGCTATCCGCAGCCTTCCTATTTTCTCGGCGAAATCGGCAAGGACAAGATCGAAGAACTGGGCCGCTCTCAAGCTGCTGCATCAGAGCGGCCGTCGCGCGGGCGCGGCAGCCGTCAAGCCACCAGACCATCTTCGACGGCGAGCGCCGGAACAACGAGTAAGACAAGCTACTTTGACGACATCAAGCCCGACGAGGATCAGACCTATTCGCAGATTCCGGAAGAGCAAAATCGCAGTCGACTGCGTTCCGGCCTTCGTGTACATCACAGCAAATTCGGCGAGGGAAAAGTGCTGAATGTAGCCGGGTCGGGAGATCAACGGCGCGCTCGTGTTCGTTTTGCCGGCGTTGGCGAAAAGACGCTGATGCTGAAGTACGCACGTCTGGAAGTGCTCGGTGATTAATATCTGTCTTTACTGTGGCTGCAGCCGTTCCTCTGGCCTCATGCCACTTTCTGATCCAGCAAGAAATCATCAACTTTGAGCAGTTCGAGCTCACCGCCGGAGAGTCGGGCAAAAGTACGATGGACAAGCCAGTCGCCGAGATTGATGTAATGTCCTTCACCAAAAGGGCGAACAAGGGGCAGGTGACGATGTCCCATTACGACGTAATCAAACCCTTCGTCTTCGATTTTGCGGCGGGCGAATAGCTGCAGTCCGTCGCTGTCGCCGTAGTCTCGTGCATCGGTATATCCGCGACTCTTACGCGAGGTCGATGCCGCGAGTCCGATGCCGATGTCCGGATGAATCCAGCGGTAGAGCCATTGGCACAGGCGGTTGCGTAAAATCGCCCGCAGCACCAGGTAGCCCCTGTCATTGAGCGCTTTGCCGTCGCCGTGGGCCAGATAGAGACGCTTGCCCTGGTGTTCTACCGCAAGATCCTGCCGGTGGATGCGAATATCCAGTTCTTGCTCGAAAAACCACTTGTGTCCGAAATCATGGTTGCCGATCAGATAGTGAATCGGAACGCCGCTGCTGCGCAAATCGTCCAGGGCCGCCAGGCAACGAAAATGGTCCTTGGGGATCACGCTGTGGTAGTCGAACCAGTAGTCAAACAGGTCGCCGACTATATATAACGCTTCGCAGTGATCTTTAATCCGCCGCAGGAAAGTCACGAAATCACGCTCGCGCCGGCGGTCTGCTTCGCGATCTCCCAAGCCGAGATGAAGGTCGGACACAAAGTATATCATACAGGTAACGGCAGCTTTTCTATCACATAATAGGCAGCGTCGACTACTTGAGGCCGTTCCAGAGTTCCTCCTAAGCCTCCGCCGAGTTGACCACAATGTACAAGCCGGAATTAATGACTTACAACTTGCTCTGGGTCAAGCGCGGCGTCAGACGATAGTGCAAAATTCGGCTTAAAGGACGAAACTTCCAATTGCTGCTACACGGCAAAACACCGGCCGTTCATAGTTGCTGTCGACCAGACGCGGCATTCTACTTCATCAGGGCGCAGATGGCAGCGCTGACAACAATGTCGTCAGCCGTACAGCCACGGGACAGATCGAGGTAGGGCCGGCGGAGCCCTTGCACATTGGGGCCGATCGCCTGCGCACCCGCCAGCCGTTCCGTGATTTTGTAAGCGATGTTGCCGGCATTGAGATCCGGGAAAATGAAGACATTGGCCCGACCTGCCAGAGGAGAATCAGGTGCTTTGCGTCGTGCGACGGAGGGAACAGTGGCCGCATCGAATTGCAATTCACCATCGACGAGCAAGGAGGGTTCGCGTTCCCTTATCAAGGCGGTCGCCGCCCGCATTTTGTCAATCGATTCGTGATCGGCGCTGCCTTTCGTGGAAAAGGACAGCATCGCGACGGACGGTGTATTGCCGCTAAGTTTGCGGTAATTGCGGGCCGTGCAAATTGCGATATCGGCCAGCTGATCGACATTGGGACTGGGCAGCACACCACAGTCGGCATAGGCAAATGTTTTGTCCGGGAAGAGCATCAGAAAAAAACTGCTGACGGTATTGACGTCGTCGGCTGTGCCCACGGTCTGCAGGCCGGCGCGCAGGATGTCCGGCGTCGTGCTGAGCGAACCGCCGACACAACCGTCGACCGCCTCGCAATCGAGCAGCAAGCCGGCGTAAAAGAGTGGATTGCGCGCGAGACGTCGCGCTTCTTCGCGGCTCAACCCCTTATGTCGCCGTTTGGCATACAGGTGCTCCGCCAGCTCGTCGAATCGATCCGAACGAGCGGGATCTTCGATCCCGACATTATCAAGCACCAGATTGCCGGCGGCTGCGGCCTGCGAACGAATCTCGTCTTCGGCTCCAATGAGCAGCGGCCGGCAGATACCCTCATCCGCCAGACGTCTCGCAGCAAGAATCGTTCGCGAATCCCTTGCGTCCGGAAAAGCAACAAGGCGACCCAATGGAGCCGCCTGTGCCAATAATTGTCCTGGATTTACGGTCGATTTCATTGATTCAATACTTCGTCAAGCCGCCTTTTTCGTCGAATTTAAGACCGCAAGAACGGTATCGAGCAACAAGGATAATTGGGGTTTGGTAAGCTGAGCGGTTGCTCCGGCTCGTTTGCCCTTGTGCAAAATGTCGTCACTGATCAAGGATGAAAAAATAATAACGGGCAGGTTGGCAAGTATCGGGTTCTTACGTATCCGATCGGTCAATGTGTAGCCGTCCATCTGCGGCATCTCCACATCGGTGACCACGAGGTTTACATGCTCACTGAGTTGGCCGCCCTTCGCCACCTTGGCAGCAATCTCTTCGAGGGCTTTCAACGCTTCCTGACCATCGCGAAAGGCCTCAATCTCGAAGCCGGCCAGTTTCAGCCGGTGAGAGACCATCTTGCGAATGGTAGGAGAATCGTCGGCGGTAATAACTCGCAGCCCCGCGCCGAAGGGTTTTTGATCGGTTTTGATATCGTCGATCGCCAGCTGAGGATTGACATCGGCAATAATTTTTTCGACGTCAACCATAAGAATATTGCGGTTTTCTGTTTTGATGATTCCGATAATAGAGGCGTTTTCGGGATCGAAATCCTGGATGGCGTCGGGCGACTCCACCTGCGACCACTCGAAACGATGAATACGGGCTACCTCGTTGACGATAAAGCCAAACTGCATCCGATTGAATTCAGAGACGATCATTTTGCGATCAGCGGACACATTGGAATAATCAAACAAAAGAAAGGCCAGGTCGACCGCGGGAATGATATGATTGCGCAGGTTAAAAATACCCCGAACACCCGAGGGCAAATTGGGCAGTGACGTCAGATTCGGCATCCGAATGATTTCGCGCACTTTGGCAACGTTGATGCCGAAAGACTGCGTCTGCATCGCGCCGGTCGGCGATGGGTAAGAGAGCGTAAATTCGATGACTTCAAGATCTTCCAGGCGCGTTTCGGCGATTTCTCCAATTGTAGGTTGCATCTCGACAGACTCCGTTGGTTTGTATTAACGCGGAACTAAGGTCGCAATCGGCGATGCAGGCAAGGCGTAAGACGCGATTCTCGAACCGGTAGCGCTATGCACTCTGATTGTTCGATTGTCCTCGTCGATGAAGATGACTTCGTCACGAATGGAATTGTAAACGGAAGACTTTACCGCAAGATTAAGGACGCGCGTGGGGCTGCTGGCCAGGTTGCGTAGATCCAGACGTAAAACGTAGTGATTCGAGGGAATCATGATATAGTCACGCTCGGTAATGACAAGGCCGCGCGGCGTGTTGGACAGGCGCGTGCTCTCAGTAAGAAAGATTGGAATCGATTCAACAATACTCTCATCACCGGCATTGATAAAGGTAAGGATACTCTCGCTTTGCTCTCTATTGTCGCCCTCCAGTTTGCCGGCGCCCAGGCTGAGAACGGCGATTTGGTCGCGTCCGGGGATGGCTTCGATAAAAGTCGGCGCCGCCGGCAATCCCGATATCGTCGATGTAAGCCCCGTAGGGGTGTTGATGACCGTCACGGAATTGTCACCTTGATTGGCGACAAACATACGGTTTTCCAGTACGGTGATCGCAACCGGATTCTGGCCGGCCTCTAGTTCATCGCAGAGGCGACACAGCGAGGCATCACCTCCGATAGTGGTGACGTCAAGCACAATCACGGTCGAGGAATTGCTGAAGGTAATATATCCCGTTGTCGCATTGCCGAAGCTGATGTCGGAGGGCTCCAGCATCGGTTCGATTGACGAAAAATCGAGCGTTTCCACGAACTTGAAGTCATCGCCTACTTTAAGTGAAAGTACATCGATACGATGCTGCTCGGGCGTAAATACATAAAGGAAATCGCGAAAGTTTACCATGTGAGTCACTTTGCCGCCGGTATTCAACAGATCGCCGCCGTCGGGCAGAATACTGTTGGACGGTAACTCGGCAACCGCTATTTGCGATTGGCTGTCGTCGGTGCTGACAAAGAGACGCCAGGGATTGACGCCGCCTCCAACGACGACTTCTTCAGGTTCACAGCTCACGAGGCTAAGGCTGACGAGCGTCAGTGCCAACAGTCGGTATTGAATTCGCGAATTCATGGATCCATTCCTTAGAAACTTTATCTCTGCCTGGAAAATACAGCTTTCACAATTAATTAAAAGGAAAAGTCGGGCTAAGATCCGACGGCGGCGACAACACCTTTCAGAATCGTCGTCATCTGCGGCTCGGCCGCCATTGCCGTCGCAATTATGTCCTGAATATTCACCGGCTGCAGCGCTTCCGGAAAACACTCATCCGTTACGATGGAGATGCCGAAGACCTCCATATTCAGATGGCGGGCTGCGATCACTTCAGGTACCGTGCTCATACCGACTACGTCTGCGCCAATGATGCGTAAAAAACGGTACTCGGCACGCGTCTCGAGATTCGGCCCGGCAACCGCAACGTAGACTCCTTTTTGCAGTTTGATGCGCTGCTCGAGCGCAACCGCTTCGGCTATTTCGATCAATCGCCGCGAATACGGCTCACACATGTCCGGGAAACGAGGCCCAAGCGTTTCATCATTGGGTCCGATCAGAGGGTTGTCGCCGATAAGGTTGATATGATCCTCGATGATCATGACGTCGCCCTTGCGGTACTGCGGATTCATCGCACCGCAGGCATTGGAAATAAAGAGTCGCTCAACGCCGAGCTTTTTCATCACACGCAGCGGAAAGGCGAGTTGCTGCATGGAATAACCTTCGTAATAATGAAACCGGCCCTGCATGGCCGCCACCGTCTGCCCGCCAAGTCTGCCGAACAGCAATCGACCGGAATGCGTTTCAACCGTTGATACCGGAAAGCCGGGAATGGTTTCATAATCTATCGCCTGTTCGATGTCGAGGTCGTTTACCAGTCCGCCAAGGCCGGTTCCCAGTATAATACCCGTCGCGGGCGTCAAATCAGTTTGTTGACGAATAAAGTCGAAGGCAGCATCGATATCCGGGCTCATCGTCATAGGGAAATCTTCGTCTGTTTACTCAACTCATAGCTGCGGTGCGCGACCACAGTTCATCCGAAATGTTACTTGTTAGAGCTACGCGGCCCGAAAATAGCCGTGCCGATTCGCAGCAAGGTCGCCCCTTCGGCAATCGCCGTTTCAAAGTCATTGGTCATTCCCATTGACAATTCCCGCAGACTATGTACCTCGTCGGCAAAACGGGAGGCAAGATCGTCGCGCAGTTCACGCAAAGTGCGAAACATCGGTCGTGTGACTGCAGCATTGTCGGCAAACACCGCGATCGTCATAAGACCTTTAACTGCAATGCCGGGCAGGGGCAGCAGCGTTTCGGCAAGCGTTGCAGCTTCCTCGGGCCGAACACCGTATTTCGACTCTTCGCCGGAAGTATTCACTTGCAGCAGAACATCCATCCGACGTTGATGGCGCAGAGCCTGCTGCGACAGTTCTTCTGCCAGCCGCAGCGAGTCGACCGAGTGAATCAATGTACAGCGTTCGGCGATGTATTTGACTTTGTTGCGTTGCAGGTGTCCGATGAAATGCCATTCCGGCGAGGGGCCGACCCGATCGCCCGCCGCCTCCAGCGTGGCAGCTTTCTGGATAAACTCCTGCACATAGTTTTCACCAAACCTGGCTATGCCGCTATCCATTGCCGCCTGTAGAACACGGACGGGCTGCGCCTTACTGACTGCGACGATGCGAATTTCCGCCGGATCGCGCTGCGCGCATTGAGCCGCCAGCTTACATCGATCCAGTACCTGCTTATACTTAGTTTGGATCAGACGCTGTTGTTCTTCCGGCTCTACAGACAATGGAGTTGACATATCCGTCTCAATTCTTTTCCCGGTCATAAGGAGCGCATTCTACCGGGCGGATTCCTCGGCGCGCCAATTTACTATGGTGCCGGCACTTTGGCAAGGACCGAATTTTCGTATTTTTGCGGCTTCTTATGGAAACTCCAAACAGTATTGAAGACAGCGCTCCCACGGGGACATTGTTTATTGTCTCGACGCCGATCGGCAATTTCGACGACATTACGCTGCGCGCGATCGAAGTGCTTAAAAAGGCTGATCTGGTAGTCTGCGAGGAGCTGAAGGTAGGGGCACGTCTACTGCACCAGCACCGCGTAAGCAAACCGATTGAAGAGCTCCACGAACACAATGAGCAGGAACAAACCGAAATCTTGCTGCAAAAACTCCAGACGGGTAGTGCCCTGGCGCTGATCTCAGACTGCGGCACGCCGCTTGTTGCCGACCCGGGGCAGGGGCTTGTTCGACGCGCTCTGGAATTGGGAATCAACGTTACGGCAATTCCCGGGGTATCCAGCATCCTGACAGCGCTTGTTACCAGCGGCTTGGACAGCAGTCAGTTTTTGTACGCAGGATTTCTCAGCCGCGAGTCGGATGAGCGGCTGCAGCAATTACGTAGCTTGGCGAAGGAGCCGCGCACCGTTGTCCTGCTTGAAACGCCTTATCGACTAAAGCCCTTTCTCGAAGCGGCGGCAACGGTACTTGCGGATCGACGGGCTTATCTGGGCTGCAACCTCACGATGCCTTCGGAGACCCACCATTATGGTACGATTGACGAATTGTGGCGGAAATTCAGCAAGCTGAAATTCAAGGGCGAGTTTGTCTTGTGTTTCGCGGGCTTTTCAGCCGGCGAGCGCAAGCCACACAGCCGGAAATCTCATACCGCTAAAAAATTCGGCGGTAGCAAATGGAGCAAAAAGGCTAGCGGCGGCCAGGGCAAGACCTCGCGATTTTTGAAGGATCGGAGCAAAAGTCAGCTGCCGGACTCGGCTTCAACGCCCCCGCGACCGCTTGTTGCGCGGAAACGTTCGAGCTCATGAGTAATGCGCGCCAGAGCCAGACTGATAATAAAGGCGTCATCGAGATAACCAACGATCGGCAAAAAATCCGGGATAAGATCGAAGGGCAGGACGAAATAGCCCAGTGCCGCAACGAGAATCGCTTTGGTGGTCAACTGCAACTTAAAATCAGGATCGCGCAGCAGGCTAAACATTTCCCTGACATTGGCTAGCAAACGCAAGACGAAAGGACGTTGTTTTGCCGTCGAGTTGAGTATGTCTTGTACCTTGGCGGGCACCTGGCGCAGCACCTTCTCTTCATCTTCGGGACGGAAGTCGCGTGTCCGTTCATCGAGCTGTTTGCTGAGCCGCTCGCGTTGAGTTCCCGTCAGCCTATCTTGGTCTGTATCCTTGTCGGATGGTGATGAAGCGGCATGGCCGGCGGCCTTCTTCTCGTTAAACATTGATGTGGAATTTCTAGCCATTCAAGCTGTTCCTTGTCCGTTTTGCATAACCAATGCAGACGAATGGATGGACAAAATGATGTGAAGCGCGCAGAACTTTATTCCAGATGTTTCGCAAGAAACTGTTCCATCGCCTCGTAAAACTCAAGGCGATTCTCTTCATTGTGAAAGCCGTGTCCTTCGTTATCCTTAACGATGTAGGGTACGTCGATGCCGCGTTCCCGCAGCGCATTGACGATCTGATTTGACTCTTCGATATTGACACGCGGATCTTTGGCGCCCTGAGCAACGAGCAGGGGAGCCTTGATTTTATCAACATTAAAAACGGGTGATCGCTGAGTTAACATATCTCGGTCGCGTTCGGGATGACCGATAATCTCGTACATCTTGGTTTGCAGGGGTTTCCAGTATGGAGGAATGGAGTTCATGAATGTGAGCAGATTGGAAACGCCGACGAAGTCGATACCGCAGGTATAAAGGTCCGGTGTGAAACACAGGCCCGCCAGCGTGGCATAGCCGCCATACGAACCGCCGTAAATTGCCACGCGATCCGGATCGGCAATACCTTGGTCAATCAGCCAGTGAACACCGTCGCTGAGGTCGTCTTGCATTGCCGCTCCCCATTGACGAAACGAGGCTTTCCAGAACTCTCTTCCATAGCCAGTGGAGCCTCGGAAGTTGATCTGCAGCACAGCGTAACCGCGATTGGCCAAAAATTGCGTCTGTGCCCGGTAGCCCCAGCTGTCTCGTGCCCAAGGACCGCCATGAACGTGCAGAACGGTCGGCAGATTCCTGCCCGGGCGTCCAAGCGGCAGGGTGAGATAGCCGTGAATCTGTAAACCGTCGCGAGCGGTGAACTCTATCGGCTTCATCGGGCAAAGCTCTTCTTCATTCAGCCAGGGGCTCACTTCGCAGAGAAGCTCCAGGCTGTCGTCGGCACGATCATACAAATAGTAGCTGCCGAGCGAACGATCGCTGTAGCTGCGAACAATCAAACGACGTTCTGTTTTGTCCGTATCAACGATGCTCACTTCTTTATTCTCGAATCGCCGAAAAAGCGAATCGTACACTTCTTTGATTTCCTGGTCGAAGAAGTGCAGTTGTCGTTTCCATGTTGTAAAACTCGCCACCCATAAGCGTTTGTGGTAATGTGAATAGCTGAGGCCGCTGACATCGACATCGGGATGCTCAAACAACAGTTCACGTTCCCGGCCCTGGGCGATGTCGAACAAGACTATCGCTTTTTTGTCGCGGTTCTGATTGGAAATCGCATAAAAATTTGCGTTGTCAAAGGTAAAAAAGAGCGGGAAGACGGAGGTCTTGAAATTATTGCGCATCAGACAGCGGAATTCATCCTGTTCCGAATCGCGATAGAGAATCGCCTCATCCACGCCATCGGCGGCGAAAGCCAGGCGCAGACGTCCTTCGTGATCGGTGATCCAGCTTGTGATGTTGCCGGGATTTTCGGCCACCATTTGCAGATCGCCGGTTTCGATATTAAGGCGATAAACATCGAAGACATCCTTACGGCGGTGATTCATTGAGATGAGCACTTCGTCGTTGATATCGGGCAATTCATCTACCAGTTTGACGCGCACATTCTCAAAGGGCGTCAGGTCGCGGTAGTTGTTACCTTGGCGATCGACGCTATACAGGCGATAATTTTCATCACCTGCCGAGTCGCGCATATACAACAATCGATCGTTTTTCCACATGTAGGCCGTAATATCGCGACTCGTAGCCGAACTGACGCGCCGTTCGCCGCCGCCGTCGCGCGGCCTGACAAAGATATTCATGCGGTTTTGGTAGGGCTTCAGATAAGAGATGAACTCGCCATCCGGAGAAATCTGAAAGTTACCAGCCGCCGGATTGCGAAAGAAATCCCGAAGAGCAATGCGACGAGGAATTGTACTTGATTTCATGCCTTGTCAGTTGATTTGTGCGATGACTCGTCGGCAAGCGACGCTTGAGAATCATTCAGGAATTGAGCATTGCCGCCGGCTGCCGCCTGCGATGTTTAAGGAGGAGATATACACCGAGTGCAATAAGAGGAATACTCAGCAACTGCCCCATTTGCAGCGGCAATGTACCGTCATCAAGTCCTTTCTGGGGGATCTTAACAAATTCGATCAGAAAGCGAGCGCTGAACACTAAAATGAGAAACCAGGCCAATTGCGAGCCCTGCTGCAACTTGGTCTTGTACTTTCGGTATCGACCGTACAACAGCGCGAACACAAAGCCATAGGCCAGCGCCTCATATATCTGCGTCGGGTGGCGGGCGATAGTCTGACCGTCGTTGAGAAATATGAATCCCCAGGGCAGATCGGTCGCAATGCCATAAATTTCCGAATTGAATAAGTTGCCCAGTCTGATTGAAATACCGGAAATGGCGACGACCAGGACAACGCGGTCCGCCACCCAAAGAAAAGTAAATCCTTTGCGTTTGCGCGCAAATAGATACATTCCGGCCATAATACCGAGAGCGGCTCCGTGACTGGCCAGACCGCCTTCCCAGACCTTGAGAATTTCGAGTGGGTGGCTGAGATACTGAATCGGATCGTAAAAGAGGCAGTGCCCAAGGCGCGCGCCGACGATAGTAGAGACAATCATATAAATCGTAAGCGTTTCCAGTTCTTCCTGTTTTTTGCCTTCTTCTCTGAAGATCGGAAGCATCAGATAGTAGCCGACAATAAATGGCAGCGCAAACAGGATGCCGTACCAGCGAATCTTGAACAATCCAAAGTCAATGATATCAGGTGAGAAATCCCAGGGGATGGCGGAAAGAAAGTCCATGGATGAATGTTATAGTTAAAATGTAGTTGCCGGATTTCGGGCTACGAATATACGAAAATATACACCGCCTATGACGCCAAGAAAGACAGACCAGGGGCTGATACAGACCGGTGAAATTGCCATTCACAAGCCCGCACAGGTAGTGTCGGTTCGCAATTTGCCAATTGGGTTGCATATATTGAGCATTGACGCTAAGTTAAGGATTTGGAGATTCCCGCTCGCTTTGGCTGCTCTTGCTCATTGGAATTAGTGGACCTAGGTCTCGGTTTGCCTCTGTCGGTTGACTGTCACGGCAGCGTCTTATAAACCCTTCCTTTGATAATCGGCGAACTGTCACTGGCGGACGCGGGCGTCCGGAGACGATTGAGCATATCCAGGCATGAGTAATGTATTGGCACACGACGATCGCCGGCCGCTGGATTTCTCTTCAGATCAGCAGGGGCCAAATCGCGACGCCGACACCGGGCGTTGGGTAGAATGCGTTTTTGTCCTGAACCGCGACGCGTGCATACGTTTTGCCGATGATACCGCCAGGAATCTGTGTGAGCTTGGGACAGCAGATAAGGGCAGTGTTTCGATAGATGATGTATTGCGATTTCAGTGCATCGAGGGTGAGCTGACCCGGGAGATGACCTTCCTTGAAATCGCCGCACTTTCTGTCCGTGCATCCGACGCTCAGCGTCTCGTAGGAATCTTCCCCGGGAGAATGCGTTTCGACCTGAGCCGTGCTCTGCATACATCACAGGATTCCGAGGGTCAGCTCGAATGCTACGTGATTCACGTACGTTGCGCCGATCTGCTGGATTCGGAAAGCGAGAGCGAGAACGAAACACCAACATCCACAGGCAGCCTGGCCGAATTGGACCACTATCGAAAGGTGTTCGAAAGCCTTGGCGAAGCTTTGTTTATGGCCAATGCCGATGGCGTTATCGAATACGTAAATGCGCGGATGTGCGAGCTTACGGCTCGCAGCAGAGAGAGTTTACTGGGACGTGATTACTCAGATGTTTTTGATGCCGATTTCGACAGTCGCGGACAAGTGGATCGCTGGCAAACCACCTATGGCAGTGAATCCGGTCGCTATCTGAATACACTGGTTAAGAACGGCGTCGAGCGGATATGGGTCGAAATATCGCTGACGTCTATTATCGACGAAGCTGCTGCCACGCGCGGATCCGTGGGCGTTTTGACCGACGTGACGGGCCGGGTGCGGGCCGAGCTGGAGTTGCGACAGAGCGAAGAGAACTTTCGTCAGCTTGTCCGAAATGCGCCGGTTGCCGTCACGAAATATCTGCTCGAGGAGCATCGCTACGAGTATGTGAATCAGGAATTCGAGCGGCAATGCGGTTATACGCTTAAAGAATATGAAGCTCTGACGCCGCAGGAATTGGTGGCGATGATTCACGAGGCGGATCGCGAGCGCATTTTTGCGTTTTTCAAGGAATGGCAGGCGCAGGGCTACATCGGTCGCAAGCATATTAATTATCGAATCATCAACAGAAACAATGAGCTGCGCTGGCTCGACACCTACCTCTACGCCGATGTCGATGAGAACGACTCCGTATACGCGCTCAATCAGATTTGCGTTGATATCAGTGAATTGAAACGCGCGCAGGATGCCGTGGAGGACTCGCTGACGAAAGACTTTCGTCGCACAATCGAGAATCTCCAGAATTTGGTCTTCAAGCTTGTGCGGACGGCCGACGACCGCTATGCCTATATGCTGCGTGAAGGAAAGTTGGCCGGTGAATTCACATCGCAACGGGTGAAAGGATACGCTCCGGACGAAGTTTTTGGCGAAGCGCATCGTCTCCGCGTCGGTCCTTTTCTCGATCGTGCTTTTGCGGGGGAGTCGGTTACATTTGAGCTCGAATTCGATGGACAATGGCTATTCTACGCCCTGGAACCTGTCAACGAGGGCGGATCAGTTCGTGAAGTAGTCGGTTCGGCGGTCAATATTACCGGACTGAAAGAGGTGGAGCACCTGTTGCGTGACAGTGAAGAGCGCAACCGGGTGCTGGTCGATGCTGTTCCGGTTGCGATTATGCAGATGGTCGAAAAAGATGGCATACGCCGTTTTTCGGGCGGCAATCAAGCCTTCGTGCGGCAAACAGGATATACGCCGGAAGAATTCTCGCAGTTCAATCGCGAGCAGACGATGAATCTGTACCATCCGGATGACCGTGACAGAGTGAATGATAAATGGGATAAGTGGTTTCAGGAAGACTCGGCCGCGGTACTGCACGAAACCTATCGTTTTCGGCATAAGTCCGGTGCGTACCGCTGGCTGGAAATGTATGCGACGCGTTATCAGGTGGAAAGCGGCGAGCGGTATTATATCCAGGTTGCGCTCGACGTGACTGAAAAGAAAGCCGTCGAAGAGCGACTGCGTGCCCTGGCCAGCTTTCCCGAGCAAAACCCCAACCCGATAATCGAAATCCGAAAGAATGGTGAAGTAGTCTATCGCAATCGGGTTGCGTATCGACATTTCCCCGATCTTGACGAGCAGGGATTTGCGCATCCCGTACTAAACTGGCTTGTCGGCAGGGTCGAAAATCTCACGGAGGCACCCGATACGGTCATTCGGCAGGAGTTGGAACACGAACACATTATTTATGAGCTGTCGGTATCGTATTTGAGCGAAAGCGATATCATCCGCATGTTTTGTCATATTATCACGGAGCAGAAGCAGGCAGAGCTGCACCTGCGTAAAGCCCTGGAAACCGAAAGGGAACTGAACCTGCTTAAGACGCGCTTTGTTTCAACCGTATCGCATGAGTTTCGAACGCCGCTGACTGGCATCCTTTCCTCCGCGGAAATGCTTGAACGCTATGTGGATCGTATGGATGTCGTCAATCGGTTGGAGGAGGTTCGCAAGATCAAAAACCGCGTGACCGAGCTCACACATCTCATGGATGATTTTTTACTACAGAGTTCCCTGCCCGCAGTTGGCGAAAGTCTCAATCTCGAATTTGTGGATGTGCGCGCTCTTTGCGTGGAACTATTGGACCATTTGCGTTCAAATGACCCGAAAGCAACGCAGATCGAGAGCGATTTCAGCGAAGACGTTCCCTGGGTCAGGGCTGACGAAAAGCTGCTGCGACAAGTGATCAAAAATTTGTTGTCCAATGCAATCAAGTATTCCGACAACAAACACAGTGTACAGCTCAAGCTGTGTCGCAACGAAGACCAGGTCAATATCAAAGTCATGGACAGGGGCATCGGCATCCCTCAGACAGAACTGGACCGTCTCTTTACGCCCTTTTTTCGGGCTTCGAATAGTATGCATCGGCCGGGCACGGGTATCGGCCTTTCGATTGTCAAAGACTTTGTGGAATTACACAAAGGGACGATAGCGGTCGAAAGCAAGGAAGGTGAGGGATCGACATTTACGGTCTGCCTGCCG
The DNA here is from genome assembly GCA_028284775.1 of Candidatus Kapaibacterium sp. Taxonomy (GTDB): domain Bacteria; phylum Bacteroidota; class Ignavibacteria; order Kapaibacteriales; family UBA7675; genus JANQRB01. The sequence goes on along the minus strand of JANQRB010000139.1, from coordinate 132,792 downwards.
ATTGGCGCCTGATTGCGAGGCTCAGGCAGGGTAAGTATGGTTATTGTAGAAAAAATCGTAATTTTTGTGCGTCAATGCTTACCCGGTTGGTGAGTCTACCATCAAAGTCGTCAGAACAGCCTTGATTCTTTGCAAACATAAAATACGCTACAGAGCCCAACGTCACGCGTAGCCCCAATGCTGGAAGAATACCCGGACATACAGCAAAAACTTGACCAGGCCCACGATGACCGGGAACGCGCAGATATCCTGAATGAGTGTGCGTGGAATTCCAGGTACAATAATCCGAATTTTGCACGGAAGCTGGCTGTCAATGCCAGAAAACTAGCCGAATCCAACGAGTATAGACAAGCGGAGGGATACAGTTATCGTAATTCGGGAGTGACCAGCTTTTTGCTTGGAAACAGTAAGTCGGCCCTGGAAGACGCGCAGTCTGCCTTGAAGATATTTCAAAAGATTGACAACAAAGAGGGTGAAGCGAGCGTTCACAATCTTTTTGGGGCTGTGTATCTAAAATTGAGCAAATTCAATGAGGCTCTGGATCACCAGCATAAATCACTAAATCTACTTGAGAGTGCGGGGGATAAGAAATCAGCCGCCAACGTACTTACAAACATCGGAAATATCTATCAACAACTCTCGCAATATGATACCGCGCTCGAATTTCACCTGAAGGCCGTCAATATTAGCGAAGAGCTTGGTGACAAAAGAAACGCAGCTCGGACGCTAAATAACATCAGTGCAATTTATTTTTACCTTGGCCACCACGAAACTGCGCTCAAGTATCTCAAGAAAGCACTTCCAATTTTTGAGGAAATCGATGAGTATAGCGGTCTGGCTCAAACGCTTGGAAACATCGGTCTCATTTTTCAGGTATTCAAGAGATACGATGAGTCTCTGGAATGTTTAGTTAAGTCTCTTCAGGTGCGTCAAAAAATCGGAGATAAAAATGGCATTGCTCATGCAGTTCAGAATATGGGTAATGTTTACAATGATCTGGGAGACCATAAATCCGCCTTGGAGTATCAAAAGAAGGCTCTCCTCTTTTTTGAACAGCTGCGAGATAAGGCTGGCCAAGCCAGTGTGCACTTAAACATCGCCAAAATTTTAGGAGCAATTGAGAATTATGAACAGGCGATAGATAGTTGTGTCGAATCTTTGTCAATTGCCGAAGAAATTAATGATAAAGAACTCAGCTTCCGTGTTCACGAACACTGTTCTTCTGTATATGAAAAATTAAAGGATTTTGAATCGTCGTTATTTCATTATCGAAGATTTTCTCAGATCAGGGACGAAGTTCTTAACATCGAAAAACAAAAAGCGATCACCGCAATTGAATTCCGCTATGACATGGAACGCGTCGAACGGGAAAAAGAGATTTATCGTCTGAAAAACGTTGAGCTGGCTTCGGCACTCGTTAAAATCGAGCAAACGAATACGGCCCTGGAAGAAAAGACCCGTTCGCTGGAAGCTGCCAAAGAAGAGATTGAAGTGCAACAGCTGGAGACGATGAAGGTTAACCATGAGCTGGAAGTCGCCAACGAAAAGCTGCAATACACTAATGATCAATTGCGGAAAGTTAACAACGAGAAGAATGAGATCATGAGTATCGTTGCGCACGACCTGAAGAATCCCTTGACGGGCGTGTTGCTGGCTGCCGACTCCATGAAGCAATATCTGTCGCTGCTCACCAAGCGCGATATTCTGAAGTACATCGACAATATTCAAGGCTGTTCGGATTCGATGATGAAGCTGGTGTCCAACCTGTTGGATGTACGTATGTTGGAAGACGGCAAGATGCACTTTGAGCGCAAGTTAATCTCGCTGGACGATATCGCCGCTTCGATTGTGGATCTGTACACGACGCGCGCCAACAAGAAACGCATCAATCTGCACTACAGCAGTGAAGATGCACGCCATCTGATAATCGGCGACGAAGAGCGGATTCGTGAAGTGATCGAGAATCTGCTTTCCAACGCCCTTAAATATTCACCCAAACAGAAAGATGTTTGGATCAGTCTCAAAAGCGCAGGCGAGCGGGTTGTTTGTGCCGTGCGCGATGAAGGACCGGGACTGACGGATGATGACAAAAGCCGACTGTTTCAGAAGTTTGTTCGGCTGAGCGCCAAGCCGACCGGCGGCGAGAGCTCTTCGGGTCTTGGTCTGGCCATTTCGAAAAAGTTTGTTGAAGAAATGAATGGCCGGATCTGGTGTGAAAGCCGCTTCGGCGACGGCGCTACCTTTGGCGTTGAATTCCCTTCCGCCAACGGCGTCTATTCAAAGTGAAAGTAGTCTACGCTTTTGTCGTACAGCAACTCCAGCAGACGTTTTTGCCCCACGATTATATTGGCCTGAAAAGTCAGCCCTTTGCGCAGCGGTACGGCGATCCCGGATTGGGCTGCTTTCTTGTATGGCAAGCTCAGGCTGTCAAATGAACCCAGGACGTTGAAGTAGGCCTTACCGGTCTCGCGATCCAGGATGATATCATCCGGAATGGTCGTGATATAGCCCGTGGCGGCGCCCCAGTCGCTGTAGCTGTATGCTTCCACGAGATAACTGATCTGCAGACTGTCACGCAGCAGACCCGCGTCTTTTGGCGGCACTCGAATTTCAGCCCGCAGCTCAAGATCCGGCGTAACGGCAAACAGCTCAGTGCCGCGATTGCAGAATATCCCTTTCTTGGCGACACGCAGCGAACTAATCGTACCGGAGACATTGGCTATGATATGCGCTTTGTCGATAGTGTTGCGCAGCTGAGCCAGGTCCTTCTGCATGGCTACTTGCGTTTGCTGCAGCGCAAAAGCCGCATCGCGCAGCTTCTTCTCCTGGTCATTCAGAAATTGTTTAATCTTAAGTTCCTGCAGACGGGTCGCACTGGCTTCGGTATCATATTCTTCGGCGCTGATGACATTCTTATCAAAAAGGCGCTCGGCACGATCACTGCGTTTCTTAAACACCGTGAATTGTTCCTGCATCAGGTGCAGATCGCGCTGCAGAAGGCTATAGTCCGAACGATACTTGAGCAGGCTGAGTTCGATCGACTCCGGCAGTGCAGTCATAACATTGGTCCCGCTCACTTCGGCGGGCAGGACCTCGAGGATCCGCCGGATGTCATTTATCTCGCGCTGTGACTCCTGGAGCTCTTGTTCGGTGAGTTGCTGTTGTTCTTTCCACTCGCGCAGACGGAAAACTGCGAGCGTGTCGCCCGCCTGCACCGTGGCATTCTCGCTGACATCCAATCTTTCAAGCAAGGCATCAAAGGGTGCGTAGTATACCTGCAGATCAGTGGAGGGTCTGATAATTCCAGGCGCCCGAATTACGATGTTAACTTTGGAAAAGTAGGCCCAGCCGCTGATACCGGCCAGCAAGAGGATTAGTAGCCAGAAGACCCAGCGCTGCCGGCGCGAGGGACGTGCCAGGTAAACCTCAACGGTCTGGGGCAGTAAATCCTCGCTCAGGACGATGCCGTCCTGGCTTGATGCCGGTCTGGCGATAATTTCAGGAATCGTGATACGATTGTCGCCGTTCGGGAGCATTAGTTTGGGCGCTATTGGTTTTTCGCTGCTCACCTTACGATTCCGTCAATAAATCGCTGAATGAGTTAAAAGGAATTTGCCGATTCCACATATCGAAATACTTGCCGCGCATTTGCAGCAGCTCTTTATGTGTGCCGAACTCAGCGACAGCGCCTTTTTCGACAACAACAACCTGATCGGCGCGCATAACAGTACTCAGACGATGAGCCACCAGGACAATGGTCATATTCTGGAACTTCAGCAAACTGAGTAGTTTTTGGATGGCGGCTTCCGCGGCGCTGTCGAGATTACTGGTCGCTTCGTCGAGCAGTAACACGCGTGGGTCCTTGTAGAGCGCTCGCGCAATGGCCAGGCGCTGGCGCTGACCACCGGAGATCGTTGCACCATGTTCGCCGAGCAATGAATTATATCGATGGGGCAGGTCGTTGATGAACGCATCAGCCCCGACGAGACTACATACTTCCATCACTCTTTGGACGCGAGGCTGTGATTCACCGTAGGCCACATTCTCAAGAACCGTGCCGTGAAACAGTTCAATATGCTGCGGGACGACACCGAGTACTTGTCGCAGTGAGTGCACTTCAATGTCGCGCAGGTCAACGCCGTCCAACAAAATCTTGCCTTCGCGGACGCTATACATTTTTTGGAGCAACTTAAGAATTGTCGACTTGCCGGAACCTGACTCGCCGACAATTGCAGTAATTTTGCCCGCCGGTATGCTGAAGCTTAGCTTATTGATGACGTCAGCGCGGGCGCCATAGCGAAAGGAACAGCCATCGATGAGAATCTCGCCGTTTACCTTGTCGACATCCAGTTTGATCTTGAGTTCGTTGTGTTTGTCCTCGGTTTCGATGGCCAGAATTTCATACAAGCGATCGGCGGCAATAAGGGCATCCTGTACATTCTGATGAACGTTGACCAGACGCGCCAGCGGCGCAGTCAGGTAACCGAGCAGCGTGAATGATGCAACCAATTCACCGAGACTGATATCGCCCTGAAACACCAGCAAGCCGCCGAACCAGAAGAGCGTCACCACCGCAATCGAGCTTAAGAGCTCGGCCGCTGTTGAGTTGAACATATTCTGTTTGGTCGCGCTGTCCATCAAGCGCAGGATGCGCGTGAAAATCAGTTCCGTTTTGAGGTTGGAATAATTTTCGGCTGAAACGGCTTTGATCGTTTCGACGCCGTTGATGCTGGAGGTGAATTGAGCCTGTAACTCGGCCGAACGTTCCATCAGCGATCGCTGTGTGCGCCGAATCGGACCTCGCAACAACATAAACACCATGACAAAACCCGGAAAAACACAAGCTACCAGCAGGGCCAATTTGGCTGAATAGAGCAGCAGAACAGCGAATGCAAAGACTATCATCAGCGAATCGACCAGGATCGTCAGTGTCGCACCGCTGACGGCCGTGCGGATTTTGACGGCATCATTGACACGTGAGATAATTTCACCGACCCGACGAGCATCAAAGAAAGATTGCGGCAGATTGAGAATGTGCTTGTAGTAGCCGAGAATGAGGCTGGCGTCTATCTTCTGGGCCACCATTAGCAGCAAGAGGCGGCGTGTCCAGCCGAAGAAAGCGCGCAGTACGATCAGCAGCAGCATGCCCGCCGATAGAATATGCAGCAATCGTTCATCGCCGTTGGGGAACACTGAGTCGAGAAGTGTACCCACATAGAATGCCGTAAGGACACCCAGGACGGTGTAGACGATGGCGGCAACGAATGCTTCAGCAAGCAGGCTGCTATGGGGGCGAATCAAATGCCAGAATCGTCGTAGATTTGATTCGGTGTGGTCGGCGGGAGCAAAGTTTTCGGCCGGGCTGATAAGGACCAGAATGTTTGTCCATTGATTGAGAAAGTCCGCCAGCGTCACTTTTACAATGCCTTGCGCCGGGTCACCAATGTGAACATGCTTTTTGCCGATATTGTAGACGACGACATAATGGAATCCCACACCTGGCTTGTCGATTCGGGCAATGAACGGTGTTGGAACGTCCCGCAATGAATCAAGTGTTCCTCTGACTCCTTTGGCCTGGAATCCTAATTTTTCAGCGGCTTCCACGAGGCCGAGTATCGTGGTGCCCTTACGATCGGTGGCCGTAAATTCTCGTACTTGTGCAAGAGGAATCTTCAAACCGTAATATGCGGTGATGGAGGCAATGCATGCTGCGCCGCAGTCACGTTCATCTTGTTGTTTGACAAAGAAAAATCTACGTCGCATTTGTAGTATTCAATAATCCGCTGAAACTCAATCCTCTCTTTCTATCCAAATGCGTGCCAAACTTCTCTGGTGATTGAACGCCCCAGTTTAGGCATTCTGCTTACTATTGACCAGGATGCATGTGTATGGCCAAAGTTTGCTTAGCTGCGACAAGTAAATGAACAAAAAGACGATTCTAATGCTAACAGGAAAATTACTTTTGTGCACTAATAGGCTACGATGCTGAATCTGATATTCGTAGCCTCAAATTTTTCTGGATGTAGAGCTTCACTTTTGCTAGTGTTGCCCAAATCGCTGTTGCGGCGTATTGCAATTGGTGGAAAAAGGAGCTTCCGAGTTCAATGTGCAGAAAACGGAATTTCACGTTAGGCCTGTACTATTAAAGGGCATCATTTCATCAGCGCAAGGTGGAAGGCTGACTGAAGTGGGTAAAAGTCAGAGTTCTCCTCTAAACATCGAAGCTCCAGATCGTCACAAACCCGGGATCGTCATAGCCACTGTCACCAACACTGACACCAAATTCAGTCGAAGTGGAAAAAGAGCCGGCAAAGGGATCATTCGAACCGGCATCGATCTGGGTCATTTCGTCGAGGGTTAAACTTTTCAGGTCAAAGCTCATTGCAATATCTCAGATAGTTATGGTTTGAGGAAAAAAATTGAATCCTGGGAATACAAAACAACTTTCAAATCCAGTCTCTAAACATCGAAGCTCCAGATCGTCACAAACCCGGGGTCGTCATAGCCACTGTCACCAACACTGACGCCAAATTCAGTTGAAGTAGAAAAAGAACCGGCAAAGGGATCATTCGAACCGGCATCGATCTGGGTCATTTCGTCGAGGGTTAAACTTTTCAGGTCAAAGCTCATTGTAGTATCTCAGATAGTTATGGTTTGAGGAAAAAATTGGACTTGGGGAACATGGGAGCAACTTTCAGCTTCAGTCTCTAAACATCGAAGCTCCAGATCGTCACAAACCCGGGATCGTCATACCCGCTGTCACCAACGCTGACACCAAATTCAGTCGATGTTGAAAAAGAACCGGCAAAAGGATCATTCGAACCGGCATCGATGTTCGACATTTCGTCAAGGCTCAGGGTGTCAAGATTAAAAGCTTTCATAAAAATTTCTCCATCAGTTACTAAGTGACTTGCTTTTTGATTTAACTATCGCTAAATTACTATATTTTTTTCTTCGTGTCAAGTATTCATTTGCTTAGGACGAAATTTTTTTGCGGAAATCAGTTGATAGTTTGTAATGCGAATGATTGGATTGGCAGTCAATCCGTATTTTTACGTAAAAAACTGCTTTTTTGCCGCCTTAGATTGCAACTCTTATTAAGTAATTTTTTCATCTACCAGCTGTAGACGAGGATTTGCAAAGAATTTGAAACTCGATTGTCACCCAAAGAAGAAGGTCATGGGCAAGCGTTTCCAGCGCCATAAAACCGGAATAATAAATCGACTTCTTTGTCTTAATTCGGGCAGTAATTGCAAGGATGCATTGGCAGTGTGCTGCTTCCCGCAAAGACATTTTGACTGTCTTTTTTGTACGCACATCCGTGTGCGTCGGGTTTAGCTTCCGGCGAATCAGCATCCTTGCCTCGCCACTTATCTCCGATCGCGACATTTCTTGCTGCGATATCGCACCCAGCGAAGCTGTGAACGACAGGCACAACATTCAATATCATGTATCTCGACCAAGATCAGGGTTTTTTTAGTGAAATCCGACAGTAATTAATCAAAATGATAATTTTTTCCGAATGCCTGTTGCGAAGCAGTAACGAAAACGTAACATTCGTGGTGCCGATGCTTGTTGCTTGCCTCTGAATCTAGCTGTTTCCAGAGCAAAATGATGATAATTTTTTCCTGTCTGACCGACACCTGCAAAGCCTAATTACCATTAGGGAAAGCGATCGCGAATCAATAGACACACTGTTGCTATACTCTGCATTAATTCCCCTGTAATCGCTGAAATTTTGCTGTTTTCTATGTGGCGCTAAAAGATACTCGGCTTTACGCGTCGAGACTCCTGTATGAAATTCAGTTCCTCAGTACGGACAAATATGGACTTGAAGGCATTTCTGACTAAATTTGGTCTCGATGTACCTTCTTATCTCGCGTCTGGTGACAGACGGCGCGATGATGCTTCCGGAGCTGAATGTAATAGTGCTGCAGTCGGAAATCTCTTCCCGGCGTGTCGTCAGATCATCGAATAAACTCGTGACAAGGCCAAAGCTTGTCATCGGTATTATTGCTGCTTTTGTACTTCCACACCAGCAAGGACGCGCCATCGTTGTTTGTCCGGCGTAGTGTGCGACAGCGACATTGTACAGTGATTGACTTTTTGGCTGTCCGAAACAAGTTTCGCTTCCAATACTGTGATGAATCTATGGCTAATTCACGGGCATCAGGGCAATCATTTGTCGAATACACTTCTCTGCATCAAAATTCTGCAGCGGAATATCAATGTATCAAATAGTGGAGATTAGTGCAGTTCAACTCAGTTATTTTCAAGTCCCTCTCTTTTTTGGAACGAGGAGCTAGGGGAGTTCAAGAGTCCTGAAATATTCATAAACCCTCCCCGTTCTGCGCTCAGTCCGTGCCTCACTCCCTTAGTTTGAGGGGATATGAAAATTTTAGTTGGAAGGACATCAGCAAGCTATTCAGGGATCGCTTAAAGTGTGAGTATTGAATGACCGAAAAGAGAAACTATCTGCAATCCCTGTCCGCTCACGCGAGGCGATAAGTTGTTCTCTGATTATTGTCTAGGGCTTTTTCTGACAAAACCTACTTTTTTGATAAAATTTCTGTCGGAATGAAGAGGGATGGCAGTATCTCTCTCTGTGAATTTCCGCAGAAGAATACTCTGATTTTTGAATGATTCGGAGTGGTAGCAGTATGAATTTATTCATCGTCCGTAAACGTACTTCTCACCTGGGCTGAGGGCGGTTGATAAGCGAAAATCGCCGAAGCCGCTGAAATCCACAAAGACAAACTCGCGATTGCCGGAGAAAACCCAACGTTCGATAATTTTGCCATCGGCGCGGTTGTCCTGACGGCGGACATCCTGTGGCGTTCCGAATATGATAAACACGCGGCCCATATCGCTAAGCCAGCCTTCCGTATAGGAGCGGTAGTTTTGATTTGCATACTCTATCCGGGCATAAAACTCTTCGTAGGCTTCATTGCGCAGGGTGTTCGGCGTAGGATCCTTGGACTTCCAGAAGTCGAAAAAGGCATTGCGGCGCTTTTCCGCCGTGGTACTGGATTCGATTTTGTCGATTTCGGTTTGGGTGGCTGCATACCGCAACTGGCGGATGGCTTTCCACAGATTTTCTTCGCCGATCGGTCCGAACTGGGCACTCCATTCTACCCGAACCGTACGCTCGCTGACGGCAAGGATATCCTTCTCACGAATTTCATCGGCCGAGGCATCTGTACGGAGTGCGATTAATTTAAGCGTGTAACTGCCCGGTCCGAGATCGGAAGGGAGCTCAACCTTCACAAACTGCTGCCGTTGTTCCTGAGCCGTCTGAAGCCGCGAAGGCGAGCTTTGGCTGATGGTAGCCCCGCGTGAATCGACAAGCTGAGTGACCGCGTCGAATGCAGTAATAAGGGGCGAGCTGTTGTAGGATTCAAAGAAGGCGAAAAAACCATCGCTGATCAGTACAGTCACATCGTCCGTGACGTGCGGCGTCACAGCAAAGCGTGCGCCGCGCTGTTCGATAGCACTGGCAATCATTATGCTGCTGAGCGCAAAGGGAAACTCGTGAAAGTCAAGAACCGCGACATTGCGCTTGCGTACATTTTCTTTTTGCGCCAGGAGGTCGCGCACGCGTACCTCGATATGATAGTCGGCTGGAGCCAGGGCAAACACATGCTGTGTGTAATCGAACTCGGAACCGGCACCGACGGTGGCGCTATACTCGGTCTCCTTGCGCACTCGCTTCTGAGTTTTTTCTTTAACTTTTCGGCCCTGGGAATCTTCCACCAGAATTTGCAGTGAATACTGGGCAAGGTAACTTTCGCCCTTCTTTTCGAACCGTAGGTGCTGATAAGGAACCACGACAAAGACATCCAAACGCTGCAAAGTATCCGCTTTTCCTTTGAAGCAGAGAGCGTCGAACATAAACCCCTTCTGCTCATTCAAGCTGGAATAACCCTGTGCAGACATCCTTGCATTGCTTGCAAGGAGCAAGGCAGTTATTACGAACAGCATGAACGCTGTCGATACAGAAAGAGGGCGGAAGTTTATGTCCATTGCTTTTCCAGCGATTGCGCGATTTGCAAATTTTCAACCCTTCTGTTAATGCCTGGCAATGCTCCGGGACTGTCAGGCGAAGCATTGCCGCCAGCCGGTTCAGGCCGGAAGATGCGCTTCGGACGCAACAAGATCGCCGAAGAGGTCATATTCGCTGGCGTCGGTCACTTCAATCGTCACGAAGTCACCCGGGGACAGATGACCCGCCGAGCGTACAAAAACCTCATTGTCGACTTCGGGGGCGTCGAACTCACTGCGCCCTTGATACTCGCCGCCGCGTTGTTCATCAATGACGACCTCCAACCGGCTGCCGATCTTTTGCTCGTTTTTCGCAAGCGAAATCTCGCGTTGAATTTCCATGAGCGCCTGACAGCGCCGTTCTTTTTCTTCGACAGAAACTGAGTCACCCAGGAGATGCGCTACCGTATTGTCTTCCTGTGAGTATTGAAAAACACCGAGACGCTCGAATGCCGTCTTCGCGACGAATTCACACAATTCGTCAAAGTGCTGAGTTTGTTCAGCCGGATAACCGCAAATGAAGGTTGTCCGCAGATGAATGTCGGGAACGGCGCTGCGAATGTGGTCGATCAGTTCTTCAGTGGCGCGACGGGTAATGCCGCGTCGCATTGACTTGAGCACATCGGTCGAAACATGTTGCAAGGGCATATCAAGATAGTTGCAAATGTTGCTTCGTTCTGCGATAACCGGCAGAATATCGCGCGGAAATTTGGCGGGATAGGCATACATCAGACGAATCCAGCGGACACCGTCGATGTCGCTGATGCGCCGCAAGAGATCCGCCAGAACACGCTTGCCATAGAGATCGAGACCAAAATATGTCAGGTCCTGCGCTACAACGACAAATTCTTTCACACCCTGACCCACGAGTGTGCGTACTTCCGCTTCGATCTCTTCGATCGGTCGCGATTTATGGCCGCCGCGCATTAAGGGTATGGCGCAAAACGAACAGGGATTATCGCATCCTTCCGATATTTTCAGATAAGCGAAATGGGCGGGCGTTGTCAGCACGCGGTCGCCCAGCAGATCGTACTTAAAGTCGGGTGTCAAGACCTTGAGAATTTCGTCAAAGGCCATTGTTCCGAAGTAGTGATCGACCTCGGGTATTTCACGGCGCAAATCCTCGCCATAGCGGTCGGACAGGCAGCCCGCTACAATGAGTTTCTTGATGGTACCGGCGCTTTTCAGGCGCGTCGCATCCAGGATCGTGTTTATGCTTTCTTCCTTAGCCTGCTCGATAAAGCCACAGGTGTTGATAATCAGTGCATCGGCATCTTCCGGTGCATCGCAGAGTGCGAGGTTGTGCTTGCTTATGCCGCCCATCAAGGTTTCGGAGTCGACGATATTTTTGCTGCATCCCAAGGTCAACACCGATACGGTTTGTATGTCTGACTCGGAACGAGCTTGGGATTTTGTGTGCATGAACGATATTCGCCTGGTCAGAGTGAACTGTCGTGGAATCCGCAAACTATACTGCAAAGCAGCGGTATACGCATACTTTGATCAAATTCGCAGAATATTTACCCCCTCGACGAAAAGCTCCATATTCAATTTTAGCCCAGCGAGCCCGTCTTGGGAACTTTTGCAGTGCGAAATGCAAGTATTAAGGGGCCAAGAGCGTGAACCGGCGAGCTAGCCAACTGATGATGTTGTACGGGATGTTTGTGATGTTTACGGGGGCCGTCGAAATTCTTACGAGCGAGGGCGATCCGAACTTTTTCTTGTATCTCATCACCCTGGGGGGTGTCCTTGCCTTGTTTGCGGCCAACCGCCTCACGAGCGGCAACTCGGAATCCGCCTTTTTTGCAGTTGTAATCGTCACGGCGATGGCTATCCTGCTGACATGGATGGTACTCACAGGTTGGCTGGCATTTTTTGGCGGAACGGCACACGTTTTTTTTAGTTCTATCGTTCTGACGGTGGCGCTTTTTTTCTCGCTGCTGCTCATTCCCGTGCAGTTGAAGGCCTGGCGTCGGACGAAGCGATTCGAATCGCTTATGTAGAAAGCATATTGAAAAACTGGAATCGTAGTTTATGAAGAAGTCAGCCAGAGCCGATCGTGGGCTATATCCGGAAGTTCGCTCAACAACCGTGTTGGGCGTTGTCCGAAACGGCCGGGCAGCATTAGGCGCCGATGGGCAGGTTTCCTTTGGCAATACGGTAATGAAACACACGGCGCGCAAAGTGCGCAAACTCTACAATGATCAGGTGATGGTCGGCTTTGCCGGTGCAACCGCCGATGCCTTCACGCTGCTGCAGCGCTTTGAGGAAAAGCTGGAACAGCATCGCGGCAACCTGCAGCGCTCGGCGATCGAGTTGGCCAAGGACTGGCGCACCGATCGCTATTTACGACGCCTGGAAGCTATGCTCGTAGCGATGAGTGTCGACCAGGCATTTCTCATCAGTGGTACCGGCGATGTGATTGAACCGGAAGACAACATCGTCGCGATTGGCTCGGGAGGAAGTTATGCTCTGTCGGCGGCTCGGGCTCTCCACGGAAATACCGACTTTGCAGCACGTGACATTGTGGAAAAGTCGCTGCAGATTGCCGGCGATATCTGTATCTATACGAATCAACAAATTGTGATCGAAGAACTCTGACATGGCGGCGCCGGCTACCCTGGCGCATTGCCTGCTACGGAACCTTGCTGTATGAATTCAACAATCAATAATCAGGAACGAATGCAAACTCTTACGCCGCGTCAGATCGTGGAAGAGCTGGATAAATTTATTATCGGACAGGATGCGGCGAAGCGCTCCGTGGCAATTGCCCTGCGTAACCGTTGGCGTCGACAGCGTGTGGAAAGTGCCATGCGCGACGAGATCATGCCTAACAATATTATCATGATTGGTCCTACCGGCGTCGGCAAAACCGAAATCGCCCGACGTCTCGCCAAGCTGGCAGGCGCACCATTTATTAAGGTCGAAGCCACCAAGTACACTGAAGTAGGTTATGTAGGTCGCGATGTTGAGTCCATGATTCGCGATCTGGCCGATCTGGCCGTCAACATGGTTCGATCGGAACGAACGAAGGAAGTGCAGGAAAAGGCACAGGTCGCTGCCGAAAACCGTATTCTCGACATTCTCATTCCACCGGTCAAACGGCGCAACCCTGCAATCGGTTTTTCCGAAGAAGATACTGTCGTGGAGGAAAATGCCGCAACGCGCGAACGTTTTCGCGACCAATTGCAAAAGGGCGAACTTGACGAACGGGTTGTAGAGCTCGATGTAAGCGTCGAACAGGTGCCGTCGATGCAGGTCTTTGGTCCTGCAGGCCTCGAAGAGATGGGTATTAATCTGCAAGACATGTTCGGCAATATGTTCCCTAAGAAAAACAAGAAGCGCAAAGTCTCGGTTGCGGAAGCCAAGGTCCTTCTGGCGCAGGAAGAAGCCGAAAAACTCATCGATATGGATGCCGTGGTGAAAGATGCGATCCGTCGGGTGGAAAACAGCGGCATCGTCTTCATCGACGAAATAGACAAGGTCGCCGCGCCAACCACCGGGAGAGGCGGCAGCGGACCTGATGTATCGCGGCAGGGAGTACAGCGTGATTTATTGCCCATTGTCGAAGGCAGCGCCATTTCCACCAAATACGGCCTTGTGAAAACCGACCACATTCTCTTTGTTGCCTCGGGCGCTTTTCACGTCGCCAAGCCGGCCGATCTCATTCCCGAATTACAGGGACGATTTCCGATCCGCGTAGAACTGGAAAGCCTCTCGGAAGAAGATTTCTATAAGATTCTGACGATTCCCGAGAACGCTCTGATCAAGCAGTATCAGGCGATGCTGCGCTCGGACGATGTCGAGCTGAGCTTTACCGACGAAGCGATCCGCGCGGTTGCGGCCACAGCGGCCTACGTCAATGAAGAGGTTGTTAATATCGGCGCGCGCCGGCTGCACACCATCCTGACCACCCTACTGGAGGACGAACTCTTCAATACACCTGACAACATAAGTGAGTCGAAGATAGAAGTCAGCGCCAGCATGGTGAAAGAGAAGCTGAGTGAAATCAGCCAGAACCAGGATCTCAGCAAATACATCCTCTGATTGACGAGCAATAGAGGACGGCGACTTCGTCAGCGGCCCAGAGCAAGATCGACAACGCTGCCTTCCTGTGCTTCCCAGCAGTAGACCTTGCGGGCTGCCTGGCTGGCACGCTGCATAGCGGTATAAGCCGGCGCCTGAAGCGAGGCGCGGATAGCAGCCGCCAGAACTTCCGGACTACTGTCCGGCTGCACCAGTACACCTATCGAATGTTCCCGGATCACCGCCCTCATTGCCGGCAAATCCGATACAATCGATGGAATGCCCGCCATACAGTATTCAAACAGTTTGTTCGGCAGAGCCAGCTCATAGCTCAGCGAAAGCGGCTCGATGAAACACAGGCCAAGGTCGGCGGCGGCTGTCCATTCAAGAAGTTGGTCGTAGGGCATTTTGGGCAGATGCAGCAGCCTGTTACCGACGTGAAGGCGGGCGGCACAGTCGCAAAGAACGCCCAGATAAGGACCATCGCCAACGACGCAGAGCGCGAGATCGGGGAGAAGCGGGAGGGTCTGCAAGGCCGGCAGCAGGCCTTTGCCAGCAAAAACACCGCCTTGATAGATCAGAATCCGGGTTGTGGCAGGCAGCTTGAAATGCTCGTGGATGCGATGGCTGCGCCGCAGTTCAGCATAGTGGGGGAGATTCATTAAGACCCTTGGCCGCCGGCCGCCATAGAGGTCGTGAAGATAATCGGCGTCCATCGGTCCGGATACAAAACACTCGTCAACCTGTCGGATGTATCGCCGTTCAAGGCCGCTGATAAACCCTTGGCGCAGCGACTGTGAGCTCAGGGTGCCCATCGCCGAGTAAATTTCACGTGAATCATAGAGTACACGGCTTGCCGCAGAGTGCCGCACCGCAAGAGGCAGTGTGAAAACGTCTTCGGCCCAATACGTCCTGGCGCGAATATTTTTCAGCGCCCGCCGTGCAAAACGGTAGAATCGGAGCAGCCGGGCCGGCAGCCAGCCTTCCGCGCTCCCAGGGACAGCAATGAGCTCGATACCCTCTCTCGCCAGCATCCGACGATCGAGATCACTGGCATAGGCGATAAGGCACACCCGGCGGCGCTGCCTGACAAGACTGCGAGCGATATTGAGCATTCGGGCGTCGTTGATGGCATGCTGTATCAAGAGCATGACATCGTCGAATTCGCGTGCCCTTGTCATTGGTTTAATTGTTTATGGTAGGTTGAGCGCAGAATCCCGCGCGCATTAAAACGTTCTTTGAAGTTGATCAGGGACAGAGACGGTGTCATGGGATCCGTGGCCTGCGGTACCTGCGAAACGCCGATGTCAACCCAGGTATAACCGCTGTGGCTGGCCCAGCGAATTGTTTCATGCATGATTAAATAGATCGGCTTGCGGTGTTCATATTCATAAAGCAGCATGTTGTAAAAACACAGCACCACTTTGGCATTGCACAAGAAAAGCAGCGAGCCGGCAATCGGCGTATCGCCTTCATAGACAAGGTATAGTTTCAACTTTTCGGGCATGAGTTGGCGCAGGCGCTTAAGGTCTTCGAGCGAATGCGTCGGCGTGGCATTGTGCCTGGCTTTATTGGCTAAGAGAATTTTGTAAAAAGTGTCGTAGTCGTCGCTTTCGCAAATGCGGATATGCTGCTCTCGCAGTACCTTGCGGATAGTCTTGCGCGCGGTCTTGTCAAAGTGACGCAGGAAGTCATCCCGGTACTTCAGCTCCACGGCGTGAGAAATATAGTGCAGCTCGAAACCGAATTTGCGATAGAGCATCGAATACTCTGTATGCTGCGAATACTTGTGGCTGTAAATCAATGGAGGAGGGATGAGATACAGGTTGTTCCATTGACATTCACGGGCATAACTCAGTAGGGCGTCGACAACTTCGAGGCTCTGTTCGAACGGGATATCGCCGGTAACGAGCGATCCGTAGCTGGCTCCGACGGGAGACCAAAAATCGCGACCATTCTGAGCAAGACCGCCCGGCAGGACAGCGATCAGGCGATCATTGGCATAAAACATCAAGTGATGAAAGGCAAACTTGCCGGCTGCGTGGTAGTCAAGGAAGGCCTGCTTGTGAAACATCGTACCGTTGTTTGACGATTCCACAAAGGCGTCCCACTCTTCCCGCATTGAGCCGGCATATTCACGAACCGCAATTGAGCTCGTCATATCGGTTTCGCAATTGAAGAAGTTTTTTTTAGTTTCACACTTATGTAAGCTTGCGATCCCGCCAAAGTCGCGCATCAATCGATGAATTCGCGGTAGAGGATTTTTCCCCCCGGCGGTTGGAAATCAGACCCGGTACTATGCTCATGGGCATTTCATCAGGATACAAAACTGGCAAGTTAGCAAATATTTCCGATTCGAATGATCGTCCCATCCTTGTTCACCTTAGCATGAGAGCCATACGCCATCTCAACGAAGCGCATATTTTATGAACGATGTCATTCAAACATTGGATTCGTCGCTGACGAATACGCTGGCAACCGTGGATGAGTTGTTGCAAAAGTATCAACTCAACATATCGATTATCAACGAATTGCGTGAAGAGTACCGCACGAAGTTAGTTGACGCGCGTCTGAAGTTGCAAGGCAGTAATCCAGACCTTGCACAAAAGCTTGATAACCGAATGAAAGCCGTACAGGAATTCAGCAACAGAGCGATGAAGTTAGCCACGGTCTTCGAAGAGTCTTATGAACCGATGCAGCAGTTTATTAAACAACTGCGTCTGCAAGTCGCTATGCTCCGCTCGCAGTTGAAGTTTCAGATTGATGCGCTGGTTGAACAGGAAGTGATGGATAAATTTGGCGACAACGTCAAAACTCTTTCGCAACTGATTAACAAAGTACTGCAGCAGGTCAGTATGCTGCAAAACAATCTGATTATCGTCAATGAGTTAACAGCGAAAGTGCGTGAAATCGACCGTGAAATCAACAAATTTCTTGCCGGCAATAGTTCAAAGGCTGAATATGAATGAGGCCCGCAAATGACATGTGAAGAGTACCGCAGGCAGTTGTTGCTTTTCGTGGCGCTTAGCGTTTTGACCTGCGGCGACGGAACATTGCTGGGACAGCCTGCCAGCCCGAGTAACTGGCTTTATCCTCTGGGCAATGCAGAGGCGACGCGTAGTCAAGCACAACCATCCCTTCGGCTTCAATCTTTTGACTCGCTTGGTGTTAAGTGGGATCGGACTGATATATTTGGCCGTTTGCAGCCACTCATTGGGAATATAGTCAACAACGATGCTCTCTTGCCTGGTTTGCCCTGGGCGCCGAATGAAATTGTTGCGCTGGCCTCCACCGCCGGCAGCAAGGAACTGGTAGTCGTGGGCGGTGACGGCAAGTTGATTTCGCGTTCGCTTATGCCGAGTAACGTTAAAGGCGTATCTGTGCTGATCGACTCGACGGCAATTCTGCCCGATGTATTCACCACCTTTCCTGTCATAATAGGTTTGGAGACCATCGAGCAGGTTGTCGAACCCGAAGTAGGCGCTCACGCTTTTGTCGCGGCATATATTGCCGACAGCAATCGCGTTGATATTATCAAACAGCTGACGGTCGATCTGCGACCTTTTGACCCGAATAATGCCGCGTCGATCAGTCCCGTTTTTGGCCGCAGCGCCAACGGCGAGATGCTCATTTATGCAACTGTTAACATGAGTCAGCCTTTTATTACGGACCCGAACCCGGTCGACGCGCCGTTCTTTCGCGGTCTGGCCCAGTTTAAGACGAGCGATTTCACTTTTCCATTTCCGCAGCCGAATATTCTTGACGATACGGACTTTCGCTACACCGTTGGACCGGAAGTCAGTTTCGCCGCGCCTTCGCTGACCGCTGTCGGACAGGACGTATCGGTCCTGCTGCCATGCAAGCCATCTGCAAACCTGGGCCTCACGAGTCCGATCTTCCCCAATTTCTCGGTTCCGCCGAGCTCCTCTGATCAGTTATACCTTTTCGACCTGAGCCTTACCGGCGACCAGATGGCTGAAGGTCTTGCGTGGTCGAATATTGACAACATTGTTCCTGCAAGCTCTTTTGGCGTTCAGGCCCGCTCAATGTTCGTGGAGCTGGAAGATGCCGGCGCTGGCGGCGGCGCACAGCGCTTCGTCTTGGTGGCGGAAGAATACGACGCGCGCAATGATGCTTCCGGTACGGCGCGGCTGCACCTTTTTAATGATTTCGGCAGCCAACTGACACTTCCGCCGGAGCAGACCGCACAGGCCGATTCATCTTTTTCGGGGATTGGCGCACATCTCTGGTCGATTGCCGTGGGAGATGTTGATGGGTTCCCGATTGCAAACCCGTCGGAGTTTTTTCCCAACAACCCGGGCAATGAAATTGTCGTAACCCAGAGCTCTCCCCAGTTTTCAGTTGTCGGAAATCACTTGAGCGTATTGCGCTACCGTACCGGCGACCGGATTCCCAAGCCCAATTTGTCGGGTGACGAACTGTACTTCCTGGATACGATTGCCACGCAGCCGGTTAATGGCTGGGTTGCCGCCGTTAATGACTTCGATGGCGACATCGACGGCAAGGCGGAGATTTTTCTGGTAGATAACAGCAGCAATACGCTGCGGGTGATGCGACTGCGTGATGCAGATCAGATAATATTTTGGCAGGGCGAGCCCTTTGAAACGGTCTGGGAATTCAGCTTCGAAGGCGAAGCGATCGAATCACTGGCCGTTGCGGATGTGGATGGCGACGGCTTGAACGATATTCTCGTTACAACCTTTTCCCGCATTTATCTTATCGGCACTCCGGTGACGGGGCGATTTGTGATCATCGATCCCGCCCGCAGCGCACCGCCGCCCGCGCCCTACTGTCCCGGCGACACTGTCCGGATTCGCTGGGTCAACTTACTGGGGGGGACCCCCTTCGTCAATGTATTTTTTCAGCCTTATGTGGGCGGCCTGCCGCAGGGACCGCGCGTGCTGGTGAATGGTGCTCCGATCGTTAATTCCGGCGATACAGTGCAACATCTGCATATCGTACCGAGCGCCGACATTCGCGGCGAAGGAAGGTTTATCGTAGAGAGCAGCAGTAGCAGGGACGTGCGCGACTCGACCGCAATCGTCGATATCGGCAGGACGGCGGTCAGTCTGGATACGCCATTCGAAGGACAGGAATTTCTTGTCGGTGATGATGTGCTGCTGAGTGGGGACAGCGATTGCAGCGATGAAGTTCTGATCCAGATCAGCACCACGGGCAGTCTGCGAACCGACTGGCAGGACCTGACGCGCGCACCGGTGGCTGCTGACGGCTCGTATTCAACCACAACAACCGTTCCCTGCCTACCTTTTTTTCGCTGTCTGGAGGCCGATGTTGACTCCGTATTGCGTTTCAGGGCGCTGGCAGTACGCTTCGGCCGTCCCGATGCTGGTGATACCAGCGACACACGCTCGCTGATCGTTCGGCCTGACACCCTGAGTATCGCCGTCGACCCGCCTCCCGATGTTGTTTGTCCCGAGCGCACATTTCAATTAACGAATATCCCGATACGCGGCGAGTGCGATTCGCTGACCTTCGCGATCTCCATCGACAGCGGGCGAACATTTATCCCGCACGAGCGGCTCGCCGGCAGCGCTACGGACTTCGTCTGGATTGTGGCGCCCGATTTGCCCGACACAATCATAGCACGTTTTTGCTGCGCCGATGCATGTGTGCGGCAGGATATCGAGTTAACGGGGGCCAGGCTACAGTATGTCGATGTTGTAGCGCCCAATCCTTTTGATCCGGAGAACGGAAGCAGGGGCGGCAGCAAACCCGGCGTTAACGTTGTTTATACGGTGCCGGAAGAGCTGGAAGTCACCATTCGTATCTTTGATCAGAGCAATCGCCTTGTTGCCATGCCGGTGGAGAATCAAATGCGGATTCCCGATCGGACATATTGCGACAACTGGGACGGATTTATCGAGCGCGGCGTCAATGTCGCGCCAAATGGAATGTATTACATGATCCTCGAATTCTCGAATGGCGATAGAGAGGTATTTCCCGTCTTTGTTGCCAAGGGATACTGAACTGCTTTTTTCGAACACCCAAGCCTGATCGACTATGCGTATCCTGGTTATCGAAGACGAAAAGAAAGTTGCCAGTTTTATCAAACGCGGCCTTATGGAAGAGCTCTACGCCGTCGATGTGGCACACGACGGCGAAGCCGGCTTGCAGATGGCGCGCGAAAACGACTATGATTGTATCATACTGGATGTGATGCTGCCCCACAAGGATGGATTCACCTTTGTACAGGAATTCAGAGGCACCGGTAACACGACGCCTGTCCTGATGCTGACGGCGCGCGGCACGACGCAGGATCGGGTAACCGGACTCGACCTGGGGGCCGATGATTACCTGCCCAAGCCTTTTCATTTCGAGGAGTTGGCTGCCCGTGTTCGATCGCTGCTGCGGCGTTCCAGCACCGAAAAGTCTACCGTATTGCGCTGCGGCGATCTCACGCTGGACACTGTCACCCATCGCGCCTATCGCAATGACAAAGAAATAGAGCTTACAACCAAGGAATATTCGCTGCTGGAGTACCTGATGCGCAATAAGGATCGCGTACTCTCGCGAAGTTTGATCACCCAACATGTCTGGAGCTACAGCTTCGACACCGAGTCGAACATAATCGATGTCTATATCAAGCGACTGCGGAAAAAAATTGGCGACGATGACGATCCGCGTTTGATTCAGAGCGTGCGCGGCGTTGGGTATACCATGCGGGAGCCACGCGAAAAAGATGTGGAATAGCCGAAGGTGTCCATTACCAATGATCTTGAGGGAGCATAGTGTGACACAGTGCTCGATCGGGTCACCACAGGCCTACTCAAAACAGTCAAGGCTAAGATGAAATGTGCCCACGTTGAAGATAGATTAATCCTCTGCCTGGCGGTTCGTGCAGACGGGATCGGATCAGCTTTTGGCCCTCAGGCTAGCAGCATAAAGAAGCACCGCAGAGGCCGCCGCCGCATTGATCGATGAAACGCGAGGATTGATGGGAATCGCAAGACTGAGGTCGCATACCTCGAGAACGTCCCGAGACACGCCATAGCGCTCACTGCCGATTATCAGCACAAAATCGCGTGGGAAGTCGTACTCCGACAGCGACAGCGCGGAATTCACATTCTCTGCGGCGATAATTGCGGCATTGCGAGTTGCGCGTATCGAGCTCAGCACGTCCGGCAAGGATTCGGTGTGAAAGACCTCGGTCGCAAAAATCGTTCCCATCGAAACGCGAACGGCGCGGCGCATATAGGGACTGCTGCCATTGGCCTGCACCAGCAAGGATTTGACGCCAAAGGCTGCGCAATTGCGTACAATCGCACCGACATTCTCGGAATTGACAATGCCGTCGAGTGCCACGATTGGTAAGCTGAGCTGGTCCAGCAAGGGCTGCTTTGGCTCTACGCCAATCGCCATTATTCCCTGGTGTAGCCGGAAACCGACAATTTCGCTCATCACGCGCTTGTCGGCGGTAAAGAGTTGATCAGGCGCCATAGCTCGCAATCGCTCCGGGGACCTGCCACTGGTAAAAAAGGAGCGCACGGCGAATACCGAACGAATCTCCAGGCTGCTGCCGAGCAAGGCACGCACCGCTGTCTCGCCTTCGGCAACGAAAACACTCTCCTGCCTGTGCTGTGGCGGTGTCGCGCGCAGACTGCGATATAAAGCTATCCGTTGATCCGTGACGTCTAAAATCTCTATCACGCTTTAAGCACCGAAAACAACAAAAGCGTAAATTAGTCAATTATGGCGCATGCCGGCTGCGGGGCGCCATTCGTCTTTCAACACTTTTGAGGCATTGCCCCCCATGGAGTTTGCAGACAAGAGCTTTTATGATCCGATTGAAGACTCTTTGCGAAGAGTGCAGGACTCATTCGATCACTACCAGAATGCAAAATTTCCTGTGCGGACGGCCGAATTTTTCTGCCTGGAACTTTGCGGCGAAGCGGGAGAGTTGGCTAATCTGTGCAAAAAAGCCTGGAAGGGACGTGACATTGAGTATGAACGATTTGCTGATGAAGCCGCCGATGTATTGATTGCGCTGATGAACTTCGCCAATGCCAAAAACATCAATCTGGGGGAGGCTGTTGTCACAAAATTGCAGCGCATTGAAATCAAACGGCAGGAATTGGAGCGCCAGGGACGCGAATTCTGAGGTCGGAAATTAAAAAACGGAGAATGTCTCGGACAGACTCCGTTTTAATCTTCCTGCTCGGGAAACTGTTACCGCGTTTCTTTGTGAAGGGTGTGCCGGCGTAAATTGGGATTGTACTTTTTCACTTCAAGCCGTTCCGGGGTGTTTTGTTTGTTCTTCATGGTAGTATAGCGCGAAGCAGGCTTGCCTTCTTTTTTCGCTTCTGTACACTCTACTATTATCATGTGCCGAACACCTTTTTTCTTGGCCATTGCGGTATCTCCTGTTAATAGCGCCAGTAATACGCCGAATTTGAGAGAATCTCAAAATTACTGTATTTTGTTCGTTTCCCCAAACAAAATGTGGGCGTAGTCAAAGTATGCAATTCGGTCGCAGCTTCCCTAAAATAATGGGCATCCTGAATGTCACGCCGGATTCATTTTCCGACGGCGGAAGATTCTCCGATGTCGCTGCTGCTGTCCGTCACGCAGAGCGCATGATTGAGGATGGCGCCGATATGCTGGATGTGGGGGGAGAGAGTACGCGGCCCGGCGCTGCGCCTGTAGAGCCGGAAGTAGAGCTTGCCCGGGTTCTGCCTGTTATCAAGGGTATTCGGATCATCGACAAGGACATCCCATTGTCGATTGACACCTCAAAGTTTGAAGTAGCGCGTGCGGCCCTGGACGCCGGCGCGAATATGATCAACGATGTTTCCGGACTGCGGAGAGAGCCGCGACTGGCCCGGCTGGCAGCCGACTATGATGTGCCATTGGTTATAATGCACAGCCGCGACGATCCTCGCACGATGCAGACTGCCCCCCGCTACGAAGACGTAATCCGCGAGGTGTTGCACTTTTTGACGCGCCAGTTGCAGTTTGCGCGTTCTTGCGGCGCCAGGCAACTGATTGCGGACATCGGCATCGGATTCGCCAAAACTCAGGAGCATAACCTGCTTCTTTTGCGCCATCATGATCGCTTTGCGGAGCTGGGCCTACCGATGCTGCTCGGAATCTCCCGCAAGTCTTTTATCGGCAAACAGTTGGGTATCGATAAGCCGGAGCAGCGCGACTATGCAACGCTGGCCTTGCATCTTTACCTGTTAAACGCCGGCGTAGATATCGTAAGGGTGCATAATGTGACCGCTTTAGGACAGGCGCGCGACTTACTCGCCGCTTTGAGGGAATGATGGCAAATGAAACTTTCTTTGTGCTGTAAGAGTGCTTTTGCTTAGAATGCGTCTGCGCTAAACATAATTTTCCGTGCACTGCGCCTGACGGATTCGATCTACCTTTTGGCCAGAACTCGATAGTACCAGCTGATGAACCTGACCTCCAATCTGATCAATCTCACTTCTCTCTTCGACTTGAGCGCCACGCTCAACTCGTCCGAGGATGACAAGTTCATTCTCAATGCCGCGCTTCTGACCGTTATGGGAAAGCTGCGCACCTTCCACGCGCTGGTATTGGAACCCGACTCACGGCATCCGGGCCAATGGCAGGTCGCAATTGCCAAGGGCAAAAATGTCGTTGAAGGCCCTCTCACACTGAATATCGATGCCGTGCGGGAGCTTTCGGCCGATACTGAGGACGAGCGTATGCTGCTGAACCAGGGATTTTGCCTTTGTCTGCCGCTGCGTTTTCAGGACGAAGATCTGGCCATGATGTGTTTGGGTACCAATCTGGCAGGCGAAACTTATAACCCGGAAGAGATGCAATACGTCTCGCTGGTCGGAACCCTGACGGCTAATGCTTTGATGAATGCGCGAAATTTTCGCTCCCTGGGCGAGGCCAAACGATTTGTCGAACACAAAAATCAACTGCTGACGACATTGTTTGAGATGAGCCGCGAGTTTACGACTCTTCTGGACGTTGACGAGATTGTGCGTTTGTTGACCTATCGTCTGATGGGACAGCTCACAGTCAGCCGCTTTGCACTCTTTTCAAAAAACGAAGACGGACAGTTCGAACTGACGCTTAATCGTTTGCACCTTAAACCTCACAAAAATCACTGCGAAGCCGTTTGTCTTGTTGACGGTACCGTACGGGTCGACGACGATGTTGAACTCAGTTCGTCACTGCTTTCTTTCGCCCGTGAGGCGGAAGCAAAAATATTGCTGCCGATGCGCGTACAAAAGGAAATAAAGGGCGTGCTGGTTATCGGCAAAAAACTCAATCAGCAGGAATTCAGCATTGAAGACGTGAACTTCCTGGAAGCGCTTGCCAGTACTGCTATGAGTGCCCTGGAAAACGCCCGTCTCTTCAACGAGGAACTGGAAAAGAAGCGCCTGGAAGAAGAACTGAACATCGCAAGACAAATCCAGCAGGGGCTTCTGCCCGATTCGATCCCTGCATTCAACTCGGTGGAAATCGCCGCTCGTAACATTCCATCGAAACAGGTGGGGGGCGACTACTATGATATCGTCTCACTTGACAACAACGAAGTCCTGGTCGCGATCGCCGATGTATCCGGCAAGGGAACGCCGGCCGCCATACTGATGGCCAATACTCAGGCGGCGCTGCGGGCATTGGCGCCGCTGGATCTGCCGCTCTCGACGATGGTCGCCCGTATTAACGATCTCCTGCACCAAAACACAAACGACGATAAGTTCGTGACCTTCTTCGGCGGCAAGCTGCACGTACCCAGCATGCGATTTACCTACACGAACGCCGGGCACAACCCACCGGTTGTGATGAAAGCCAACGGCGAAATGGTGTTTTTGAGCAAGGGTGGTATTATTCTCGGCATTATGGAAACGATGACACCCTACGAAGAGGGCGAAATTCAGTTGGAATCGGGTGATTCGCTGGTGATGTATACCGACGGCGTGTCGGAGGCACTGGACAAGGAAGGCAAGGAGCTGACCGAAGAGCATCTGATGAATTACATTCGCCGGGCAATCGAGCTACCGGCCAGTGATCTAATCTCCGGGATCCTGCAAGAAGTGGAACAACACTCGATCGGCGTCGCGCAAACCGATGACATCACGATGATTGTAATAAAGTGCATCGACTGCTAGGCGTTTCGAATCTTAGTCGGACAAATATTCTTTAGCTGGTCAGGCCTCATACCCCCAACTTCAACCTGGAGCGTCCGACTGTGCAGAGGCTGCGTTCCACCAACTACCTACGCAGATTCTTTTCGCCAGACCATACGATTTTCCGTCGCCAGATACAGCGTCTGCCACGCTGCCTCGATGTCATCCTGATTCAGGAAGAGAGCCGCAATTTGATGCAGAATGCTCAGTCCCTCCGCCGCCGATAAGGACCCTGAGCGACGGCGCAGCGCTGATATGGCGCGAGCTCCGTCGCCTGCAGCAATTTCAATACTGACATCATCGGCCGCCGCAGCATCTGAAGCAGTCGGAAAATCTTGTCTGGCTGGCGGCAGTTGCTCGACGCTCGCCAATTTGCCGAGATCGTTGCCCGTAAGCACGTTGCTGTTGCGAATGGCAGCTGGCAGGGCATCGAGACCAATACCGTTCCAGCGGGGTTTGGGAGTACTGAAAATCGCCGGACCTGAAGCGCGGCAGTAATAATCATAGCCCATCCGTGCTACAAGATCCATGCGCTGCGGGTCGATTCGGCCATCGACGAACACAGATTCCTTGATATGAAAGCGCACAATTTCGCAAATCATAATATTGCCGCTGCCGGGTTTGCCGGCGGCAACTTCGTAGTGGTGACGGAGTTTGCACTCCATCACGAAAGGCGATTCTGCTACACCGGGCGGCGCCACTTTGTTGCTGGGAAGCTTCGTCAATCCC
Organism: Candidatus Kapaibacterium sp.; assembly: GCA_028284775.1. Classification (GTDB taxonomy): domain Bacteria; phylum Bacteroidota; class Ignavibacteria; order Kapaibacteriales; family UBA7675; genus JANQRB01. Next base: position 106,843 of record JANQRB010000139.1, on the reverse strand, counting down.
GATTTGATGAATTCATCGACTTCCGCTGCGTACTCGCTCGACGCAAGCGAAACTTGCTCGACCATATTGAAGCTGACGACCGAAATAGTACATTCGCCGGAAGCCTTGAGATTTCGGAATGTATCCTTGCTGCTTCCATCGCGTCCGCGGTAGGCCGGGCTGAAGGCAACTATGGGCGGATTGGATGAAAAGGCATTAAAAAAACTAAAGGGTGACAGATTGGCGACGCCATCGGGCCCCAGCGTTGCGGCCAGAGCTATCGGTCGGGGCGCGATACCGCTGAGTACCAGCTTGTGAAGTTCTGGGCGTTCAAGGTCTTCCGGGCTAAAGCTGCGCATGGAACAATAGGTGTAAGCAATTGGAAATAAAGCGATTCTAGATTAGCGTTTACGAGAGGCCAAATATACCACGCTTTTGTCAATGAGAGGAAGATTTCGTAAAATTGATTCTCATAGATGTAGAGCGGCCGACAGTCAATTCATAAGTTTTCTTGACTGAAAATGATTCCGATTTGCTGCAGATTGGCTCTGGCAGGGGATTCAGGTACAATTACCCATCTGACCTGTAGCGCTTGGCTTACATAGGGCAGCACGAATTTCTCCTATGACCAATTTTCGAGGCCAAATGTATGGCGAATTTCTATGATGACAAATCTGTATGCATCATCGAGGATAATGAAATAATTCGTAAGCTGTTTGTACTGCTGCTGCATGACAAAGGCGCCAGGATTCATGATTTTGACACAGGCGAAAGCGCACTTGAATATCTTGCCGACAATTCGGCTGATATCGTGTTGTGCGACATTATGTTGCCTGATATCAACGGGGTCGATGTATTGGAAGCCATTCGAAGATTTCCCGGTGGTGATGAAACCATTGTCGTTGCTTTAACTGCAGTAGCGCGTCAGGGGGATCGCGAGCGTTTTCTCGAACAGGGATTCAACGGGTATATTCCCAAGCCTATTAACCCTACAAGTTTTGCAGAAGAAGTAATGCACATCGCTCAAGACGCCTAAGCACCCCTCTGAATTCGTCTGAACCTCCATACACAAAGACTACGTGGATATGAATAACACCTACGAAGCGGCACTCAAAGAAGCGGCGCAGGAACATGCTTCCGCCTTCAGTCTGCGGACGACCTACCCTGCTTATTTGATATTGTTGTTTGCACTGGCTGCCAGTTTTTTCGTATGGCAGCTGGTGGGTGACCGGGTTTATTCCGACAATACCAACGAGTTCCAAAAAGCAACCAATTCAGTCAAGTCTCGCTTTGAGACTTCCGTTGCCGAGCACGAACAGATTGTTAAATCGATGCAGCAGCTCTATGAGAGTTTTCCCTTTGTTGTGCGCGATGTGTTTGAGCTGTATGGCAGTATCGCGCCACGTTCGTACACCTCGATCCAAAGCATTGGTTTCGCGCCGTACACGCCCAGGGAAGACCTGGGCGAATTCATTTTTTATGCGCGGTCGGAACGATACTACAGCTTCAAGATTCACCCCGATGATTCGCTGAATCCGCTTGCCAGCCGCGACTTCTATTTCCCGACTTATTATTTGGTGCCGATCGACGGGAACCAAAATATGCTTGGTTACGACCTGGCAAGCAATGAAACCATCATGGACGCCATTACCCGAGCGCGGGAAACACGTAAGATAACCGCCACACCCTTTTTCGACTTGAGGAAACCCGATACCACCGGCTTTATGATGTTGGCGCCCGTGTTTAACCAGGAAAGCGAAGAGTCGAGCGCCGGTATTCGACGGTTGAATGTGAACGGCAATATTTTTATCGAGGTCCTTGCTGAAGAGTTTTTTCGGAATGCTATCGGCGCCGGCGCCGCCAGCGACACGACTATTGTATTCGCCTGTATTGATCGTAGTCCCGGTGGCGACGGCCAGCTGATATTCGAATCGGCCAACACGTCAGACTACCCAAGCAACTACGAAGCTTTGTTCACAGAGGAGGAACCGATCAGGTTTGCCGACCGCGATTTTGTCGTTCGGTTTAAGACCGTACCTGAGTTTGGCGGAGCATTTCGTAATAACCTGCCATTGCTGTCATTTATCGGAGCTATAGTTACCAGTATTCTCCTCTTTCTCTTTACATTATCGATTACATCGAGTAAGGCGCGCGCGCAGGATCTTGCTGACCGCATGACTGCATCGCAGCGCCGCATTGTAGATTCGTCCAACGATATGATCGGCGCAATGGCCCTTGATGGCTCCTGGCGTGGTATTAATGCCGCCGTTCGGGCAATACTTGGATATGAGCCCGATGAGTTCGTAGGACGCAACCAGTATGAATTTACTGTTGAGGAAGACCACGATACAATGCGGTCAACCATTGAATCCGCGAATGACGACCAGCGCTTGCACTACGAAGTGCGAATGCGCGCCAAGGATGGTTCGGAGCATTGGATCTCCTGGAACAGTACAATTTCACGGTCCGACGGCTTGGTATACTGCATCGGCCGCGACATCACGGAGCGGAAAAAAGCGGAGGCCGAAATTCGCCTGAAAAATAAACAGGTGGAGCTGGCGCGCCAGTTTTCTGTAGAGCTGGAAAAGTACAAGACACGCTTTATGGAAGATGTAAGCTTTTATTTTCGTACCTCGTTGACCGGGATTTTAGGCTACATGCAGCTTATTAAGTCGAATCTGTATTCGTCGAAAGAACAGGAAGAAGAATTTTTCGACATTGCACACCAGAGTGCTGAAGATTTGTTGAGCCGGGTGGATGAAATTCTGGACGTGGCCGAGGTAGAACGAATGGGCTCGCAGGTCGTGCCAACCGAAGAAAGTCTGCCGATCGAAGAGACGTTCAAATCTCTTATTGCCAACTTAAAGGCGAAATCCGATGGGGCACTCGACTTGCAATTGATGACGGACGAAAGTGATGCATACCGTATGCGTGCCAATCGCGAGCAATTGGAAGGGCTGCTTGAGGAAATCATCGTGGCTTTTACGGATGGTTTGGAGCGCGCCGACATTCAAATCAACGCCCAGGTAAACTCATTCGAGAATGTCGTCGAGATACAGATGCTACTCAGCGGTAACCAGCTGGCTACCAGTATGATTGAAATCTTCAAAAGTTCGAATGATGAAAACCTGATCGAAGTTTTGAAAGATGACTGCAATGATATTGTGTTTCGTATCGCATCGGCAACGTCAAAAATCAGGATGATGAACGGGTCCATGATTGTCGATTCTCTTGGTGAAGAAGGCAACGTGGTACTGATTACTTTGCCCTGTAAGAAGATTCCGCGTGTACGACAGAATTCGCAAGCCTGATTAGCTGGAGCATAGAGAATGGAGGAAAAGAGCCAACTAAGGATATAATGTATTAATCTACCGTGGAGGCACGGCAATGAATGCAACATTGTACAAACTACTATTGACATCACTGACGATGGTTTCGCTGCTCGCCTGCGGCAGCAAGGTGGAGGTTGACGATCAGCATGGATCGGCAAGCATAGGTACAGCTAACGTCCAAAGTTCAGAGGCACAAAATGCGCAACCGGTCAGCTTTGGCGCCGAACCGGTCATCGGAACCGCGGCTTTGAGTCTGAGTGAAGCTATTGCGAAAAGCACCGGCGATACTCCACTGCGTGTTAAGGGACTGGTTCAGGATGTTTGTCAGAAAAAAGGCTGCTGGATGATTCTGAGTGACAGGGAGCTGGAAGTACGCGTTACCTTTAAGGATTATGGTTTTTTCGTTCCGCTTGACCTGGGCGGTAAAACAGTTGTCGTGGAAGGGACTTTGACGGAAACGGTCGTCAGCGAGGCTGATGCACGGCACTATGCCGAAGATGCCGGTCAATCAGAAGCGGAAATTCAACAAATTATCGGTGACCAAAAGGAGTATTCACTTATTGCAACCAGCGTCCAGATTCAGGCTTAGATTTAATGGTCATCGATCTTCCTGACGAAAGAGCGCGGGATCGGAAATCGCGTCCCGGGGGCTTGAAAGAAACTTAAATCTTTCAGCACCGTAGTCGCATGCCAGGGCCTGGACCAGGGACCTGCGATAGATCAGTATCCAGTCAATGTGCTTTTTCCCGGTGGGTGAGTGAGCATTTTATCCTTAAACCTCAAATCACGTTCGCTAATTGCTGCCGTTTGGATGGTTGCAATAGGAAGCGTGAGCTCACTTGTGTTTCTGGATGTCTTGCATACGCCCTTTGATCACACGGTTCCTCCACTTGTACTGTCACTTAAGATCGCGGCGGCTTTGGGCTTTATTCTCTCGGCCGCTCTGTTAATTCTTCGACGCTCCATTCGCCCTTCGTATTCAGTTAACGCCGGCAACCTTTTTCGTCAGGCTGTTTCATTCGTCACTGCGTCAACAATCGTCCTGCTGGTTTGCAGTGTCGTGTTGCCCTTGTCCTATACTTCGGCGAATGCGCCAGCCAACACTCTTACGCTGATTCTAGGCGTCGCGCTGAGTATTGCGGCCGTGTTGATTGCGCTGCGACAGATGTATTGGTTGGATAATCTGGTTCTCTTGCGCCGCTCGAAGTATACCAATCGTCTGCGCGGCTTCATTGCCATCGGCATGCTGGGACTCATGATGTTCGAATTGTACAGAGTCATCAGCGGTGCAACCACCGATGTACTTACTTCGATCCTGTTAACGCTTATTTGCATTCTGTTTGTTGCGATCACGATTAAGCGACCGTGGCTCAATTCTTTTTCCAAAAAAGAAAAGCTGAAAGGGACATTGGCATCATTTACCGCCTGCATCTTTGCCATCGTCTTGCTGGGAACCGGCTTTGGCGAGGGCGACAGCCTGCTGCAGTCAATGAACCTTCTCTTACCGGGCACCCAATATATTTTACTCTGCTCGCTGCTGTTTTCGCTCGTCTATTTTGTGCGAGTTGGATTCTCTCTCTTCATTGCCCTGCCGACCGCCGGCGTGGTTGACCGCAAGATTCGCGAGGTGCGGTCACTTTCTGCGCTGAGTCGCAAAATTACTCAGATTAACGATTCTCAGGAATTGCTGGATACCGCCGTTAAAATGGTCCGTGACGTTTGCGGCGCCAGCTCTGTATGGATAGAGCTATTCGATGAAGAGGGCAAAGCGACTGTCACGGCGCGAAAAAATATCTCCGATTCACAATTGCATTTTCTCAACGCTGACGGAGTTCTCAGTAAACTTCTGCGTGTTCAGCGCCATGGCCTGTACGTGGAAAACATGGGCGAGCAACCTGAGCTGCGCTCTTTGTATCCCAAGGTTATGAAATTCGCGCGATCGATGGTAGCGGTGCCCCTCACATTGGAGGAACGCAGCGTCGGCACGCTGTTCGCAATACATCGGGAAGAGTTTGCATTTGAAGCAGAAGACGTCGCATTGCTGCTGGCTTTTGCCGATACCGTCAGTATTGCAATCGAGAATGCACGTCTTTTTCAAAGTTCACTGGAGAAGGAACGCTTCAAAAGTGAACTAATGGTAGCTCGTGATATGCAGCAGAAGCTGCTGCCGAAGACGCTGCCGGAAATCATGCACCTGGACATTGCGGCATATTCTTCACCAGCTTTCGAAGTCGGCGGCGATTACTATGATTTCGTGACCTTGGCAGACAATCGCCTTTGCATCATAATAGGCGATGTATCAGGTAAGGGAATTTCGGCTGCCTTTTACATGGCGGAAGTGAAAGGAATCGTGCTGGCGCAGGCATCGGAATGCCGATCGCCGGGCGAGTTGCTGCGCAAAGTCAACCGCTCCATCCGGGGGCATATCGACAAACAGTCGTATATCACGATGACGGCGCTTGCGATCGACCCCACAAATGGAATGGTGAGCCTGGCTCGCGCGGGACATACGCCCTTGATGCACAAACACGGCAAGGGCGTTAGCCTTCTGACGCCCAAAGGCTTTGGCATCGGCCTTGTGAATGCCGCTATGTTTGATCCGGTGCTGGAAGAGTGTGACCTCCGGCTGGCCGAAGGAGATCGAATTTTGCTTTTCACCGACGGCGTCAACGAAGCGCAGGATGAAGAGTTTAATGAATTGGGCTACGCGCCGCTGGAAACTATCCTGAAGAACAATACATCGCAGCGTGCCGAATTACTTCTCGGAGACGTGATCCGTCAAATAGCTGAACATTCCGGCGGAGTGGCGCAACACGACGATGTAACTATCGTAACTCTGCTCTGTACCGGGCAGTTGGCGCAGCAGACGGTGACTCCTGCCCGAAATGTCGAGTTTGCCGGAGCTTGAATCGCGTTTCATAATCTTGGGAAGGAAACGTATATTGCGCTGCTTTGAGACTCGTCTCATTTCACGTGATTTTCATTCTTGATCGGTTGGTCCGTATGAGCTCGTTTTCTATCGAACACCGTCTGCGCAAGCCGGCACAGATATTGGACATCAAGGGATTCCTGGATGCACATACTGCGCCACAACTGGAAACGAAACTCGAGTCGATTATCAGGGAGGGAGGTTATAATATCGTAGTCAATTTTCGCGAGCTCGATTACATCAGTAGCGCCGGCCTTGGCGTTTTTATGGTGTTTATCGAGGAAGTGCGCAACAAGCTTGGCGATATTAAGCTGGTGAGTATGCAGCCGAAAGTCTTTACGGTGTTCGATCTTTTGGGGTTTCCAATGCTGTTCGAAATCCTGGAACATGAGGACGAAGCAATTGCGAATTTCCGGGATGCCGGAAACGAGAGTGAGAATGGGTGAGATGCAGCAGTCCACAAACGAAATGAGAATCTGTGTGCCTGGCAACACTGCTGAGTTACAGCGAGTTCGCTCATTTGTGGCATCGAAAGCGCGTAAATCCGGCTTTAGTGAACAGGGAGTTTACAACCTCACACTTGCTGTCGATGAAGCTTGTTCCAATGTCATCCGCCATGCCTACCGCCATGACAACTCCCGAGAGTTCTGCGTTGAGATAGATTTGGAACAGGGGCAATTTATCGTTAAAATTTTCGATTCCGGCAGCGCTTTCAATCCACTCAGCATTTCAGCACCCGCCATGAAAGAGTATTTCGAGAAGTTTATGCGCGGCGGACTAGGTATCAGTATCATCAAAAAAGTGATCGACAACATTGAATATATTCCTGCCGATGCCAAACACCCCTTTAACATCCTGAAGCTGATTAAAACACTTGACGATCGTTCAATCTGAAAGGTTTAGGCTGCGTCCGTTCTGAAGGATAAACGTACGGTCCGCCTGTCTGGCAATCGCTTCACTGTGGGTAACTACCACAAATGCCTGCCCCAATTCCTGACGCAATTCCTGTAAAAGTTCCAACAAAATCGAGCTGTTTTGATCATCGAGGTTGCCCGTCGGCTCATCGGCCAGCACTAGACTGGGCTTGTTGATCAAAGCGCGCGCAAAGGCGACTCGCTGTTGTTCGCCCCCCGAGAGAGAATCGGGCTTTTGATTCCTTTTATCCGCCAAGCCTACTCGTTCCATAAGGATTGCGGCATGGCGAGCAGCTTCACTTCGGGCTACACCGGCAATGAGAGACGGCATCATGACATTTTCTTGTGCGGTAAACTCCGGCAACAAATGGTGAAACTGAAACACAAAACCCAGCTGTGTATTGCGCAGTGAAGCCAGCTCGTCATCGCTAGCCTTAGCATAGTCGACCCAACCGCCGTCGTGCGGTGACAGTAAACGAATCTGGCCGGAATCCGGCGACTCGAGCGCGCCTAACAAATGTAGCAATGTACTTTTTCCTGCTCCCGAAGCACCTACGATCGCGACGAACTCACCTCGAAGGACATCTAAGTTGATTCCTTGCAGCACCGCGGTCCTTGCGCCCACGGCTGAGGAGTAAGACTTGTTGAGGTCTTTTGCTTCAAGAACATTCTGATTCATAGGAGATGGAAATCCCCAGGCAATTATTAAGAGAGCTGACGCAGAACTCGAACGTCATTTTCGTAGAAGAGGCGAATATTGTCAATACCGTGCTTTAACATTGCAAGCCGTTCTACGCCAAAGCCAAAAGCGAAGCCGGTGTATTCCTCAGGATCAATTCCGCAGTTCTGCAGAACATTCGGATGCACCATGCCGCATCCACCCATCTCCAGCCAGGCTTCACCTTTGCTGCCGGAAAAGAGAACATCAAACTCGGCACTCGGCTCGGTAAAAGGAAAAAATGATGGGCGAAATCGATACTTAGTAGTTCGCCCTTCAAAGAGTTCCTCCACAAACGCGATGAGCGTTCCTTTCAGATCTGCCAGGCTCACATTGCGATCGACATACAATCCTTCAACCTGATAAAACTCTGCCAGGTGTGTCGAGTCAATAGCTTCGTTGCGATAGACTCTGCCGGGTACAATGAATCGCAGCGGCGGTTTACATGTTCGCATCAGGCGAATCTGAGCGGGCGAAGTGTGGGTTCGCAGCAAGAGGTTTTCATCGGAGTCGGCCAGGAAGAAGGTATCCTGCATATCCCGAGCCGGATGATTGGGGGCAAAGTTGAGCGCATCGAAGTTATGATAGTCATCTTCAATCTCGGGGCCATCGGCAACATCAAATCCAAAGGACCCGAAGATACGCACGAACTCGTCAATCATCTGACTGATCGGATGGGCCGTGCCGAGCGGCGGCTTGCGTCCCGCCAGGCTAAGATCCAGACTGGTGGATGCTGCCTTTGACACCTGCAGTGAATTCTGCAGCTCCTGAAAGCGGGTATTCGCGAATTGACGTAGTTCGTTCAGTTGTTTGCCGATGGCGGGTTTATCGGCCGGAGGAACATCCTTAAATCGCTTCGTTACATCTGCAAGACTACCTTTTTTGACCAGATGCTTTAGGCGAAAGGCTTCCAGTTCTTCGCTGGTCGCGATATCGGCCAACTCGTTTTCAATATCACGGCGTAAACGTTCTATTTCCTCTGTCATAGCTGAATAGCAACAGTGAATGCAAAAATGAGGGGCGTTTAACAAAAAAGCGCGGGTCAGAAGTATACACTTTTTCTGTGCCCGCGCCTGCCAAATTTCTGATATCGGATACTATGGCTTCAGCGACTCGACGAGTGCGCCGAAGCTTGCGGGTTGATTCGCAGCCAAATCAGCCAGAATCTTGCGATTGATCATTATATTGTTTTGCTTCAGATCATTCATAAGACGCGAATAAGTGGTGCCGTTAAGACGCGCCGCAGCATTGATGCGCACGATCCACAAGCGCCGGAACTGACGTTTGCGTGCTCGCCTGTCCCGGTAGGCGTACTGTAAACCTTTTTCAATGTGATGTTTGGCTACTGTCCAAACATTCTTGCGAAGCCCCCAATATCCTCTGGCGAGCTTGAGTGTTTTCTTGCGTCGCTGGCGCGATGCTACTTTGTTCCTTGAACGAGGCATTTGTCGAACCTTTGATTAGTTTACAGATTTTATCCATTTACTGGGGCACGAATGCATCTGTACGACTATATACGTCGCCGCGGCCTGCTGTTTTCTGACCGCGCATTCGCTACCCGCGATGTTTATCTATTTGAACACATTCAATATTGACCTGGCTGGCTGGCAATGAGTCTCTATGCTTGCCCTAACAGGCGCTTGATACGGCCTTCATCAGCACTGTGCAGAATCGCACTCTTGCGCAGATTGCGTTTCCGTTTCGGCGACATCTTTGTCAGGATGTGAGATCGGAACGCCTTTTCGCGTTTAATCTTCCCGCTGGCAGTACGTTTGAAACGCTTTTTGGCAGCGCTATTGGACTTCATCTTGGGCATAAAGCACCTGCGTTGAAATGAATTGTTTGCAATTATTCTTTATTCAGAGCTTTCTTCTTTTTTAGTCGACTGATCTTCGGATGCCGGTTTGGTATCCTTCTTGCCCTTTTTCTTCATTTTAACTTTGTCGGGAGCAAGAATTACCGAGCAATTGGGTCCTTCCATTTTGATCGGCTGATCGATTTTAGAAATATCTTCCAGCGCGACGATAAAGCGCTCGATTACGGCTTTGCCGAGATCCTTATGGACAATTTCGCGGCCACGGAAAAAGACCGTCGCTTTGACCTTGTGGCCATCCTCTAGAAACTCGCGAGCATGACGCGTCTTAAAATCAAAGTCGTGCGTATCAACACCCAGCTTAAAGCGAATCTCCTTCAACTGCTGATGCTGGCTCTTTTTCTGCAGTTTTTCACGCTTTTGCTGCTCGTATCTGTATTTGCCGAAATCGATAATTTTACATACCGGCGGTGTTGCCTGCGGTGCGATCTCCACAAGATCCAACTCGCGCTCACGGGCCATTCGCAACGCTTCTTGCGGCGACATAACACCTATCATTTCGCCGGAAACATCAATAACTCTAATCTGCGGAGCTCGGATTCTTTCATTTACGCGAACACGTGGTTCCTGTCTCAGCGGCGGACGGCGGCGACCTCGATGCCCTCTATTACGCGATCTTCCCAAGGATATCCTGTATCATTCGTTCGAAATTCATTATTGTTTGTGCCTGATTGACCTAAAACTTCAGGAAATGGCAAATATGCAACAATTTCCAGAAACTGGCAAACATTGCTTTTGATCAAGATCCGATATCATTCAACTGTCTGCTACAAACAAAAAAACGGTAGAGTTTAACTCTACCGTTTGAAACTTGTGCATTGATGGTTAGGATTCAGACTCGAAATTCAGCCTGAGGCCAATCGCGGAAAGAATCAGCGTTTGACAACGAATTTCTTACTCGCGACTCGCTTGTCATCAACAACAACGGCATAAAAGTACACGCCCGGAGTAAAGCTGGCGACATTGAGTCGTGAGGTTCCCCGAGATTCACCTAAAGGTAATGCCGCGATTTCCTTACCAAATACATTATATACACTGAGATATGCCGAACTGTAGTGATTGAAGGGAATCGTGTAATTCAGATTCACGACTTCAACGGCAGGGCTGGGATAGGACGAGAGAAGAACATCGCTGCTGACTCCGTTTTCATCGTCGACCGAAACAGTGCTGCCTTCAGTATCGAAGACAAAAGTCGCCGAAGCGACATCGCCCGGTTTGTCAACAATGATGAAGTCAAAACGCAGACGCGTCTGGCCCATGATGCCATTCGGATATACATGCGCTGAAAAGAAATCGCTGGCGCCAAAGGGATCGATAGTTACGATGCCCGATTCCTCCACAAACGGCGGAAAACACTGGTCCCAACAAAATGAAGGCTCGTGTCCTTCCTCAGCTCCCTCAATAACCATTTTTACTTTTACATCAATTCTTGATGCGGATTGATTGACAACCGTCAGCAGACCTTCGAGATCGCCATCATCCTTGTCACCGGAAATAGTGTGCGGTCCGGGGAAAATCATCAAGCTTTGAGCCTGAGCATGGTGGTATCCGCCTATCAGAAGTAAAGCGCATACCGCAGTCACAAGATGTTGCAAAGATTTCATTGAATGACCTAACTCTACTGTTTGTATTAAATTAGCGTGTTTTTTCAATGTTGCGAGCTGAAGCTACGCTTTGATCCGAATATAGTTGCGCGTAATCTACGATTGTTGGCAAAATATTACAAGTAGTTTTTCTGACAGATTAGACATCACACAACAATGAGGGTTGATTTCACATATGCATGATTGTGACCGCTGTCATTTTTTACTAATTTGATGCGGGCTTTAACACTTGTGGGCCGTGGAACGTTCCATGCACGGTCAATGTTTTGTTCGCGGTTCGGCACATTATTGTAGTTGCTTGTTGCCGAGAAATTCGGATTCGGACAAAAAATTAGATGTGATCTTGAAATTGTTCCCGCGAATTCCCATGCATTACGGAGGATACAATGAATTCAAAACTAGGGCAAACAGCCTTACCTTTTTTGGCTTTTCTTGTCATTGCGGCCATCCTGCTGCCACACTCGCTCAACTCCGCTGGTATTGACGGTAAAGCCAAAAAACTGCCGGCCGTCAAAATCAAAGATTTGAAAGGCAATTCCTTTAACACGAAAAAGATAGCAAATGACGGAAATCCGATCATAATCAGTTTCTGGGCCACCTGGTGCAAACCTTGCATCTTGGAACTTTCCAATATTGATGATGAATATGTGGATTGGCAGGAAGAAACAGGTGTAAAGCTTATTGCGATCTCCATTGATGATGCCCGGACGAGCCATAAGGTCGTCCCCTTCATCAATGGTCGCGGGTGGGAATATGAGGTCTATATTGATGAAAACGCCGATCTCAAACGCGCCATGCACGTCAACACCGTGCCCCATACATTTCTCTTAAACGGAAAAGGCGAAGTGGTATGGGAACATAGCTCCTATGCGCCCGGCGACGAACGTAAACTCTATGAAATGGTCAAAAAAGTCAAGACGGGCAAGTTGTAGGATTGAAAATTTCCCGTTGACCGGTCAATTTGCATTCCAGTACCTCGTGTTCAACTGCCGCTTTCAAATAGTCCGGCGCTACGCTTTGCCGGAGTGAAGAGTAGACGACAAATTCAATGGTCGTATATCGCAAACAAAGCAGAAGGTTAACTGTGAAGAAACAAAGCTATGTACTACTATCCATCGCGATGACTATGGGGGTGGTACTTGTAGCTGAAATAGCAGCGCAAGAAACGGTGGATTTGGGTGATCTCGGCAGTATCAGCGGTGATCTGCAGCTTGACGCTCAGTATTATGTAAGCGATAGCACGACCGGTGCCGAAGAGGTGCCGGAAGATATTCGCATGAATGGCTACCTGAATCTTATCTATACACGCGGAGCCTTTTCTGCCGGTCTGCGATATGAATCGTATGAAAAGCCCTTGCTTGGATATGACCCGCGCTTTGAAGGCACCGGAATAACCTATCGTTTTGCAAGCTACACGACCGACATTCTTGAAGCGACGATCGGCGATTTTTACGAGCAATTCGGCAATGGAATGATATTGCGTTCCTATGAAGATCGGCAACTTGGATTTGACAACGCGATCGATGGTTTCCGCCTGAAAGTTCGTCCCATCGAAGGATTGACGCTGACGGGCCTTCTGGGACGTCAACGCTCATTCTTTGATAAGGGGCCCGGTATCGTGCGCGGTGCCGATGCCGATCTCAATTTGAATCGACTGTTCAGTGGATTGCAGGAGAGTTCGCTCAGCCTGCAGATCGGCGGGAGCGTTGTCAGTAAATTCCAGGAAGACGAGGATCCGGTCTATAACCTGCCGGAGAACGTCTTTGCTTACGCCGGTCGAATAAATATGTCGCTCGGTGGATTTACCTTGCTGGCCGAGCTTGCCCACAAAGCAAACGATCCGGCGGCCTCCGATGGCTATCAGTTTCCTGGAGACTCCGTTCTCACGCGTCCGGATCCAGAAAACCCCGAGCAGGCGCAAATCAAGCCACGTACGAATCCGGCCAACCTGTCTTACAATGACGGCAGCGGACTCTTTCTCAATTTGGGTTATTCAGAAAAAGGGCTTGGTATCAACCTCAGTGCCAAGCGTGTCCAGAAAATGGACTTTCGATCGGACCGTGCGGCCACCGGCAATAATTTGAATCTCAACTTCCTGCCACCCCAATCCAAGACGCATTCATACCGCCTCGTAACACTTTTCCCCTACGCGACACAGCCGAACGGTGAAATTGGCGCGCAGGGCGAAATTATCTTTAAAGTGCCTCGCAAATCGGGACTTGGAGGAAAGTATGGGATCGATGTTGCGATCAATTATTCGCGTCTGCACGTGATGGAACCGGAGCCGTTGGATACCTTCCTTTATGACGTGTCATTTCTTGGCGATGGCAAGCGTATTTATGATGATTTCAACTTCGAGATAAACAAAAAGTGGTCCAAAGATTTCAAAACGAATTTTGCCTATTATCACATCGCCTATAATAAGGACATCATTGAAGGCAAGAGCGGCTACGGACTTGTCTACTCCGATATTGGCGTCGTTGAATTAACTTACAAATTCTCAGAAACACATTCGTTGCGGACCGAAGTGCAGCATGCCTGGTCACGATTGGGAGACAATGCCACGGCCGTCGATGACGGCAACTGGGCGTTCTTACTGGCGGAATATGCCATCGCGCCAAACTGGTTCGTCACTCTTTCCGATGAATATAATTATGGCAATGACGATGAGGATAGGCGTTTACACTATTATGGTATCGGTGCTGTCTATGTGCACGATGCCAACCGATTCAGCCTGCAATATGCACGGCAAAGAGAAGGCATAGTTTGCGTCGGCGGCGTATGCCGCAACGTGCCTGCATCAACGGGATTGCAGCTTTCCGTCAGCAGTAGTTTTTGAATTTCCGGAATAAGCAGAAGTCGAGTAGTATGAATACGAGCATAAAAATCATTGTTGTTTGCCTGTTAACTATAGGCATGGCCTGCGATGAAATCGAAAGTCCGGCTTATCGCGACCAGGAAGTGCAGTGGATCTCCTGCGACGACGCACAGACTCCACCACGGACGCAGAAAGTCATACTGGAAGAGTTTACGGGCTTTCAGTGCTCGACCTGCCCAGAGGCAACAGAGCTCGCGGTTAACATTCGCAATGCCGACTGCTCGCAGGTCATCCTGATTGCGGTTCACGCCGGCTCTTTTGCCAAACCGCGCGGCAGCAAATTTTCCTATGAATTTCGGACCCCTGAAGGGGATGAGCTGGATGAAACATTTCAGGTCACGGCTGCTTCGACACCGAATGCGTTGGTCAACCGTCAGAGCTTTAACGACAAGACGGTGCTCGGCAAAGGGGACTGGTCGTCCGCGGTTGCGGCCTTGCTGGAAAGGGAAGCGCCACTGGATATCAGTATTGCCACAAGTTATGATGAAGAAAGTCGCGAAGTGACGGCCAACGTGCAGATGGAATATTACGTGGACGGCTTGGAAGATCATTACGTCACGGTGTACCTTCTGGAGAACGAATTTGTGCAATGGCAGAAAGACCGCCGGGTAGGCGACATCGAGGACTATGTCCATGAACATGTACTGCGTACTTCATTTAACGGTACCTGGGGCGATCCGGTGGCGGAGGGCGGTACGCCCCTTGCCGGCCAGACATATTCAACCGAGCTGACGGTCGCCCTTGCGGATGACTGGACGCCGGAACATCTCGAGGTCGTAGCATTCGTACATCGCTACCAGACGACCAATGAAATTGTACAGGCGCAGAGCCGACTCGTTTTCCAAAAGAATTGACAAGCCTCTATCTACGAGGTAGCCGAACATTTTTTATCTTGATCTACAATTTTTTTATAATCGATTGCATTTGCGAAAAAAAACGATGATAATGAGATTTCCCTTTTTGCATTTGCGAAAAAAAACGTAACATTGCCCGATTACTGTTCTAAGCTGAATGCTTAGAACAGCATCAGCCACGCTACACGATAGTCCTCGGTACAATGAATGCCGGGTACGAGGGGCCGGTGATTGCGCAGTGAGCGTTGAAGGCCCCGCCCATATACACTACTGCTGACATTTTGGCTACTACACACTCCGTACATTTGAAATTTTGATTGTTCTGATTTTAACGTTCTGATTCGCTGAATTTATGGTGAATATCAAAGTGCAACAAACTATTGGGTCTAAGACTTGAGGGCTGCTTGGTAGCCTGTAGGTTTTAGCCCGCTGTCGTTTTTTCACTTTGTGATTTATGACGGGGTCTTGACACTGAAATGATATTACATTTTGATAACAGTAGCGAGAGATTTTATCATCAAGGGAGTAAGAACCATTCTATCCCTTCGCTACATTTACAGGAGTTTTTTATGCGCCGATTACATACTTTTTTGGGGCCTGGATTACTTGCAGCGGCGATCGTGTTCGTTGCGGGTACTCTGGATAGCTCGGCATACGTACGCAAAGTCGTTGTAGAGGAGTGGACCAGCGCCACCTGCCCGCCTTGCGTTAATGCCAGCCGGGTAATGAATCGCATTACGGATCCGGATCGCAATATTCTTTCGATCCGTTACCACGTTCCGATTCCGCGCGCCGGCGATCCATTTCACACCTACGATCTTGCAAGAGGCGATTGGGGCTTTATGCGCGAACGCTGGTATGATAATGATGGTCAGAATACCGCGCCTTATGCCGTAGTTGACGGGGTATTCGGCGACCTGAACGGTAATGACGAACCGGGATTGCTGGATGCGATCGAACAGCGCCTTGCCATAGAATCTCCCCTGCTGATTACTGTTGAAGAAGACCGCACGAATCCCACAAATCCGGAAGTTACGGTTACCGTGAAGTCGGATGTTGCGTTGACGGATCACGTCCTGCAGGTTGTAGTGCTTGCCCGCCACGTATCGATTCCCGATCTGCCGGACCGTTTGGGTAATATCTCGAATGGTGAAGACGAATTCAACGATGCGATGCTCGACATGCTTCCGAACAACGAAGGAACGACATTCTCGATTGAAGCCGGTGAAGAAAAAGTTTTCAAACTGAATTATACGCCGCTGGTCAACGACGAGAAGTATCCTGACAAGCAGATCTACGTTACCTCATTTGTGCAGAATATGCAGACGAAAGAAATCCTGCAGGTCGGTACGAACCTTCAGGACATGCGTCCTGCATTTTCCTACGAAGACGGAACAAATTACACTTCGATTCCCCGGAACAGTTCAACGGTTAAGAAAGTAGTGGTGGAAAACACCGGTCCTATCGAAAATACCTATGATTTGGAACTGGGCGGCCTGCCGGATGGTTGGACAGCTAATTTGTCTGAAACCGTTGTAACCCTGGCCCCGGGCGCCTCGCAAACTCTCGACGTTACCGTAAACTATCCTAATCAGCAAGCTGCATTTGCCTCGATCCTTGTCAACGGCACGCCTCGGAATGCCGAAGGTCCGGGTGCTGTACTTGGAAGTGGATCAAATACGACCTTCGGCGTACTCAGCGAAGATACCAAGTATGTTGTGTGGACTGGGCTGAGCGCCTTTACGCCGGTGTACATCAATTTCGCAGTACGTCCCAGCGCCAAATATGGCATTGATGCCGCTGACATTCCTGCCTCTGAAGACTGGCTGGAAGCCTTTGGGGACGATGTTGAAGTACACGTTTTGCCCGTACGCTACAACAACCTCAATACTGTTGGTCAGGGCTTTAATTTCCTGACGGCGCCTTGGGTAGACTTTGTCGAGGGATTATTGGAGGAAGGACATAGAATCGCGGTCTTTTCGCAGGCCTCGCTTACCTGGGCCTTTACGGCCGATTTGCCTGCCGAGGAAATTCAGCCGACGAAAGACTTCTTCAACAACACATTAGGCGTTGACTTCGTCCAGAATTTCACTCCTCGCTATTCCGGCAACACCATCCAGCAGTTCCCGATAACCGGTGTTACCGGCGACCCGATCGGCAACGGCATCAACATTCAGGGTAATGCCGGTTTTGCCGGTCAGACCTGGCCCGTCTGGGATGCTTACACGGATATCATGTCGATTCGTAACGGCAGTCCGTCAAGCCCGACCTTCTACCTTGACAACAATGAAGCCAATGTATCGGGCGTTCGCGCCGAAGTCGGACCTAACGAAGGTCGCATCGCGTACTTTGGATTTGGCCTGCCTTCGATTCCGAGGGAACAGCTCACGGTATTCGTTGAAAGAACATTCGACTGGCTGCTCGGCGAAGGCGGCTCTTCCGATGGTCCGGTAATTGCCTCGATCAACGAAGTTGATTTCGAAACCGTGAAAGTTGACGAGCCGCTCGAAAAGAGCTTCCTGCTGATGAATCAGGGTAACGAAGATCTGGTCATTACGTCCATCGATATTGAAGGTGATGATGAAGGTGTTTTTGCAAGAGAAGATCTTACCTTCCCGCTCACAATCCCTGCGGATGGTAATCAGCGAATTCATGTAACCTTCACGCCGAAAGCCGCGGATGTCTTGTACGAAGCCTTCCTGGCAATCGCATCCAATGCCACGAACGAACAGACGCGCTTTGTAGATCTGATCGGCCGGGGCGACGGAACGGTTAGTGTTCTTGAAGGCGAAGCGGAAAATCAAGAGCTTGCTCTGAAATCAGGCGCCAATCCTTTCACGGGCAGCACGCCGATTTCCTACACCTTGAAAGGCGAAACTCCTGAAGTACTGCGTCTTGCGGTCTTCAATGCCGCCGGCCAGGAAGTGCAGCTTCTGCACAATGGTCTGGTGAATCCGGGTACCTACAGTGTCGAGCTGAATGGCGCAAGCCTGCCCGCCGGCGCATTTTACGTCGTTCTGCAGTCGGCCAGCTCCTCCGTGGTGGTGCCTGCTGTACTCGTGAAATAAGGAATAATACCTGACTGTCTGTAGCGCAATCCATGCTGCTATTGTCAGTTGATGATATTGAAGCCGGATGCTGTGTACAGCATCCGGCTTCTTGTTTCCCTGCAGCACCAATCACAGGCGCACCGTCACCAAGGTCTGTAACTTTTACTCGGTTCACCGGTCTTTTTCTCAATTCCTCGAACTATCGGAACTTGCGCTTTGTAAAGCGGGTTTTGGATGAATGATTTGCTTCGACCTGATGTCGGTGAATATCCAAAGCGTTGTTTGAAAAGTTGTCGATAGCGAGCAGGAAAGCGTAAGACTAATTCCCGATTCACTGCTATTGGCGGCGGGTATCAAAAAATCGCTTGACTGATACGAGGCAATTCTAGTAACTTGCTGTATTGTTTCGAACTCCATCAAACTCCTCGGTATATAGCCTATCGCAACTTTGCTACCTTCTACATTATCCTAGCTGTAGAACAACGTATTCCGCATCATTACGGTCGGACCCAAGTCTGAATGTAATACTGCTAACGCTCAATCGAATTTGGAAGGGTATGTTATGCGGATCAGTGTTGGAGCATTGTTGCTTTGTCTTTCCCTGCTATCACAAATAGAATTGCGTGGCAATCAATCAGCCTATGCAGCCTTGGGTGTTGAGATTGTCGAGTCATCGCATTCGCGGCTGGTGCTGGAATATACGCCGCGCATCGGCCAGCTTGATACCACCTACATCGATGGATCATTAACGATCAAGCCGGCAATTGTCGGTACCTATCCCGTCAGCGACCGAGAAGGCGCTCCGCCTATATATCGGCTGGATATACCGGTGACGGTGCCGGCTCCTGAGAGCTTTGCGCTGCAAACTGTCAGCGTTTCTTCGCTTCAAACAGTGGATGCCCTGATGACGCCCGAGCCGATTGCACAGCGGCGCGAGCTGGGCGCTGATATCAGCTATCGTATTGATCGAGAGGCATTCCGGAATCCTGCAAGCAACTCCTGGGCATCGCTGTCATACCGCGGCATAGCGCGCGACCGGCATGTAGCCTCTCTCTCCCTAGTTGCCGCCGATTTCGATCCCGCGTCTCAACAGATTAGAATCCCACAACGAATTCGTGTCACAATACAATTCCTGCCTACCGCCGTTGCGGCGCTCGGTCCGGTAGAAAGTGATAAGCTCGTTTCGACGATCAATAACTCGCAGACGAAAGCGTGGAAAATCCCCGGTGCTCTAGGTTTTCAAGGCAAAACAAAAGCTAGCGACCTGACCTTGAACTCTGAAAACTGGCTGCGCATCGGGATCGATGAGGAGGGTATCTATAAGATCGATGCCGCCGCATTGGCGAGCGCTGGAATTGAGCTTGCGCCGGGTCAACATTCGACGCTGAAACTCTATGGCTATGGCGGCAGAGAGCTGCCCGAAAAAGTTTCCGCAGCTCTGGAGAATACGATGATCGAGCAAGCGATTATTGTCAATAGCAATGGAGCGGGCGAACTTGAGTCGATAATATTCTATGCCTCCGCTGCGAAGGGATTCGAGTACGAAAACGGTGAAATACAACACTTTATCAATCACTATTCCAATCGTAACTATTACATGCTGACCGTCGGAGGCAGCGATGGACTGCGGGCGGAAGCACTTGAGCCGCCGGCCGCGGGCGACGTCGTGCATCGGCCGAGCTCCTATACGGCACGCATTTTCCACGAAGAAGATTTACGTAATCCGTATAATCCCGGATCCGGTCGTCGCTGGTTCGGCGTCACGGTCGATCAGAATATTCCCGCAACGTTTTTTCCTTCATTACCCAACCTGCTCAAGAGCGATGAAGTGTTGTTCCGTTTCACGCTGGCGCATCGCTCGGAACGCGCCGGCTCCTTTGACATCTCGCATGGCGGACAGTTTATTAGCTCGATGCAGCTCTCTTCGGTAAATCTGGCTAACTACGATGTAGCCCGCTCGGAGCGCAAGGAAGTCAAGGTCGATGCGGCGAATATAAGCAGCGAGGGTGCTTTGCAGTTTACCTACAGCAGCCCTTCGGCAGGTGCCAGCGCCTTCGGCTACATCGACTGGTACGAAATACACTATCCCGCCAGTTTTTATGCCATCGACAACGAACTGCAGTTTTTTGACGATAACAGTAAACCGGGAGTAACGGAATATTCTGCCAATGGATTTTCGGGAAAAATCTACGGTTTTGATGTCAGCGCACGCGCGCGTCCGAAGCTGCTGACAAATGTTTCCAATACCGGCGGACTGTTCGTTTTTCGGTCGGAAGTCAAATTTGAACAGCCGGATCGCTACTTTGTTTCCTCCAATCTTCGCAGTCCGGCATCGATTGATAAAGCCCGCTTTTCGGATGTGCGCAACAATCATGCTAACAGTGATGTTGTCGTGATCACGAATCGCGACTTACTCGAAAGCGCCAATAAATACAAAGAGTATCGGGAGTCGACCAGCGAATTTTCGGTCGCAGTAATTACAACGGAAGAATTGTTCAATGAATTCGCCGGTGGCGTGAAGGATCCGACGGCAATCCGCGATTATCTGGCCCATGCAATGGAGACCTGGACGCGCAAGCCGCAATACGTCGTCATATGGGGCGATGGGCATTATGATTTTCGCGGCATTCAGACTACAGCCGACAATCTGATTCCCACCTATCAATCTTATGATGAGGACGGTCGCTTCGACGCCGTCGATGATACCTATCAAACCGAGGATTACTTTGTTCAGGTTGTCGGCGATGACCTGGAAACCGATATCGCTATCGGCCGCGTGCCCATTGTATCGAACAGTGAAGGCGATGTGGTCCTGGATAAAATTCGCAGATACGAAGCCAATGCCGCCATCAATACCTGGCGCACGACGATTACCATGATTGCCGACGATTCCCCCGCAAGTGACCGCAACGACCTGTCGCTGCATACAAGTCAGTCGGAAACCTTGTCGGATCTCATACCTCGGTCAATGCGACTGAAGAAGATTTACCTGCCTGACTATCCGACGGAGAATATACCGGGTGGACGTCGGAAGCCTAAGGTGACGCAGGATTTGGTGTCGGCCATCAACAGCGGGTCACTGTTAGTGAATTGGATTGGCCATGGTAACCCGCGTGTTTGGGCGCATGAACGAATTTTCGAGAAAGATGAGACAATTCCGCTGTTCCAGAACCGCGATAAGTTGTTTTTCCTGACGGCGGCAACCTGTGACTTCGGCCGCTTCGACGACTCCGAACGTCAGAGCGGTGCCGAGGAATTGTTTACCGATCCCGAAGGCGGCGTCATTGGCGTCTTCTCTTCCGCCCGCACTGTCTATGCGCACGAAAATGCTCAAATCAATCAGTTGTTCTATACTAATCTTTTCGACAACTCGGATGGCGAATATCTGCGCCTTGGTGATGTGATGTTCCGCGTCAAACAGCGACGTACCGGTCACAATGATCGCAAGTTTTTTCTCTTGGGTGACCCGACGATGCGATTGTTGATTCCCAGGCAGGAAGTCCGCATTACCGCAATCGACGGTAATGCAGTCAACGACACCAACCGTCCGCAGCTTAAGGCCTTGTCGACAGTTGAAATTAAAGGTTATGTTACGCAGCCTGGTAGCAGTGATGAAGATGCCTCCTTCAACGGCACCATTCTACTCAGCCTGCACGACAGCGATATACAGAAAGATGTTGTCGATATCGACAACTCGGAACATCAATATACCATCACCGGCGGTCTGCTGAATGTCAGCGGCGCACAAATCGAAAACGGTCGTTTTACAACGTCGATCGTTGTGCCGAAAGATATCAGCTTCAGCGATAATACCGGGCGTCTCTTTGGCTATGCCTTCAGCACGGATCAACAGAAATTTGCAAAAGGAGCCTCAGAGGATTTCACGGTTGGCGGTATCGACACTACGGTCATTAATGATAACAAAGGTCCAGAGATCGACATCTTTGTCGACACGCGAACTTTTGTTGCGGGCGACTATGTCAACCCGATTCCGCTTCTGATTGTCGATCTTTTCGATGAGACCGGCGTCAATGCTACCGGCCTCGGGATCGGGCACGATATTCAGGCCTGGGTTGACGATAATCCCAAGAGTATTAATCTGACGAGTTCCTATACGGTTTCGCTGAGCGATTTCCGCAATGGTACGGCGGAGCGAGAACTTTTTGATCTGTCCTGCGGCCAGCATTCAATTCGGGTGCGCGCATGGGATGTTTTCAACAATTATTCGGAAACGGAAACGTATTTTCGTATTCCCTGCAATGATAGTCCCGTTCTAGCCGAAGTGGTCAACTATCCGAACCCATTCTGGACTGAGACGAAGTTTTCTTTTCGTCATAGTGAAATGGGAAGCGTAAGAACGGACTTGTATATTTATACATCAGACGCTAAACTTGTGCGAACGCTACGGAACGAGGTATCCACCCGCTCCGCAACAATTCCCTGGGATGGCAGAGACGAGGAGGGCAATATTCTTCCTACCGGTACTTATGTATACAGGCTGGTGCTCCGTGCTGACGACGGGCAAATAAGTGACTTCACCGGCCAGGTGGCTTTTGTCCGTTAGACCAGGGCTGCCGTGTTGCGACGCAGAGTTTTCTTTAAATTTGAGGAGTGAAAGTAAATGGAGCGTTTTTCGATAATCCCAAAAGCAATGTTGATGCTCTTACTTTTGGGATATGGTGCGAGGGAAGCGATGGCCCAGGCAGGCGGTGCGGCGGTGCCATTTTTGTTGATAGCTCCGAATTCCCGCTCAAGCGCAATGGGTGACGCCGGTACCGGAATTGCAGATGACCTGAATGCATTGTATTGGAATCCGGGCGGACTCGCATTTCAATACGAACGTCAGGCATCCCTGTCCTTTTCAAAGTGGCTGCCGCAATTCAATGCCGACCTTTTCTACAGCTATGGCGCCTATGGCCAATACGTCGAATTTGTGGAAGGCTATGTTGCCGTCAATTTCATCCTGATGAACCTTGGGAAGTTTACCCGCACTTCGGCTGACGGACGCGTCCTGGGCGAATTCCGTTCGAATGAATTTTCGCTGGGCCTTGCCTACGCTACCAATTTAACCGATGATCTCGGTGGTGGCATTCAGCTGCGGTATATCCAGTCGAATCTTGCCGAGGGCGCAAGCGCACAGGGTAACGGCAGCGGCACTGGAGTCAGCGTTGGTTTTGACCTCGGTCTGTTGTGGAGTCCGGAAGAGCTCGAGTTTGCCGGCGTCGATCTGGGCGATAAGCTTGCACTCGGCTTCAACCTGCAGAATGTCGGACCCAGCGTAACGTATAATGAAGAATCCGATCCGCTGCCAACGATGCTGCGCCTTGGTATGGGACTCAACCTGGTTCGTGATGAGTTTAACGACTTAACCCTGGCCGTTGATGTAGCCAAGCTGCTCGTGCGCCGTGATGAATTTGGTTCGGACAGAATTCCGAAATCTTTTATTACAGCCTGGGAAGTGGGCGGTGTGGAATTTTCCACCGGTCTTGAATACTGGTATGAAGAGTTAGTTGCCTTGCGTGCTGGCTTTTTCACTGAGCCTTCCCGAATCGGCGATCGCGAGTATTTTACCTTCGGCGCCGGTGTTCGCTTTGACATCTTTGAGCTTGATTTCAGCTTTATCAATCCGGTCGAAGAAAATCATCCCCTTGCTAATACGATGCGCTTTTCGCTGATGGTTAACTGGGAAGAAGAGTCCTGATTTTCGATTGACAGATTCCAGGGTCGGGCAAAAAAGTCTATGCCGTTTGTACAAACAGACGGCATTTTTTTGTGGTGAATAAAACAGTCCGTCTAACATTGCTACGCCTGAAATACCGAAACGAGATTGGGCTTCACCTCCATAGTACAAATTCTTTGTTGTCAACTTAACAGTAGACAGGCGAAAGCTGTATTCCCCTTCAATTCTACGACGAAGCAGACTGCCGAGTCACGACTCTTTGGCTGCAGAGCTTACTCATCATTGCGGAGTTATTGGAGACGGATGGAGTCAGCGTGCTTCGATACCGCCGCTTAACTAACACAGGTGTTATTCTATGTTAACTCGCTGAACGATCGTTAATCAAAACGAAGGATGTGAAGTGCTTTCCGCCAGATTACATCTCGGCGATTTCCTGTTCCAGTAACTGGCGTTGATACATGTCCGCATAATACCGACCGGCCTGAAGCAGCTCATCATGAGTACCAAATTCAGCGATATGATTATCATGAATCACGATTATCTTGTCGGCCTTTTGTACAGTTGAAATACGATGTGAAATGATGATACTCGTGCGGGATTTCATAACACTTTCAAGACCACGCAGTATCTTCTCCTCGGTATTGGTATCCACGGCCGAGAGGGCATCGTCGAAGATTATTATCGCCGGTCGCCGCACGATCGCGCGTGCTATGGAGGTCCGTTGTTTCTGACCGCCGGAAAGCGTAATTCCGCGTTCTCCCACAAGTGTGTCATAGCCATCGGGAAAGCCGGACACATCTTCATCGAGTTGCGCGATTCGACATGCTTCCCGTACATCCTCTTCGCTGGCATCTGGGTTGCCGAAGCGGACATTGTCGGCTATAGTGGCGGAAAACAGAAATGACTCCTGCGGGACGACAGCGATACCGGAGCGCAGGGTATTGATCGGAATATGTCGCAGGTTGACGTCATCGATCAGGATACTGCCTTTACTGCAGTCAAAAACGCGTGGTAAGAGCTTTACGAGAGTCGACTTACCGCTGCCGGTTTCACCCACCACGCCAAGAGTTTCGCCGGGCTCCAGACGAAATGAGATGTCGCTGAGTACGTCGGGCAGCTGCTTATCATAGCGAAAGTGGACATTCTTGAATTCAATCCGTCCTTGCAGATTGTCAATCGAATGATCAGTCTTGTCGGAGTCCTTGATATCGGGCGTCGCATCGAAGACTTTGCCAAGGCGGCCCATCGAGGCGGCACCGCGTTGAATGATATTCGTCACCCAGCCAATCGAGATTACCGGCCAGATCAAAATCGAGATATACATGAAGAATTGCGCCAACGTACCGATCGTTGCTTCATCGGCAATCACCATTTTACCGCCGACATAAAGAACGATTACCTGAGACATTCCGATCAAGGTCATCATCAGCGGCATTGTGAGCGCCTGAACTTTAACGAGTTTGATGTTGCGCTGCAGATAGTCTTTGCTCAGGGCCGCAAAACTCTTAGCCTCGAAATCTTCACGAACGAATGAGCGCACCACGCGCGCGCCGGAGAGATTTTCCTGCGTCCTGCTTGTCAGTACGGCGTATTGATCCTGGACTCGTCGAAAAACGACGTGGACGATCTTGCCAATCTTATACGTGACATACGATACGAGCGGCAGCGGAAGCATAGCCCACAATGTTAACAGAGGGCTCAGCAGCAGCATCTGCATCAAAGCGAAGAGGCAGCGCGTGAGCGTATTGGCCGTGTACATTATGGCGGGCCCGATAAACTCACGCGCAGCGGGCACGTCATTAGTGCCCAGAGCCATCAGTTCGCCCGTCGAAGTTTGCTGAAAAAAGCGTTGCGGCAGGATGTCAAGCTTGGCAAGCATATCGCGCCGCAGCTCGTACTCAATTTTGCGCGAGGCCACAATTATGGTGCGGCGCGTCAAAAACATGAACACCCCGGCGATAGCCGAATACAGCAGAATTTTCAATACTTCAACTATGACTTCGCCGTACTGCGCCTGGCTGTACGCGTCGGAATTGATCAGATCGATGGTGTGGCCGATGATAGCCGGGACGATGATGGTGAAAATATTGGAAATCGTGACAAATACGAAACCAAGCAAAAACATCGCTCGGTGCCGCTTGAGATAGGGCAGCAGACGTCGCAGTTCATTCATAAGGATTCAGGCCGTGTAGTACCGATGTGGTGACGTTTGGCGGCTGTAAATAGTGAGAACCCGGCCCGCCGAAGCCCGCCGCTCGTCTGCGCGTATGGATTTTCGATGCGTCAGGCGATGCCGACCTCGTCACAAAGATAGACGTCCTGAATGGCGTTGAGCAGGCTGATGCCTTCAGCCATCGGCCGCTGAAACGCCTTCCGGCCGGATATCAGGCCCATTCCGCCGGCCCGTTTGTTGATGACGGCCGTTGCCACGGCATCGCCAAAATCATTCGATCCCGCCGCGCCGCCGCTGTTAATAAGTCCGATCCTTCCCATGTAGCAATTGGCGACCTGATAGCGACACAGATCGATCGGATGCTCCGACGTCAGTTCACTATATACTTTCTCATGCGTCTTCGCGAAGTTGACAGCTGAAAACCCGCCGTTGTTTTCCGGCAGCTTCTGCTTGATGATATCGGCCTGGATCGTTACGCCAAGGTGGTTGGCCTGCCCGGTCAGGTCGGCGGCCAGGTGATAATCCTGGTCACCCTTGAAGGCGCTGTTGCGCAGGTAGCACCACAGGATGGTTGCCATTCCCAGCTCGTGCGCCTGAGCAAAGGCTTCCGCAACTTCGACAATCTGGCGGTTGCTTTCCTCTGATCCGAAATAAATCGTCGCTCCGACAGCCGCCGCGCCCATATCAAATGCCTGGCCGATCGTGCCGAACATATTCTGGTCGTATTTATTGGGATAGGTCAGCAGCTCATTGTGATTGATTTTGACAATAAAGGGTATTCGATGGGCATACTTGCGGGCCACCATGCCAAGAACGCCAAAAGTTGAAGCCACGGCATTACAACCGCCTTCGATCGCCAGCCGGACAATATTCTCGGCGTCGAAGTAGGTGGGGTTGGGTGCGAAGCTGGCGCCGGCCGTATGCTCGATGCCCTGATCAACAGGCAGGATCGACACATAGCCCGTGCCGCCAAGCCGCCCGTGCGAGATGATCGATTGCAAATTCCGCAGAACACGATTGTTGCGGTCCGAAGCAGCAAAGATCGTATCCACCGATTCCGGCGCCGGCAGGTGGAGCGTGTCACTGGGAATCGTTGTGGATTGGTGGTTCAGAAGGTAATCAGCCCGGTCGCCCAGCTGCCTGCGGATTTGCTCAATCATGCTTTTCAACCTTGTAGAATATAAAATGGTCCGTCGAATGGAAGATTGACTGATTCGACAACCTGCAAATTACAAATTTTGCCTGAAGGTTGAGGCTCCCAGGGGCTAAAAAGTTGCCCGACAAGCAGAAAACGCGGCGAAATCCAGGTTCCGCTCGGACCAGCATCGAACGCATTTCCGCTGCTGTCGAAGCTATTCTCCGACTCATCGACGATAAGGAATGGAAAGCAGGTGAAAGCCAAGGGCTGACAACTCGACCTGCATTTCATTAACAAAACCGATATCAGTCTGACCCGCAAGGGAATGAACAGTGCGGCCGCAACACTGGAATTCTTCAGAATGAATAGAAAGTGATCATAAAGTGATCTGTTGGCTGAGCAGTTCCGCGCTTATTTTCGCGGTCATTGCAAAACAAACATCTGGGGATTTAACCTAGAGATTCAAGATCACTCAACAGAATTGGAGAAATCAAATGACGACAGTAGTCAATCTTCCTCGCGAATTCACGAGCGGAACGCTCAAGATAAAAGTCGAGAAGTCTGACCTCGACCAGTTCGGCATTCTTTCAAATGCCAGTGAAAAGGGTGTCTTTCAGATCGAGTGCAAACAGAAGGGCGGTGTGAAAAGTGAATTCGTTGTCAAACCTTCGTCCGATACGATCGTGTTTTTTCGCCTGCAGTCGTCAGAGCTGCAGCGTACGCTGGAAGCCCTCGGCAAAAAAGGCCTCAAAGATAAAAGTGCCAAAGCCGAGCTAATCACAATGCTCTTCAAAAATCTCGGTCTGAAACAAAGCATTGATGTCGATAAATCGCAGGTACCGAAAAGATTTCTGGCGCCAATCGACTGTTATCAAAAATTGATTTCTGTGGCTGAGCTTTCACGACCGATTAACATTACAATCAGTGCTGCTAAAGATCTTGTGCTCGGTGGCGAAACATTTCCGGAAGGAGATATTATCGCGTTTTTCGGTCTGACGCTTCCTGTTGGATACCAGTTTACGCTGCGGCTTAAGAAAGACTTTGCCTGTTGCAAAAATCCCAAAAAACTAGAGACGGAGTTAATCTTCGGACCAAATGTGGAAAACGTCATTTTTAAGACGGCCAATCCCGAGAGCTCGGACAAGGACGATGGCGATGACGGCGATGACGGAGAGGGAGACAGTCAAAAGCAGTGAGTCGGATTAGCGCCGATTCTCTGTCACATGGTATTTTCTGTCAATACTTCCGTTTAATGATCAGTGTAATAGACAGGCTACGGCATCAAACTTGTACTGTCTTAACCTTCTTACCATGAACCGCGGCTGTATTGATACACCGCGGTTTCTTCTTATCACCACACGTGTTTGCCCATGGCAGATGAAGCGATTTGCATTAAACGATAATGCCGGAATAGCAGCTACCCTGCTACCCTAAAACCTCTGGTAGATTCCCGTACCGTGCCTCTCGGCATTATTAATTGTGCTACCGCATGGCTCTCAGTCTGCACTTCGATTGCTGTTCGGGACTGACTAATCTCCCAGTAAAGGAGTGTCAAGCATCTCTCGAAGCGAGCTCAACTTTGGGAACACTTCGGGTTTGGCTGAGTTCGAGCGGCTTAAGTTTGCGTTTATGCCTTGAAGACCGGCAAAAATATGCAGTGGATACGTATTAACTTTTTGCAGATATATAATTTACTTTCCAGACAGCAAACGCGAGCTACTGCCACAATATACGTCACACGGGCTCAGAGTAAACGGCCTGTGAAGAATACCAAAAACTCAATCACTGCATTGTAAGGGAGTTTGATCTTATGACTATTTGCAGTTCAAATCGGATTATTGTACTGACATTACTGTGTCTCGGCCTTTCTCTCGCGTCGCTTTCGGCGCAGCCGGATACGATTCTTACAGCGAGCGACCCTCTGGCGAATGCTAACCTGGGCTTTTCAGTCTCGATTGGCGAGAACATTGCCATTGTCGGTGCACCGGGACATGACAACGAATCCGGCGCAGCCTACATTTATCGTTACAATGGTTCAGCCTGGCAGGAGGAAGTTAAGTTGACAGCCAGTGATGCAGCGGTGGGTAATAAATTCGGCCATACCGTCAGCATTTCAGCTAACACGGCAGCGGTGGCTGCTCCCTATGATGATGAATTCGGTTCCGACGCCGGTGCTGTCTACCTTTATCGATGGGATGGGACAAACTGGAACGAACAAAAAGTTGTTGCCAGTGACGCCGATCGCGGGCGCTTTTTCGGCTTTGCACTGGCTGCTTTTGATGACATTGTCGTCATCAGTACCTATGACAACGGCAGCGCCGGATTTACGCGCGGAGGCGCAGCCTACGTTTTCCGATGGGATGAATCGCTCGGATGGACCCAAATACAACACTTGCTGGCCGCCGACGCCGGCAGTAACGATTGGTTCGGCTGGTCGGTGGCGCTCAGCGATGACTTTCTCGTGGTCGGCGCTCCGCAGACCGGCGATTATCGCGATCGAATCGGTGCGGCTTATGTGTATCGTTGGGACGGATGTTTCTACACATTTATGCAGAAAATTACAGCCGCGGACGGCAATGCCGATGACCGGTTTGGTGTTGCGACAGCAGTTCACGGCAGCACAATCGCTGTCGGCGCATATCAGGATAGCGATATCGAGCACTGGGCAGGCTCGGCCTACGTTTTTCGTTGGGACGGCTCTAGTTGGACTGAAGAGCAAAAACTTATCGATGCTTCCGCAACGGCTTTACGACGCTATGGCTCATCGGTATCAGTCTGGGAGCAGCGGTTGGTGGTCGGTGAACCGTATGCGATCTTAAACAATCAAAGTCTGGGCGCTGCCTTTGTTTATGACTGGGACGGTACGGACTGGCAACTAAGTGACACGCGTTACGGCTTGTCCAATTCGGCTGAATTTGGTTTATCAGTCGCTACACATCGGAACTTCACAATTGTAGGGGCGAATGAACATCCGGTCGATATTTATCCCGAGGCGGGCATCGCACAGGTTTTTGAAGATGGGTCTTCGGTGGCATTCAGGCTCAGCGACGATGTCTTTTTCTATGATCTTGCGATTGGCGAGTCAATTTCCCGAACCGTAACTATTCACAACACGAGCGACAATCTGCTTTCGTATTCATTCAGCACTATTCCGATTGTATCCTGGTTAAGCTTCGAATCCGGCAGCGGGGTGTTGGCGGCCGGTGAATCGGCAGAAGTCACCTTGCTCGTCAATGCTGTCGATCTCGTCGCCGGGAATTATAAGGAAGTCATTCATGTGAGCGCCGGCACTCCTGATATCCCGCTGCGCGACCTGCCGATATCATTGCGTGTGTTACACGAGCGCACGGCACCCTGCGAATGCGCCGCCGACTGCTGTGACATAATCCTGAGCCGTCTGGAAGAGCTGCAACAACCAAGTCAGGTGCAGACAGTGCCGACGGCCGATATTCTGAAACAATTGCAGGAGCTTAGTCAAAAGATGGAATCGCTAAGCGGATTGGTCAATTCACCTCGGGGACAGCAAAATAATCCGCGACCTGATCAAGCAAAGGTCAGGCGGGAGCATTCTCTAACAAAAACATCACAGGCTCAGTTATTCAGTAATCGACCCAATCCTTTTGATGAGGCAACTACTATCAGCTATTATTTGCCCGAAGATGTGCAAGAGGCCAGACTGGATGTGCTCTCGGCTCAAGGGGCACTGATACGGTCATTCACCGGACTTAACAAAGGACAGGGCCAGATAACGATTCACGGCGGGGAGTTAAGTTCCGGAACCTATATGTACCGTCTCCTTGTCGGTGGCAGCGTTGTGGGTCAGCATACAATGATCTTGTTGGACTAAGAGATTTTGGACTTGCAAAGTTCTCTTGACGACCGCAATCTCCCGGATCTTTGATTGTCAGGCTGACATCAAGCAGGCACGCAAAGATTACATGAAACCGAGCTAAGTTCTCATCGGGGTGAAGAGCATGAAGAAGCCCCTGTAATTTGCCGAAATACAAGGGCTTTTTTCTCTAATCTGTGAGGTTTCTTTTTGCTTCTCGAGTTGCGTCAACGCAGGGACAAGGAGTACTAATTCTTCCCGAAGACCTCGACAAACTCTTGGCGCTGCTGGCTGCTGCCCAGCATGAGGAGCTCTGCATCGGGGACGAGCTCCGTCGATGCCGACGGGTTCGTGTGGACTTCACCATTGTGCTGAATGGCAATCACGTTGAGTCCCGTGAGCGCGCCGATACCCGTCTCCGCGAGCGTCTTGCCGAAGAGCGACCGGGGAAGCGGCACCGAGAACAGATCAACGCCTTCCCCGAGCATGATGAGGTCTTTACCCTGTAAGATTGATAATACGGCCTCCTTGCCGAGTGAGGCATAGCTCAACACAAAGTCGGCTCCTGCACGGTGGATGGCCTCCAGGTTGCGTTCGTGTGTGATACGGCTCACCACTCGCAGCTCCGGGTTGAGTTTACGGCAGTAGGAGGCCAGGTAAATGTTCATCGCGTCGTCATTGGTGGTTAACAGCACCGAGGGGGCTTCCAGGACGCCGGCCCGCTTCAGCAGCTCATAGTCCGCAGCGTCGCCCGCGAACACCTCCTGGCACAGGCGGCCGGCGCGCTTGCACACCGTCGGATCTTGATCGACCAGGTGCACAGGAATTTTCAGGCGCTTCAGAGCCTGCGCCGCCGCCGTCCCGACGACCCCGCCGCCGATGACTAGCACCGGGTTGTCGTTGACTTTATAGGTTACAAGTAGATCGTCGAGTTTCTCCAGTTGGGTTTTGGTGCCGATGATGACCAGGACGCTGGCATCGGTGAGCGGCATCTCCGGTCGGGACGGCTTCATCCGGCCGTTCTCCCAGACCCCGACAATACTGACGCCGGCAATCTCGCGCAGGCGCGTTTCCCGGACGGTGCCGCCGGCCAGCGGTGTGTGGTGCAGCGGCACCTCGGCGATCAGGAGGTCTCTATGTTGACCGATGATGTGCGAATGGGCGTGGGACGCGGTGACACGATTAGCAAGCTGCTCCCCCAAAAATTTCTTCAGGCAGAGCACGTGGTTGGCCCCGCTGAGTTGAAGCACATCTATTGAGTCTTCTTTGCCGGCTGTGGCTACTATTGGCACCTCCGGGGCTGTCCCGCGAACCGTCAGGATGATATTGGTGTTTACCGTGTCCTCCCTGTTGGCAAACACCATACGGGCCCGGTCTAGTTGGAGGGCCTCATAGGTTGCTTTGTTGTCAATCTCGCCCATGATAACCGAAACCCCGTCGAGGTACCGGTTCGAGGCGAGCATCGGATCGGGTTCGAGGATGAAGTAGGGGATGTCTTCGTGCTTCAGGCGCTCAATCAAACCCGGAGCAATCATGTCGTAGGAGCAGAGGATGACATGCCCTGTTGTGCCGGGGGGGACCTGCTGCGGTGCTCGCAGGCGGATTTGTGCCTCCAGCCAAGGTGCATAGAAGAAGCGGATGAAGGCAAAGGGCAGCACAATGAGCAACAGTATGACGCCTGAAATCAGCACAACCATGCTGAAGAAGCGCCCGAGGTCGCTGTGGAAAGTGATGTCGCCAAAGCCGAGCGTGCTCATCACGGTCAGTGTCCAGTACAGGCCGGTGAACCACGAATGATCTTGTCCTTCTTTGTGCTCCATTATCAAGTGGAACACCTCGGCATAGATCACGACCACGACCACCACGAAGGCCAGGTATTTTAACAGAGCCCGCACGTTGCGCCGGACCTGGTTATCGCTGAAGAAGTAGGAAAGCTGTGTGCTGATAAACTTCATTGGATATTCCGCAGGCGTTCAGAGAATAAATCTACGGACGGTAGATGTGACGCGGCTACACCCGTGCGCCCATCACCGAAGTTGAATACTCATGGATCTTCATGCCCTGCGACATTCGGTTGCAAGTTCCAAACGGCGCTCGCTAGTACTTTGTCAATAAAAGATTTTATAGTTGCACCTCCCCTTGAGCTAAGGGGGTGAGGCGTGAACTGAGCGCCGAACGGGGAGGGATTATGAGTATGTAAGGACTTCTTAACTCCCCTGGCCCCTCTTTCAAAAAAAAGGGCGACTTGAAATTAACTCAGTTGACAAAGCACTTGTGCTTGAGTATAAAGATATCTTATGCCTCTCTACCAGCCGAGTGCATTCCTGCGAGAGCTTCAGAGGCGTCTCACTAAAAATACGAAGAGAATGGCTGTAGTTATTCATCTTTCTCGGTGTGCTTCTGTGAATCTCTCCCCGGGCACCTGAGCATCTCCTTGAGTAATCTGTAGGAGCCGTTTTGCTTAGGCTAGCCATCGCCTAACACGCAGGTCAACGCGGACTCAAAGCGCGCTGGTGCTGGAACAGCGGGCATTGCTCTGCAGGTCCGCTTCTTTAAATTGGGGATCATCGGACCGCTGCTTTGGGCCGGACTTCAGCAGCCCGAAATCTCTACGCTAGCCTTTAACCGTTTCTGGCTGGACTCCAGTAATTGAAACACTTCAATAAAACTCTATTCCGAAGAAAGGGTCACCCCTAACCGGTTTTGAAGGGAGAGCCGCAAGCGTATTGCGAGTGAAATATTGAGGAATCAAACCAGAGTTCAGAGCCGCTAAAATCTCTGTTTTCGGATCATAATATCGATGAGAAGGGGGGCGCAAGTTCAAAAAGTGTCAGCCACCGTATCTGCCAAAAAACGACGCCCTTGCAACTCATTGAATTACAAGGGCTTCTTTCTTTAATTTGTGCGGAAGGCGGGAGTCGAACCCGCACGCCCGTAAGGACACTACCCCCTCAAGATAGCGCGTCTGCCATTCCGCCACTTCCGCAGGAGAGAACTGCAAAAATAGGCGATGCGCTGAAATAGGCAAAGAAAAATCGCGATGCCGGACTATTTAGTCGCGTCTGATCACCACGGCCTTGATAACGGCCGATTCCGAAAGAGGGTCAGAAAAAGCGGAAATGAGGTAGACGCCGCTCGAAACAACATCGCCTTTGTCGTTGCGGCCGTCCCATATTACCGTACGTGAATTGAGGGCGTCAATTTCGCGTACCAGCAGACCGTCGAGCGTTGCGACTTTAACGATGGATGCGGTGCCCAGCCCGTCGATCACCATCTCGTCATCGCGTGAGGGGCTGAAAGGCTGCGGGTAACAGCGCATATCCGCAAAATCGCTGTTGGACCTGATTGAGAGCGTCTGCACCGCCAGCAGGCCCGCATTCGAGCCGATATAGATGCGCCCGGAATTGGCATCGATTGCCAGCGAGGAGACTACATCGCTAAGGAGGGGCGAGTTGTCGCTTGTTATCTGCGCCAGAACTTCGGTGCCGTCTTCATTGAGTACCCACACGCCGGTGTTGGTAGCGACCCATTTGTTGTTAAGCGGATCGACGGCGATATCGTTAACGAGCTGACCGGCCATCGCGGATACCGCGCGGATGAATAAACGCGAGTTGGTCAGCACGGCATAGGGATTGGCGATCACGAACAGGTTCTTTGGCGAGCCGACCCATACCTGGTCGCTGAGATCGACAGCGACGGCATTGTGCTCGTTTTCCGTCAGTGCCGAATTCGAGGTGTTAAGATTACCCCAGATATCGTCCGACTCATCGTCGATGGTAAAACGCTCGTTAAAATAGATCAGATCGTTGTTGCCCTGTTCGCCGGCAATCCACTTTGTTCCGGAGGCATCGACAGTGATACTGTTAAGACTCAACCTGATTCCCAGGGTATTGCGGAAGGTATGGAAAGCACCTTCCTTGTCATAGGCCAGCAGTTCGGTATTGTTTGTATTCAGTATCCAGAGCAGGCCGCGGCGTTCATCTTCCGTGAACTCGCCAACCAGCACGAAGGATGGATCACCCGGAGCGAAGGTAACGAGCGGCGAATTTTCGAGGTAGAAATGCGTGAATTCGAATTCGTCGTTCTGTGTCGTGAAACGCGAATATCCTCGTCCCCAGCTACCGGTGTAGACGGCGCCGTCCGTGCTGGCGAAAACCGAGTGGTAGTCGTTGGTGGCGAGGTCCGGATGGGTGAACTTCGTGAAATTAAACCACTGTTCATCGCGCAGGGCGTAGATGCCGGTGCCGGCGCTGCGTGAACTGCCGCACCATAGCGTCCCGTCCGGCGCTACGCTCATTGCGCTGAACAGGTTGCCCGCGGGGGAATTCGGCGCGACGACGTCAAGGACATCACGTAAATTCGCAAGAACGAGAATGCCTTTCGCCTGGGTCGAAACAGCCAGCGAGTTAACGCCTTTATAGTCGACAAAGTTGATGTTCGTAAAACGGGCGGCGTCGGAAGGCACGCCGAGCAGCACGGAGCCCTTAAATTCGCGAATGTCGTCTTTCGTCGCCACAACCAAATTGTTTCCATCGCTTGCCAGCGCAATCAGCTCCTTTCCCACGCTGTCGGCGTTAATGAAGCCGGACTCCGTAAATCGAAAGACGATATCGCGATTGATCGTGTAGATATCACCCTGGAAGGCGATAATATCATCGGCAGCGCGATCCGTCGATTGAGGTGATAAGGGGTAAGTGATCCAGTTGTCGGGATTGCGGGGGAAATTGAAAAAATTGTCTGTCAGGCGTGCAGTGACGACGCCTTCGTTCGTTGCCGCCCAAAGACGATCGTCCGCGATTATGAGTCGCAGCAGCGAGATGTCCTGCAAGCCGCCGAAATTTTGCGCATCGCCCTGAAAGAGGTTTGTTTCGGCATCCACGAGCGCCAGACCAAAGTCGCCGGCAACAAAGACGTTGTTGCCCAGGAAGGCGAAGTCGTTGACGCGGAGGCTGGGAAACTGATCGGATTTGTCATTGATATCACGGATGTTGGTCCAGCGCTCGCCGTCATAGACGCTGATAAAGCCATCGAAAGTACCGACATATACAAAGCCCGTACTGGGGTTGATGCGCAGGGCGGTGATATCGAGTCCCTCCAGGGCATCGATATTGCGAAATTCCAGATAGGACTCGGTTTGCGGATCAAAGGCGAAGACACCGCCCGATGTGCCAGCCCATATTATCCCATCGGTTCCGGAGTCCGCCACGCGGCAGTTGACCATCGAGGTGTAGGTCGTCCAACCTTCAAGCCGAATCTGCTGCGCCAGACTTGGGGCGGCGAACATCAGCCAGGTCAGAATCAATAGTAAGGCAGCGGGGATATAAGCGAGTACGCTTCGCCCGTCTGGACTAGGGGATTTCATACAGGAATCTCTCTGCAAATTGACAAACTGCATTTTAGTCAGCTATAGCGTAGCTCCTGTGCCGATAGGCGTCCCCGTTTTGTAGAAGATGATTACATCCCTTGCACGCATCGTCAGTCGAGCTTGTCGATGTTACCGAGCAGCGATGTCATTTCGATTGCCACCATTGCCGCCTCATAGCCTTTGTTGCCCGCTTTGCTGCCCGACCGCTCGATAGCCTGTTCGATTGTGTCGGTCGTCAAAACGCCAAAAATACAAGGCACTTTACTGGCATTCGCCGCCGCACTCACACCCTTGGCAACCTCGGATGCTACGTAGTCAAAATGCGGCGTTGCGCCACGAATGACAGCTCCGAGGGCGATAACGGCTCCGTAGCGACCGCTGTCCGCCAGCTTGCGCACTACCAGCGGAAGTTCGAAGCTGCCGGGGCAATAGGCGACCGTGATGTTCTCTTCGGCAACGCCATGCCGCCGCAGACCGTCAAGCGCGCCTTCCAGCAACTTGTCCACTACAAAGCTGTTCCACCGCGAAACAACGATAGCGAATGCATTACTAGCGGCGTCGAACTGACCTTCAATTATCCTGGGCATACAAAACCGTTGTTCCGGGTTAGGAGAATGCGTGTGTATTTATGCAGTTTTCAGGGCAATCTGAATTCAAGAGCGAAAATTAGGGGAGGATTGCGAGAGCTGCAATAGAAATTTTTATTCCTTTTTTGCAGCCTCTTGAAGCTGTACAACCGATTGATAGGGCACCGTCAGTCTGCCAAAGTTGCTTTCGTCAAAGGCTCGGTTGCCGTGAAAGTCCGAACCGCCGGTCGTCAGCAGACGATAACGCGCCGCCAGCGAGCTGTAATGCTGCTGCATCCGACGGTTGTGACTTGGGTGGACGACCTCGATGCCGTCAAGCCCGGCGCGGATCATCATGTACAGCCGTTTCGAGCTTACCATTTTGCCCGGATGCGCCAGCACCGCCGCACCGCCGCTCAGCTTAATCAGCTTGATCGCATCAGCCACCGCAAACTCCCACTTACCGCTGAATGCCGGTGCGCTTTCGCCCAGATAGTGGTTGAAAGCGCCTTTGACAGTGCGCGCGTATCCTTCGGCCACAAGTACCTGCGCCACGTGCAGGCGTCCCGCAATACCGCCGCCCGACTGATCCAGCACCTGCTGTTCGGTGATCGGGATATTCAAGCCATTGAGCTGACCCACGATTCGCTGGATTCGCTGCAGCCGCGCTCCTTCGCAAAAACGCACATAGCGCTGCAGGTAAGGATTGTCGATATCGATGAAATACCCCAGCAGGTGAAATTCGCTGGACCCTTCGCGACAGGAAATTTCGATGCCCGGTACGATTTCCAGCGGCGCATTGCCCTTGATGGTAAGTGCCTCTCGTACGCCCTCTGTCGTGTCGTGGTCCGTAATCGCCAGAGCCTGCAGACCACATTCAACGGCTTTGGCGATCAAATCCGCCGGTGCCAGAGCCCCATCCGAGAAGGTCGAATGGACGTGCAAATCCGCCTGTTCTCCTGCCCTTCCGCCCTTATTCAAATTCATAGTGCTACACAAAGGGATAACACTGGATTTTATTGCAAGCGCAGGTACCGCTAAAATCCTTGCACTGTGAGGGCTGCAGAATGTAAATTGGCCGGATTCTTCTCCCGACTGCGCGCTCATCTTCAAATCCGGCTTTCCCCATATGAGGCAACTATCCCCCGGCTTCAATGTCATCCTGCTTGTTGTAGTTGTATTCATTCCTTTTTATTCGCTTCAGGCCCAAACCGGTCTCAGACTCAACGAACTTGCGGCGGTCGGCAGCCCCAACTATCTCGACGAGGATCACGACGATTCCGATTGGCTCGAGCTTTTCAATGCGCATTCCGAAGCGCTCAACCTGAAGGGCTATCGTCTTTCGGATCGGCCGGATTGGCTATCCGCCTGGGAATTGCCGGACACGGTGATTGCGGCGGGAGGATATCTTCCCATCTGGGCATCCGGTAAAGATCGCGTTCAATCGGACAAGTACATCATCGAGGCCGGTGGCGGGGGCATATGGGAGTGGTCAGGTCGCGACGGTTTCCATTTTGAATATCTGGAAGTCAATGGCGAATTCGACGTCCGGGTGCGGGTCCATTCTCTGCGGGACCGGGACGAGCGCTCGCGTGCCGGCCTGATGCTGCGGGACGCTCTGACGGCATCAAGTTCCTATACCGCCATTTTTAGTCGCGATAACGACAATTTTCGTTTTCTTCACCGCGCGGAAAGCGGGCAAAACGGTCGAAGAAGAATAGCGCTTGACAAAGCGCGTCTGCCCTGGAGCTGGCTGCGCCTGCTTTACGCCAAGGACACCCTGCGCGCCTTCATTTCTCACGATTCATATTGTTGGCGTCAGGTCGATTCGGCGGCATTCAAAGCCAGCGCGGGACGCTTCTTTGTGGGGCTGGCCGTCAGCAGCGGCGATCAGAATATTGTCAGCCGGGCTTCCTTTTCCGACCTGATCCTGAACGACCAGAAGCTGTCCTTTGATCAGCTCACCGCGCAGACCTTTGAGTCCGACCAGCCGGGAAGAGGATTCGCCTCTCGCGAGCTGCACTGCGATTTTAAGCTCAGCCAGTCGCGTGAAACGGTCTATCTGTGGGATCCCGCAGGAAATCTGTTGGATTCACTTGCCTATAGCGGTTTGCGGGCGGGGCTTTCGTTTGGTCGCCTCCAGGACGCCGCCGCCAAGCTGGGATACAGCGAGCTGCCAAGCCCCGGCCGACCGAATCAGGTGGGGGAGCCTGCCTTGTCCGCCGCGCCCCTCTTTTCCCAAGCGGGCGGTTTGTACGATGAGAAGCTTACTTTGGAAATTCTGTCGCCGGACGATGATACGCGCGTTTTCTATACCACCGACGGTGCGGAACCGGATACAAACGCCACATTGGCATCCGGCAAGTCCCTCAGCATCAGCCGCAATACCGTTGTTCGCGCGCGTGCCTACAGCAAAGCACGGCTGCCCGGCAGGATCGTCAGTCATACCTATCTCCTGGGACATCGACAGGATCTGCCGGTTGTTGCGTTAGCCACCGACCCAAAGAATTTTTTCGACGAAGACAGGGGGATTTACATCAAAGGTCCTAATGCTTCGCCCGATTTTCCATATTTCGGCGCCAATTTCTGGCGTGACTGGGAACGCCCCGTGCACATCGAGTTCTGGGAAATCGATGGCCGTCTGGCCTTTGCCCAGGATGCCGGTGTGCGCCTTCACGGTGTAGGCAGCCGCCTGAGCCCGCAAAAATCGCTGCGTCTTTATGCCCGCGGTAATTACGGTCCGGCCAACTTTGACTACCAATTGTTTCCCGACAAAGCCATCAATTCTTTCCGACGCTTTTTACTTCGCAATGCCGGCCAGGATTGGCCCTATGCATTCATGCGCGACGCTCTGACGGCGATCCTTGCCCAATCCATGGGCCTCGATGTGATGGCCTATCGTCCCACCGAAGTCTTTCTGAATGGCGAATATTGGGGTATTCATAACCTGCGTGAGCGTATCGACCAGTATTATTTGGCGGCGAATCACGATCTCGATCCGGCATCGGTCTCGATTCTGGAACAGAATTCGAATATTCGTCGGGGTAGCTGCCGTGACTACATGTTGTTCCTCGATACGATGCGTTTGTTCGATGATCAGCCGGAATTGCAACGAGAGCTCGCGGAACGTCATATCGATGTGGCCAATTTTATCGACTACTACAGCATCGAAATTTATACGGACAACCAGGACTGGCCGGGCAACAATTCGCGCTACTGGAAGAGCGATGCTCCCGGCAGCCGTTGGCGCTGGTTGGTCTTCGATACCGATGCCGGCCTGGGCTATGGCAAAGAAGTCTCCAACAATACTTTCGATCGACTTGCTTCGCCTGTGCAGACGAGCTTTGCAAATCCGCTTTGGTCCACCTACCTGTTTCGTAGTTTGATTCGTGATAACAAATTTCGCTACGATTTTATCAACCGGATGGCCGACCATCTCAACACAAATCTGCATGCCGTCCACGCGCATTCTGTGATCGACAGCGTGGCGGCAATGCTGCGGCCGGCGATAACGCGACAGCAGGAACGCTGGGATACCCTGTACGACTGGGAAAGCAATGTTCAGAAAATTAAGGACTATACGCTGGAACGCATTGCCTGGCTGCGCTTTCATTATGTTAAACAGTTCGACCTGGGCGGCGAAGCCAAAATTCAACTCAAGAGCAATCTGCCGGAGGGCCTGCGTTACGAGATCAGCACGCTTGAAAATATTAAAGCGCCCTGGACCGGTATATATTTTCAGGATGTGCCGATCAGTATCCGTGTTAAGCCCAGGCCCGGCTATGCCTTTGTGGGCTGGCAGGATATCGAAGCCGGGGACTCCGAGCTGAGTGTGACGATTCAGGGCGACACCTGCTTTACCGCCTTGCTCGAATGGCGCGGACCGCAGGTTGTGATAAATGAGATAATGTACAACGCCGCACCTGAACGACCTACAAGAGACTGGGTTGAATTGTTTAACTGCGGTTCTTCCGCCGTCGACCTTGGCGGCTGGACATTACGTGACGCCGTCAACGCCGCGGATCACATTTTTACGATTCCTTCCGGTACACGCCTGCCGGCGGGCGACTATCTGCTCTTGTGTCGTGAGCGCACCGCATTCCGACAGTATCACCCCGATCAGACTGCCATTATCGGTGATATTCCCTTCGGCTTCGGCTCGGCTTCCGGCGATGATATTCGGCTGTTCGACAGCCAGGGAAGTCTGGTGGATAGCGTCCCCTACCGCGTAAGCGCGCCGTGGCCCGCCGAGGCGAATGGCCTGGGCGCCAGCCTTGAGTTGATCGATCCCAAACTGGATAATACCGAGGCCCGGAGCTGGCGGGCTTCAGCGCTTGACGGCGGATCACCGCTCGCTCCAACCGATCGCGCTTCGGACACCGCCGATCGTGAGAGGGTCGTCATCCGAAATTTTAGCATACAACCTAATCCGGGCCGCGGTCCTTTTTTGCTATCTTTTACGCTCACAAGACCGACAGCCTTGCGCGTGGAGCTCGTGGATAATCTTGGCAGGCCGGTCGCCAATATTGCCGAACGACAATTTCTAGTTCCGGGACTTCATACTCTCCAATTTGCCGCGGAGAGTCTTCCAACGGGGATTTATCACTGCTTGCTCCGGGAAAGCAGCCGATCCAACTCCATTCGGGGCGCCTTTCAGTTGATTATTCACCCCTGAAACCGTTTGATTTGCAGGCAGGCTAGTGTAACTTGATGCTTCAAACCAAACAGTCATTATTACCTTGATGCGTATGCTGCGCTTTGCAGTTCTCCTTGCTTTGACTCTGCCGGGCATATTTGCCGTCGGCAATGCCGCGGGATCGGGCCCTCTGAGCGAGTACCGCGTGTACTGCGAGCCTGGTCAGCTTGCAATGATGTTCGCGAATTTCGAGGAAGAAATAGAGATTCCTGCAACACTCGAATTCCAGGGACAAACCTGGACGAAGATACGCATGCGTATTCGGGGCGACGGTACGCGCAAAGTACCCAAGAAGTCTCTGCGTTTTACTTTTCCGGATAAACGCTTTGCCGACGGCCGTGAAGTACTAAACCTTAACAGCGACTATCTGGACCTGAGTTACATCCGTAACTTCGTGTCCAGCCGATTGATGCGTGAGTCCGGCCAACCTTGTTTTGATGCCGAGTATGGCCGTTTGTTTATCAATGATGAGCTCTACGGCGTATATATCAAACTGGAGCGTATCGACGAGGATTTTCTCCGACGGCGGGGAATGGACCCCGAAGGAAATCTTTACAAGGCTGCGCTCGATGGCTCTTCGCTTAGCCCAAGCGATAATCTTGCCATTCACTGGGAAAAGAAAACCAACAGCAACGAAAGCTGGGATGACCTGAGGACCTTCATCCGCGATATTAACACAGTGTCCGATTCCGACTACCTGCAGTTTACCAAAACGCGGCTTGACTATGACAAGATGGTAAATGTCCTTGCCATGAATATGTTGCTCTCGAACGGCAGTACCTATTTTCATAATTACTACATGTATCATGATGTCAAAGGCAGTGGGCGCTGGACCATGATTCCCTGGGATATGGACGTGACGCTCGGCAGTCATTTTTCCAAACATTACCCCTACCATAAGTCCTCGTCTGTCTGGACTGACGACAACCCATTTCTGGAGCGAGCGCTGATTTGCGATACCATTTTTAACGCAATTCAGGCCCGTGTGCAGGAGCTGGCCGGCACGATTTTTACGCCGGAATTTGTTAATCCAATCATCGATAGTGTCGTGTGTGTCTTGCGCGATGCCGTAGAGGAAGACGAAAAAGATAATATTGCCTCGGTGGACGACTGGCTCGAGCAGATCGACCATGAAAAGAACTTTGTCGCCAATCGATCGCGCATACTGCTCCGGCAACTTGCAACCTGGCCGCGTCCGTTTCGTGTTGCGAACACGCCGGATATATTCACAGCCACAGATACGATCAGGTTTCATTGGCAGCATTCGCAGCCTCCGCCCGACCAGGAGGTGCGCTACCGTCTGGTTTTTAGTCCTGATAAAACTTTTCAGGATGAAGATCGGAAGGTCGTTGTCGATGGCCTGCGCGATACCAGTCTGACGATCACCGCGCTGCCTGCTCCCGGCAGATACTTTTGGTTCGTCGAGGCGACTGTTGACGATAAGTTTTACGTCGAGGGAACCAACTTTCCCCTGGAATTCGTCGTCGCAGACGGAAGCGAATTGCCAACCGAAATTGAGGGCGAGCTGTTGTTGCGACGGGCCGAGAGCCCGTATCAGGCAAACAGCGATGTGTACATTCGGCCGGGCGCTGTTCTCAGAGCCGAGGCGGGGGTGGAAATCAGAATGGCCGCGGGCAGCAGCATTTACGTCGAAGGACGTCTCGAGCTGCTGGGGCAGGCGGATGCGCCGCTGCGTCTGCGTCCTTCGCTCGCCGATCAACGCTGGGGCGCGCTGGTGTTTCAACAATCAGAGGGTCGTTCGCTGCTTCGTTATTGCAAGGTCGAAGGGGCGTCGGTCGGCGGCAGACCGGATCGGCAGCCTGCGGCAATCTCGGTTCATGAAACGCTGGTCGATATCGAGCATTGCGATTTTATCGGTTGCGGACAAAGTATTGCTGCCGAGGGGGGCCGGCTCGGTATAGTAGGCTGCCGTTTTCATGAAGGCAATTTTGGCGACCAGATCAACCTGCGCTCGACCACCGCCCTGATAGAAGATTGTCACTTTTTTGCCGTCGACGGCGGCGACGCCATCGATCTGGAATTTGTTAATGACGTGGCCGTCCGCTATTGTCGTTTCTGGGGCGGTAAAGACGACGCCATTGATGTCGACCGTGGCAAGGGAGTCGTGCTGGAGCACAATGTTGTCCACGACTTTTCCGATAACGGCATTACGGCCAGCGATTCTTCCGAGCTGATGGTATACAATTGTATCGTCAGCGCTTCGGGTGGAGGACTTGAAGCCAAGGGTGGAGCGCGCATCCGTGGCCGGCACCTGACTCTCTACGCCAACGAGTGGTCCCTGCGTATGCT
Source organism: Candidatus Kapaibacterium sp. (assembly GCA_028284775.1). Classification (GTDB taxonomy): domain Bacteria; phylum Bacteroidota; class Ignavibacteria; order Kapaibacteriales; family UBA7675; genus JANQRB01. Next base: position 62,955 of record JANQRB010000139.1, on the reverse strand, counting down.
GGAGCAGGAGCAGGTGCCCGGCGGAGGCGATATAGAGCTGGAAAATTCAATCCTTGCCGCCGGCAAAGAGGGAACCGCGCAAGTCGAGGGCAGCGGGCAGTACCTGTTACGTTGGTCTCTACTCGACACCGAACTTGCGCCGGGTGAAGGTAATCTCTCCGGCGACCCTCAATTACTCGCGCCTGCCGACGGCAAATTCGACCTGCGGCCGAATTCTCCCTGTCTCGATGCCGCCAATCCCGAGGGCGCCGCGGATCCCGACGGTAGCCGTCCCGACATGGGCGCGCAGCTCCTGCGGCTCGCCCTGCCCGGCAACATCGTCATTAACGAGATTAACTACAACTCCGCTGCGGGAGTGGACGGCGGCGACTGGATCGAGCTGTTTAACCGCAGTGATGAGTCTCTTGACCTTGGCGGCTGGCAGTTTAAAGATGCCGACGAGGGCCATCAGTTCACATTGCCGCAAGGCAGCCGGATTGCCCCCCGTGGATTTCTAATTCTCTGTCAGGATGCGGCATCATTCGCGGAGCTCTATCCCCAGGTCGCGTCGATCCAGGGAGATCTGGGCTTCGGCCTGAGTGCAAAGGGTGAATTGCTGCGACTGTACGACGACCAGGGTAGCTTGGTCGACTCACTCGTATATGATGACAACTCCCCCTGGCCGTCTGCCGCCGACGGCCGCGGGCCGACGCTTGAGTTGCTCGACGCTTCCATTGATAACGCGCGGGCACAGAGCTGGCTTGCTTCGGTTGAGCAGGGCGGGACACCGGGTGCCGTCAATTCGCGTCCGCTCTTAAACAATGTTCCGCCGATTGATCCGCGTATAACGGAAAGCCAGGGATTGAGGCCGAGTCCGAATCCCGCCCGTGATCAGGTCGTGTTGACACTTCCGAATATCGATGGGCGCGTTGAAAGTCTTGCGTTATATTCCCGTCCGGGGCATAAACTCTGGCAGGCCGCAGCAGGGCAGCTCGTTACGAACGCGCAGCGCCAGATTGTTGTCCCGCTGGAGCAGCTTGCTTCGGGAAGCTACCTTTGTAGTGTTAAGCTGCGGGATAAGGCCGGTCTGATTCGGATGTTGTACGGTATTGTCACCGTCTTGCGTTAACTACGCTGTGCCGGATGAAAGGGCCGCATGGAGTAATTGCGGACTTGTCTGTAACCTACCAATTCGCTGCTTAACGGCTCATCTGTTTAAGCCCGATCTACCTTCGGGAAGTCGCTTGGGAATTCCCGGATTGATGCTGACTTCTTAGTAATGAAAGACAATCAGGGATAGGATGCTGTGTTTTGCAACTAATGTTTTGTCAATGAAGATTTTTATAGGTACATCTCCCCTTAGGGTAAGGGGAGGCTGGGAGGGGTTGTGAGTATCTAAGGACTTTTTAACTCCCCTAGCCCCTCTTTCAACAAAGATGGGGATTTGAAAGCAACTAATTTGACAGAGCACTAGCCTTGGAAGTCGCACTTGCCGGCAACTGCCGTTTCTGCTAAACCACTGGTCACAGATCTTGCCCGAACAGCGCTACCGCCCCAAATATTCGCTGACGCGGCGAACTGCCTCAGCAAGCGGCACAACAGCCCGGTCGCCGCTTGCCCGGTACTTAACTTCGACGTTGCCGTCCTTGAGGCTTTTTTCGCCAACAATAATATGAACCGGGAAGCCCAGCAGATCGGCGTCTTTAAATTTGAAGCCGGGTGAAACGTTGCGGTCATCATACAATGTTTCCAGGCCGGCGGCTTGCAACTCTACATACAGTTTGTCGGCCGCCTCGCGTGTCATGTCGGACTTCTTGAGGTTTAGCCCTGAGAGATAAACATGATAAGGGCTGAGGTCGGCGTTCCATTTAATGCCGAATTCATCATGATGCTGCTCGACATAGCAGGCGATAATTCGCTCCACGCCGATGCCATAGCTTCCCATGATAATCGGATGGTCTTTGCCGTTTTCATCCAGGAAGGTAGCACCGAGCGCTGCGGAATATTTGCTGCCGAGCTTGAAGATGTGCCCGACTTCGATGGCACGCACTACCCGCAGTTCGGGGCCGTCCGGTCCACCCTGGCGTTCGCCCGGCTGCACCACGCGCAGGTCATGAAAAGCATCGATCGTCGGATCTCTGTCGAAGTCGATATTTCGCAGGTGAAAACCGTCTTCATTCGCACCGCTGACGAGCCCATTGGCCGACTTCAACAGCTTGTCGGCGATGACGCGCATTTTGGTCTTCAGACCGATCGGCCCTATGGAACCCGCATTGGCGCCCGTAAACTTGCTCAGCTCTTCGGCTTCCGCCGGACGCAACCTGGCGCCTTCGACAACGCGCATCAGCTTTTCGATGTTAAGTTCGTCGTTGCCGCGCATTAACACCAGAATCGGCTCTTCATCCGCCATATAAACCACTGACTTTGCGCAGCGTTCCAGCGGGATGTTAAACTGTTCTACCAAGTCGTTTATCGTGCGGGCATTTGGCGTGGCAAATTTTTCAATCGGCGGATTGTCATCCAGGCGCCCGACAGGGGGGAGCCAGGATGTCGCGACTTCGATGTTGGCGGCATAGTTGCCGGTCTCGCTGATAGCGCAGGTATCTTCGCCATGGGACGATTCTACCATAAATTCCTGCGAGCCGCTGCCGCCCATTGCGCCGCTCGAAGCGCCCACCTGAAAATACTTCAATCCGCAGCGGTCAAAAATTCGTTCGTAGGCCTGTCGATGTTTTTCATAACTGAGGTCCAGCCCCTCGGCTTTGGCATCGAGTGAATAGGCGTCTTTCATCAAAAACTGGCGTCCGCGCAGCACGCCCGAGCGAGGCCTCGGCTCATTGCGGAACTTTGTTTGAATCTGATACCAGATCTGCGGCAGATCTTTATAAGACTTGATATGCTGTCGCGCGTGATAGGCGATTATCTCCTCGTGGGTCGGCGCTAACACAAGGCCGTCGCGATTCTTTATATGGAAAAGGACGTCGTCCATTTCGGCCACACGACCTGTCTGCTCCCAAATTTCAATCGGGTTGAGCGCGGGCAGGTGAAACTCCTGCGCACCGATGGCATTCATTTCTTCCCGAATAATCTGCGATACTTTGTGAACTACTCGATATCCCAGGGGAAGAAATGAATAGACGCCGGCCGCCAGGGGGCGAATCATACCCGAGCGAATCATCAATTGGTGCGAGGGAATCTGGGCTTCGGCGGGAACTTCTTTCAGCGTCGGAATAAAGGCCTGTGAATATCTCATAAGGTACTCGGCTCATTTCACCAGAGGTTAATACTGATCTGCGAACAAAGCTGGCAAATTACATTTTTTTCGCGAAGCGGCGCAGGGAAACTAGGAACTCATTATACCGATGAGAGTTTTCTGCAGCACAACCGCGGGGTCTTCGGAGGTGGACTTAACAAGGTAATCGGCTTGAGACAGGGAGCGAAGCGCGGCTTCGATGCGCGGCAGGGAGTAGCGCTGCAGGGCTACGAGATACTCGGATACAAAATAGGGGCTGACACCGACACTGCGGCCGAGCTCGTTTTCACTGCCGCTGACGCCGCGCGCTTCGTACAGTTTCCACAGTATCGTAAAGTAGCGGGCCAGCATCGAAATAATGACAAGCTCCTGACGCGAAGTATGCAACATTCGATTGAGAATTTCCATCGCCTGCGTTGCATTGTTCAAACCGACGGCTTTTTGCAGCTCAAAGATATTGTACGTCTTCGAAGCGCCGATCACGCCGGCGATGTCGTCTTTGCTGATCTTTTTCTTGTCGCCGACATAAATCAGAATCTTGTCGATTTCATTGCTGAGTTCACGCAGCGAGAAGCCGATCTGGGCAATTAGAAGCTCGCTGGCTTCCGGCGACAGCTCACGTCCGAACGAGCGAAATCGTTTGCCGACCCAGGACGGTACCTCACGCTCATACAGCTTGCGGAATTCAATCCAATCGGCGTGCTGCAGCAAGAGATTAAACGGAAACTTCGCGCCGCGAATCTTCTTGTCAAGGCTATCCTTGCGTCCCCGGGCTGCTTTGCTGATTCCGTTGAGACTGGGAATCGATGCCAGAAGCAAGAGAAAGCTTGACGGCGCCGGTGCTTTAATGTATCTGGCCAGCGGTGACTTTTCCGCGGCAGCCTTGCTGCCACGACCTTGAAACAGCTTGTCGAAATGTTTAACGACCACGGTCCGGCGTTCGGCCATCATGGGGAAGGCGCTGGCAAGCTCAACTATCTGTTCCTGTTTTGTCTCGCTGCCATCGAGCAGATCGAAGTTGAATGCGGCGGAATCTTTATCGACAGCAGCGCGAATCAGCTCGCCGTAGGCCTCTTCAAGCAGAAAATCCTCCTCACCGAAGAGTAGTAGTATCGGAGGGAATTGTTTGCCTTTAATAATGTTCGCCAGGGAGTCAATCATGGTGATGTTTGCCGCGCAAAAGCTATTGCATCAGGATTGGCCTTCAGGATTTGCGGCCCGCTGCCTGCAATACTTCTTTTACCTTCACTGTTACCGTTGTTTTGTTGTAGGGCTTCACGATAAAACCGTCAATCTTGAGCTTGACGAGTTCCATGACCACATTCTTGTCTGCATTGGCGGTGCACATTATCACCGGCACCGCTGACAGGAGAGAGTTGGCGCGAATCCGCCGCAGCAGCTCGCCGCCCGTCATACCCGGCATATTGTAATCCAGCAGAATGAGATCGGGCATAGTATTGCGCAGCAGGCGCAGCGCTTCGACGGGACCAGCTGCCTCGAACACTTCTGCTTTAAAAGCCTTGCTCAGAATGTTAGAGAGCGCAAAGCGATGGATGCGTTCATCATCCACAGTCAGAAATTTCAATTGCCTTTGCGACTGTGTCATTAAATCAATCTATGCTGCCTTGTGAACCGGGAGGTCGATGGGATTCGCGCCCCATCTTGTCCGGGGATCTCGTTCTCAAATCGAGCCGAAATATAGGAAATTCCTCGGAGATGCGCTGCCACAAATCGTTGTCGCGAAAGGGAGCGAATTGCCCTGTACAGCCCTGTTCGTGGCGGCTGAGTTCAATGACCTCGAACGTCGCGCGGATCAAGGGCGTCGCGCAAGCCGTCGCCGAACAGATTAAAGGCGAAAACGGCGCTGGCAATCGCCAGACTCGGAAAAAGGATCAAGCCCCAGCCGGTACCGGCGGAGATATAGCCGCGGCCGTCATTAATCATCTGCCCCCAGGAGGCATCGGGCGGCTGTACGCCCAGCCCGAGAAAACTGAGGCCGGCCTCGGCGATGATGGCATTGGCAAAGCCGGCGGTGACGATCACCAGAATCGGACCGAAGGTATTGGGCAGAATATGCCGGAAAATGATTCGCGGCCTGTTGTAGCCCAGCGCGCGCGCCGCATCAACGAATTCCGCTTCACGCAGCGTAAAGAACTGACCGCGGACGATACGCGCGATTTCTACCCAGGAGGCAATGCCGATGGCGACAAAAGTCTGCCACCAGCCTTCGCCCAAAACGACTGAAAAAACGATGACCAGGAGAATGAAAGGGAAGGACCAGAGGACGTTAATAATCCACATAATGATGTTGTCCACCCAGCCGCGAAAAAATCCCGCCAGGGCGCCCATCAGGATCCCAATGCTGAGCGCGATCGCCTGCGCGAAGAGCCCGACGGAGATGCTGATTCGCGTACCGTAGACGATGCGGCTGAATACGTCGCGTCCGAAGCGGTCGGTACCGCAGAGAAAAAGCGGCTCCGCCAGCCATTCGTCCTGGCTGGTGCCTGCGAGCTGCGTGACGGGTATCCGGCCTTCACTGCCGCCGACGGAGCGATAGTGTAACGTGTCGCCGTGCAGACTAAATGACTCGACCGGCAACATCGAGGCTTGCCCTGGTCGGGCTTCATTGTGCTGGAGAATTACCTGGCCCCGAAACAATGCAGGCTTAACGGCATATTCCAGAATCTGGGTATTGGGCGCCATCGGCGCCACCAGGGGCGCTAGTACCGCAATAATGATATACAGCAGTATCAGATACAGCCCCATCATCGCCGGCAGGTTGCGCCGCAGCCGCTTCCAGGAAACCCGCCACAGACTTTCCGCCCGGTCCTCTTGCTGGCTGTTGTGAACTAAGAGTTTGATGCTAAACCTCGCAAAGCTTTGACAGTTAGGGGGCTAGTGCACTTTAACGCGCGGATCCAGAAAGGCGTAAAGAATATCGACGATGAGATTTATGACGACAAAGATCAGGGCCGTAAACAACACTGTTCCCTGGATCATTGGATAGTCCAGCTGATTGATCGCATTTATCGTCAGCAAGCCGATGCCCGGCCAGTAGAAGATAAACTCGATGAAAAAGGTCCCGGCTAATACCGCCGCTACCCAACCGCTGATAGTCGTGATCACGGGATTCATCGCGTTGCGCAGCGCATGTTTAAGAACGACGACAGCTTCGCCGAGGCCTTTGGAACGCGCCGTGCGGATGTAATCCAGGCTCATTGTCTCCAGCATGGCGCTGCGGGTTACGCGTGCGATAATCGAGAGCGGGCGGATACCCAGCGTAATCATCGGCAACAGCAGGTGCTCCCAGCCGCGGTTGATGTAGCCCGAAGGCGGCAGCAGACCGAGGTAGGTGACGAATACTAAAGCCAGGAGCGGGCCGGTAACGTAGGAGGGCAGCGATATGCCGAGCAGGGCGGCGCTCATTGTGCCGGCATCGAGCGCCGAATGTGGCCGCAGTGCCGAGACAATTCCGATTAGGACGCCCAGCAGGGTAGCGAATGTCATCGCTGAGCCCGCCAGGAGCGCGCTGGCGGGAATCCGTTCCAGTATGGAGCCCACCACATCGCGATTAGTCGCAAAGCTGCGTCCCAGATCGGCGCGCAGCAGCAAATCGCCGAGGTAGGCCGTGTAGCGCTCATACCAGGGACGGTCAAGTCCCATCTGCCGACGAATCGCCTCGATGGTCTCGGCGTCGGCGCGCTGCGCCATCTGTAGACGCGCCGGATCGCCCGGCAGCATAAAGCTCGTAATGATAAAAGTTATCGACACGACGCCCCACAGCACTATGAAGGCGTAGAGGACTTTGCGAATGATGAATTGCAGCATAAAGGCCGAACCGGTCAACAATGCCGCTGCCGCATAGGCAGTCAGTTTAACATAACCATGATCTATCGACTTACAATTTTAGTCAATTACAAGCACTTTTACGGGAATTTCACCCAACTCCGCAAATCGGAGCAACGAATCGATCGACGTTTCGGTGAGGCTGTCGCCGCGGGCCGCCACCAGTAATCCGTACGAAGTGTAGTAATCTTCGGCCAGCTTCATTCCCGGCCGCAATTGATTGCTGGCGAGACGCTTCACAACCTGGTCGCCCAGACTTTTTCTTTCGGCTTCCATCATTGCCGTAAAGCTGTCAACGACTTTGCGGTCGTATAATACGCCCGCTTTACGGTTGATCTGGTTCATTAACTGTCCGTAGCGATGCTGCGTTGATTGCAGGTAACCGGAAGTACTCGTTAACTGGGCGGCGGCGGTGTCAATTTCGTCACGGTGTTTGGCGCGGCGGAACATGGCATTGTGGTACAGATTCACGACAGCAATGATTCGAGCGCCGGGATGAATCGCACTCTCGCGCAGGTGACGCGGAAAGCCCGAGCCATCCAGTCGTTCGTGATGTTGGAAGATTATCTCGGCGATCGAGACAAACTTAGCGTGGCATTCCAGAAGGCGCATTCCGGCTTCCGGGTGGCGCACGTAGGCATCGAACTCCGCCGGCAGCATTTCGGTCGTGCGCTTGGCGAGGATTCGATCCGGCAGGCTGATTTTACCGACATCGTGCAGCAGACCGGCGATGCGAATCTCCTCGACTTCAGCCGCATTCATGCCCAGGTTGCGTGCCAGTCTGGCTGCGTTGCCAGCCACAAAGCGGCTGTGACTGGAATCGTAGTACTGCTCGCGGGCAGCGGCCACGGCGCTGAGCATCTCCACCGTTTCAAGAAAATCACTGGCAATCTTATTGCCTAGTTGTTCGATCTGTTCCGCCAGACTGTGCTGTTCCGAGCCCGCTTCCATACTTCCGTTGATATTGTTGTAAATACCTCTTCATCCGGTCGGCACATTGCGATGACGCAACTTGATGGTTTGCCCCGCATCTGCGGCACGAATCCGCCGCTTTCGCGATTCGTCGGCCCTGTGGGAAGCAGCATCCTCTCGAGTTATCATCGTCGCCGAAACGCAAACTACGATAAAGGGGCTCCGGTATATTCCCGCTGTTGTAGACTAATGCGCGGCAAAATTGCGACAAAATGCCGCAGTTCAAAACAAAATCCGGCGGTCGGGAGGGAAGATTCCCGGGGGGACGCCTAGCTGTAATGTTCATCTAGCTCAATCGTGGTGATGTCGTGCAGGGGATAACCGAGGAAGCGTGCCGCTATTGCCGCAAAAGTCTGAGGTTTGTCACTGACATTACAGACGATCGGGGCCTCGACCGCCGAGGGATAGTGTCGGTCCTTGCTACCGCCGTCAAGCAGGTCCGCCGCCGCGAGCGCCGCTTCGCGTCCCGAGTTGATGAGCGTCGCAGCGGGCAGTACTTTCTGGATCACAGCCGTCAGCAGCGGAAAGTGCGTGCAGCCCAGGATAACCGTGTCCACCTCTTCACGTTTCAGCCGGCCCAGGTATTCCTGCGCAACCATCAATGTCGCCGGATGGTCGTGCCAGCCTTCCTCTGCCAGGGAGACGAACAGGCCGCAGGCTTCCGCCGTGACGTCCGGCGCGGGTTGTGCTGCCCGGAGCGCTTGCTGATAGGCACCGCTGGCGATTGTGGCTCTGGTGCCGAGCACGCCGATGTGCCGGTTGGAACTGCTGCGCAACGCGGCGCGGACCGCCGGATCGATCACGTCGATAACCGGTACGGTCGCTAGGTCTTTGATGGCGTCGAGGGCCAGTGCAGAGGCTGTATTACATGCCACTATGATGAGCGACACGGATTGATCGAGTAAAAACTGCGTGCATTGGCGGGCATAGCGGCGGACAGTGAGCGGCGACTTGGTACCGTAAGGAACGCGCGCGGTATCTCCGAAATAGATCAGCGGATTGGCAGGTAGCAAACGTCGTATTTCCCGCAGGACGGTCAGACCGCCGACGCCTGAATCGAAGACCCCGATGGGACTTGTATCTTGCTGCATATACCGCTAAATTACAAAACTTTTCGCGAGCAGTCCGGATCTCGAACCGGGGCTCCGAGCAGCGGGGAACACATAAGACTGTTACTGCTTTTTTTGGGACCAATTTCCTGTTTGATTGTCTGAGAAGGGTATGAAACGCAGGTGTCCGCAATTGTTCCTTATGTTAATGCTGCTGGCCGGCTCGCTGGATGCCCAACCACTTGACCTCGTACTTGTTCCCGCCAACGAACCCTTCGTCTTCAGCTCGAACTATTTTCACTGGGATAATACTGTGTATCGCTGGACCGTGCGTGGCTCCGGTTCGCTCGGCGATGCCGGTTCCGACCTGCGGATGATTGCCGACGCCCGTTTTGCGCTGGGTGAAATCAACAATCTGCCGACGCCCCGCCTGCCCTTGAGCGATGATGAAAACGGCTTCGGTGAGTACTGCGCGCGCCTGGCGGACGAGGGAACCTGCGACATTTATTTTGCAACGAATGCTCTGAGCGACGAAGGCAACCGTCTGGATAAACTTGAGGTCAGCAATGCGGCGGCCATGAAACGATTTCGCTTCCGGCCACAGCCTGATGTCTATAACCCCGATCACGTTTACACGCTCGATGTAATCGGCTCGGATCGCGTCGCCGAATTTATGATGGTGGACCGCTTTGATGCCGAGCGCTGTCGCGAAGGCTGCCTGCCGTACAATGACAATTTCAACGGTGATTCACCGACACAGTTCGAAGTTGAAATTCGGCGCGTATCACCGGAATTGTTGATTGTTGACGATTCGAATGGGGAACGTATCATCAGTGACGAAGTGCCTGGTGGCGCCGGTCACAGCGTTCGTCACGCGGAGCGCATCAATTTCGGCACGGTACTCGTCGGGAGCGACGGCCTGCTGGTCGAACGGCTGCTTCGCAATCGTGGTCTCGAGTCGCTGGAAATCGAGCGTATCGAAGTCGATGCCACCTCCGACGACCTGGCGCAATTTCGTCTGTCGCGTTCCGATGGCCGACGAATTGATGCCGCGGTCAATATCGCCGGCCCCGGCAGCGGCGAAGAGCTGCGTCTGACCCTGGAGTACCAGCCCCAGCGCAGCGGACGGCATGAGCTTCAACTGCATATTATCTGTAACGATCCGACCCAGAATAACGAAGCACAGCAGTCATTCGATTTCATTCTGCGCGGTGAAGGAACTACCGCCGCTCTTGAAGTCACAGAAGAAGAGACGGGCGGCGAGGCTCTCACCTTCGTTGATCTGGACTGTGTGCAGCGTGACGATGAATTGCGACGCCGCCTTTTCGTACGCGGCGTCAGTGACGAACCGGCAGAACAGGTACGGCTGGAAGGGCTTGCGCCGCCCTTCTTTGCCAGCGCGAGCTGGGGAGCGGATCCGCGCAGTTTCGGACGGGGCGAGAGCGCCGCCATTGATCTGCGTTTTGCACCGCGCGGCATCGGTTTTTTTCGTGACACCCTGGTAGTGACCGGCGCGAATATTCAGCCGTATCGGCTCGCCCTGCTCGGCTATTCCTATTTTGATTCGCTCTTCGTTTATTTCGACTGGCAACAACGCGGCGACAGCGTCGATACGCTCGACTTTGGCATTCAATGTGAAAATCAGATCGACACCCTCTTTCTCACCGTGCGCAATTACGGCAACATGGAATGGCTCCTGCCGAGAGACAAACGAGCCGACCAGGGCTATATCCTGGAGGATGGAAGAGTCAACGGCGGGTTGACGCGCGCTCTGCACTTCGATGACGAGCAATTCCTGCTCGATCCGCGCGAAATCGATCGCCGTCCGTCCAACCAGTTCGGCTCGCATTCGGAACGCCGCTTTCCGATTATTTTTAATGGTTTGAATGACATTCTGGCGCCGGGCGAATCGCGTTTCGGACAGAAAGAAGCCATTTTTACGCTTCGTCTGACTAACAAATGCGATCCGAGCAGCTTCATTGAAAAACGATTTTTTCTGCGCGTTTTCAAGACCGATCTGCTGCTGATCGGTAAACCGCCCGTGCTCGATATGGGGCTTGTGTACCTGGACAGCAGCAAAAGCAAAGCGCTCGAGCTGGCCAATTGCGGGACAGCGGTGGACGTCAGCAGCGATCAATTAATCGACCGCAATATTGACGGATCCGCCACTGGGATGCGCAAGAATTCCGGCGGATTGCCGCCGCCGCGCATCGAAGCCGATGCCACGATACCGATTGCCATCGATTATCAGCCGCGCGATCTGGGGCCCGATCTGGCCGAGTACGAAGTGATCTATCACGAAAGCGGTAATCCGGCCCGACCGGAAACCACACGAGTACAGGTTCGCGGCTTTGGCGTGCAACAGACAGTGCTGGTGGAGAGAGTCGAGCCTGCCGGAACCTGCGAGTTACGCTATGAGGGTGATCTGGCGATCATCGATTTCGGAGAAGTAGCGCTCTGCAACCAAAGTTTGGCATGCAGCTTTCCCCTATTGAATCTTAGCAATTTTATTTTCGGCATCGAACGCATCACGCAGCGAACGCTGGAACTCGAAAATGATTTCAGCTTCAACAATCTGCCGCGTAACGGCACGCGTATCGGCGTTGGCGAGTCATCGGAAGCTCTCCAGGCCGTCTTTTTGCCGCGCAGCACGGGGCAGCATAGAGTTGAGCTGGAAATTCGCAGCGACATCGCCGACCGGGTCTGCGGGGCGCCGGAGGAAAAACGAATCGTACGGATTCAATTCCAGGCCTTCGTCACGGCGCCGCTCTTCGCCGCCCGCGCTCCGGGGCTCAGTGAAGGCGCGGTCGATTTTGACTCGGCGCTTGTCATTTCTAACTGCGGCCGTCAACGCTTGCTGCCAATCGAAATTTGTAACGACGGCAACCAGGATCTTGAAATCGAGGAAGTCAGGGTCGAGCCGCCGACGCATTTCGAACTTCAGTCAAAGCGGCGATTTACCGTTCCCGGCGGCGGTAATTGCGATACAATCTGGATGGCGTTTCTGCCGCAGGAAGTCGGCGAACTGCAGGCCAGCTTACGATTGAAAACCAATGCCGGCTGTCCTGATTCCACCGTGAACTTGCCGCTCCGCGGCGTGGGCCTCAGCGCGCCGGCAATCACCGTTACAATGCCACCGGAATTGCGCGCGCGCCCCGGCAGTCGTATTGCTCTACCGATTACACTCGATGAAGTCGGCAGTGGCGGCGCTCTTCGTTTTGCGTCATCCCTGGCCCTGAGTCTGCACTATAATCAGAGCCTTCTGCGCTACGATGGCTTTTCAATCGCCGGCACCGCACTGGCAGCCGTCGACCCCGATAATATTATCGTCCAGCCCGAGGCCGACCCTGATCGCCTTGTCATCAACCTGGCATCCGAAACGAATTTTGTGCCGAGCGATAGCCTGATCGTCTTGTTCTTTACGACTTTTGTAGGCGATCAAGCCTTTACGCCGCTCGCCTTCGACGAATTCAGCATTGGCGACATGAATTGCAGCAGTATACTTGCCGTCGATACTACCGGCAGCGCCTCGATCTTTGTTGCCGATTCCGTCTGCGGGATTCACGTTCTGACGGTTCCGACGGGCAGCGCTCAGCGTTTTCGCCTCGGCATCTCGCAGCCGCATCCGGTTATCGACGAAACCGAGCTCGAATATGCCGTTGCCTTTCAGACATCAGTAGAGATTCTCATGTTCAATTCGCGTGGCGAGATCGTCTTCGTTGTCGCCGACGCACTGCATCCCGCCGGCGTCTATCGCGCGCGCATCCCCGCCGCCGATTTACCGCCCGGAATGTACTTTTACACAATGCGCGCCGGGATTTTTTCGGCGACGCGTCAGTTATTAAAAACGCGTTGATACTGAATTACATGCCGCAGCTCGCTCGCAAAGAACGCCCAATCGATAAACAGCAGTTCCTGCCGCTCCTCCTCGTGCTTATTGTTCTGGCACTGGGCCTCGGCGGCCGGCCGGACCTGAAGGCACAAGGCTTCAACTGGCAGTATTCGGCGCGTATGCCTTCGGACTATCCCACCTTGTTCCTCGGATTCAGCGCGAGCGGCAACCTGCTAGATTATGCCGGACTGCTCGCCCATGACGAAAAGCGCCGCGATATTATCCGCGATGAAATCGTTTGCCAGGACTGCGGTCGCTTTGACGACGGCGCCGGGGAAGCGCTGGCCTTTGGACTGCGGGCAGAGCATTGGTACAGCGAAAGCCTGGCATTTAATCTGGGGCTTCGATTCGAACGGCTCTCATTCTCGGCCAGCGAAGAGCTGCCGCCACAACCGCATCAGGAAATCGGTGATATTCTCACTGAACTGGAATTCAGCGCCGTTAACTACTATCTGCTTATCGATTGTTACGCCAAACAACGTCTGTTTGACTCGTTTTTCAGTGTCGCCGGCGGCCTTGAGGCGGGACTGCTTCTTAGCGAGTCAGTCAGGGAAGTTCAAAAAATTACGAACCCGCCCGAGGCCTTCTTCGATGACGGCGGTCAATTGCTTCAGGAACGGGAAGTTATCGGTAATCTGACGGCGATGGCGGGCTTGAAACTGAATGCCGTTTTTCTCATCGGTATCGACCTGCCGTTGGCGCGCGGCTTTTACGCCAATCCTTCGCTGCTGCTGACGGTTCCGCTGCTGGACCAGGCGCGCGACGCTGCCTGGAAGGCCAGTGGACTCGGTCTGCAGATCAACCTGTTGTACGGCATGCCCTGAAGTCGCCCAAAGCGCGGCATGACGTAAACCTTTGCATCGGTCAGCTCGTCTTAGGCTCAAGATTCGCAAAACAAGCCGCGCGATCGGAGTTCTGCTTCGCCTGAATCCGCGGTTATTGCGCAGAAAACCAAACTCTATGATGTACAGTTCACAATTTTGAGGAATGATCATGAAACGCGCTTTATTGATGGCGGCATTCGTGGTGCTTGGAGCTACTACGGCATTGCTGGCACAGCCGAAGCTGGAAATCGAAGGCGGTAACACCTATGACTGGGGTGTCGTTGGCCCCAAACAATCACCTTTGGAAGCCGAAGTTTATTTAAAAAATGTCGGCGACAAAGAACTGATTATTTCGAAGGTTAAACCCGGCTGCGGCTGTACGACCGCGCCCCTGGAGAAAGATCGTCTGCAACCCGGCGAAAAGACAAAAATCGATGTCACGCTGCGGGTCAACAACTCGTCCGGGCCGATTCAAAAGAGTATCACCATTACGAGCAACGACGTTGAGAATGCCAAGACGATACTTTATCTGAAAGCCAATATCAATCGGCCGATTCAGGTCTCGCCGCGATATCTCTATTTCAACGATATGGAGACAGGTCAGAAAGCGACGGCCAACGTGACCATCAGAAATACTTCCAAGCGGGATGTCAAGCTGTCCGACATCGTCACCGACAGTGGCGTCACGCTGAACATCGGCAAAACGGCTACCTTGAAGGCCGGAGGATCGCTGGATGTCGTTGCGACAGTTGTACCCCAGAAGAAGGGTTATTTTTCGGCTACGATCACGATGAACTCGGATCATCCCGAATATGACAAGGTGGAAGTCAAGGGGTACGGCAACGTTAAGGAGCCCGAAAAATCCAAGGTCTTTATCGACTGATCTCCCTGCGCAAGAAGAAACAAACCGGGCGCGGCATTCTGCTGCCCCGGTTTTTTTATTATGGAATCCGTTTATTTTGAACTGAAGGCGCTACGGCGACGCTGGAATGGCAGAGCTCGAGATCACGTTCGTCATTCGTTGCCAGCAGGACAGCGCCGCCGCCATCGGCATGATTTTTAATGATGAAGCGTACGGCTCCGATTCCCTCGCCGTCAAGATTCGACATCGGCTCGTCCAGCAGTAGTAAGGGAGGCCGATGCTGCAGCGCCAGGACATACTTCATGCGCTGCTTCATTCCCGACGAATACCCGCTGATCGCTTCCCTGCGCGCCCGTCGCCCCAGCCCAAATCGATCCAGCAGCTCTCCCGCCAGGACAGCATCGAAAGCAATGCCGCGCAGGCCAGCCATGAGTCGCATCAATTCGAGAGCGTTGAATTCTTCGTAGAGGACCAGATAGGGCGCCACAAAGCCGACATGGCTCGGGCGCTGTTCTTCGCTTACGTCATGCTCGCCGACCCGCATCACGACACTGCCGGCGGTAGCGGGGAGGACTCCCGCCAGAATCTTGATCAGCGTCGATTTGCCGGCGCCATTGTGGCCCGTAATCGCCAGGATATCACCATCTTTGGCCTGCAGATCAATACCCTGGAAAATCATTCGGCGGTAATACTGTTTGGCGAGCGCGTGGGCTTTCAGCGATATGCTCATAGCGAAGGGCGGATTCAGAAGGACAAATGACGAGGAAAATTGAGAGAAGCGCTAGCCAGGGAGTATCCTCTTTTAGAGAGTTGGAACGCGTGAATCGGAGGTATGCGCCAGCCGTCCCTCTTCGATGTCCGCGTCCGACAGCCCTTCAATAGCTCTGGCAATTTCGGCCCTTGCAAGCTTAAATCCAATCACAAACAGGGAAAAATGCCTGGGCGCTGCTTCGTCTGCTGGCAGTCGGCTGAGCTCGGAACGGCCGCAGACATAGTTGACTAATACGGTCGACTCGTGTTCCGATGCCACCTCGAGACCGGGATGTTGCTGCATACCGTCTATCCGGACTACTCCCTTGACACGGACGACCGACGCTGGCAAACGAGCGAGTGCTTCGTCCAATTCGCTCTGTTTCAACTTTCGGGGGAGCCGAATACGGAAGACGCCGATGTGATCGCGAAAGAGATGCTGCGAACGCTCCGACCGCTGCGGCTGGTAGTGAGACGCCGAGCCCAGCGCCGTGACCAGCACATCATTGGGCAGGCGGCCGTGCTGTAATTGCGAAATGATTGCTCTGCTGTTGAGTTCGCGGAGAAAGCCTGTGATGCGAGTGAAATCCTTGGCCTCCGGAAGGTCGCTTTTAGCAATCAGGAGGAAATCCGCGGACTCGATCTGCGACGCGACAGTCGTAAATTGATCGTGTAATCGAAAGATATTCACTGCGTCAACTACACAAAAGGTCGAATGCAAGGTCCGTCCCATCATTGCCAGATCGCTGCGAAGATCTCCAATATCCGCCAGGCCGGTCGCTTCTATAAAAATTCGTGCCGGCTTTTTGGCCAGCAACATTTCAAACACTTCACGGAAATTGTCGATGGCCGAACAGCAGAGACAGCCACCGGGCAATTCCACGAGATCGACACTTTGACGGCGCAACACAAATGAGTCCAGAACGGTATCGCCGAAATCATTGACAATAACCGCACTTTTGGAGCCAACAATCGGCCGCTGCAACAATTGCTGCAGAAATAAAGTCTTACCACTGCCTAAAAAACCGCTTACCAGGTGGATGCTGGGTGAGTGCATTCTGTCGTAGTACGTCTTGACATGCTGAAATGCATTTTGGGCATACAAGTGGCCGCTTACAACTAGCAGAAATATTTTTGCCTACCCAAAAAATATTTCGACAATAATCTTGGCCGACAAACTTCTACTATCAATTCGTTGAGCGAGTGTAATTCGAAACCCCCTGATTGATCTTTGGCGGCATTCTTCGAAATTTACCCTGCATTCGATCGAAACTCATTGCAAAAGCATTACTATTGTTAACTTGGCGGAGCCATCTTTCATGAAATTGTCGGAATTTCGGTATACGGTTCCTAAGTCACTAATTGCAAAATACCCGGCAGATCCGCGCGATTCAGCCAAGTTGATGGTTATGGACCGCGAGACTGGGGAAATGGACGACAAGGTATTTTCGGATATCACCTCATTCTTTCGCAAGGGAGATTGTTTGGTCCTGAACAATACGCGTGTTTTCCCGGCGCGGCTCTATGGCAAAAAGGAGAAAACCAACGCCCAGATAGAGGTGATGCTGTTGCGGGAATTGAAAGCCCAGGAAAAGATCTGGGATGTCATTGTCGATCCGGCCCGCAAAGTACGTATCGGCAACAAGATTTATTTTGACGACTACAAGTTCTATTGCGAAATCATCGACAATACAACTTCTCGCGGGCGTACCGTTCGTTTTAATTATGAAGGCGACATCTACAAGGTCATTGAACGCATTGGCCAGATGCCGCTGCCCGAGTACATAAAGCGGAAACCAAGCGAGCTGGATAAAGAAACCTATCAGACGGTCTACGCCGAAAATACCGGCTCGATAGCGGCGCCCTCCGCCGGGCTGCATATCACACCTGAAACGCTCAAAAAGCTGCAGAAGAAAGGCGTTCGAATTGCTTATGTCACACTGCATATCGGCTACGGCGCCTTCCAGCCGGTCGACGTGGAAGATCTGACCAAGCACAAAATGCACTCGGAGTATTTCGACATACCCAAAGAATCGGTGGAATCGATCAACAAGACGCTGAAATCCAAAGGCAATGTATTTGCCTGCGGCGCGAGCGTCGTCCGAGCCTTGGAGTCGAGCGTCTTGACGAGCGGCACTGTCAAGCAAAACAGGGGCTGGACTGACAAGTTTATCTATCCGCCTTACGAATTCAAGATCGTCAATCGATTGCTCACCAGTTTTCATCCTCCGAAATCAACCTTGATGTTGTTGAGCGCCGCCTTCGCTGGCAAAGATAACCTTATGAAGGCCTATCGCCGTGCAGCCAAAGAAGACTACCGCTTCTATGCTTATGGCGATGTGATGCTTATTTCCTGATCTCTGCCGGACCTGACATTTTGTGAAGACGGTGCCGACCGAAATTTACGGCACCGTCTTTTTTTATGCGCTCACTGCTGCTAAGCGGCAGACGACATGTAATTTTTACCCACGCACTAAATTTTTGCGTGCAACGGACGAAAATGCTAATTAGGTATTCGGTAATTGGTACAGCACATAATGCCTGTGTTTGCTTCGCTTGAAGTCTGGAGGGTCGTCGTGTCAGTCGATAGCCCTCTTTAGCAGTATGTCCTAGTACGACATGTCTCCCGCATGGAGGAGAAAGTTGACGGTCCGTCGGAGTGACCGACCCGGGGAGAGATGTCAGGGAAAGAAGCCAGGGCGTGCTGCGGCGGCGCTCGGACGCGAGCGCGGCTGCCTATGCTGCGGCTCTGATGCAGGCTTACTGCACCAGGCGATGTCAAACGAATCGACAGGCGATTGCGGTACCCGATAGTTCCCGTGCAACACGACTCTATCGGTAAGAATATGTTACCTGCAATCGATAGAACTACTTCTGGCGCTGCGGCAGTTGGAAGACTTTCGGGTCTTGAGCTGCTCGAACAGGAAGCCATCGCTCGTCTGGATGAGCGTCGGCGCGAAGTAGTGCGTCTCGAATCAGAGATAAAGCAGATAAAAGATGATTCGCGCCGATTTGGCGAGTCGCAGGGGGATCCCGCCGGCCTGTCGGACCGACTGCGCGATGCGCGTCGCCAGTTTGAGGACGTTCGCGGCGAGCTGGATGAGCTTCGAACCCGGCAGCGCGGCGAGGGCACCGAAAGTCGGCCACGGGCCAGCATCACCAACAACTTTCTTGAACAGCGCTTTTTTGCCCGCCACTTTCCCGCTGATGCCCGCAGTTTGAAAGCATTTCAGTTTTATGATCAGCGGGGCGATCTGCAATCCTTTTCACTCTCCGAGCTTCAATTCGTCGGTACGGTTGTCGATGCGCGTATTTAAGACAATCAGCCGCCTTCCGCGTTGATCTTTACCATTTTCTTGATTAACTTGTCAGTTTTGTATATACGAGCGCTTCTTAAGCGCAACCGGCTCCACACTCCGTTCAGGGGATACAACACGACAAAAGAGCTCCGGCGGCGTAACCAAATGCGACTGCTCGTCATCTCTACATGAATATTCCTTAGCGTAACAGCAAGCTAACTATGATAGTAATTCTCTTTGGCGCCCCGGGCGTGGGCAAAGGAACACAAGCCGAACTCCTGGCGGCACGTAAGAATATTCCGCACCTTTCCACAGGCGCGGCCCTGCGGAAAGCCAAGGCCGACCAGACTGAAGCTGGCCGAATGGCGGCCGGTTTTATGGATTCCGGTGCGCTGGTGCCCGACGAGCTCGTGCTGCGGATTGTCGAAGAAACACTGTCATCACCTGAGTGCGCACATGGGGCGATCCTCGATGGTTTCCCTCGGACGCTCGCTCAGGCCGAGGCGCTGGATGAAATCATGAGCAAACACGGATTGGCGATATCGTACGTTATCAATATTCAGGTTGCCGACCAGGCAATTTTCGAGCGTTTGCTGCAGCGCAAGCGCGTTGACGACAGCCCTGAAGTTATCCGCCATCGAATGCAGGTCTATCAACAGGAGACCGCTCCGATTCTCAACTATTACGCGAAGCGCAATGTTGTTACGACCATCGATGGCAATGCCGATATCGAAACTGTATACAAGAGAATAGATGCCGAATTTTCCTGAACTTATTGTTGGACTGGCTATGAAGCGGATTACAACTTATTTAACTGCGGGGCTACTCATTATCGGTGTTGTAGCGCCGGGATGGGCGCAGTATGACGCTCGGCAATGGCCCGCGTATCCATACGATGCAGCGATTGATATTCAGAAAGACCTGCCGAACATTCGCAAGCCGAAAGGCATGTACAAGTTTGTACCGCAGGAATATCCCCCCGAAGCTTATAAGGAATACTCCGGCCGCCGGTCCATATTAAATGCCGCCGGCATCGAGCTCGTTTCCGTCTCACCCTATATTCTCGACCAGACAGAGACCTGGATTGCCATAAACCCGACCGACTCCGATAACATCATCGCAGGATCGAATGATTCGCGTTTCAACACGCAGGGCAACTATCACATGATTGCCTATTGGTCGACTGATGGCGGAAACACCTGGGGCGAAACGATGTTGCCCGCCGTCCCGGCCGATCTGGTGGATGACGTGACCTCGCGCGCCACGAACTTTGATCCGGGTATCGACTTCGATTCGCGCGGCTGGGCTTATTATGTCTTCGGCAAGACACAAACAAATGGCGACGATCTGGAAGGCGACAATGGCATTTTTGTCTGCGTTTCAAAAGACGGCGGCCAAAGCTGGGGCGAGGCGATTCCCGTCACCCTGAATGTCGCCGCTGACAATGTTTTCGATGACAAATTTCTTATTACGGCGGACAAAGATCCGGATTCCGAGTTTGCGGACAATGTTTATGTTGTCTGGACGCGATTCAACCGTTCCGCCGGTCAGAGCAATCAAATTATGTTAGGTCGCGCGGAACGCCGCGACAATGCCGAAACCTGGGCGCTGACGCCAATTCCAATCGGCGGTTCCGGTAGCTCTATTCAGTCGCCACTCGCGGCGATAGGCCCGGACGGCGAACTCTATGTCACCTGGCGATCCACGTCGGGCGGCAGCCAGACAAGAGCAATGTTCCAGTCTTCGGCCGATGGCGGGCGGAACTGGCGCTGGGGAACGGCGCGCGTCGCGCAGACGGTGCAAACTACCGGCGTCACCAATAGCGAAAGCGGTCGGTTCGTACTGGCGGATAAGGCGGGGATGCGCATTTCATCCTATCCGACAATTGCGGTCGATGTGAATCCGGACAGCGACTACCATGGACGAATCTACATTGTGCAGTCCGGACGTATTCGTCCGACCGATGACGAGCATCATGTGCTGCTAACGTGGTCGGATAATGGCGGTGAAGACTGGACGGAGCATGTGATTGTCGATGACAACGACACGGATCGCGACGTGTTTCTGCCTAATATTGCCGTCGACCCCAGCTCCGGCGCTATCGCCGTTGTGTATTATTCTTCGCAGGATGATGAAACCGAATCGAATACGGGCGTCAATGCCTATGTGGCGATTTCGAACAATGGCGGTGAGTCCTGGCGCAGAATTCGCCTGACTGATCAGACATTCTTCATCGACGGCAATTCCGATATTTCGCGGCAGGGCCCCGGCAACAACTACTGGGGCGACTACACTTCGATCGACTTCCGTGACGGCAAAGTTTTTCCCTGTTTCTGGATTCCCTCGGGTCCCAACGGGAACTATCGTTCGCTCGATGCCTATACGGCTTTGATTTCCAGCTCGCCCAATCCGCCGACGAACCTGGAAGCGAGCAATTCCTTTCAAAATGCCTCTAATGTGCAGCTGACCTGGGAAGATCCGTCCGAAACCCTGCTTGGCGAACCGCTGACGGATTTTGAAATCGAAATCAGCCGCCGTGATCTGGAGTCGGGCCAGACCGAAAACCTCGGCCGAGTTGACAAAGGTGTGGAAGAGTATCTTGATCAAGGCGCCGTCGACGGCCGCCAATATGTCTACCAGATTTTGGCCGTTACGCCCTCGAACGAACGCAGTGGCACTATCGATGTTCGCTTATGGGCCGGTGGGGCCCTTGAACCGGCACGGCCCGAAGTCGTCAATGGCGAACCTTCCGCTGAGGGCGTCAAGCTGAACTGGATCAACCCGGGCTTGCATGTCGACGAGTCGGAGTTTCACGACTTCGAGCGCATCGATGTTTATGTGGATGGCGAGCTCGTCACCTCGATCGACGACGCCGAAGTCATTATCGCCGGCGAGACTGTTTCACTGTTGTTAGGCGCAGACAAACTTGAGCTCAACAAGTTTCATCTTGTGCAGTTAAAAGCGGTGGGCAAGCGCGGCGACATTGAAACTTCCAGTGAGTTTTCGAACGAAAAGCTCGTGTATTCCGGTGCACCTTATGCAGCGGCGAGCTTCGAAGAAAACTTCGATGATGCGCAAAATGCAATTCCGTCCTACACCAATGGCGGTTGGGCCGTAGTCAGTAACGTCAGCAATTCGTCGCCCAACTGTATCACGGATTCGCCCGATGGCGACTACGAGAAACTGACGCTGAATGATTATATCATGGCGCCGGTAACAATCGATGCTTCCAACAGTTCGCTTGAGTGGTGGCACATGGCGCTCATCGATCAGCCGACCTCCGATTTCGGCTTCGTCTTTATCAGCAAGGATTTTGGCGAGACCTGGGATTATTTTGCCGGCTTCGATCGCGGAAATCGTGCCGGCCAGGGTGTCTGGGATGGCGATGCGAGCGAGAGTCAGTTCGTTGCCGAACGGCGTAGCGTCGCGGAATATATCGGTGAAACGATTATGCTGCGTTTCCAATTGAAGTCAAACGGACTCATTCACGATGATGGCTGGTACATCGACGACATCGATTTCAACGGCGATGCCGTATCCGTAGATGAACGCGACGAAGATCTGGTTGGCATGCACCTCAGCGCCCTGTATCCGAACCCCAGCAGCGGCATTGTTAATTTTGAGTACTCGCTGGTGCGGAACGATCGTGTCCGTCTGGCGCTGTATAATACAATGGGACAGCAGGTAGCGTTGATTCTTGACGAGGCCAGGGAGGCGGGCTCATATCCGCTCAGCTATGATGCCTCGGTCCTCCCGAATGGCGTTTATTACCTGCGCATGAGTGTTGCGGGGCAACAATTGACGCAGAGCATTTCGATTGTTAAGTAAGCGCCTATGCTTACGCTGAAAGTACTGATGAGTGGCGGGGCGCACGAGCGCCTCGCCACTTGCATTTGGTAGAGGATGAGTCGTCGGTTGCGACCGATAGTTGCCTGAGTTTGATTTTGGATTTCTGGGGCGCAATGTTCGGGCCGCGCTTCCATTTCCTTGAGAATGATGGGCCAAAAAGATGAAAATCCGGAAACGCGATAGTCGTTGTTGGTGTTGTTGAAGCGTCAGACCTACGTTTTGTTTTCCTATCCGGCGTGTATTCGCCCATGATACCTTCAATCGTCCCGGCAAATAATAGTCATTTTGGACTGTCGGGAATTGCAACCAAGAGGCAGTTATGTATCGACCATTCAGGTTACTGTGGGGAATTACAACATTCAGCTTCCTGTTCCTGGTATCGGCCCATGCGGCGACGCAGGACTTCAGCCGTCTTTCAGCCGACAGTTTCCTTTCTTACGGCAATGCGCTCGAAGAAACCAGCGCTAACAATGCCGGTCTGCATCTCAGTATCGACGCGGCCGTCCTCAGTGCGTCTTTTAAGCCCGCCGCCGCCCTCGAACTGACGGACTTTCCACTCTCACCTGTCGAATCGGGGACCCTGCGTCTGCAGCGTGTGCGTTCCGTTATCGACGCCAATACGGAAATCTGGGTGGGAGATGATGAAAATGGTCGGCGTCTGCCGGTACCGTCGATCCAGAGCTTTCGTGGCGAGATTGTTGGGGAGCAAGGCTCATTTGTTTTTCTGAGCGCTGTCGACGGTACGCTGATCGGCAACATTCAACGCGCCGACGGCTCCAATCATATCTTTGCGCCGATCGGCCAGCATGGCAAACACCGCGATGCGCACCTCCTGGCAAGCGAAGCTCAGGCTGTGCCGAATGCCACGGAGATCGACTTTAACTGTCTGTCCGACTTCGGTGATTGGGGGGAGGGCTCCGTCGAAAGCAAAGACTTTCAACGGGATCGAACCCAGGCCCAGGACGATGAGACGCTTCTGGAGCTGGAGCTGGCTGTCGAAACGGATACCCAGTTTTATAGTCTGATGAATAATGATATTGAACGGCAGTTGGAATACATCACCGCCGTTTACGCAATGATCAGCAATATCTACGAAGAATACGTCAACGTCACATTTTACATCAACCGGCTGTTTCTCTGGGAAGAAGCACCGAATGAAGACCCCTATCGCGACGATGGCAATATCGGCATAATGCTCGGCGAAATGCAGAGCTACTGGAACCAGCGCCGCAAAGGTGTGCAGCGCGACATCGCTCAGCTGGTGACGGCAACCGGCAGCACGCAGGTGGGCGGCATCGCCTTTCCGGGGCAGCCCGGCAGCGGCAGTCTCTGCGATAAATCTTTCGGATACAGCGTGATCGGTTTTCGGGGCCGTTTCAGCTATCCGACCCTTGGATATACCTGGGACGTCATTGCCGCGGCGCATGAGCTCGGGCACAATTTCGGTTCGCCGCACACACATTCCTGTTACTGGAAACCGGCGTTGGATTCCTGTGTCCTCAACAGGAGCGGCGGCGATCGTAACATCGATTGTATCGGCGATCGCCCGGTGAACGCACCGGGCTCGATCATGAGTTATTGCCATTTGCTGAACGGCCAGGTGCAGATCCGTTTCCTGGAAGAAGTTGCCGACCTTATCCGGCAGGGTGCTAACAGTAAATCGGATCGCTGTATCGATGAAGTCACGGAGCCCAGCATTTTTGTACAGCATCCACTCGGTGCAGGACAGGCCTATGCCGCCGGAACACCTGTCGACGTGGCATGGACTTCCTCGCGCGTCAGTACTGTCGGCCTCAAGTATTCAACTAATTACGGCGACTCCTGGAATGAAATCGTCAGCGGCATCGATGCTGTCGACCGGGCCTATACCTGGCAGATTCCTAAGGACTTCGGCAATCATGAGCAGGTAAAGCTTATGGTTTACGATGTTCGGGATCCGGCGGTCTTCGATTCGACCTGGGGCGCTTTTGCCGTCGAAGCGTCCGAAGTAAAAGTCACGCATCCCAACGGCAGTGAAATCCTCGTCGAAGGGCGAACAGTGAAGCTGACCTGGGACAGTCGGCTTGTCGAAGCGGTTGATATCTATTACTCTGTAAATAACGGCCGAACCTGGCGCGAGATAGTTCGGAATACGGCCAACAACTCGAACTACAACTGGGCAGTACCGCAAGGTATTCATACGGAAGATGCGCTAATTCGGGTGGTTGACGCTTCCAATGGTGAGACGCTCGATGAGAGCGACGCCCGATTCGAAATTGCCGCCCCGCGTTTGCGACCGATTCTGCCGGGCTGGCGTGACGGCGTTTTGATCGGCAGCAGCTATCAAATCCAATGGGAGGCGGAGCATGTCGATAAAGTCAGGCTGGCCCTGGTTATCGGCGATGATACGACGACCATCCGTTTTTCGACCGATGCCGTCAAGGGGCAATTCGATTGGAACGTAGATCCCAATCAATACAGCGAAACAAGCGAGGCCTACATTCTGATAACCGGGATTGGCTTCAGCTTTCGGGTATATACGCTGGCCGGTCCATTTGCACTAGTCACGAATCCGGTGCTCTCAGTCGGCGATCAAACGGCGCCGGTACCAATGCGCCTGCTGTCGATTGCACCTAATCCGGCCGCATCCCATACGAGCGTCGCATACTCAAGTGATGTCCTGACAGAATGGGTAGAGATCCGAGTCCAGGATGTGCTAGGCCGGGAATTGTTACGTGAGCGATCCGTCGGCACCCTGCTTCCCGGCAGACATCAGATCGAAGTGGCGACGGAAGGCCTGGCGACGGGTTTGTACGTCATCAGCATCGAGTCGACCGCCGGCCGCGCGAGCGGCACGCTCAGCATCGCGCGCTAGCCGACGCCCAAGCCTAAGAATCAAGAAGCGACGCAATCTTTGTATTCGTCGCTTTTTTGTATTTTCGAACGGAAGAATCCAGCGAGCTGACCTAGTAATAGCCCAGGTGCAGAGAATTGTGAGTGCGGAGTTTGATGTCATCATCATTGGCGGAGGGCCGACCGGCCTCGCCTGTGGAATCGAGGCCCAGCGTAGCGGACTTAGCTATCTTATTCTGGAAAAAGGCGCGGTAACGGAGTCCATCCGGCGTTTTCCGCTGCAAATGACATTCTTTTCTACGCCCGAGCTGCTGGAGTTGGGCGAAATACCCTTTCCCTCCACGCAGGTACGCCCTTCTCGCAACGAGGCGCTGCAGTATTATCGCCGAATCACCGACTACTTCGATCTGAATCTCAAACTGCATACGCCTGTCACATCGCTGCATCGATGCGAACAGGATTTTGAAGTAGAAACGCCGGCGGGCCGTTTTCGCGGGTCGCACCTCATCATCGCGACGGGCTATTTTGACAACAGCAACCGTCTGGAAATCCCGGGCGAGGACCTCGATCATGTAATTAGCTACTACGATGAGCCCTATCGCTATGCGCGCAACCGTGTTGCGGTGATCGGCGGCCGCAACTCAGCGGTCGAAACAGCCCTTGAGCTATATCGTCACGGTGCCGAAGTCCACCTGATTCATCGTCGGCCGCAGCTCGGCGATTCCGTGAAGTATTGGGTCAGGCCGGATATCGAGAATCGGATTCGCCGTGAGGAAATTCGAGCCCATTTTTCGACAGTCGTCCGCGCCATTGAAGCCCGCGGCCTCCGCTTGCAAGCCGCGGACGGCGGCAAGGAATTCCGGCTGGATGTTGATTTCGTCATTAAGCACATCGGCTACCGACCGGATGAAGCCTTATTGCGTTCGGTAGGTATAGAGGTCGACGATCAAACGCTGATTCCCAGCTATGATCCGAGAAGTTTCGAAACGAATGTGGCCGGCGTTTTTGTGGCGGGATCGGTTGTATGCGGCTGTGAAACCTGGAACATCTTTATAGAAAACGGACGAGCGCACGCCCGCCCGATTATTGACGAAATTCGGTCGCGCTGTGGCAAGTAGCGCGCGCCTGTGCAGCCGACAGGCTGCACGAAGTAGTATGGGCCCATGTCGCCCGCGATGATTGTTTTGGAGTATGTGATGTCGGGAATGTGGAAGAACTGGCTGCTGCCGGCCTTATTGGCCTTTGCCGCTTTGCCGACGGTGACGGATGCTCAATCGCTGAGCCTACGTCATTTTGGACTGGAAGACGGCTTGCCCAGCCTGTCGGTGTCATCGATGGTGCAGGATAGCAGCGGTCTGCTCTGGATCGGCACGCAGAACGGCCTCGCGCGTTTCAATGGCGTAGGTGTTAAAAAAATCAGCGCGGGCGCAGGTCTGGCGGACAAACGCATTAAGTCTTCGTTCCTGGACAGCAAGGGTGTTTTGTGGTTCGGCCATGATGATGGCCAGATTAGCCGTTACGACGGACAGCGATTTGCCAGCGTTCGCGGCGCCGATACTTCACTGTCAGACAAAACGATATGCTGCATCTATGAGAGTCGTGACGGCCTGATGCTCTTCGGAACGCTTGGTGAGGGTATCCTCCTATTTGACGGTCGGAGTTTTCAGCAAATAAGCACCGCGCAGGGTCTGTGCGGCGCCGGCGTTTTCGCTATCCAGCAGGGGCCGCAGGATCGCTATTGGATCGGAACGGAAAAGGGGATTTGTCTCTGCCGTTTCACCAATGAAAGCGGCCGGTGGCAGGTCGAATGCGACGGGCTGGATATCGATGATGGCTTACCGAGTAACCTGGTGCGCTCAATTGCCGCCGACCGCCGAGGCGGCGTATGGGTTGGTACGATGGACGCCGGGCTGCTCCACCTGCAGCCGCGTGGAGACTCATTGCGAGAAGCGGCCATCAATCAATTCACTGTTGCCGATGGTCTGGGCGATAATTTTGTCTATGCATTGATGCTGGACTCGCGGGGCGATGTTTGGGCCGGTACCTACGGCGGCGGCGTTGCACGCTACTTGCGGCCCGAAAACCCAGGTGAACGAGCCAGTTTCAGAACCTATTCGAAAGAGCAGGGGCTGCGCAGCAACTATATCCATTCGCTGCTTGAAGATCGCGAAGGCAATGTCTGGATCGGCAGTAAAGGCGGCGGCGTAGCCTTGCTCGTGACGGAAGCCTACAAGGTGTTTACGGAGCGGGAAGGTCTGCGCAGCAACATGGTCCTCTCTGTGATCGTTGATACTCGCGGACACTACTGGTTCGGCACGGATGAAGGCTTAACAGAGTTTATTCCTCCCGAAACCGGCGACAAGAAGGCACAAGTCACGACGTATCGTACCGACGACGGACTGTCGAGCAATGTTATTCTGGCCATCTATCAGGATCCGGACGGATTCCTGTGGCTGGGAACCGAGGGCGGCGGTGTCAACAAATTCAATCCCGTCAATAAGTCCGTCCAGATTCTGCCCG
Source organism: Candidatus Kapaibacterium sp. (assembly GCA_028284775.1). Lineage (GTDB taxonomy): Bacteria > Bacteroidota > Ignavibacteria > Kapaibacteriales > UBA7675 > JANQRB01. Next base: position 35,028 of record JANQRB010000139.1, on the reverse strand, counting down.
ATCCTTCCGGCTCGCTGCGCACCTGTTTGTCGATCAGCGCCGATAGCGACGGCAACCTGTGGTTCGGTACGGACGGTCGCGGCGTCTTCCGCTATAATAAACAAAGCAAGGCCCTTAAGTCTTTTTCAAAGAGCGACGGCCTTGTCAGTAATTCGATCAGCACCATCTTTAACGACTCGCGCGGCGACACCTGGTTCGGAACGCTGGACGCCGGCGCAATGCGCTATCACAATGATGTATTCTCACTGTACAATGACGAAAACGGCTTTACGAGCAAAGCGATCCATTCCATCGCCGAAGACACCCTCGGTCAAATGTGGTTCGGCACTGAGGGCGCCGGACTGTTTCGATACGAGGGAGGTGTGTTTGAACAGTTTTCGGTCTTAAACGGCCTGAGTTCCAATCGTGTGCATTCAGTGATGTACGACGCTACGGATCACTCGATATGGATTGGGACCGCCGATGGCGTCAATCGCTTTGATCTGCAGCAGGGCACCTGGACGCATTATGGCGAACAGGACGGCTTTCTCGGTATCGAAACGAATCCTAACTCCGCCTTCAGCGCTGCCGACGGCGGGGTGTGGTTCGGTACGATCGCAGGTGCGGTAAACTATCAGCCGCAATTCGATTTCGAAAAGTCGGTAATACCCCTGGTACGTATTGCGGGCCAGCAAATCTTTCTGCGTGATACTCTGCTGCCGCAGCAAGCGATCCTTGACTACGATCAAAACTTTGTGACTTTCAACTTTGAAGGCATTAGTCTGCGGCGTCCGGACGCGGTGCAGTATCAATACAAACTGGAAGGGCTCGATGATGACTGGTCGGACAATACGGGTAATCGCTCGGTAACCTATCCCGATCTTCCTTCCGGCCGTTATACCTTTCTGGTGCGTGCCCGCCTGGACGGCAACCAATGGAGCGAGCCGGTTGAGCATGAGTTTGAAATTCTTGCGCCCTTTTGGGAAACACCGGTTTTTATCGTTTTTGGGATTGTCGGCTCGGGTATGCTGATCGCACTGCTGGGCTTCGTCCGGGTACGCAAGGAGCGTCGGCGCAACGTACAGCTCGAAGAAAAAGTGGAGGAACGTACGCGCGAGCTGCTGGATCAACAGGAACAAATACGACGCGAAAAAGAAAAGATCGAACGAATGAATGCCGCCTTATCACAGGCCAAACGCGCCGCTGAAGAAGCCAGCCGGGCCAAATCGGAGTTCCTGGCCAATGTCACGCACGAACTGCGAACGCCGATGAATTCTATCATCGGTTTCACTCGCCGCGTTCTGCGCAAGGTCGGAATCTCCCTGGACGACAAAACCCGTCAGTCCCTCGAGATTGTGTACCAGAACAGCCATCGACTCTTGCACCTTATCAACGAAATTCTCGACTTGTCTTCGATGGAGGCGGGACGGGTGAGCTACACAATCAAGGAAGTCGACCCTGCCGCCGTCTGTGCGCAGGTTGTTAACGAATTAACGCCGATGGCCGAAAACAAAGGCATTGCATTGCTGCTGCACAAGGACCACGCGCGTTCTGTCCTCTGCGACCCGGAGCGGCTTCGACAGATTCTCATCAACCTGGTTGGTAATGGCATCAAGTTTACCGAGAAGGGTGAAGTGAGCCTGTCCTTCGAGCTGAAGACCTCGACGACAGACAAGGCGCTGGGTATTGTGGTGGCCGATACGGGCATCGGAATTTCCAGTGATAAGTTAAACACGGTTTTTTACGAATTTGAACAAGCCAATCCGCGTCTTGATCAGTTGAAGGGCGGCATTGGCCTGGGTTTGGCAATCGCCAGACGTCTCGCGATGGATATGCGCGGGGATATCAGCGTTTCATCAATTGTTAACGAGGGCAGTCGGTTTACAGTGTACCTGCCGCTCTTCAGGGAAGATACCGTCCTGCCGAATGCGCAAGCGCCGGACGGTAATGGCGCGGTGAATAAGGCCGCGGCATCTTCGAAGACAATTGATGCATCCCCATCCAACAGCGAAGACAGTCTGATGCGAGGTGCCTAATGATCTGTACCACGACCTACGACTATTATGAGCAAGCTTTCAACAAATCTGTTAATTATTGATGACCTTCCGGACAACCGCAAACTGCTGCGGATGGATCTTGAAGACGAGATATCCGACATCAACGTTGACGAGGCGGAGAGCGGCGCCGACGGCCTGGCGCTCATGAAAAGCAACAACTATACTATTGTCATTTGCGACATCCTGATGCCGCAAATGGATGGTTTCGAAGTGTTGCAGCATGCGCGTAAGCTGCCGAACGCAGAAGGCACGCCTTTTCTTTTTCTGTCGGCTTTGCGGCAGCCCGAGACCATACGCAAGGGGCTGGAGCTGGGTGCCGTGGATTTTCTCACCAAGCCCTATGACGTCGATGAGCTTGTATATAAAGTTCGAAACCTCGCCGGCATTAAACATCTGCAGGAAGAGCTGAAAAGCTCGCAACTACAGCTTCTCGCGGCTAACGGTCATCTCAAGAAGCTCAACGAAGAAAAAAACCGCGTCATGCAGATTGTCTCACACGATCTGCGTTCGCCGCTGGCTGGAGTGAAGGGGCTCGCCAAGATTCTGTTTACTCACAGCGAAGAGAATGACCGCGCCACCGTACACGACCTTGCCAAAACAATTTACGATACGGCCGATTCGCTGACGCGTCTGGTCAATGACCTGCTTAACATCACCCGTATCGAATCATCGACGGCGACCAACCTGGAAATCGGAGAGGTCGATCTGGCCGAACTTGTAGCGCGCTCGATCCGTACCTTCAGTAAAATTGCCGACCACAAAAACATCAGGCTCGAAGCGGATTGCGCGCCCGGTGTTACGATGCAGGGCGATGAGCCGAAACTGGCGCAGGTGCTTAACAATCTTATTTCGAATGCTATTAAGTTTACGGAATCCAATGGTATTGTGCGCATCGAAGCGGCGCCGCAGCCGAACAGCGACAATATTCTGCGCCTGACGGTGAACGATGACGGCATCGGTATCCCGGCCAAATATAAGCCGATTCTGTTTAAGAAATTCGGAGAGCACCAACGCCATGGCACCGATGGCGAACGCGGCGTCGGTCTCGGTCTGCCGATCGTCAAGTGTTTTGTCGATCTGCATGCCGGCCAGATCGATTTTTCGAGTGAAGAAGGCCGGGGCACCAGGGTAACGATTACACTGCCCAGGGAAATACCGGGCTGAGCCCATGCGCTTACCATCGCAGATCGGCGGCCAGACGCAGGCGCCGATCACTGCCGCCATCGATTGCAGTCAGACCGCTGCCGCTCTCCGCTATGTTGTTGCGGGCCGTCAGGCTCATATTCAGCCAGAGTGAGCAGCAATCGGAAGCCCGGATCTCAAGCAGGGCGCCGGCTCGCATACCCTGGTGAAACAGGGCCGGGACCGATAGCAGGCCCGGCAGCGAAGGCTCATAGGCCCAAATCGCAGAGTTAAAACTATCAGTCGCGAAATAGGCCACATTGGCGCTGAAGCGAAGAGGCAGGGAAGGCGGCTGCCAGCGCAATTCCAGCAGTAAAAGGCTGCCCCACTCGGCGGCCTTCGTTGCACCGAAGTCCACTTTGACCAAGTCGGCACGGCTGCGCAGGCGGATTGTTGTCTGCAGCCGGTGACGGATTTCCGCCCGCAGCGCCGTCCGAACCTTGCGGAACTGAATTCGTTGTGGCCTTCCGACAGCGTCGCTTACATTTGTGGCATCGGTTTTATCCTCATAACGAAGTGAAGTCTTCAGACTGGTTGAACCGGAAGCTGCGAAGCGTCCTTCCAGCAGGAAGTCGAAGCCGCTGACGACAGCGTTAACGCTGAATGTTTTCGACGGCGTGCGATAGAAGTCGGCATAGGACTGAATCGATACTCCACGCGCCGCGCGCCAACGGAGGCCCAGGTAGAGTCCGCTCTCGTTTGCCGCCGCGCTCGACTCGCCGAACACGGACGCAAAAGGCGAACGGAATTCGGCTTCATAGTGACGGAGCGAGAGGGCCGCATCGAGTCGTTTGCCCCGTACTTGTGCCCCGACCCTGCCTCCGAGATTGCAGCGGGCGTCCCTGACTGCTTCCGCCGCCAGTTGTGTCGTCCCCAACGTAGTGGCGGCAAAGCCGCCCAAGAGCGTTCCTTCGGAGCCGCTGAATGCGGATGTTGAACCGGACAGCAGAGGGTGGCTGTATGCCAGGTTGAGCGCCGTCAGCTGCAAGCGCCATTGTTGACCGGTCCAGGCCAGGCTTGCGCCAGCGCCTCGTTCGCCGAGGGCATCGCGTTTGGCCTGTTCGCCGGCAGTTCTGAAGTAGCCCGAGGTATGCAGCGAGCTTGCGATTCGTCGCTGATTTCCGCCACTATCCTGATCCTGCAGATTTGCCGCCAGCGAGCGATGCGAATACCAGGCGATGACACTGAATTCGTCGTCGTGGCCGGCAAAAGAGCTCTGGACGGCTATGCCTCTAAAGAAACCATGCTCTGTTGAGGAGCGGTAAGGACGAAGACGGTGCGCGCTGCGTAGCGCAGGTGCGATGACGTTGCTGCCTTTGCGTTCGCCGATCGATCGCCAGAGCAGCGTACCCATACCGCTCTGTATGTAATAATCGCCCAGTACAAAACTAAGGGGACCGACGCTTGACGCGGCGTGTGCGCTCATGAAGTCGCTCAGCGAAATTTCGCCGGCGTCTTTCTCGCTTGTCAATCCGACGGAGAGGCTGGAATCGCGGTAGCTGAGACGCTGGTACATCGCCAGGGGCGAGCCGCGAAAGGCTGAGTCGCGCTGCCCCCTTGTTTGTTCCAGTCGCCGCTGGATGCGCCAGCGAAGGGCAAGTGTAGGAGCCTTGCGCTTACCGGGCTGCGCCTCGACAGCGATGAATGTACAGAGACGCAGGACTTTCCGCTGATACCAGGCCAGAGACAAGCGCTCAAAAAGCGCATCATAGCTTAGTTTTTTGATCGTCAGCACATTCTGTCGGATCGCCTTCGCGGCGGCAAGCCCGATGCCGGGTATACGAGCGAGCTCACGGCCGGAAGCTTTTCGCAAGTCGATCGGATGGGCACGTAACTCTTCCAGTATTTCGAGCAGGGGCGATTCGCCGTCTGAACTTGCGGCATGACCGACCAGTATTTCCATCAGATCCGCATCGAGGTCCGGTGAGCGAGCGCTGGCGTTTCCGGCGGTCAATACCGACAGCAGTACAAGCAATCCACAGGTCTTATAGAAGGTGAGAGGCGGACGACAAGGCACTTTAAGGGCTTGGTCCATAGTGTCAATTGACTGCGAACATCTATCGACAGTCAGGTCTTTGCTGTTGATTAAAAGGAGACACCCAATTTTAATTCCTGGCTAAACCCCAAATCATCGATATACTGAATGGCCGGGATCAGGCTGAAATCGTTCAGTTTCAGTTCCAGGGCTGCAAGGGCTGTGCGCGGAATGCTCCGCAGCGCAAAGCGCAGTCGTAGCGCGGTCGCCAGTGCATGCAGTGTGCCGATGCTGAAAGCGGGCGTGCCGCCAATCTGCAGCAGAGCGGCGATTTCGAGCTGCAGCGCCGGACCCGCCATGTAAGCAAATGCCCAGCCAGCCGTCTGATCCACTTGCCGGCTGTGTGATGCATACTGCCCGCGATTGACATTCTGAAAAAATGCGCCGAAGCGCAGTGAGTCCGTCAGGCGCATCATAACGCCGAAGTCGATCGTCAATGCGCCGGCTGCCGCCGCGTCTCTGAATCCGATGCGCTGCAGCTTCAGACTCAGCCCTGCCGTCAGCGACCGGCTCATTTCAAAGGCAAGCAGGCCGCGCAAACTGCTTTCGTTGTATAGCGTATTTCCGAGCGCCGTCGCTGCAAGCGCGGCGCTCCACAATTCTCCGAGCCGCAGGGCCGCGCCCACAGTCAGCTCGCTGAGCTGAGCGAGGCCAAATGGAGCGGGTCGGATAGCCAGGGATGCCAGGCTCGAATCGACCTGGCTGATGAGAGCCGGATTGTTCCGGTTGACGCCGCCCGCAAAGGCGGCGACGCCGGTAGCCGAAGGAATCCCGAATGAAGCAGGCTGCGCCGTCACGTACTGTGTTATCACAAGCAGGCCGATCGATAACAAAAGTGACCGCAAGAAAGTGTTGTTCATGAGAAGGTCCGCGAGTAACTTTGGGTGTCCCGTGCAAAATTTGAATCAGTGCAATCCAGGATCCGACAAATGCAAAGAATATATGTTCAATGGCTGATCGCAAGCCTTCTTTTGCTTGTGGGCAGTTATCAAGAGGGAACGGCCCAGGAGCTAAGAGCAACGGTATCAGTTAACTTCGAGCAAATTCCGATCGATCGGCGGGAAGACATCATAACAATGCAAAATGATGTCGAAATTTACCTCAACAATCAGCGTTACACCAATACCGAATGGGAAGGTGATCCGATACCGGTGGATGTGTCGATCTTTTTGATTTCGCGTTCGGGCAATTTCTATAGCGCCCGGCTGGTTGTCTCCTCGCGGCGACCGATACTGGGCAGCGAAGGCTCGGCCGTTGCTTTTCAGGCCTACGATGACGAGTGGGTTTTTCCCTATGCCCGCAACGCCGTCCTTTCATATCAACGCAACAGCTTCGACCCCTTCACCAGCCTGATCGATTACTATATGTTTGTCGTCATCGGGATGGACTTCGATACATTCGGCGAAACGGACGGGACCGAGTGGTTCGAGCGCGCGCGCGATATCTGGCAGCTCGGATCGGCCGCCGATGCCGCCGGCTACGATCAGCAGTCCGAGCCCGGTGAAATTACCCGTTACAGTATTGTCTCCGAATTGACCGAGCTGCGTTATGAGCCCTTCCGCGAATTGATTTTTGCCTATTATGTCGACGGCCTGGATGAGATGGCCAGTAACGAAAGGCAGGCCCTTGCAGCCGTCGACAGTGTGCTTACGGAGATGGTGAAATTCAAACACAGGCTATCAAAAGCGAGCGCCTTCATCCAGGTGTTCTTCGATTTCAAGCACACTGAACTTGGCGAATTGCTCAAGAGCCACTGGAACAGGGACGAGATTTATCAGAAGCTGCTCTTTCTTGATCCCGGTCACAGCACTAGCTATCAGGAAGCCTTTGAAGGGCGTTAAGCAGGGAGAATCTTCAATTGAAGGAACAACAAGCCTCTTCATCACAATCCGCGGTCATTCAGGTCGTGGTTGGCATTCTGCGCCGCGAGAGCGCCGTATTGTTGTGCCAGCGTCTGCCGAACGCGCGCTATCCCCTTTACTGGGAGTTTCCGGGCGGTAAAGTAGAAGAGGGCGAAAGCCTGGAGGAAGCTCTGGTACGCGAGCTGCGGGAAGAGCTGGCTATCGAAGCGCGGCCCGGACAGCTGCTGCGAAGTGATCGGGCGGAATATGCCGATGCCGGAACTTTTGAAGTACATTACTTCATGATTGAATCGTATGACGGCAGCCTGGTCAATCGCAACTTTAATGCGATCCGCTGGGTAGAGCCGCCGGAATTTCCCGCCTACAACATTCTTGAGGGCAACCGTGCGATCTGTCGCGACTTAATGACGAGTCGGGACTTGTGAATCTGCCTGGCCACACAGGGCAGACTTCCCAGCGTTAGGGTCTGGCACTCCAAGGGAAAGAATGCGGAAGAGGTGTTCGTCAAAATGTCCAGGGTAGAATGCTCAATGATACACAAACCGTGGTATGCCAATGCTGCTCGACCGTAACGATGACTATTACATGGACCTGGCTCTGCGAGAGGCCGATAAAGCCTGGGAGGCCGGCGAAGTTCCCATCGGTGCGGTAATCGTGCACCAAAACCGGGTGATCGGCAAGGGCTACAACCAAACGGAAATGCTGCAGGACCCGACAGCGCATGCCGAGATGATCGCCATTACAGCCGCTGCAGAGCATCTCGGCAGCCGCCGTCTTCTCGACTGTAGCATTTACATCACGCTCGAACCCTGCGCTATGTGCTCGGGAGCCATTGTTCTTGCCCGTTTGCCGCGTCTGGTGTATGGCGCCAAGGATCCCAAGGCGGGCGCTTCCGGGTCACTCTACCGGATTACAGATGACCAACGCCTGAATCATCGCTGCAGCATCACAAGCGGCATCAGGGAATTTCAATGTTCGGCAATATTGACGTCGTTTTTCGCGCACCTGCGCGAACAGCGTAACGGAAACAAGTGAAGGCTGTCCGCTTCAATCCGTGAAATACCGCCCACCAGCGTCGCAGAGACATTTTGCACAGTAGCCTGACGGCTTCGTCTTCTTCGTGCAGCCATACTCCTTGTAATTATCGGTATACCGTACGACCGAAAAAAGGTCGGAATTAGACGGATTTCTAATTCAAAGAATAAATCGGCTTCTCCGCTGTCTTCCGCACAAAGGAGGGCGGCACATACTGGGAAGGTCTGGGTGCAGCACCGGACTATAGCGGCCCACTGCGTTTGGTGGCATTTTGCGATGCAACGCTTGGTTATATCGTCGCTGATCGGGCGCACGCCTTTCACAGCGAGGACGGCGGCGCGTCCTTGACTGTCGTCAATGTAGCAGATGATGCACTTTTCAACTTCAGAGACATCCCGATCTTCGATACCCGGAATATCGTCCTCTCCGCTTCCCTCGGCCGAATCTAGGTCACGGACGGCGGCGGCGTCACCTGGACCTCTGTCGACACCGGTGCAATGCAGACTTTTCCTTTTGCCGGATACGAAGGAATCGCTTGCGCTTCGACAGCTCGACCCTGCCAACAGGCTCCTGTGTTCTGCGCATTGCCGGTCCCGACTCGTGGTAATCGCTTGCTGCCGCAGTCGGCAAAGAATTGAATTGTCGCTAGTCTATCGAAAAGGGCAAAAGACGATTTCGAAAAAAAAGCATAAAAAAAGCCCGCGGTGCAAGTAGGAGGTAAGTTTCCGCGGGCTAAAGTTTAACAAATAAATATAAACATCGGAAGATATGATAAATTTGTATGCGAGTCAACAATCCGACCATTAGATTGTTGCAGCAAACAACTTTTATAGCAGGCGAATGACAATTGCGGGTTTTTACCTGGTGCCGGTTCCGATCGGCAATCGAGAAGATATTACGCTGCGGGCGCTGCGGGTTCTGAGCGAGGCCGACATTATTGCCTGCGAGGATTCCCGCAGTACGGGACAATTGCTGCAATTGTATCAGATCACGCCGGCCAGACTGCTCAGCTACCACGATCACAATGAGAGCGAACGTATTGAGCTGTTGATGTCTTCCGTCCGGAAGGGACAAGTGGTGGCTTTGGTAAGCGACGCCGGCACGCCGCTGGTTTCCGACCCCGGCTATCGACTGGTGAGGGCCGCGATCGAGGCCGGATTGCCGATCGTACCGCTTCCCGGCGCGACGGCCTTTGTGCCCGCGCTGATTGCCAGCGGCTTTCCGGCCGACGATTTTTGCTTCCTGGGTTTTGCGCCCCACAAAAAAGGTCGTCGCGCCTTTCTGACCAAAGCGCTTGCAATACCCGGCACGGTCGTGTTGTACGAGTCGCCGCATCGTATCGCGAAGGTCCTGCGGGAAATGTGCGAACTGGGCGCCGGCGACCGTTCGATATGTCTGTGCCGCGAAATCAGCAAGATCCACGAAGAATTCGCCAGAATGTCAATTGCCGCCGCCGCCGCGCGCTATGATGAGGGACTGACGGCGCGAGGCGAATTTGTGCTTGTTCTCGGACCGGCGTAACTTGAGGGTCAGGCTGCGTTACATAAATGAATTCTCGTCAATCGGGCAGGTGAAGTCTCTATGTTTATCAGCTTTGAAGGTATCGACGGCTGTGGGAAGTCGACGCAGGCGCAAATGCTGGAAAAGGCGCTGCGCGATCGGGGACATGCTACTACATATGTGCGCGAGCCCGGCAATACCCCTCTGTCCGAACAGATTCGCGCCATCCTGCTCGATAATAATAATGACGCTATGACGGCGCGCACTGAACTGCTCTTGTTTAACGCGGCGCGCGCGCAGTTAGTGGAGACCGTCATTCGGCCGGCACTGGCGAACGGCGCCATCGTGCTCTGCGACCGGTTCACGGATTCGACCGTGGCCTATCAGGCTTACGGGCGGGGGACGCCCTTAGAAGAAGTTCTGGCATGCAATATAGTCGCTACCGGCGGCCTGAGCCCCGACCTGACATTCTACTTTGCAATTGCGCTCGATGAGGCCGATCGCCGCTCCGCCTTGCGTGACGACAAAAAGAAGGATCGAATCGAATCGCTCGGCCGCGAGTATTTCGAACGGGTCCTGGCCGGCTATCAACACTTGCAGGAGACGGAGGCCGGACGCTTTCTGAGCATCGATGGCGTAGGTAGTATCGACGATATTCACCAGGATGTACTGGCGCGCGTGTTGGCGCGATTGTAAACATTTCGGAGCAGTGGCGTTAAGGCAGTTTAACAATCTGCGTAATCCAGGATTCCGTGCCGTTGCTTACACGAAGGACATAAACGCCCGCCGCGCTGTCCGCGGGCAGGCTAAGCGGAATATCGTGCAGCGCATCAACCGACTCGGCAATCCTTAGAGTGGAGATCAACCGACCGTTAATATCGACAATCTCAACCTTACATCCATTGTCATTGTGCATTGCCATTCCGCTGAGATAAAAACGATCCTTAACAGGATTCGGAGTTATGTGAAGCTCAGTCCGTTCGTTCGGTCCGAAGACCTGCACGGACGTAACCGGCAGTTGTCGGCGCCAGAGACTCCGGCGGGGGAGCGATACCTCGTTAAGCGAATCGCGGGCCGGGTCCTCCGTTACAAGCCAGAGCATGCCACTTTGATCATCTAAGAAAAAATCGTACAACAAAGGCCTATCTTCAGATTCCCACAGCAGGCTGACCAAGGCGGCCTCGCCATGGACTAAGTAGAGCCAATCACGATGGTATCCCGCGTCCTGCGGGTCCTGCACTTCGCTGATGTGCGCAATCGCCATGCTTGGATCGAAGTTGAAAAACTTCACGTTCCGTAGCGTGTGCTGGTAACCGCTTGCGCAATCGCTGAGAGCCCGGCCGGGCTGAATTGCCTCCAGCCAGTCGCGTTGAACAATCCGGCCATTTTCCGCAAGTGATTCAAAGCCATTGTGCTGAACAAATCGGCATCGTCTGAGATCCGTGAATGATTTGCGCCAATACCGCCGAAGCTCACCGGCCCTGGTAATGCCTAAAAATTGCGGAAAGATATAAGTGTAAGTCGAGTCCGCCGCCGGGCGCTCCTGCGGGACGTCGATGAAACTTACGCCGTTGTCTGTCGTCCGCAATACGCGATTGGAATTTTCGCCATGGCCGGAGTGAGCTCGGAATTCAGACGCTACGTGTATATACCAATGACCAGTTTGTCTTCGGTCGTGCAGTAAACTAAACTCAAAATAACAGGAAGCCAGGCCTGAGCCGTCATAAGTCAGCCCTGGAATCACGATTTGCCGCCAGTTTTTTCCGCCGTCGTCGCTTTGCAACAGCAGTTGAAAGCTGCAATCGCGCTCGATAACACTGATTTTGGAATAGATTTCATTATGACGGAGGGGATTGACGCTGTGAATTGATGGTACAGTCCGAATCTGATCGACATCGACCGGAAAATTGCGCGGCAGCGCAGTCGTCGTGAAACTCCGCCCGAAGTCAATGCTGATTGAAAAGTGCAACCTGTCGTCCCGCAATCCCCAGACCCAAAACCTTGTCGAATTGGGAACAAAACCAAAGCGATACAGCTGATAGGAATCGACAATACTGGTATCCACTGCAGTCCAGGAATTGCCCCCGTCGGTTGATGCGAGCCATCGCGGTACGGACGATAATTTTCGTTCGCCTCTCAGGGCAAGTCCGCCGCGATCGGCCCATAGCTGCAGCCAATGCAAGGAATCGAGCGAGCCCGCATAGTCCCAACCAGCCGGCGCTGTGTAGCCCAGATCGGGCGGCTGCGCATTCAAATCCGACAGCACGATCGCCAGCAGCATTCCCCACAAGAATTTTGAGAAATTCATAGGTCTCTGGATAATGTAAAATTGGCGGTAGGCGGATGTAAAGAATTGGCAAGCCTTGTTCGGTGGGCCAAAATAGTTCGTGATTTGATTCGCAGCAAGGTCAATGTTCGGTCATACAAAAATTTTGTACTCGGGCTGTGGATCGAAGCAAATGAAGCCTCTCACTCGGAACAGACTGCGTACAACTAACAGCGTTCTTACATACATCGCTGTGTCTGAGGTTGTCTGAATGGTCTCAATTTATGCGTTTCCCGCGCGATCCTACCACTAAGGGGATTTAACAAGCTGCGTGGAATACACTTCCCTTCCATCGCTTACTCGCAGGACATAAACGCCCGCCGCGCAGTGTGGCGGTAAACTAAGCGGAATATCCTGCAACTCCTGAGCCGAGGAGACAATCGTGAAATTACTGATCTTCACGCCCTCAACATTAAAAATATCGATGTTAATCTCTTTATCATTCCGGATTGACGCGGAAGAGAGATGAAAGCCATCGTTAACCGGATTTGGCACAACGTGAAGATCGTCGTTAATACCGTTGGTGGAGTCCTGTACAGAGGAAATCAGCAACTGCCTGCGCCAGAGACGCAGACGGGGCCGTTCCGCTGGGTCGAGTGCATTGTATTCGGAGTCCCTGGTGACGACCCACACAACAGCCCGTTGTTTATCAATCGCAAAAGCGCTGATCAGAGGGTGATTTTCGGATTCCCATAACAGCTTAACTTCGGCTGCATCTCCATGCGCCAGATACAGCCAATCGCGTTGAACTCTTTTCTCCCGGTCCTTCGGCAGTGTTGATATTTCAACGATATGGACGATCGATTTGCCGGGGTTGGCGTCAAAAAATTCTACCCGCCGTATTGTGTGCTGATAAGCGCTATCCTTCCCGGATCGGCCGGGGTGAATTGCGTCGAGCCAATTGTGTTCACGCAGCTTGCCATTTTCATTGAGAGTTTGAAATCCATCGAATTGATCATAGTGGCGTAAGTTTACTGATTTGGAGGGGTTTTCCCATTGCCATCGCAATTCACCGGCCTGGCCAATACCCAGATATCTATTTCCGCTGGTCAAAGACTCGATAAATTTGCTTTTAAAGAGTGCCGGATAAGGGCCATAAGACAAGCCGGCGTCCCTTGTCCGGTGTAAATTGTACCCGCTGTAAATTGCGCCCAGGTGGTCCATCAGACTGAATCCTTGAACAACATACCAATGGCCGTTCCTCGAGTGATCCATAAAAACCGATACGTGAATTTCGCACTCTTCTTCATTGATAGCACCAACTTTAAGATCGGGAAAGGGAGCCGGATGCCAGTTGCCGCCGCCGTCCGTAGTCCGCAAAAAACAGTTAAACCGGCATCTTCCCTCAACCTTGCGGATCGAACAAAAATACTCTTCCGGACGTAGCGGATTGACAGTTTGCAAAACAGGGAGATTCCCGTTTCGTATGAAATCCGCCGTCTGACCGGCCGGCAGGGGCATTACATCAAAGCTCTTGCCGAAGTCCTCGCTGATGGCGAAGAACACTGAATCTTTACGCTGTCCCCAAAGCCACAGTTTTGTTGTATTGGGGATGAAGTTAATCGCATAGCGTGAATACGTTTCGTCCAGCCTGAGTCTTGGCTCCTTCCATGTTTTACCGTCATCTACCGAGCCCATAAAAACGCGGCGGAATTCAGCGCTCGTATCTCCCAGCATAAGCAGGCCCCCGCGATCGGCACTAATAGTTCGCACTTTGTAGTAGCTATCAAGCGAACGTATATACTCCCAGCCCTCCGGCGGCTCATAGCCAAGATCAAAAGGTTGTGCATGCAGTATCGGCAACACGAAGACTGCAATCAGCAAAGGAATTGCCGCTTTCATACTTCACTTATAAGACTAGCGTTTGGAAAAACCGGTGGGATTGGGTCGACCTTTACAAAGCGACCACAAAGTACATTGGATCCCAAGCTCAAAGCAAGGGCAAAATCGCGGCAACAAGAGCCTGTCGTCTGTTAGCGTTTGTATTGTCCTGTGGGCGCGGCACTCTAGGTGTCGGGCCGAAAGACAGCGAGATCAAATTGGCGACGCGACAATATTATTCTCTGCCTTTCGTATCGCCTACGACCCACCGTACCCTTCTCGTATCGGAAACGCAGTCTGGCTTGCCGGCCAGACAGGCCTCTTTCATTTCAACTCCCGCAAAGTAATCGAGAAAAGGTATGTCTTCGCTTCTAAGACTTTTTTGCTTGATCCTCAGCCTGATGACGACCTTGCCCTGTACGGCGCGCGAATGGACCTGGGCCCGCCGCGACGGCGGCGGCGACAACGAATTCGCCCGCGCGCTGGAGTTTGCCCCGAACGGCGAATTTTATGTGACCGGACCTTTTATCGGGGAAACCAGAATCGGTGATTCGGTCTGGCAAAGCAGCGACGACAGGGTCGACACTTTTCTGGCGCTGTATGACGATGGCGGCAAGCCCCTGTGGGTGCGCCGGATTGCTGGACCGGAAGGCGATGTCGCCGATGATCTCTGTGTCGATCCGAAGGGCAACGTTGTACTCTGCGGCCGTTACAGTGAATCCTGCACCTTCGCCGACACGACGCTGCACAGTCCAAATGACGACCCCGTCATTTATGCGGCCAAGTATTCAATAAGCGGTGAGCTGCTCTGGGCACGTATCGTGCATGACAATTCAAAGAATGTGAATGGACCGAAGCTTGCCATTGATGCTGCGGGCGCTATCTACCTGGCGTCGAACTACTACGACCGGACGCTTATCGGCGACTCGCTGATTGTTGGGCGTGAATCGCAGCCGAACCTGCTTATCTCGAAGTTGAGCCCTGAAGGCGAAGCGATCTGGTTTCGAAGTTTTGGCGGCAAACGCGGTCGCGACGAGGAACCCGGCGATCTTCCGCTGTCTACGATTGCGGTGGATCCGGAGGGCAATACCGTCATCGCCGCCAGATTTCGCGGACATATCCGGCTCGGCGATAGCACGATTGTAGCTGAGGGCAGCAAACCCGACCCTTTGCTTTTTGCTCTGGACAGCAAGGGCGCAATGCGCTGGATCCGGCTCCATAAGCCACTGAGCGACAACCTCCTGGTGTATTCGTCAATAGATTTCGACAGCGAGGGAAATTTTTATGCCACCGCAAACTTTCTTGATTCGGCGCTGATTGGCCCGTTTACGATCATGTCGCAGGGAATGAGCGATGTTTTGATTGCCAAATTCGACCGTGAGGGTGAGGCGCTCTTCGTTCGCAGCGGAGGTGGTCCAGATGCTGATTTCAGTGGACGTCTTCGTTGTCGCGACGGAAGCTGCATTATGGCCGGCAGCTACCAGGGGCCGGCATATTTCGATGGAGATACGCTGCCGGATCCACCATCGATGGGAATGTACGTTGCGGCCTACGACTATCAGGGTAATATCTTATGGACCCAGCACGGTGATTACAGCGAAGGGACGCTAAGTGTCGCCGATTTGGATCGCAGATCAGACGGACGCCTCGTCTTTGGCGGCCAGTTTCGTGGTGCAATAAGTTTTGGGGCGACGCGCCTGATCGGCGATCCGATTGACGGCAATGCCAACGATGTTTTTCTCGCCGGAATGCACTTCGCCTCTACCAGCGTACCTTCTGACGAGGACAAACCGCCGCAGCTCATGATTCACCCGCATCCCGTCTTGCAGAATTGCGAGCTCGTTCTGAATGATCTCGCCCCCGGTTCGGTCAGGATCGACGTCTATGATCCGACCGGACGCCTTCTTATGCTTGACTCCCGGCGTCATGCTACCCAAGGGACATTCAGAACGACGCTCGATCTTTCCGCGCTTGCTCCGGGCGGCTATGTGTTGCGGCTCGAGACCGCCGCAGGCCTGATGAGCCGTCAATTGCTTGTATTACGTTAAGTGCGGACGCAGGTCAGCGACTTCCGCTGATTACTGCGCCGAGGCAATGTTGTCGGAAATATACCCCGGCCGGTCGGCATCGAGTATGGCGATCCAGCCGGCTGCGGTAGACTGCGCATCAGCCCGGCCTCACGATTAACCGCTGCCGTCTTGAATGGATCTATACTCGATTTGCCCAGTCCGACCGTACCGGGGCTTGTTAGCACGCCGAAGCGCTGCAAAACCTTTTGGGTCCTTCGCTGTTTGCACGGCTGGTGAATGTCGATTGCATCGGCCTGCCGCTGAAGAGCACACTCAGATGGCCATCCTCGATCGCGTCTAAGGCAGCAAAATCATAGTCCGGTTTACCGTGGTTTCGCCGATCTTCAGCCGGCAGATATACACGCCGTTTGGCTCCCCGACTGCCGTCCAGCGATGGCTATAGCTTCCGGGCGCTAATGCCCGTGGGAGCAGCAGTATCCTTGAGCGTCCGAGTTCGTCGATGATCTCCAGGCTGACAAGGTTACTGTTCTCCTGCAATACGACGTACCGTATCGTTGCGCTCTCCCGGAAGGGGTTAGGTTGAATTGTGAGCAGGCTGATCGCCCCTGCTGCTGCTGAAGCGGCCCCTTCGTCGAGATCGGTTCCAACCCTTTGCTCAATCCGGCACACATCGGCGACTTCCTTTCCTGACAGCGCGCGGTCGTAGAAATGGATGTCGTCTATGCTCCCTTCGAAGAACAGGTGCTTGTCCGTGTCGCAGACGGAAGCGCCGACATAAATGTCTTTGTGATTGTTCTGATACGACGTCAGCCCGACATGCTTGTTGGCGCTCAATATGCCTTTAACAAAAATTGCGTTTAATTCTTTCGACCGGACGATAGCAATATGTTGCCAGGTTCCGTCCGCGATTGTATGGTCGCTTACAAATGTATGGTCTGCCTCTTGGCTGATGCCGATGTTAAATTCCACTTTGCCGTTTTGGCCAAGCCCGATACTCCAGTCAGACCTGGTAAAACACATGTCCCGATCGATGAGAAAGTGAGCGGAAGGCCAGGCTGCGGCATTGTTTAAGTCTGTAGAAAGCCAGAAACAAATACTGAAGTCGCGGTCCATTTTGATGGAGGACGGCAAGATGATATGATCATCGATGCCATCGAAGGAAAATGCCTCTCCTGGACGACCATAGCGGTCCTCTGTCAGCTTTAGGCCGCCGCGCAGCGTCCCATGATGCTCGTTGCCGCTCACGTCATTCGCAGAGCCCCGGCAGGGGTAGTAGGCAATTAAAGCTTGGTCGAGATCCTTAGCGTCCACTCTGGCTGTGGTTGTGACCAACAATAGGACGGCAAACAGCAAACTGGCCATTTTCATACACCAACCTCTGGATTACATTGAAAGTTGAGCCGGGAACAGGTCTGGCGGTCGCTGGCAGATCTGGAGCGCAGGACGCCCGCCATCATCGTCGTAAGCATCCGGTGATCGACGGCAGGGAGTCACGAGGCGGATGCGGAAATCACATTCTGCAATAAAGCACAGCAGACGCAATTAAGCACCAGGGGATTATTGAGGGGGTGTCATTACTATCGAAAAATTGAGGCTTACAGAGCCGAGTGCAATTTGTGTGCAAGTATCAGTAGTACAACACAGGCCGGCCTGTCGACGAAATCAGATGCCTTAACTGCCATACGCGACATTCTGTGCTCCAAAGCGGAGTAGTGTCTTTCTCAAGGAAGCCAGTATTCCAAGCGCCACCGATTGTCATCGTTGACCTGAATGTGTTCCTCCAGGAGACCGACGTAGGTCCGGAATGTGATGCCGGGAAGGAAGTCGGAAACAGCAATGCTGTTCTCCACGTCGCAGTTGTCGTCATCAGCTCGGCCGGACCGGCGTTGATGTTGAGATATATTAATTAGCCAGTCCGCTAACTAAGAATTTCCTTATATTTACCGCTTCTCAATCCGGGAGTATGAATCTTGTCGAAGCGGCGAAGCTTTCTGAATTAACGAGGTGACAATGAGCGAGTCGAATCCTGTCAGTATGCTGTGTATTTTTCGGATTCCCAAAGAAAACGAGTCGCTGTTTCGGTCTCTGTTGCGTCGCCACTGGGCAACGCTGGACGAAGCGGGCCTGGTTACAGCGCAACCCGCGCAAGTAATGAGGGGCGTCAATAAGGCCGGCAAGCTGATGTTTATCGAGATGTTTCAGTGGAAAGGTGAGGATTCATCCGAGATCGCTCATCAGACACCCGAAGTGCTGCAAGTTTGGGAACCCATGGGCGCATTGTGCGAAGGAATGGAGTTTATAAGAATCGATCCCGTAGACCTGTGAATGCTGAATGGCCGATGCCAGACAACGCCTTGAAGATCTCGAAGCTGTATTTGCTGCGCTGGCGCATGCCTCGCGGCGTCACATTCTCCTTGTCATTCAATTTCGCGGGGGCAGAATGAGCGCCGGCGAAATTGCCGGACGCTTTCACCATAAGTGGCCTACCATCAGCCGCCATTTGCGGGTACTTGAGCAGGCCGGCCTGCTGACGCATGAAAAAGAAGGGCGGACGCGCATCTATCAGCTGGACCGCCAAAAAATCGAGCTGGCGCGCCAGTGGCTGGCCTGGTTCGATGCGACTGAAACGACTGATCGCGATCCGTAAACGAAGGGCAAAGCTTACTGCCGCGGTCGAATTGTTCAGGGGATGTTGTCTGTTTGCGAGGCGCCGGCGACGATATTGGCAGGTTGATGCAATTCCGGTGCAGCCGGGGAACTGCATACTTTTCTTGTGTGTTTAACGCTCATTTTGGGTCAATGCGACATTGACCAACCGCAATGCCAACGCGGGTGTTACATGTGGCGGACATGCGGGTCTTGCTCCGCATCACGCTTTTCCAACAGCCATTCTGAACAATCCGGATCCTGCAAATGACAACAAACGACAGACTTTTGGACAGCGCACGAATTCTTTGCGCGCTCTGTTTCTGCTCCCTGCTTATACTTGTTACCTCCTGCTCGGATGATGACGATGACGCTGGCACCGGTGCCTCGGGCCTGCGTCCCGCCAACCTGATCTATAGTCCCGCGACCATTACAACAAGCTTCGGTACGGCCGTAAGTTCAACGCAGCCGGACATCGACGGCGACGAGCCGATTAGCTTTACACTCAGCGCAAGCCTGCACGGCGCCGACGAAGACGATGATGACGATCATGACCATGAAGACAATGACTTCGCCGATCATATTACAATTGACGCCGATGGCGTCATCAGCGCTGATGACGGTTTGCCGGTGGGCGAATACGAAATTGACGTGACGGCCGTTAACAGCGCGGGCACAACGTCATTTGAGGAAGTTTTTACGATTGAAGTGGAGAAAGCCAACGACGAGGCGATTAGCTATCAGGCCGACATTAGGCCCCTTGTTAATAATCGCTGCGCACCCTGTCACATCACCGGCGTGGAGACCAAGTGGACCGAATACAACAATACTCGTCGGCACATCGACGACATAATCGATCGGATACAGCGCAGCGAAGGCAGTACCGGATTTATGCCGCAGTCGGGCAGCAAACTGCCGCAGTCGGAAATCGATCTGTATATTCAGTGGCGTGCGGACGGCCTACCTGACAGCTGATAGTAGGGTAGCTCACTGACTTTTCGCGCGAGATCAGAGTCAGCAGCGAGGTGACGCATGAAATGCGTCACCTTTTCTTTTTTAGGCCGCCGGTTGGAAGATATTGAATACTGCACCCTGCGGATCTTTGAGAAGACCGAAACTGCCGGTGCCGCTGATTTCCAGGTGACTGTAAATGATCGTGCCACCCAAATCAACTGCTTTGTCAATCTTGGCTTTGAGATTATCGGTCAGAAAATATACTGCCCAGTTGGGAGGAACGGCCCCCCAGTCCGGCTGAATTTTGAGCAAACCCGCATGTGATCGTCCGTTGAGTTGCCATTCATAATATTCGCCTTCGCCACTGCTGTCGTCAACTTTCGTCGTCCAATTGAAGACATCAGCGTAGAATTTCCTGCTAAGCGCTATATTGTTGCTGTACACTTCATTCCAGCACCAGGTATCCGGCTCGTTGACGATCTGCGCACCAATATTTGCACGTGCTTCCCATAAAGAAAACACCGCGCCGTCGGGGTCCTTCACAACGGCCATTCGTCCGTCTTTCATTACATCGAAAGGCGGTTGAATAATCGTACCGCCGAACTCGCCAACTTTTGCAGCGCTGTCGTCGGCACTGGTCACTGAGACATAGCTCATCCAGCTTGGCGGCACGCCTTTTTCTTTCATAGCGCTGGCCATCCCGAACAAGCCGCAGACCTGTCGTCCATTTTTTCTCATCATAGTATAACTTCCGGCATCGCCGGCGGGTACATCATCTGCTTCCCAATCAAAAAGTGCGGTGTAAAACTGTCTGGCTGCCGCTGCATCCGTTGTTGCCAGATCGACCCAGCAAAAGGTATCGGGGGTATATTCATTTCGTTCCGCCATTGAAGTTTTCCTTGCTGAAATAATAAAGTAAGAGTATAGGCAGCGGCGTATTCCGCCACCGCGTCGCTAAGCTTTGCCGAATGCCTGCCGTGTCGCACAGGCATTGTCCTGAGTTGGAGTCGATTCAGGTTGATTGTCAACGAATCGCTCGCTATCCGATTCCGGAAGTGGTATCCGACGGGTTTGTACTAAGCGATCCCGGAGCAAGGATCGCCGACCGCTTTGCCACAAGGGAGGGTCTCGTGACAGACGATCAAAGCAATATTTGACTTTTCCGAGAAATGGCAATGAAGTTTCTTCCTGTAAGCCGCCACGCTGATTTCCAATGGGAGGAAGGTGATTCGCGCCGCTGGAACTTGTTCCTCGCAGCGGCCGATCAGGCGGGCACGCCTCCGCCAAACAGGAAGAGCGACTGCTGATCATTCGTCTGGCGCTCGAGATTGGCGTAGAGGGAAGCCTGCAATTGAACGCTATTTCTGTCTACGGAAAACCACACTGTAACTTAATTAACAAAGCGCAGTCTTTTGAGCTGCGATGGCTAAGAGAATAGAATTGACAGCAAGCAGTGATTCCGAATTGTATGAACTGCTTTGCAGCAAGCGACCAGGCAATGACGATGCGTTTAAGGAGCTGTATCGACGATACTCTCCCAGAGTTTACAGGTATTGTATACGTATTTTGAGTCAGCGTGAGTTAGCTGAAGATGCCTTCCAGGAGTGTTTTGTGCGATTTTACCGAGGGGCGATGCAGGGAAGGGAGGTAGGCAATGTCCTTTCGTACCTGATCAAGATAGCCCGCAACTATTGTCTGGACCTGAAAAGTAGTAAACACTATGGGCTTGCCGACCTGAGTGATCTGCAATTGTCGGTCGGCGCAGCGCGCTACGAAAAAAAAGAACTCCTTGAACTGATTCGACTGGCAATCGATGATTTACCGGATGACTATCGTGAAGCCTTTGTTCTGCGCACCTATGACGGGATTTCCTATCAGGAAATCGCCGAGATCCTTGGAATCACAACCGGGCTGGTTAAAACCCGGATTTTCCGAGCCAAAGATCGGCTGCGCAAGATTCTTGCGCCCTTTATCCAGGATGTTCAAAGAGAGGTGTAATCGATCGACGGACTTGCCGGGGGCGGCAAAGCATTTTGTTCGTGCAGCTCTCCCGGTACCTGCAAAGCCGGAAGGCTTTAATGCCGAGGCAGATGAGACGACTGATCGAAACAGAAGTACAGGGCGGAATGCGAATTCAGATTTAGTGTTAAATAGGTGATATCAATCATGGCTGATTCACACGATTCACATACTGCGGAACTGCTGCAAAACTTTTTAGAAGGCGAACTCGATCGCGACTGGGAGCACATTCTGTTCCGCCAGTTGGCCGACAACGAGGAACTGCGATCGGAGTTGCGAGAGCATTTACACGTTAATAAACTTCTGATGCAGGATTTTGACGACCTCGTACCTCCGGCATATTTACAACAAAAAGTGTACAGCAAAGTCGGCCTGGCCGAGAGTGCCGGCCCTGCCTTTATGCAGACAACAAGTCGCAAGAATCCTCTCAGCCATAAAATGGTTACAACTCTGGGCGGCTATGTCTTGAGCGTCGGCCTGACAGCCTTGTTGATGTTTCTGGCGATGCAGCCCGATGATGCATCGTCCGCGGGAAGCGACGCAGTTCCGATCGTAGTCGAGCGGAATGAAACGACGGTCGGCGCGGCTCTCGAGTCTTTCGGCTTTTCGATGCTTCGCGATGCGGAGCAAAGTCGGGAAAGCCTAGCAACTACACCGGACCGGAGCGGAAACCCTGACCTATATTACGAGTCGTCTGCCGAAGCAAGTCAGCCCGGAAGAAAGGCCCCTCCGGTGCCGGTAAGTGACGCCCACAACCGGCAGCAGATAAGGCAGGAGTCCATTCGAAGCGCCCGCTATGTGAGTATTGCACCTTCCGCATTTCACGGCGGCCATCAGTCGGAAGCGACATTGACTGCCAGGAGAGTTGTTCCGTCACCATCGGTCGCTGCGGCAGAGACTACGACACATCTTTTGCCTGACCTGCAAAACACCCGGTGGCTCTTCAGTCTGCGCGGGATCATGGCCCGCAGCCTGCGCGAAGTTGAGGTCGAAGCGCCGGAAGCGCCGGTCTTTCACAATATGGCCGCGGCCCTTTATTATCAGCTAAGCGATAGTTGGCTTCTGGGTCTCGAATTTGGTCAAGAAAATTATGCTCAGCGGTACCGAGGTTCCGAATTAAACCGTACGCTGACCGTGTTGCAGGATCCGCTGCTCTTCTGGGCGGGTGCCGGCGCTCATCTGACGCTGCGCGAAGCGGAGCTGCTGCCGGGTATTGCGCCTTATGCCCATGCCCTGGTGGGCGCTACCAGGATCGGCCCTTTGCTGCGCGGTGGATTGGGGCTGCGATATGAGCCGGGGACCTCGCTCAGCATCTCACTGGGACTGGAAGGGAGCAGCTTGTGGTATCAACACCAGGCGTCCTGGTTCAGCAGTGAAAAACTCGGAGTGACATATGGAATCGGCATTCGCTTCTAAACATCCAAGGACAAAAGACTCAATGACGATCATCAGATTCAACTCGTTAGCAGTAATCCTGTTGTGTGTGTTGAGTGCAGGGGCCTGCGATTCGCCTTCGGACCTGGATACGCCGCAACGGAAAATCTACGATGAACCGGATGAAGGCGTGGTGAAATACCAGCTGCTGGACGTTACCTTTCATGCCTTTGATCAGCTAAACAGCAGTCTCATCGAGTTTGACTGCAACTGGCCGGATGAGGGCATCGAACTGTATTCCGATGATGGAGACTTTTTTCTGACAATTCCGCAGGGGAGTACATGCATTGTCAAGCGGAGCTTCCAGACTAACTCCATCTTACAATCATTAGAGCTTAATGTTCAGGATAAATCAATTGAACAACGAGCCACTTCCTTGACCGGCAACCCCGATCTGGGCGAAGGCGCGCGTGCAAAGCTTGATTTTGGCGGGTCGGTCGATACATATATCCCCGACAACGCGAAGCACTTCTTGTCGATGGAGTTCACGCATGAACGGGACCAGAAACAACTCGAAGTTGAATTTGCGATCAGCGTGACACTTCGAACGGTACTGCAGCAGCCGGTCAATGCAAGGCTTACGATCATCTATCAATAGTTTAACTAATCAGGGAGGTGTTATTACTTCGGTCGGGGACGCTAACGCAATGCCACTGTATTTCCAAATCTTTCTGCGAAAAAGTGAGCGCCCCTGACGGTAACCCAATTTCAGGTCTTAAAAGTTTTTTTGCCGACTCTGTATCCTGTTGGTCAAAAAAACGCCGTCAGCCTAAGCTTCTTTCCAGAATGGTCTGTCTGACAAAGAAGCCCGGCTAACGACGGCAGGTAGAGCATCGGGTGCTCACGAATCAACAAACTACGATTAATTGAAATTGAAGCAAATTACAAAAGGAACATAGTGATGAAACTCGTTAAAAGTATTCTTCTTTCCGCCCTGATCGTCGGCTTCGGCTGTTTTACGGGAGCCGGTCAGCTCGAAGCCAAAGAGCTCAACGCGCCGTTCAACCTCTTCGTTGATATGGATTTCGTTAATCCCGACATTATCAATGTCTTTACCTGGGAAAGCGAACAGGATCAGAAGGTAGACGGTTTCCGGATGTACATCCGTACCTATGACTGGGAGACCGAGACGGCCAGTGACTGGAAGCTCTTTCGCGATGAAATCGCTGAAACGACCCTGGGTCTTGGCTTTGGCGATCTGATGAACACCCTCATGTCCTTCAGAGTGACAGCTTACAATGCCGACGGCGAAAGCGAGCCCAGCAACAGTGTAAGCGTTACGCGCGCGGGACGTGTCTTCGGCAATGTGGACTATATCAGTGTGCTCGTCGAAGAGGGTCCCCTGGGGCTGGTCAACGAAGCACCGAAGCAGACGCCGGCCGGCAAAGCCTACTCCTTCGATGCCGATGCGCTGGCGGAAGTGCTGCGCTCCGTAGTGCCGCAAATGCCGCAGGTCAGTTACAGCCTGAACCAGAAACCCGCCGGAATGCTCATCAATAGCGCAAGCGGTCAGATCGACTGGCAATCGCCGGTCTCGGGCGTTCATACGGTCGAATTGCTTGTGTTGGAAGCCGGCAGTATGAACACGAAAGTCTATACCTGGGATATTCAGGTTGGCGGAACGACCAGCGTTGACGACGAGAGTGAATTCAGTGCGGTCAGCAGCTATCCCAATCCGGCCAGCGATGTTGTGACGCTGCGTTTCACAACGCAGGAAGCCCAGACCGTCCTGCGTATTCTGACGCCCAACGGCGTCGTTGTTCATTCACAGACATATCCAACCGTTGCCGGACAGAACTCGATATCGCTCAGCACGCAGTCCCTGAGTGCAGGTGCATACTTCGTTCAGCTTGTGGGCGCAAACGGCAGCCGCGAGTTGCCGCTCCGCATCGTCCGTTGACGTGAAGACTGGACATAAGAAATCAGATACAACCATTCCCTTCTTATGACCAATTCGGGGTTGCTCAGCGCGCAGCGGGCAACCCCGTCGTTGTTAATGTCTCTGGCAAGCCCAAATTGCGTCAAAAGGCGACGCAGCTTGAATTTGTTGGACAGAATATCATCTAAGTATCAAAAGAGCAGAATGACAAATTGTAAAGCGGGACTATAGACGTTTGGGAGGTGTATCAGGGCTGACAGTAAGCTTCCGAGGAGCATCTCGTGCAGGCATCGTATCGAGTTGGCCCGTAGTTCCGATGCTGCCTTACAGTCGCAATCGTGCACGCTAGCATCGGAGCACCGGCCGGCCGCAATAAAGATTCTCTACGGTTTATGTCCCTTCTTTCTGATCCGGAAATTATTCATAAGAATCATTGCAAAATAATTGATCGCGATAAGGACAATTCCTGCTCCTATGGTGATAGCACAGTTTTCTATGAAAAGCATCAGGATTGCCGTTGCCGAAGTAAGCCAGATCATTGTGACGTAGTGTATAAACAGCGGCAGTATTCTAAACCTCAGCGGCCGTAGCAGATGAAGTAAGCCGAGCATGAACATGGTGATACCGACCTGAATCGACACAAATACCGGTAACTGACGCGGGCCATTAGGAACAAAATTCTGACAAAACTCCCGGTAAAGGAATTCTTCCTCCTTTTCACGGCTCGACAACTCTTGCGGGTGTAGGCGATAGTATCGCTCCGGTGAATAGAAATAGGATTTTATACTTGGTCTGTACTTGAAAAAGAAGGAGAGATCGCCGTCCGACCAATCCCGGTATACGCCAACGAACAGAAAATTCAAGACGAGAGTTACGATGCCCGATAGGAGCAAGGCTTGTTTGCCGAGCGATAGATGTAGCATTAGCATAAGAAGGTTAATTGTCACATAGCGCGGGATTCGCTCCGGCTCAGCGGCGGCAGGACAGAATATGAGATGGTCCATTTGTTTAATCGGCGCTGACTTCCAGCCGAGGAACAAATATACCGGCTCCGTTCTCCGCTACTGCAAGTAGAGCGCTGCTGATTCGCGAACAAGAAGAACCCGATTTTCGGAGGACTAGTTAGCAAGTAATGCCTTGCGAGTCAAGCTCATTAGCAGTCCCGACCAGTTTGTACTTTATACCACAAACGACAAACCCAGGGCAGCGGCATTCAGGACGGCACGGCAGCCTGTCCGCCTGGCAACAGTGAAATAGCGCTTTTCGTCCAACATGCCTTGCTGCGAGAAACCTATGCCGGCAATACCGGATCAAAAGACGGCCAATGTTTGATAGGTAGGCGGCGGGCTGCGACACATCCGGACAGGCAAGCTACGATTGACTTCATCTGCATGAGAACGGCGGCAGCCTCCTGCACTGTCTTTCAATCCCCCTGTCAGTGCTCATCAATTTCCGACAACAAAAAACGACCTCGCCTGATTGCGTGAATCGGCGAGGTCGAAGTCTCCGACGTTACTGTTAATTAATCCTGCACGATCACTTTCAAGTGCTGTACACTATTGCCTTTACGCAGGGATATCGAATAGCTGCCCTGCCGCCATTCCTGCGTGCCGATTGCAATCTCCTCCTGATCGCCGATAGCCACGCCTTCGGTTTCAAAGATCAGCTTGCCGAGCAGGTCGACAACCTGAACTGAATAGCGTTGATTGGCTTCAGCCGGGAACTGGAGTGTAAGCGCTTCACCGCGTTGGACGGGATTCGGCGCAGAAGAAGCATTAGCGTTCATTGTGAGCAGACGGCCCTTAGCCAACGAGGTGTTGTCGCTTTGTGCGTCGGGCGGCGGCGGCGGTACGACCGGGTCGCAGATAGGCGTCATCTCGCCGCCAAGCACTAATGTCAGGTTAATGACCTCTTCAAACTGACATTCAGCGACACAGATTTCGATCGGATCGTAAAAAACACCCGGATCATCAAACACTTCAAGTTGCTTCGGGCATGGTGTATTGTTGGGTGGGCGGACACCGGTGTTGCCGATTGCGTCGAACTTAAGATAGTACTGGTCGCCGCAGCCAAGGCCATAGGTTAGGGTGCTGCCGCCTGTCGCGTAAAAGCCGTCAGGGCTGATGATTACGGAACGGCCGGTTTCGTAATTGACGCCGCCGTAGGAATTGGCCCAGAGGGGGGCACCACCCAGAAAGGGCAGCTCCATTGCAAAAGCGTCGCCGCGCGGCTCCACGAGCGAATTCATTTTGCCGACCAGTACGCTGCCGCCATCCATCGCCAAATTGTTTTCGATGGCGTAGGCGCGGTCTTCGCCGCCGGCGAGATCATAGAGCCAGCCCCAGTTAGGAACGCCGTTGCACTCTATTTGCACCACGAAAACATTGCCGAAGGCCCCGGTGGGATCGTAAGTCTCACCGGCCAGAGTTACGATTTCAATACCGATAGCCGGATCGAAATAGTTTACCAAGCTGAAACCGCGCTCATTGACCAGGCTTGGAAAAGTTCGGTAGTACACGGTTGAACCGACCAGCGTTCCATCACCCTGCACACGCAGCCACCACAGGTCACAATTGCGATTGGAGCCCACGCCCAGGTTAAGTCCGTTCGAGCTGCCGACGGCGATCAGATCACCCTCGCAGCCCTCGCGAATCGCAAAGAGCCTGTCTTCACCGGGCGTACCATAAAAATTGGCCCAGAGCTGTACCCCGCCCAGGGTGAAGCGGGCAATCAGGCCGTCGCTGCAGGCCTTGCCGAAGCTGTCCGAGTAGCCGGCGACGACAATATCGCCGCTGCCGTCGCTGAGAATTTGAATCAGCGACGTGCCGCCGTCCGTCTTCAATCCCGGCAGACGGCGCGTCCAGATTGGTGCGAAGGCAGCGTTAGTCCGAACAAGGTAGGCATCGTAGCTGCCGTTTGTGACATTCCAGCCGCCCGTTGTCCAGGCATAGCCGCCCTGTTCAAGTTCGATGATGGAAGCATCAACATCCCAGATATTAAGGTTGTAGCCGAGGCTGCCAATCGGCGCTCCCAAAATCGTTATAGCCGAGAGAAAGACGTTCGCCGGCTTTGAAAGTGATGCCATCCCGGGAAAAGATGTCTCAGTCGAGCCTATCTGCACGAAGCCGTTGAGTTGAGCGCTGTAAATTGTCTTGAAGCCCAATTCTTTTGCCGCTCCGCCAAATGCTCGTTCAAACTGAGCGTGCATGGGAGGACAGATGAACACAAACACGGCCAGGCATAGGCTAAAGCGCAATACGAATGTGAAAAATTGTTTCCGCAGATCCATACAGTGCACCTCAAGCTTGCAACAACTGTTAAACAGTGTCGATGATACAAAAGGGAGATTTAGAGGCAGTGAGTTAAGGCGATCCGTTGAATACGGCAGTCAGATCGCAAATGGGGACGATTTGAGTGAAAAAAGAGCAGCATAGACTACGACGAAAACTTACGTTGCGGGCACCCTCATTGTCAATACGTGATTCCCTCAATTTTACCTGAGGATTTTTCTGATATGCGCTAAGAGATTTTCTGATAGTGTACTGCGGCATTTTCTGATTGTTTTTTAAGAGAATTTCTGATAGACGCCAGAATTCGCTCGGCAAATGCACGGGCTCGATTTAGACGAGATTTTCGATTTACCCTAGTCGCCACCTGTTGACAAACGGCGTAAGACAGTTGAAAAATACGTCCTTAAACCTGGCTTGCCTTGAAGTCGCCGGGTCGGTTCCTGCGTTTGCGCTGCCGCATTCAGCTGCGAGCAACATGGGGCAGTATCAGTCCTGGAAATTTGTTAAATGCCATAAGTGATTGTCAAAAGGCGAGTTGGCCTGAAGTTCTCTTCTTCGGAAAAATCAAAAGAAGGGACTATTGAACATCGGTAAACATCCAGCTCTTGCGGGAAGCCAGGCAGCGGAGTTGTCATTCAGTAATCGATCTGAGTCAGCGTGGCAAACTGCTTTAGTTTTCCACATAGCCCTGGTCCCAGTTCCGCTGCGAATCGTGATTCCGTAAGTCGACATCAAAATCCACAGCGGCTTTCAATGCCATCAGGACCGAGACCCAGCCGGCAATAACTTCCTCACGTTCACTGGTATCGACACCGACATCATGTAGTGCCAGTTCGGTGCCTCCTCGACCGTCGGGATGCAGCTCAAAACTTGCAATGCTGCCTCCAATGTATTCGATTTGAAAGAGAGAGTTGCGAATGCGCTTACGCAGCCTGGCTCGCCATTGAAAGCCATTGGGAAAAATGAAGTGAATATGCTCGTTGCTTTTGATTGCCGATTCGGCCCAAAAGCGAGCTCGACCTTCATCGCTGTCGAGCAGGGCATAGACGCGTTCCGGTGAAGAGCGGAGATGCAGCCGCCAACTAATCTGTGTGGGGTCGGACTGAAATGACATAATTCAACTCGTCTTGATTATTCGATTTTTGTCTGAAACGACAGACAATGCCAAATATAGGAACTGTTTTTCAATCCTGATAGTATCATCTGATTACATTCCGTTTATGGAAGCCTTCCGGCAAGTAGGGGGCAGCGTTGGCTTCCTTTGGGCGATGCACTTGGGGTTTTGCTTTCTATAAGGGCTGACGATTCGGCCGGCACGAAACCACAATAAGCCGAGCCTAAGCATGATTGTTTGCGGTGTTTTTGAGCGGGTAAACCAAGGACTCACTTCAGAAATATGGGCTTGCCAATCGGAAAAAATTGACCGTCATTTTATGAATAAATTCTTGACGGATTGCGAGTAGACTGTCGGCATCGCAACTACCCTTCTCTGTGGATGAGTTAACGCCTGTTAGCTGCAGAGCTCAACAAACAGAAGCTGTTAAGTCCTCTGGTGCAGACTCGTGGAACGAAAAACCGATACTGCCCTTGAAGCGGCACTATCGGTTTTTTTCCATTCAGCGGATTAACGACGCCAGACTTGGAGGTCCGCGCCACAGCTTGATGTGGCGGGAAAACAACCTGGCGTACTATTTGCGAAGAATCAACCGGGTGACAAATGTTGAATTTTCTGCCTGACCCCTGATGAAATACAAACCCGACTCAAATTGTCCCATGTCGAGCCATGCCGTTTCTGCGGGCGTGACGCATTGTCGAAACAGCAGACGCCCGCTGCTGTGATAGACAGCGATAGCATTAACATTTGTGCTGCCGAAATCGATTTTGACACCTGACGTCGCCGGATTGGGAAAAAGATCAACTTGCTGCGCCGATTGAACGGAGGCGTCGACAGCCGAGGGAGTTGATTCACCGTAGTCAAAACGCGCGATGAAAATGTCGTTGTCGAGATTGTAAAGATTGCCTTCGGGATCGGTACCAAGTAAATTTTCGTCCGGCCCCGGATCGAAATCGACGTCTTTCTGAATTCTGCCGGTAGCCACAATATTATTCCGGGCGATTGCTTCAATGCCCAGAGCGGTTTCCATACTCGCTGCTCTATCCACAATAAAGGCATTGCGAAATTCACCATCGGCAGCAAAGTGCGCAAAGTACATTGTCCCTATACCACCCGGTCCGGTGTCGAGGACGAACTCAGCATCTGAAGGATCGAAATCGCCGGTTCCGGTCAAGGCCCCCGAGACGAAAAGCGCACCGTCTATTAACTCTATATCGCTGACCGTGACGTCGTTATTGTGGCCGGGAGTTGTCGCCTCTCCGCCAAGCTGACGGATCCATTGAATGTTTCCGTCCGGGTCATATTGCAGAATGAAACCATCCGGGCTTGGCGCGCGATCGTCGGCCTCACGCAACCATTGGCCTGGATTGTGATCCGGGTCGAAATCAGTTGTCCAGCGAAACTCGCCGGCGATGTAAATGTTGTTATTAACGTCAACTTCGATGGCGGCGGCGATATCCCAGGAAGGCGGATTGGAACTGGGTTGATCGCCGAAACGGCGCTGCCAGAGCAGTTGGAAATTGCGATCGTATTTGGCCACAAATGCATCGATAGATGCCAGCGAGGTGACGGCTGTTTCACCGTTGTCAACGTCAAAGTCGAGTGTGCCTTCGAAGGAACCGCAGACAATGATGTTGTCATCGTGATCAACTTCAATGTCGCGTAGATCTATATTTTGCGCTGTTCCGCCAATAACATAGGCGCCGAGTGTGCGGCCGTCAGGAGCGGCCTCCACCAGAAAAATTCCGGCACCGGCCGAATGGCTCTCGCCGCCGTCGTAGCTCACTGCTCCTTCCTGGCGTTTTTCACCGCCAAAAAGAATGTTGCCATCGCTGAACATTGCAATGCGGCGTACGATGCCGCCGCCGGGAGCCAAAGCAACCCATTCGAACTCACCGTCGTCAGAGAACTTCTGTACATAGGAAATGATGCCGCCTTCGTTTGAAACCGTACGATCTTCGGGACCGGGGTCGAAGTCCACCGGTGTACCGATGCGACCGCCGACATAGACATTGGCCATCTCATCCATCCAGACAGTGAATGCTGTCTGTGTAAAGCCATTGGGTTGCGCGGTTGGGTGCATCCATTGAATGCGGGCTTCACTATCGTAAACGGCGATAAACGACTCCGGCGAATCAAACTCGGAACTCTGGCTGATGACATCCATCGGAACATTCGCGATGCCCGCGCCGATGATACAAAATCTGTTGTCGCCATCGGAGGCAATACCATAGACAGCATCTTGCACAGATGCCGCTTGCTGATAGCTATACGCCCAGCGCAGTTCCTGAGCATGCGATGTGGAGTGCAGCGCTATCATTGTCACTCCAAAAAGAATTGCGAAACACTTGTGCATAGAGTTGCAAGCGATTGTTGAACAAAGCGATCAAATAAAATGAAAAATGGACGCTCTGCCAAGCACCATCACCGAGTTAGTAAGAATCGCCGAGATTGAGGACAAATTCGGGCGGCAGCGGCGATCGACGCGACACAAGGGCAGCGCTGAGCAGCCGATGCCACTTGATGTAGTGAGAACCTTGAGTTATTGACAGCCAGTGAATTGTCTTCAGCGCGAAATGTTTAATGCCGGCCGGTCGTCAACAGAAAATCGTGAATGTCTTTGCGATCTTTGACAAATTGTCGGAAAAGATTTATACTCAAAATCATCAGTTAAAATATTCAATTGACTGAGTGTTTCTGCCACATGTCTCGTGTCGGCTTCACAAATGCTCTGATTGGCTAACCGGTGGCTTGGATTTCATTCGGAAAGGTAATCGGTATGAAAACCGGATTGTTCTGTGAGTGTCAGCTTCTGTGCAGCCGGTATCTGTAATACAACTGTCTTGTTTATGTCGTTCGGAGTGGGAGGGTTTGATAATGCAGGAAAGAGAATGAAGATTGGCGGTGATTTTGGTGGTGTCGTCTAATGGAAGCTGAGTCGCGGATTTAGTTGCTGGATTAACTGATCTAATGAGTCGGAATCCGCCTGCGGCGTGCCTCCCCTCCACCACCTCCAGGATTTTCCACAGAATGCAAGCACAACTATCTACCACCTGTCAATATTAACAAGTGATCTTTGCATACTGTACTTGCTCGCAAATTCTCCTGCATGTTTTCCGATCGGAACAGCGGCAACATTACGAATGATTCTACATATCTTCACAAGGATTTCTTTGGGTATTGCGGGCAAAGTATTCAACGCACTGCAAAATGCTCTCAGCGGTCAGTAGATCGCCATGTATGTTGCAAGCGTGAGTCCTGACGAGATACTATTGCACAGCTCTCGCTATCGCTTTTGTTATAGTCATTTGATAGCGAGTGATTCTGGACGCTGGTTTTCGTGAGTTTACAACACAATATCTTCGGTCCGCATTCTGCAGGCAGGCAATGCTCACTGCCGCGTTGATGCTTTGCGGCATTAAATCAAATCATTCAGGTAGGTGTGACTACTCGCTGCATTTTGAGAGGTGGCAGATGGTATCAATGCCATTTGACGTCACAAACTTATGCAATGGTGCAGATCGTGACGAGCGGCTTGCTACATCGGAACTGCTGATCCGCTGCAAAGAGCATATTTGTCGCTGCTTCTTACTGTCCGAACAGGGGGGTATCAGACATATTGCACCACGTGATATGAAAAATCCTGAACTCGTGCACAAGCAATCTGCCGCGCAATATCTCCCCTTGTACCTTCGACATACCCATACGCCTGCAATGCGCGCAATATATTCCCCACAAGATGGAGCGTCATTTTCTTGCCGATTCACATAGTGCTGTGATGTACGTCAATTTTCGATTTAGACCACTGTACTCGGAATCGAACCCAGCTGCGCAATAGCTCCCACGCTCGCAGTCAATGGCGTTGCTGCTTATTCCACTTCGGAATATGCACGATAGTTGTCACGGAAAGTCTCACAGCTACGAGGAGCGGTCGCGGCTTACCTGACAAAATATCGAGTGTTAACCAATCCGTTAGTCAGAAGCAGTCGAATACAGTAAACACCGGCTGAAAAATTCGCAACATCGAGTGATAATACCTTTTGTTCTCGCTCGACTTTCTGTCGCAGAACTTGACGTCCATTTACGTCACAGACACTTAAACTGATAATTTGCTCAAGCGATTGGTTGTTAACAATTAACCGGTCGCGAACGGGATTCGGGTACAAACTAATTGCGCCTGCGGAAGGAGCTTCAACGTCGGTTGTCACCCGCTTGAATTCCAGATTAATTCGATTGTAATACAGGGTCGTTGTCGCTTCGAAGCCAGAATCAGAGCCAACAATTACCCACACTTCGCCCATTGCATCCGTCCGGACGGTGAAGGGCTTTTGCCTGTTCGAGCGTTGGATAAGAGTGAACACGGTTGTTGTGTCGCTGACCCCCACGTGTCCTACCGTGTCCATATCCATGCCGGGCTGTGCCTGCTGACCCTTGCGAATGTTCATCACGTAATAGTCGGTGCTCGCGTCTACCTGAACTTTTTGTGGCTCAGTTTGCGTAGCGCCAACCTTCAGGATAACGCCTTCCCCGGGAGGACCTCCTACGCCAACTGCATTAGTAGGGACATTCGAAGCGATCTCCAGGTTGAAGATTATCGAATAGTCGGCATCCGGTTGTAAGCCCGTAATTTTGCGTTTAACAAACATGAACAGATCGTCGCTGTGATTGTTGCCTGAAACAATCAGCGATCCTTGCGAATCATCTATGTCCGCCGACAACGGGCCATGCGAAAAGCTCAGCTCAAAGAATTCTTCGTCGCCAACCGGGTAGTCGGAAAAGTCGCCGATCCAGCCTTCAGCGCCCTCCTTGAAGTCGAATTTGAATGTCTGTGCTGTAAGGGGAAGGACGGAAATAAGAGTCAGGAACATAACTAGGCGGGCGAATTCTTTCATCAATTTTATTCTCCGGACATAATTAGCTTGGATTCACAGTTAGGAACTGTATTCGAATTTCTTGTCATTGCTCGCACATCGATGTGGCTATCAGCATTGACAGGTTGGCAGCTCTTTTTCGTTAATGAGAAAATTGTATTCTTAAGCGCTCAGAATTCTCTGTCGATTTGCTCAAAGTGCAAGCCGGTATTCATCCGAAAAGGCTTGGGATTCCAAAGCCGAAGCGAAGAACAATCACAGTCCATAGATGTTTCTGAGCGCTCCACCGGCAATGACTTAGTGCTGCTCTGTTTGTTTCAGCATTTTACCAGGTTCGCAAAAAATTTGCTCCCGCAAGACGGATAATGCCCATGGTTTGCAAAATCTCTGTGGGCTTACGGATCTGGCAGACTGCGCTTTGCCTGTCTGTGGTGACTAAGAGACACTGCAGAACCTATGCTAAAAACTGAGGCGCGGATACCTGGGCGACATATCCGGTCGATTCTTAAATTGCCAATACCTGCCGTCAAGCAAGAAGACACCATTTACGCCGTGTGATGCGCTGCAGACGAACATTTTGGTCGATGTCGCCTCACGTGTCACTTACATTTTGAGCAATCTGAGGCGTGGAGGCTGGATGACACTGTTGCAGCTTAAGTAGATTGTCACCTAGCCAAAATCTAGCCGTTTCGGACAATTTGCAAATCAAGCGACAAAGTATGCCGCCCGGTATTTTGTGCAGATAGTTATACTATCAGGAGCACCTGCGTCATCGAGTAAACCCGACAGTTCCATAGTGTCAGGCAGTCCTGGTAACGCCACGGCTGGCGACAATTCGCCGCAATCAGTTCAATTTGATTAACTCTTCCACCTACGGGAAGTGTCGTCGCAAGGGACTAGGGCGTGTTCACACTATAGCTTCGTCAATTCCACAATTAGTGCGAAATAAATGAAGCCGGAATAAATACAATCGAGTTTTTCGAATCGAGAGAAT
>JANQRB010000137.1 GCA_028284775.1 Candidatus Kapaibacterium sp. | reverse complement strand
GCGACAAGATCAGCGTCGAATATGCCATCTACGGCTCCGACCGCCTGGGCCTGATGAAAGAAGACTTCCCGAAGGAAGTGGGTCCCGACGTGGCGCAGGAAAACATCGGCTATCCCGGCACGCCTTTTACCGAGCCGAACTATACTATCTACTCGCGCTATACCCAGCGCAAGTGCTATGAGTTACAGGATCATCTCGGAAACGTCCGCGTCGTGATCAGTGATGTTAAAGAAAACACCACCGCGATGGGGCAGGTGCCTTTTGAGGCTTGCGTGCTCACGATTAGTAACTACTACCCCTTTGGCATGTTGCAGCCGGGACGGAGCTGGCAGAGTGAGGACTACGCGTTTGGCTTCAATGGTATGTTGAAGGATGATGATGTTAAGGGCGTAGGAAACAGTTATGATTTTGGGGCGAGGATTCATGATTCGAGGCTGGGAAGATTTTTAAGCATAGATCCTTTGGCCTCAAGTTTCCCATGGCAAAGTCCATATTCTTTTGCTGCAAATACGCCAGTCCAAGCTATTGATGCAGACGGCCTTTTTGTATTCTACGTGATTTTGGAGGGGCGAGCTGGGTTTGTGGTTGAAGGTGTTGTTACCTTGGCTCTTGCAGCTGACTTGGAGGGAAATATGGCGCTGCAACTTACTGCCGGATTAGGAGCCATGGTGGGTGCATTTGCAGGTGTTGGTTATGGTGGCGGAATCAACTTTGAAGCGGAGACAGTTGAAGACTTAGAAGGATTGGGCTTTGTTCCATTTGGAATAGCAGTAGGTGACGGTGCAGGTGTTTCATTTGAAATTAGTATTGCAGTATCGAAGAAAGTCGAAGAACAAAGTATATGGGATACCAAATCCGATGATAGAAAACATCAATTTGGGTTTACTGCTGGTGTTGGTCCAGCGGTAGGCTTTGGTGTATATGCCGAGTATAACTATACGTGGACTCTGTTATCAGGCAGTCTACCCGAATTGATAGCGGAAGCGGAAAAGTGGATTAGATCTTCGACCAACAATGACGGTGACCAGACGGAGGAAGCTCAGCCGACTCTTGACGAACAAACGATTAACAAGATGCTGGATAGACTCAGACAGTTCGCAGAAGCTCATCCTGATGGTCAATATACGGAAGAGGAACTTAGTGCTCTATCACGAGATCTAGAAACCATCGTTTCAGAGTCTTCAGGTTCTGTTACGACAGGAAATTCTGAAGACTAGATGCGACAGAAAGAGCTTACAGTTTAAGTATTTGATGTTTGTGTTTATAGTAACCAATTAAAATCAGAAAGAATATTGTGAAACTGTGTTCTTGACAGACTTAAATCACTCGGAGATTTAGTATTGTGCAATGGCAGACAATTGTTATGACGGTCGCATTTATTGTTATGCTTTTCGGCGGTGTAGCATCTAATATCAAATTCAGAAAATTGTCTAAGCGGTACAATGTTTCATTCTGGAACGTGTATTGGATTCATCGTTCTATTAACGACGAACAAATCAAGAAGGCAATTCGCCAAGTAAGGTGGCTTCATTTCGGAGGTTTTCTGATTTTTCTTCTAAGTTTCATTATTGTGTTTCTAAGCCTGGGCTGGCCAAGTACTTCGTAACCTTTGTTTTTATGAATATAGAAGTTTCGAGCCAAATGAGTTGTAAAACGTCAGTAAATAGTAGCCAAAAGTGGGGTGTCGATATTGCTGAATGGCTTAGCAGAACAAAAGAAGTTTCTCAGGGTGCATAGGAAAGTACGTTCTCACACGAAGATTAGCCAAAAAGGTGCGGCGGACAGTGCCCCGTGATAACCGCTAGTTGACTTTTCCCCCGTCCGCCGCTTCATCTTTACCGGGGCACATCCCCGGTCCCCTGCCCCGCGAGCACCACTCCGTAAAGGGCGCTTCGTCTCCGCAGGCGTTCCCGTCTTCGTTCAGCGGCTAATGCCGCGGTCCTCCGCCGTTTCACTTCGACCGTGCCGCGCCCTCGCTCGAAGGCGTCTTTGCGGCGACCGGGGGAAGCACTTACTACCGCCCTCGCTCGCCCACACGCCGCCGCGCTCCATTTTCTCATCGGCGTGCCTTTCTTCGGCGCGGCGGCCGATTCTTCTGTTACCTGTTTGCCTGCCTGTCTGAACTTCGCGGACTCTTCTTTTTTCGGCAGCATCTTCTCAGCGGCTGGTGAGCTGAGGGCCCTTGCCCTGGCGGAACGCTCGCGCGGTTGTACGGCCGCACTGCGCGTCCGTTCTTATGGTGCGCTAGTGAAGAAAAAAAGGATCGTCCGCCGCGCGGTCGCCGGCCACGGGCGTGGGCAAGAGGAGCGCGGCGGGGACGGGCAGCCGAGGGCGGAGGAAAGGGCATCCTCCGGTCGTCGCGGAGAGGCCTACGAGGCTGGGCGCGGGGCGGTGGTAGCGCGGCGTGCGCCTGTCGTGCAGGAGGCCTGGGCGCCTGCGGAGACGTGACGGGCAATTAGTGGAGCCCTCGCGGGCGGGGTGCGGGGTGCCCCCGCATGGAGGTGCAGCGCCGGGCGGTGGAAAGTGACGGAAAGAGTCTGGTGGACGCCTGGCGCGCCTTTGAGGAGACGACGGTGGGGTTGGCTGGGACGGGTGTTGCAGATCGCCGGGTGGTCGGGGTTAATGGCAGGCCCCGGGTTTGCGGGCTGTTAAACTTGCGGGTGTGGAATCGGTGGTTCGTGTGAAGCTCCTCCTCCGTAGAGGGAGCGGCGGGGACAGCGAGGAAATTAGCGGCGCTGTTGCCAGTCGTCCGTATCGCGATGCGTGTGCATGACGGCGATTACGATAACGGCCTTTCTGGCTTCGTCAACGAGGTAATGAATCATAAAGGGGACGCGTTGCAAAGGAGCGCTGCGTATGTCGTGATACCGCACTTGAAACAGATAGGGATTAGTGCGGAGCTTGCCGGCTTTCTCTTTGATATGCGCTTGAAACTTTTTAGCCAAGCCTTGCTGCTGCCGATTGTACCATCTGGCGGCGTCGGCAATTTCTTTGTGGGCGGCAGCCCGGTCGATCAGTCGATAGCTCATAGCTTCAGTTCTTCGTCGATCTCGCGCATGACCTGATCAAACTCGACGCCTTCCTCAGGATTGTCGTAATAGTCCTTCAGTCGTTCATCGAGGATGGGTTTATGCCATGCGGGGATGTCGAAATCTGCCGATTCACCATCTTCCTGTTCCCCTAAGCGGGTCTTGATCTCTTCCCATTCGCTGATGGGGATAAAGACGCCTGCTGGCTTGCCCTGGCTGTCGTTGATTACTTGGACGCTCATTTTTAGTCTCTTGCGGTCAATGAATAATTGAAGTCTCGACGGTTGGATTTTCGAGCCGGCAAAACATTGTCGCTCCTGCGCTAATCTTTGCTGCAGCTCGGATGTGAGACGGCCGGAAAATATCGAATCCGCACAAGACTATCAACGATATTGCCGTGGTATTGTTGACTGCAACAGTTTTTGCTAAACAAGATATGCCCGAATTCACCTCAAATGACCGCCAAATCCCAGGAAATTGACCGATCAATCTCATCGAATCTGACCGATTGCAATCTGCAGTGAGTCTTCAGTATTTAGGGCTTGACTCCGGCGATGCTGAAGCAAAACCGGTTCGACCTTCTGTGTATTCTTACCAGAAAACTACAGGAAGATCGAAGTCGTACAGGAAGACTATAATGCGCAGGACTCGCGAAGTAGTGCGACTGCGTTTTGATTGCGTACTGAGCAATGAAAAAGTTGCTTCGCCATGAAGACCTCGAAAGGGAGCGTCCATAACACTCGAGCACCAGAGACAGTGGTTTGTCGCGGTCTGTGCCCAGCGATCCGAGCGACTTTGTTAACACTATTTACCTGTCTGCCAGAACTTGCCTGACGGACTCTTCTACTTTCAGCGTCATTTTGTCCAGCGTACGTGCAGTGTTCTTCGAAGGTTGCCGCGCACGCGGCTGCCGATTGTGTTGTGCGACCGATCTTGTGGATTGCTGGTGAAAGAAGAAAGAGCAGCCGATGCGTGGCCGAAAGCGACGGCAGTGGGCGAGAGGAGAGCGGCAAGGCTCAGCGCGAGGGGATGTAAAGAGCAGTTAACCAAGCCGAAGATCCGGGTTTCTGCGGAGAATCGGCGCTCACTTAGCGAGGCCTGCGGGGGCAGGGGCATCCAGTTAGAAGTGCCGTGCAGAGCCGATGAGGGTGGCGGATAGCCCCATGTGGGATCCCGGTGGGACTGAATGGTCAATACACCTGACGTGGCGGATCGGTAGAATCGCGCTGCTGCGGCTGGGATCAGCTTGATACTTTAACTGCCTTGCTTTTGGATTTGTTACCTGATTTGCAACGCAACGGAAAAATCGGTAAAGGTCATTATTGCATCTTGCTTCAGACAAATGCGTCGGCTATATTGAGCCAGCCTACAGAATAACATCCGCATATTGTAACGTTGAAAAACAGAACAGGGGCATCTGTCACGCCGAATTGGACGAACAGCAATCAAGTGTCGGCCTTCACTGGGTCACGGGCGTTACGGACCCTGCGTATCTCAGAGTGTAGATTGTCTGCTTCGAAGGTTCCAGCCGTCTGCTTGGAATCTTCTGGGATTTGTTGAATAAAAAATTGACTCTGCCGAGTGTTGTGGAGCGCAGTATTGTTGCTCTGGACATGCGTACTATTGTCTAGTGTCGACCCAGTGCCGGTTAAGAGAATCACAACAAGGAATAGCAGGGTGCAAATGATGAGGTGCATCACGAATCCTTAAGATTGATCGAGGAAACCGATGATGCTGTAAGCTGTGCGTCGCCCGCTACGATGGTGAGTCGTTCGCAAAGAATCTGTGCGGCTTTCGTGATTGCAGACTTTTTTTGCCGCATTGATAGCCGAAACCAGAAGACAATTCAGAATCAGAGGATGAATCACATCATTGAAACTGTTCATTCGACTACAGGCGATGCGCGTCGCTGATTGTGCAGTCAGAATCGTGAATTAAATCGTGACGGTCGTCAGGTATACAAATCGTCATTTCGGCAGTCGTGTCGGTTTGGACAGGTTTGCGAGTTACGCCGGACACTCGTTCATCCCGGCACTGCGAATTCAGAAAGTCTGGCGTTGTCCCATACGAGCGTCAGCAGTCGAAACTTTTCCAGCACCGGCTTTTGCAGGTGCTCTTAACTCGTCTGATCGTCGAATCGAAGAAATTAACTTGTGCATTCCGATTGAGCGGAAGGCACAGGGCACGACCTATCTTGTCATTGTAACGTCCGCGCTGCGGTTGTTGGGATCCCCCGGAACGCGACTGAACGATAAGGTAGCTGAAGCAGCAGGCCGGAGATGGACACCCGGCCTGTTTCTTAATTGTAATTGGGGCACGGGTATTGTACCCGGCGGGCCATCTTGTGTCGTCAGAAATTGAGCTTTGATTGGCAGCAGATCACGCCAGGATGCTCCAATGAAAAGTATCTGAATGGTACCATTAGCAATAGTGCGAAATTCGTACCAAGCGAGAGCCACGCCTTACTTCTGAGTGTGAAAGGATGCGCGATTTACTACCATTGTTGGCGGAGACTCTAACGGTTAAGGGAATTGTGCTGGCGCTTGTAATCATTCTTTATCAGAATTGATATATGAATTTCAGAGAAACTTTCGACAGAGTGGACGCTGCAATATTAATTATCATTCCATTTAAATTTGACTGAGGCAAGGAAATAGCGGTAGGAATCCCTCTACTCGTGGTATCTTAATAGAATTTGGAAAGAATGTATGTCAAACAAACTCCCTTTTCTGACCATTATCTTAATTGCCCTGGTGAGTTGCGGCGGCACCCATGGTAGCATCAAACACTGGTATTTCATGTATTCAAAAAATAAGGTTGATGAAGCCATAGATTCAGTATTTGTACGGTTCCCACAATTGCAGTTTCCCGAAGATAATACTCTCTATGATCATACTTCAAGAAAATATCGAATGTGCTATATTGTTGATTCGGTAGGGGCTGATGTATTCACTTTTAAATTTTATGGTAATGAAAAGTATTGGGCAGATCATCCAAACTATTCCAGGCTCAGTTTGACACATGCCGGAACGTACGGACATCGAATGAACATTAATTACGAATTAGATGAGTCGAGAAAAAACAGACTCATAAATAAATTTGAACAGGGCTTTGTGAAGAAGCTCGAATTGATTCTTGCAGAATTTTAGCAGATGTAGTTGAGAAAGCATTTGTCCCACTGGTCGAGAGCGCACATGCGCACCTGAAGGTTTAAGTCCGGAACAATGCTTAAGCAGGCTGCATTCATAGGTGATTCGGACCCGACCCGCTACGGCGCGGCCACCTGAGGACAATTCCTATCGAGGAAAAGAGCCGCTGCGTCAATTTGTGCTTCGCATAAAATCTCTATGTCTGCGCCAGTAAGACCGCGAATCGCGACGAGAAAGATTTGACACTGTCAAGACACTAAGCATCGTACATGTGAGCATTATTCGCTTGGGCTAAAAGTCCCACTGAATTCGAAAACCTGTTCTGTCTCTCTGAATACCTTTCCTAAAAACGGCACGGTTTTATAATCAGAATGCTGTACTGAGTGTTTTGATTTTGTGTTCGGAAGCGTAGTACGAAGCATCCGAAAAGTAGTTTTGCAGTTTTGGGATAGTCGCAGATTGAACGGTCTTGTACCCTCTCAGGCAATGGTATCGGGAGTGGTTACCATCGTCACAAGCACGTTCACAATGTCTTGTCGCGGCCCCTTCTTTGCCTGAAGCGGTAATGCTTTTTTAGTGTGTATTAATCCTTTCAATAACTTTGGATGAAGTCCGATCTTGCCGGTTCTTGCTAAACTACAGATAGTCATTCGACAATAACAAAAGGTAGGTATTCGACAAGACCTTCGACATTGACTGCCAGCACATAACTGCCAATCGAAAGATTCTCACAGTTAACGTTTGCGCTGTGTGTGCCGGACGGATGAAAGTCGCCGTCGAGGATTGTACGAAGAACTTCCCCACGGAGATTAACAATGCGGATCGTGACGGACGATGCGGCCTCGAGGGAAAATTCGAGTTTTGTCAAAGCTTTGGCTGGGTTTGGATATGTTTGCAGCGCAAGCGAAGCTGAGGAGCGCGCAGCATCACCGGCAACAGAGCTGAGAACACCTGTTTGAAATATTCGTCCGCGCCAGATACCGATGCCCTTTTCGCTGCGTGCTCTTACACGCCAGAAGTAGATGGAAGATGGATTAAGAATTGAAGTCTGTATCGAAAAGTCGGTGGAAGTGACATTGTCGTCGGAGACTATCAGATTGCCCGTGAACAGTGGATCGTCAGCAAGCTGGAAGTCATACCACTCGGCGCCCTCGACGTCCTCCCACTGAAAGTCTATCGTCTGGCCGCTGATGACCGCCGATTCTTCCGGAGCAATGAGAATCGGCTGATCGAATTCGACAAAGTCCGGATCTTCATCCGTTAACACAGTCGCCGCCGCCGACCAGTCGCTCGTCTCGTCATCCAGCAGGGCCTGGACGCGGAAAAAGTAACGCATGCCGTACTTCAAGCGCCCATCGAGGACAAACTCGCGCTCAACGACTCCACTCGTATCGAAGCTGGTGTGAGACTTAAAGGCCTGGATCGCTCCGTCAAATGACCCGGGTATTTTAGCCGCAATCTGCAATCGATAGGATTGCGCGCTGTTGACACCCGACCAGCGCAGCGTTCCCGTCAACTTCGCGGGATCGGCTGTCAAGGTTAACACCGGTGGCGCGAGAACAGTTTTTCCCGTGTAGCGCAGCATGGTGTTAATTCCCAGGGCAATCGCGTTGTCGGGCACAGGGTAGACAGTATTGAATATAACCGGACTTGAAAATTCGAAGGGCGTTCGTTCCTTCACCCAGGTGATGCCGCCGTCGGTAGTGCGCAAAATTTTATTGAAGCGGCCAACGGCAATACCGTTGTCTGCGTCGGCAAAGTCAATGTTGACAAGGCCGAATGCCGGTTCTATCTCGTCGTCAAGAGGGGTGGACCAGGACGCCCCGCCGTCGGTTGTAGCGTATATCAGGTCGCGTTGGCGATCTCCCACGCCGGTCGATACCGATGCGACTGCCCAACCCCGCCTGGCGTCGTGAAAGTCGATGTTCAGAATATTCGTCGGCAGTGCCTTCCGTATTTGCCAGGACACGCCGCCGTCCGTGCTGTTATAGATAGCGCTCGCCGTAG
Organism: Candidatus Kapaibacterium sp.; assembly: GCA_028284775.1. Taxonomy (GTDB): domain Bacteria; phylum Bacteroidota; class Ignavibacteria; order Kapaibacteriales; family UBA7675; genus JANQRB01. The sequence continues at coordinate 8,382 of JANQRB010000137.1, read as the reverse complement.
CGATAATGTAGGAATTCCGATCGAAACAAAACAGACTGCGCAGTCCGCTCAGGTCAACGGACGGCGCTGCAAGTTTGTCCCATGTCTTTCCGCCGTCATCAGTTTTGAATAGAGATTGACTCGCGAGCAGACCGTGGTCTTTGTCGCAGAAGTCCAGCGCAATTCGCGGTGCGGAAAAGGGACTGTGCCCGAATTGGACCGCAGACCACGATGCGCCTGCATCGTCCGTGCGAAGCAGGGAGAAGCTGTGAAGTTTAGTCTCGCTGTCAAAGCGGCTGCGCGCGACAAGCACAAGGTCCGGATGTGGGTAAGCCACCGCGTAGTTTTTTATTTCCGCAAATGCCGACTGCGAATTGTCGGCGCCCGGTTCCGTGTAAACTGTCTGCCAGCTTTGTCCGCCATCCGAGGAAAGAGTGATTGCATTGTCGAATTGGATCCGGCCGATACAGGCGAGGTGCAGGCCGTCCGCTGCTGCAAGTCTGAAGGGTTCTGTCAACGCGCTCTTGTTTATTGCCCATTCGTTAACGTACTGTGCCTTTGACTCTATTGGCAATATCCCGCATGCAAGAATCAGCGACAGAGTCAGGTCTAAGGTCATTCGGATGTTCATCTGCAACTCTCGCTCCTCTAATTAACTGTTCGCTTAAGACCAATCCGGCAAAATATTGCTGCGAAAGACTCTCCATTGTTGCAAAAGTTACAGGCGCTTTGAATTCAATGAATTATGGTCGCGATACTATTTCTTTCTGTTGGAAGTCATCTTTACAGTTTGCTTGTGGAAGTGATTGCGACCCTCCGGTTTTATAATTGTGCATGAGGGTTTATAAGTGCTGATGCAGAGTTTTGGCGCCGTGGGCAAATGACCGCATTGTCCTTGAAAAGCTGGTAGAGTTCCAGGCAGCAAGTGATTCGCACTTCGTCCCAGCTGATGCTGCCAGAATATTATGACGATGGAACTATTCCAATGACGATTAGCAGGCCCGTATATAACGGACAGCCGCTGGATCCGGCAGGGGATGCTGAAAACGTGTGCCAGGAAGCAATTCGGTCAGAGTTTAACAATGAAAGGGAGGTATGCCGTCGCCCTGCTGCCACGAAGGGTAAGAATGTAATTACCGGCCGAGAGCCTTGCACTATCAAAGTGTACGCTATGAGTACCGGCCGGATAGAGGACATCGTCGACGATTGTGTCTAGCGTTTCCCCTCTCAGATTGATGACGCGAATCGTAATGGACGATGCCGCCGCAATCGTAAAATCGATGGTCGTCGATGCATCGGCGGGATTCGGGTAGCTCCGAAGCGCAGTTGAAGTTTCTATTGGCGCTGTATCGCCTGCAACAGCGCTGAGCACTCCTGTTTGGAAGGCGCGTCCGCGCCAATTGCCGATGCCCTTCTCACTCCGGGCCCTGACTCGCCAGAAATAGAGAGTCGATGGATTGAGGATGGCGGTTTCGACGGAATACGTCGTGGAGCCTACATTATCGTCAGAGTATGTCGGTTCACCCGCAAATTGAAAATCGTCGCTGATCTGAAAGTCATACCATTCAGCGCCTGCGACCGATTCCCATTGGAAGTCAACTGTCTGGCCGCTGATAAGAGCCGAGCTTTCGGGGGCGATGAGCACCGGCTGCTCCAACTCAACAAAGTCAGGATCCTCATCAGTTAACAGCGTGCTTGCCTTTGACCAGTCGCTCGTTTCGTCATTCAGCATCGCCTGAACACGGAAAAAGTAACGCCTGCCGTAGGAAAGGCGCCCGTCGAGGACAAATTCGCGATCGACAATGCCACTGCTGTCGAAGCTGACTTGGGATGCAAAAGCGTCTATCGAATTGTCAAATTGCCCGGGAACTTTTGCTGATATTTGCAGCCGGTAGGATTGTGCGCTGTTTGCACCCGCCCATGTTAACCTTCCTGTTAAGTCTGCGGCGCTGGCGTTCAAGGTCAGGGTCGGGGGCGCGAGAACCGTGTTGCCGGTATAGCGGAGCATTGTGTTAACCCCGAGGGCAACCGCAATGTCAGGCGCGGGAAAGACGATGTGAGATATCACGGAGTTTGCAAATGCGAATGGCGTTCGTTCTTTTACCCAGCTGACGCCGCCATCGGTAGTACGCAAGAGTTTAGCAATCCTTCCAACGGCAATGCCATTGTTTGCATCAGCAAAATCGACATCCGTCAGGCCAAATGCCGGTTCTATCTCTTCGTTCAGAATGGGCGTCCAGATCGCCCCGCCATCCGTAGTAGCATACACAAGGTCTCGTTGGCGATCTCCCACACCGGTAGAGCTCCATGCGACCGCCCAGCCCAGGCTGCTGTCGTGAAAGTCAAAATTCATAATTCCGCTCGGCAAAGGTTCCGAGCGGTGCCAGGTGTCGCCGCCGTCACCGCTGTGGTAGATATTTTCAATCGCAGCCGCGATGAAGCTCTTGTCGTCAAAACAAAAGATGGCGCGAAAACTCGACACCTCACCGGCGGGCAATGTTATATTGCTCCAGCTCAGACCGCCATCATCGGTCTTGAGCAGCGACCGGGTAGTCGCGAGAATTCCGTGTTTAGTGTCGCAGAAGTCAATCGAAATGGTCTCTGACGATTGCGGGTTATGACTGAATTGAATCGTTGTCCAGGATGCGCCCGCATCGCTCGATCGAAGCAGAGAAAAGCGGCGCTGCTCGCTTTCACCTTCAAATCGGCTGCGGGCGACGAGCACCAGGTCCGGATGTGGCTGCGTCACGGCGTGGTATTTGATTTCGGCAAATGTCGACTGTGAGTTATCGCCGGATGGCTCGGTGAAGGCTGTGTGCCAGTTCTGTCCGCCATCCGAGGAAAGCATGATGGCATTATCGAAGTCAATCCGGCCGATACAAGCAAGATGCCGGCCATCGGCGGCAGCAAGCTTGAAGGGATTTGTCAACGCATTTTTGTTTATGACCCACTCGTTAACGCGCTGCGCCTGCAAGTCGTTGCCAGGCGGCGACAGCAGTACGAGGGCGGCCAGAGCCAATAGAATTACATTCCGACTACTCATTGAAGTCTCGAATTTAATGATTGAATTCTGCCGCGGGGGATATTGTGGATACCGGGACGAAAAACCTCCGGCATTGAAAAGTGTTACACTTATTCAACGCACAGGAACCGGGGCCGCGAATTGCACGCATGCCCCGGTCGATCGATTCGTCGGCATCACAAGGATCGCATCCCGGCGGCAGTGCCCTACGACGGGCAATCCAGCGGAAGGAATTCACCGCGGTGCTGCACCGCCTTTGCACCGCCAAATCGGCCGGACGCGGATGTCCGGCCTCCCGGCATCCTTCAGCTCAGGGCGCTACCACGAAGGGGATGTGACGCAAGGCGACCGAATTTTGCACCACCAGCATGTACGCGCCCGGAGGAAGCTCCTGCTCGAGGCTGAAGCGGTGCGTCCCGGCCGGATAATATTCGTCCCTGACAACGACGCCGCGCTCTTTACCGTTGAGGTCGACAATATTAATCTGCAAGGCGCTGGCTGCAGCCAGCGACACTTCGATTGTCGTACCCGCCGCGGTCGGATTGGGAAAAGCGCGCAGGCTCAACCCTCCTGCAGCCTTTAAGTTGGAATTTGCAACCGAGCTGGGAGTGCCGGAGCGAAAGGCGCGCCCGCGCCAACCGCCGAGGCCTTTTTCAGCGTGAGCTCGAACACGCCAAACATACAGCGTGGAAGGAGCGAGGATCGATGTTTGAATGCGCAATTCATTGCTCGTCAGCTTGTCCTCGACAAGGAACGGTTCACCTTCAAATTTAAGATCATCGCTGAGCTGAAGTTCGTACCACTCCGCGCCATCGACCTTTTCCCACTTGAAAGTGGTCGATTCATCGTTAATGAGGGCGTTATCGTCGGGCGCCAGAAGAATGGGACGCGCAAGTTCGACAAAGTCGGGATCTTTGTCGGTTACCGTGGTGACGGATGTCCAGTCGCTAAACTCATCGTCCTGACGGGCGCGGATCCGGAAAAAGTAACGCATGTCATACTGCAGGCGTCCATCGAGATCGAATTCAAGCTTGACGATGCCGCTCGAATCCAGTACGGTATGCGATTTAAAGGCATCAGTGGCATTGTCGACGAGGCCCGGTTCATGGGCGGCGATTTGCAGGTTGTAGGACTGCGCGCCTTTTACTTCCTGCCAGGTTAATTTGCCGGAAAGTTCATCCGCGCCGGCCGAAAAACTCAGTGCGGGAGACGCGAGTACGGTCTTGCCCGTAAATTGCAGCATGTGGTTGTCGCCCAGCGCATAAGCATTGTCAAGCGTAGGGAATACAATCTTTCTCATAATCAGGCCTGTAAAACCAAAGGGCGGTCGTTCTTTATTCCATGTAATTCCGCCGTCCGTTGTTCGAAGGATTCTGCCCGACCACCCGACCGCGATGCCGTTATCGGGATCGACGAATGCAACATCCTGCAACCTGGAGGACGGCTGGATAATGTCATCGAACAATGCGGTCCAGGTCATGCCGGCGTCGGTAGTCGTGAATAGCTGGTTGCGAAACATACTATTAACCTCGTCAAGCGTACTCGCGACAGCCCAACCGCGGTCGAAGGACAGAAAGTCGATATTTTCGAGATTTGCCGGCAGGCCGGCCGCGTTTTGCCAGGAATCGCCGTCGTTGCTGCTGCTGTAGATGTTCTCTGTGTCCGCGACGATATAGCGGCCTGCGCCGAAACAAAAGACCTTGCGAACGCTATTCAGCTCTTCCGTCGGCAAAGCAAGAGGGGTCCAGCTCAGGCCGCCGTCAGTGGTCCCGAGCAATGAGCGCGCTGCGAATATGCCGTGTTTTTCGTCGGACATGGCTATTGCCGCGGGTGCCGCCTTCAGCGTTTTTTTGGTCCATTTATCCAGCTCGATCGTGTCCCAACTTTGGCCGGCGTCCTCCGAACGAAGCAGCGAATAGCTGCTCAGAGAATTCAGGCCTTCAAAGCGCGTGCGGACGACGAGCAGCAGACCGCCGGGTAGGTATTCGATTTGATCGTAACTCACTTGCGCAACCGTCTCCCCCGAAGTGTCAACCCAGGGTTCGGAGTAGACGCTCTGCCATGTGTTCCCGCCGTCGGATGTTACGATCACGCTAGCGTCCGCGCCGACTGTGCCGGTACAGGCCAAGTGCTGCGCATCCGCCGCATCTATCATGTGAAAATTCGTCAGCGGATTTTTGTTTAACAACCATTCATTGACGCGCTGCGCCATAAGATCACTGTCGCCTGTCGAAGCAAACATAATTGCAGCGCAGACAAAGCCGAAAGCTCTTCGCAGTTGCATAGAAACCTCGTGTTCCGAAATTAACTTTTGCAGATAAGGGATTTTTTGGTGGCAAGGCAAAGGACTTTTCAGAAGATAAAAAGTTACAAGCAACTTTCGGTCGGTGTCGACGGTCTGACGGTCGCTGCCGTCTTTGTCCGTCTCAGCTACAAGTCCACTGCAGTCAGGATGATTGCTGTTCGCCGCTGGCGCGGCACAGTCGGACAGTCCTTCGGGCCGCGGCCTCCATGTGTCCTATCCAGGCAGCGTCTCCTTTCGAACTGAAAAAATTTTGGCATTTTGTCCGAATTTGCGTTGCGTGCTTGTTATGAAGGCGGAACTATGTCAAATCAATGTGAGAGTCGACTATGAAAGAGTTTATGCTGCTTATGAAGGGCGATGATTCGCAGAATGTAGCGCCGGAAGAAATGCAGCAGCGCATGCAAGCCTATATGTCATGGATGGGCGAGATGACGGCCGGCGGACGCTTGAAGGGCGGCCAGCCGCTGGAACCGGCGGGCACGCATCTCAAAAACAAAGACACGATCATTTCTGATGGTCCCTTCCTGGAACCGAAGGAGATTATCGGCGGCTATGTCATTATCCTGGCGCAGGATCTGGGCGAGGCGACGGAGGTGGCGCGCGCCTGTCCGCTTCTGGAACACTGCGAGATCTATGTTCGACCATTGCTGAACGTAGGCTGATTGAGCGAAGCGCAACAACAGACCGCGAAGCTTGTAGACCATCTTTTCCGTCAACAGTACGGAAAGATGGTCTCTGTGTTAACAGGCATTTTCGGCTTCGACCAGCTCGAAGCGGCAGAAGATATCGTACAGGACATCTTGTACGAAGCTTACCGGCGTTGGAGTTACGGCGGCGTTCCCGAGCGTCCGGAAGCCTGGCTGATGCAGGTGGCGAAAAACAAGGCGCTTAACTTTCTGAAGCGCGAGCAAGTTAAACGCAGAGTGCAGGCCGAGATTGCCTGTCATGAAGATTCGTCCGCGGAAATTGAGAATTTTTTTCAGGCGGCCGACATCGAAGACAGTATGCTGCGGATGATTTTCGCCTGTTGTCACCCGGCGGTCGCGCCTCATCACCAGGTGGCCCTTGTCCTGAAATCACTTGCCGGCTTCGGGAGCCGGGAGATTGCCCGCGCGCTGCTGCTGGGCGAAGATGCGATTAACAAGCGGATGTACCGCGCTCGTCGGGAACTTGTGAAGGCCGGCGTGCGCTTAACGGTTCCGACGGGCGCCGAACTGAGGTCGCGCCTCGATACGGTTTGCACCAGCCTTTATCTCATTTTTAACGAAGGCTACAATTCCATCGCGCGCGACGAGCTGATCCGCAAGGACATGTGCCTGGAAGCGATGCGACTGACAAAGCTTTTGCTGCGGCATTTCGATTTTTCAACCCGGGTCCCGGCTCTTCTGGCGCTGATGTGTTTTCATGCCGCCCGTTTCGACAGTCGACTGGATGACAAGGGGGCGATTATCATTTTTGAAGAACAGGATCGCAGCCGCTGGGACGCCGGCTTGATTAAGGCCGGAATGTTCTATCTTTCGGAGGCAGCACGCGGCGACAGGCTCACCGATTTTCATCTTGAGGCGAGTATTGCCGCCCAGCACTGTCTGGCTCCCGACTTCAGCCATACGAATTGGAAAAGTATCAACGCCATGTATGAAGCTCTCTATCGGATCAAAGCGACGCCTGTGATTCAGTTAAACCTCGCTATTATCTCGGCACGCATCCAGGGTCCGGCCTATGCCGTCGAGCGTTTGCTGCAGTTGCAGGAAGATGCACGACTGCGCGACTATCATCTGCTGTATGCAACTCTGGGGCGCTTCTGTGTGCAATTGGGCAGGAAAGATGAAGCGCGCCGGCATTTGGAGCGGGCACTGCAACTGACGCAATCCGCAAAAGAACGCTCGCTGCTGCAGGCCCGTCTCGATGGCATCTGACACCAGATCTATTGCCAGTTTGCCCGACCGTCCTGAACGATGCCCTCGCCGAGGGCCGCCAGCCAGTCCGCCTTAATTTCCTCGCTGTCGAAGAGATAGAGCTCTTCATCCTGGATATGCCAGACGGTGGGATTTACGGCGGCTGTGAAACCTTTGCTGACAGCAAAGGCGCAATATCCGCCGAAGCGAGGCGCGTAGTGCTGTGGATTTTGTTGAAAGAGCTCGCGATGCTCCTTTGCCGCGAAGTGCCAGATCATGCCCTGCCAGTTGAATCTCAGATCCGCCCCTCCCTTGCGTGCCACGCCTTCCGTGAAATAGGCCACCGGATCGTATCCGCCGATGGCGACGCCGTCTTCATGGTGAACCGGGGCATGCATACCGAAAGCCAGGGGATAGACCGTGTTGCTGACGGCAAAAATAATGACCAGGGCGATCAGCAGTCCTGCTGCGCTCAAGCTGATCGGCAACCAGTGTTTTTTGAGTTTCATAGTTTCCTCAAGGTTGATATTGTCTTGTTTTGGCAATAACAATCGAGCGCTGGTATTTCGGACATCGGCTGCTTGCTTATTGAAGAAATCAGGTGCGAGGATCAATACTGTCGTGCCATCGACCTTATCCGCGATAATATTCCTCTTCGATCTACGAGAGCGGGGGAGCCGGCGAAAGTGACGGCAATCGGAACCCTCTGCGAGCGCGGTCTGTTCTATGAAGCGAAATTTTTGCTTTGGGGTCGGTCTTCCGTATTTTTCCGCCCGACAGACAACCCCGCCCACATTAGTCTTATGTCTGGATTTTTTTATGCGTTTTTATCTCCGAATTCAATTGCTCTGTCTGATTCTGCTGCTCGGTCCTGAAATTTTGCCTGCGCAGCCCGGATCGGACGATGCCGAGGTGGGGCCCGCAAGCGGCTCGTTGATCATTATCGGCGGCGGCGTTACGACCAGTGAAATCTTATTTCGTTTTCGGGATCTTGCCGGCGGTTTCGACGCGCCCATCGTTTTTGTGCCGACGGCGAATGTACCCGAGACCATCGATACGGCAGCGATGCGGCAATCGTGGCTGAACAGCGGCTTTCGCGATGTGACCGTGCTGCATACAACAGATCCGGCGGTTGCGAATTCCGAAGCATTCGTGGCGCCGCTGCGTCGCGCGCGCGGCGT
>JANQRB010000128.1 GCA_028284775.1 Candidatus Kapaibacterium sp. | reverse complement strand
GCTCGGCTGTCGCATGCACCAGTTCAAGGCGGCCGTCGCCATCGAGATCCGCTAAGGAATTGCCGGGATCGCGCAGGTCTGCGTCAATCGGGAAGCGGGCGGGCGGTGTGGGGACGCCATACAGGCCGTCGCCCTCGGGCGCGAGATACAGGGCGCCCTTGTCCTCGCTATAAAGCAGGCCAGGAAGCCCTTCGCCGTTCAGGTCGACCGGCGCGAAGCCCGCGCCGTTGAGATAGCCCGGGATAGCCCCGCCGTCGCTGCGGCGCATTTGCTGGTACTCGGGCGTCGACGATGGCGCAAATGGCGTATAAGACAGATCCAGCGGCGGCAGCGCCTGACGCTCGTAGGCAAGATCGGCGGCGGGACGATAGCCCTCCTGCTCTACGGAACGCAGAAAGGAAAACGAGGGTGTCTCGTCGTGATGCAGGCGGGTAGCGCGCACCAGCGTATGCGGCCTTCCCAGCTCATCCGGAAAGTTGTGGAACAACATAACAGCGCGGCAGAGGCGGTAGGTCCGAATTTCAAAACCGCTGCGATAGCTGGAAAAAATGTCGGATCGCACCGGCCACGCGCGCAGCGGGGTATAGGGATCGCTGCCGGCCTGTTCCACGTCGTCGAGATCATATTCACCGTAGTCGAAAACCAGCTCAAAAGCGAATTCCTCCTGCTCTGTTGCCGACGGCAGGTAGTTACCGTAACGAATGCGCTGGAGGTAGCGCTGCGCGCAGCACTGGCGGTTACGCTCGTAGATGCGATCGGGAATGTTAAGGCCGTCTTCCGCTTTATAATCGTACAGGATACGATTGCCTTTGCTGTCCCATTGTTCTTCGATCAGCCATTCGGCGATCTGCGCCGGGTCATCGGGATTGGCGACCCGCGCTGTGTCGCTGGCGCCATAGACGGACGTAATGTTGGCTTTGTCGACTACCTGCCAGAAGGATAAGCCGTTGGCCGTATCCACCCACTGCTCGATGCGATCGAAGCTCCCTTCCAGGCGCGGCAGAAAGACACAGACGCGCCAGTTGCGGCCGTCGCGCGCCAGTGTCCGACATTCGCGCTTTGAACTGCCGTCCACCAATTTCGGCACCAGGACATTGCCGCCCAGCACGAAATCGTCCTGGTCCCGATAGCGCGGAATTCCTTTGTCCGTCCGACGCATAATCGAGGGCAGCGACAGACTGAAGCCGAGCCCGAAGGCGCCGTTGCCCCCGCCCGAGTTGTAACTCAGGTTTAGTGAAGGCGTTAAGTCACGCGCAGAGGTGACGGGCAGAGGTATCGTCAGCGAGGCGCCGCCGGTGAAGGCTGCGGCTTCGAAAGATTCGCCTATTCCTTTCACTGCGCCACCGCCCTGCGGCAGATCGATCGACGGGATATTTATCTTGTTGTCTTTTTTCATTGTGCGATGAGTTTAACAGATTATCGATAGCTGCCCCGGCACTTTCGACATTCGGAGTCGACCGGAGGCAATGCGGCGCCATAGCGCCGACGGCATAGAATCTGCCGGCACGTTCTACTGAAGGTGCTTATTTTATTAACGCTCTTGCCTAAGCTGATATCAGTTGATCAGAAAATTCTTCAGGCGCCGGAAATACCTCCGAAGGGCAACTGAGGGCAATCGGAGGCCACTGTCCATGCGAACAGTTGTTTAAGTAATTGTATCACTGTTTGGAAATCGCAATTGCGGTCGCTGCGGCGCGCTTCAGATTTGCTCCCGCCACAGCAGCAATTCGACACCGCTGAATTTTTTCGTAATGGCCTCGCCATGGCTGGCGCCCAGGTGTCTGCCGCCGGCTAAATGTTGAAGGCGAAACGTAGCCGGGCCGACATTTTCGCGGCGCCAAGGCTGATGTTTGCCTTATTGCGGCCAGTAATAGTACACATCCTACCTGTCGCCGGGCTGCGTATTCCTGCCGCCCAGGTAGAGTCCGGTTTCCATGTGTTAAAAGTAGAGTTGACCCTTGCAGCCATGTGTCCGGATGTCATGATAAAGTCCGGCAGAATGCGCTGATCGCCGGGACGAGCCTGTGTGATAAAAGCAAGGGACTCATTAGTCATCGCAATTTGCTGTTCATTCCGAAATGCACGTTAAATAATGTTAAAACGATGTCGCGCGTCGATGACAATTGACGCTCAAAGCGAATGGCGTTGCCAGGTCGCGCCAACAAGATATCTGAAGCCTGATTGCCTCTACCGGTGCACTGAGACCTCGACGATCTGCGATGATCCTCTTAGTCCCCTCTCCGGCCGCCGGCCTTTCACACCCGGACCCGACTCACGTTTGGAAACGCGTTCAGTCTATAGGGCGCGAAAGCCCGGCAGCGGAGCGAAGCACTGTCAGGTGCTTCCGGAGAAGGTTGCCATGTCTGCTTTCTGATTCAGCGCCGGCGGCAGCCTGCACACCGCAGTTGATTGCCGGCATTGATTCGAATTTGTGACTGTCATGTTAAACTGGCTTGCATCACATGATCTCAGACATAGAACGGCGGATCGGTCATCTCCATATCCAAAGAACCAATTGTCCACGACAGGTTGATGTTGCCGCTGCCGTTGGTACCATCGAGCGGTTCGAGGCTAACAGTAAATCCCTGATTGCTGTCGCCGCTCAGGCGCAGCCCCAATCCGGTAACCGTGATCTGCGCCGCAAGGTCATCGGAGCTCGGCGGCAGGGACGTAGCAGCGCTATTCATGGGACGCAGTTCGCCCGGCGCGACGGACATCAGCGTGTCGAGCGTCAGCATTTGAGTATTCGGCGAGCCGTATGCCATGATTTTTACTTCGATGTTGTAAGTTCCGGGTTGACCCGGATCGGGAAACATCGTAGCCGTAATCAGCGAATTCAGCAGTCCCGGCACGCTTGTATACGTGGGCACGCTCATCTTGGGATCTTGTTGCGGATCTTTCTGTGCCGGGCTGGACAACCCGTTTTCCGCCTGTAGAATTTGGTCCGACATGGAAACCTCTCAGGGATTGTGAGATATGATTGTGACTCCCATCTTATCGAATCACAGCGGCAATCTATGACCGCAGGGCGCTCCGGGAAAGCCAGATCCGGCACAAAATAGAGTTTCCATTGCGCGTCCCTTAGCGAACTTAACTCTCCTCACGTCCTGAAAAAGGCCAATTTTGGCGAAATTAGGGACTTTTTGGAGATTGACGGAAATAGATTGTTCAGCTAAATATCAGCGCCGTAAATTCATAATTTTTCATAGCCGCGGTCACAATGGGTCGGCAAAAACTCTAAAGACGAAAGAGCAATGAGCACTTCTAGCGAACTTCATCAATTGATCCATTCTCTGTCTAAGCAGGAAAAGCGCTACTTTAAGTTGTACGCCACTTTTTACACCAGGGAAGGCAGCAATCAATACACGCGCCTCTTCGATGCGATCGACAAGACCGGCTCGTGCGACGAACAGCAGCTGAATGTTTTGCTGCGTCAGGGCGGCTTCAGCAAACACCTGGCCAGCCTCAAGTATCAGTTAACAAACCTTCTGCTTAATAGCCTGGCGGCATTCAATGCGGGCAAAAACGTCAACGCCGAGCTGCGCGAACTGCTGGCCCATATCGAAATCGTTTACAACAAGGGACTGTATAAAAGCTGCCGAAAACTTATCGGCCGGGCTCGCAAGAAGGCCGAATCCTACGAGCGTCATGCCTACCTGATGGAAATCCTGGCCTGGGAACGCAAACTGCTTTTTAAGAACACGCAGGACACGCTGGACGATGAATTCCAGACGCATTGCGCCGCCGTCAAGTCAACCTCGGATTACCTGCACAACACCGGACAATATCTGATTCTTATGGATACGATGAAGTCAATCGGTCGCCGTTTTCTGAATGTGCCGACGGCCGACGACCGTGAGAAGCTGGAAGATATTCGCGCGAGTCCCTGGCTGCAGTCGCCGGAACGCGCCAGCACCTTTCAGGCGCAAATCGCCCGGGCCGAAACCCTCGGCGGTTACTACTGGATGATGGGCGAGCTGGAAGAGGCCCTGGTTCATTACCGCGAGGCCGTCGCTATCTGGGAAAGCAACGAGCAACAACTGCGAGATACGCCCGATGCCTATCGCCAGTATCTGAGCAACTATTTAAACTGCTGCCTGGCGCTGCGCAGATTCGACGACTTCCAGCAGGCTTTGGTCAAAATTAAAGAGTTGCCCTGCAATTCCTTTGCGGCGGAGATTAACAAGTTCGAAATCGAATATTATCTCGAACTCATGTATCATCTTAACGAAGGCTCTCTGACCCAGGGACAGAGCGTCGCCGAGCGCATCGTTGAAGGTCGCGCCGCCTTCTGGGATAAAATTCAACCGAACCGCCTGATAACCATCTGCTACAATTGCAGTATCTTGTATTTTCTGCTTGGCAATTTCAGCAAGGCGCTCGAGCTCATCAGTGCCATCCTGGACAGAAGCGATATGGAGCCGCGGCAGGACATCCAGGTCTTTACCAGAGTCTTTCAACTGATAATTCACTATGAGCTTCAGCACTTCGATGCCCTGGAGCACATGTTCCGTTCGACATATCGCTACCTGCATAAACACAGTCAGTTCAGCAACTACGAAAGTCTGGTTGTCAATGCCGTTCGCAAACTGGTTAACTCGGCCGACAAAGAGAGTTCAGACAAAACGCTGGCATTTCTCTTTAACGGTCTGATCGACATTCTGCACGAAGAAGATCGGCGCGAGCCGCTGGGAATAATGGAGATTCTCTTCTGGACGGACGCCCGGCGGCAGAAGCAGGCGATTGCCGATGTCTTCAGCGCCAGAATGCGGGAAGGCAAAGAGCTCTCCAAAACCGGCTTGTTCACCCTGGACGATAAAATACCTGTCTGACGAGTCGGTTCGCCGATACCACAATACAATGATCCCGCGCAGCGCGCTGCAGCGAGGGGAGCCGTAAGCCATCGCGGACCGCAGCGGGCCATTGGAAGGAGGGATGATTCCTGTCGACACAGGATGCGTCGTTCGGAAGCCTCAGGAGACAGTTGAAAGAGTTTTGAGCCGTCGCAGCGGAAGCTGTTGTCCCGGTGATTCGCCGGCTCGCCGTTGCCGGACCTTGCTGCTAATGGTGGGCGCCCCGGCGGTCAGCCCTTGAATCTGACCGGAACGGCATGACGAAAGGCAGAACGGTAGAGACTGTATTCAGGCGTCGGACAGCCGATCGCAGGGAGGAGTTGGCCACCTACTCTTCGTCGAGAGCCAGGCGTCCAAGCAGCACGAGGCTGGGACTATCCCTTAAATCGCGCGGGGTAACAAAAGCACTGACGACTCCCTGCCGGGCGGCATGCGGATCCGTTTTGTGCTCCAGATAGACCGCCAGATAGCTGCGCCAGGGCGGCGTCAGAAAATTGCGACGGTCACTAAGGTCGGCCTGATCGGAGATATAGCGCCGTAGCGCTTCGGCCAATTCCCGCGATGCGCTATTGCGACGCAGCTCGTCTTCCAGTGCGAGGGCATACCCGCCGCTGGAGTCGGCCTCGGCATAACAGCGGAAGACCAGCTCGGAGCAGATCATGGGCGTACGGTCGAAGACCTGCAGCGCATCGGCGGCAATCAAAGCATGATCATCCAGCACGCTGCGGACAATCGGGGCGGCCAATGCCAGCGGTACGCGGCGCGTTAATGCCAGTCCTGCCAACAGGCTAAACTGTTCGTAGGCGTATCGGTCGCCTTCCTTTTCATAGTGCCGGATACGCTCGATGACGGGACTCAGATCGAAGCGCTGCGAACTATCGTCTGCCTGTCGATGACGATACACGTCAACATAACTGTACTTGGCTACGCTTTCCGCCAGGGGAACGCGCCGCACACCTTTTGCGACCGCCTCCAGAACGCCATGGCCGTAATAGATACCCGCGTGGCTGTACTCGCTGCCGTCCAGTTTACGTATACACCAGGAGACAGGCGACCTGTCGTGATAGAGTAAAACATCTCCGTCTCGCAAATCACCAGGGCTGAGTTTGTCGGCTCGGCCGCTGACGACAGCGAGCGGCAGCATTGACATTATTATGAAAAGTGAGAACGAATGACGAATCTGCATCGTGACGGTAAATGTGTTCCTTAGTGTCATAGCTTCGTCGGAATTTGTCCATCCGGATGAGTATTGCTGCAATCGCGTCAATCTAGCAAAAAGCCCGTAAATGGCATACCCCATGACTATGTTGATCAATCAGGCCGCCGGCTGACAAGCATCATTGTTCCGGCAGGCTCCTTCCGCTATTATTGCGACTCCATATTTACAGGAACGGCAGGGAGAACTCAGGATGACGGATCTGCAGAACAAAACCGTAGCGAATCTGGTGGCGGAAAACATAAAGACCGCTCACGTCTTCAAAAAACACGGCATTGATTTTTGCTGTGGAGGTGGGCTGGCAATCGCAAAAGCCTGCCAAAAGAAAGGACTTGATTTTGCACTCCTGGAACAGGAACTGCTGGCCGTCGATCAGCCGGTACAACGCGCGGAGGATTACAATAGCTGGGAGCTTGACTTTTTGGCGAATTACATTGTCAATGTTCACCATTCCTACGTGCGGGAAGCAATTCCCCTGATTATCCAATACTCCACGAAAGTGGCTAAAGTTCACGGCGGTCACTACAAGGAAGTGCCAAAGGTTCACGACTTGTTTCAGGAAGTTGCTGACGAATTACTATCGCACCTGCGCAAAGAGGAAGCGCTGTTGTTTCCTTATATCGTTAAACTGGCGGAAGCGAAACGGACGGGAGCCTTGACGGCAAGGCCTGCCTTCGGAACGGCGGGCAACCCGATCCGCATCATGATGATGGAGCATGAAAGCGCCGGCGACTCCTTCAAGACGATCGCAGTGCTGACTGACAATTATACGCCGCCACAGGGTGCCTGCAATACTTTTCGCGCTCTGTATGCCAAGCTGGAAGAGTTCGAGCGGGATTTGCACCGCCATATTCACCTGGAAAACAATATTCTGTTTCCCAAGGCGATGAAGCTTGAGCAGGAGCTATTGGCCTAGTTTTATTTGCAGACGGATTCAATATTCACCAGGACCGGCTGAGTAAGCACTACACGGACGCCCGGAATATGCGAAGGTTAACTCAAAACGGGGCCCGATAACGAAGCGCCATCCCCAAGGGAGAGGGCGCTTCGTTTCATCTGCTCGTTCATCAATTGCAATCGGACTTAGGTGTCAAAGCCGTCAAAGGCCAGGCCCTTGCACTGCCATTCCCGAGCATAGGATCCGGCGCAACCGTCAGCGCGCATACCAGCGACCGGGCATGCGTTAAATTGTGCCCGGCAGTGGAGTTCACTGTTTCGCCACACGGCTGCCAGGCTGAGTTCGATTTCACTGACACAACTTAACATAAGGCGTAGCATCAGACTTTGCTCTCGGAAGTTTAATGCGTCGGGGTTATCCTCACAGACTTGTGCTTTGTCAATGAAGATTTTTATAGCTACACCTCCCCTAAAGCTAAGGGGCTGAGACGCGGACTGAGCGCCAAACGGGGAGGGGGTATGAGTATGTAAGGACTTTTTAACTCCCCTAGCTCCTCTTTCAAAAAAGAAGGAGGCATGAGAACAACAAAGTTGACAAAACACTAGCCCAGAGCCGCTGAAATTCAGCATTGCTATGGTGAAGACGAGACAGGAATCGCTTTAGAATCGGAATAGTTTCCTGACACAAACTCCCGCCGCCCCGGCGAATAAGCCTGCCAAGACAAACCCATCCTGATAGATCCGAACTATGAGATTTGTTTAAAGTGTCGGGCTGCTTAACGATTGCGCAGCAGGCAGCAGAATCTTAAACAAAACCGTTCAGGTCCAGTCCGGGAGTCAGAGCGTGTCTGGGGCAAATTCGCTATGAGATCAAGAATGCCTCCGCTCAGGTCCAGTTCGGGAACCAGAAGGCGCTTGCGTCATCATCGATCAAAAGTTCAAGATTGTTATCGTCGTCGGGAGCGAAGGTATCGAATCCGCTTTGCTGCTCAACTCCTTTTCCCAGGTTGAAACCGCTCTCAAAATCCCCGGCCCATTCACGGAATTCGATGCTGTCCGGACTACCGGATACATAGATGAGCGCTTTGCCCGAGATCGCGCCCAAGAATCCGTCACTTAACAGATCCCCTTCTAAAAGCAGGTCCTGGTGAAGACCCTGATCCGTAGTGAGAAACACCATACCGACTCCGAGCCTGCCATCGTTCAATGCGATCGCCGGCGGAGCTTCGTCAAAGGACAATTGGAAACTGTTGTCGGCGCTCGATATGCTTCCTTCGCCGAAGACATAAGCATAATCGGGGTTGCCGGCGCTGACAATCCAAAGAACGATCAGACGTGCATCGTCAGGAATACTGATATCCTTGTTAAACTTTAATGTTCCGTTAATACTGAAGGGAGCGGTCCCGGGGTCGGTGGTCGCTGGATCGTCATCACTGCAGGCGCTGACCGCAAAAAGAGCAAGACACACAAGCAGGGCAATTCGAATCTGCATCATTTCGGCTCCTGAATTCGATTAATGCTAGTCGTACGCGCCGGAAAACGTACTGGGATACGTACTCAGAGAAGTGATCGTCAATATACGATTTTTAGATTCGGCACAAGAAAATATTTGCCCTTTGAGCGACGGCTTTCGAGCAGCCATGTGCGGTGTCGGTCGTGTTCGGGAAGGAAGCGCCATCTCCGGCGGAGACGGCGCTTTGTAACAGATTATCGTCAAATAATGAACACAGGTTTCACCGGCGGAACGCCGCAGCTATGACAGTCGCGATGGTCCAGACGCCGAGGGATGTATTCAATCAGGCATCTCTGACCGCGGCCCTTAAGCTATGCGAACGCTTTCCAGGGACGGGCATCGGCGGCGAGTACAGTACCGACACTCAGGTCCAGTTCGGGAACCAGAAAGCACTGAGGTCATTATCGATTGTGAGTTCCAGGTCATTATTAGCATCGGGAGTGAAGGTGTCGAATCCGCTTTGCTGCTCGACCCCCTTCCCGATACTGAATCCGCTATTGAAATCCCTTGCCCAATCTCGAAATTCGACGCTTTCAGGATTACCGGAAATATAGATGAGCGCC
Organism: Candidatus Kapaibacterium sp.; assembly: GCA_028284775.1. Classification (GTDB taxonomy): domain Bacteria; phylum Bacteroidota; class Ignavibacteria; order Kapaibacteriales; family UBA7675; genus JANQRB01. The sequence continues at coordinate 38,388 of JANQRB010000128.1, read as the reverse complement.
TTGCCCGAAATCGTGCCCAGGATTTCATTCGGACGCAGGCCGTCCCCCGGGAGAATCTGTGCGCCTTGCTGATAACTTTCCTTCGTCATGAGCAACACGGTTCCGACGCCGAGATTGCCCTCGTTTAAGGCAATCTCCGGCGGAGCTTCGTCGAAGGATATCGTAAAGCTGGATTCAGGTATGGATATGCTTCCTTCGCCGTAGACATAAACATAGTCGGGGTTGTCGGCGCTGACGGACCACGCAACAATCAGGCGCGCATTGGACGGAATTGTGATGTCTTTGTTAAATTTCAAGCTGCCGCTGATTCTGATTGAAGAGTTATCTGACTCGTTGTTCACAGGATCGTCATCACTACAGCCCGGGCCGGCAAATAGAGCACAGCAAACCAGCAAGATTAATCGCAATTTCATGGAAATAGCTCCTAAGCTCGATTGAAGTTAAGTGTTCTGCGCCGGCAAACGCATGGGAATAGTAATAAGCGGATGTGGACTTAAAGGTACGAATTTTCCCGCATTCGATACAAATACTCTTAAGGCATTGGGACTCAACAGATCACGCTTCGGAATACCGATCCGCTTTAAGAAGTGTCCGGAACTATCATGATTCGCAGTCTTCGATTGTCGGCTGGTCGGCCAGAAGGGACAGGATTTAATGCCGAAGGGCGGCGCAAACTCTACCAGCCTTTGGCCTCGTGAACCGCCCGTCGGAGTGTCAACAGTATCTCACGCTCAGCAGCCGTCGGATCGGCGCCGAAATACCAGAGCCGCGACAGATAAACATAGAGGACTCGCAGTCGCAGAAATTGATCGCAATAGCGCCAGACATCCTCATCCGGGATTAAAGTGGAGCGGTAGCCTTCGAGCAGCCATGCACGTAGTTGGTCACGCTCAGGGCGACGACGCAGAGTTGAAAGCGAAATAGCGAGATCGGCGGCGAACCAGTGATAGCAACAGTTGCCGAAATCAAAGGCCGTGATGCCAAGATCGGGGTGGAAGTTAAAATTCTGGGGCGCGAAGTCGGCGTGTATCATTCCGAAGTTATCGGCGCGGCGATCCAGCGTCGCAAAGAAGTTTAACAGGGTATCCAGCTCACGCAGCGAGGGAGTGTCGTCGGCCGGGATCAGTGATTCTGCCCGGGCGAAGAACATTTCGTCGCGCCAGTCCCAGCGCCGGGCCGGGCCGCCGGGCTCGTAGGCCTGCGCCTGCCTGTGAATCCGGCCAAGTGCTATGCCCCATTCGCGGAAAAATGATTCCTTCCAATGCTCCGAGCCGGGCCTGACCTGAACTCCCGGCGCCCAGCGAAAAACCGAGGCCAGAGCCGCATTGTCTTCTCCACCCGTGGCAAGGACCCACTGCCCCTCACGATCGGCAATAGCTGTGCTCACTGCCAGACCAGCGCGCGCCAGGTGCAGTAAAAAGTCGCACTCCGCCTCATTCTGAGCCTTAGTGCGATAGTTCGGATCGCTGAGCCGCAGAATTACCGGGCGGCCATCGAGTTCCATCCGGTACACCGAATTGCCCGAATGAGCGATCAGTTCGACCCGGCCCGGTGCGTCAGACCAGTGCCGGACGGCGCGACGCGCTATGTCCAAAGGAAAGGCCCGCAGGACAGCCATAAGCACCTGTGCCTGAATTACTTGACAAAAAGCGCTAACTTACATTGATTTCGCGAGAAGAGAACTTATGGCAACTAAGGGACATAAAATCGGCGCAGCGGGCGGTATCCTGATCGCTTTGCTTTGCCAGTTCCTCTTTGTCGAATCGGTCGATATGTACCATTCGCTGCGTGAGAAGCAGCGAATGGCTGAAACCCGTCATCATGTTGTCGAAGGGATGCTCCGCAGGGGTCGCGAATCGATGATAGTCTGGTCCTCGTATGACGAACAGCTTTACCATCGGCAGGGCTGCCGCGCACTACCGGCGGATAATGATTCCTGCAGGTTGGGGTATCTTGCGCCGGATTATAAAGCCTGCCAGAAATGCCGGCCATTGAAGGATACGGCAGCAAAATCACCGGGTAGAAATTAGAAGCATTTCCAGCCATAAATCACTTCGAGTTTGCCGGTCGACAACAATCTAGGAGAGCCGGACGGCTACTCCTCGTCCGGCTCTCCTGGATGACGTCGATTACTAAAACAGTGCTCTCAAACAATCTTCATCTTCATTCGAATCGCCCGACCGCTTCTTCTCTGACGTCGTGTTCGGCATCGATAGAAAATGAAAAGAGCGGCTCGGCATCCCACCAACGCTCGTTATGTCTTTTGGGCCGACGACGCAGCACATTCGTGCCGCAGTGAATATTGCCGAATCGTTTGTAATACACTTCCCAATCCTGGATGAAGTAACACTGCAGTCCCAGTGGATTGAGCTCTTCGCGCATGTATGTTTCAAAGACATCATACTGCCCGGGAGCCGTCGCTTGTTTTAAAGCTAGTTTCATTTCAGGTTCAACCTTCGGGCCGAAGGGCTTGGGAATCACCAGGTGTCGGCCGAGCACGGCCATGTTAACCATGTTGGGAAAGTAAGCCCGCGCGCCGCGCCGGCTATGCTTGAAGAGCACCGGCACATCGATGATATCGCTATCACGCAGATTCAGTTCTCTCTTCAGGATCGAGCGATTCCATTCGATGTAATTCTGATACTCGAAGTTTGCCGCCATCATGTTGTGGTTTTCCAACAGGTCGCCTACCGGGATGGCCGCATTTGAACTTGTACCTCCGCCGTAGCGCCGGCGACCTTCGAACATTAGTACATCACCGCCGTGAATTCGCTCGACTTCACGCATAAGGCGGTAACAGGTGTTGGGACTCGCAAGTAACAGTTTGAAGCCCTTGGGAGTGTCGGGCGCGGGCACGAAGGTGAGTAGTTCATCTACATGCCGAACGCGCAGCCAATTGGTATGAATTTCGACCGGCTCCTGCACGGCCTGTGCATACAAGAACCTTCGCAGCTTGCGCATGAGCCGTTGCTCACGACCTGCGCCCGGCAGACTGCCGCCCATTACGATCCGCCCCAAAGGGAAATGTCGACCGTGAACACTTAGCGGCGGGCTGACTTCCAGATTACCGAACTTGTCGAGGTTCGAGACCCTGCAATTCTTGTCGCGTCGTACGATGTATGCAAACGCATTTCCCAGCAGACGTTTATACACAAATCCCTTGCGACAAAAACGATTCGGAGAGTCCAGGACGACCTCGTAGAGTCGCCGGGGCGTCTCCGAGAAGCCGATCTCGAGTTCATCCTGTAAGAAGTGATTGCCGCGCTGGGGGTCCGAAGGTACCTGCGACAATGATACGCCGGCCTGACCTGCTATCACCTGCAGATCTCTGATTATCTGATCGTTTTCACCCTTCGGAAACTTCGTGATATATATTGTATCGGCATTCCAGGTCGTTGACGCCATACACCAGGGCGCCACCCGGAGAATGACTTTATCTTTACATACCAGCAAATCACGATAAAACAGGAACAGCTCTACCGTCACCAGACCGTCAAACCTGGGGCTCGGGTAGCGCAAGGCCTCCGCCCACAACTCCAGCTCGCTATCGATATCTTTTATATCGAACCTGGCTTGTCCCGGTCCGATCACAACATTGTCTTTGCCTGATCCTCCGTGATAAATGCGAATCTTATTCGCGGTTGCATCGGTTACCTGTAAACTAAGCGACATACCGGGAGGTAAGTCAGGCCCCTGTTTACGAATGAATATCGGGCATAAGTCTTTAAGTTTCAAGGGACCACAGGCGAGTAAGTCAGCGTCGCTATCAGAAGGATTAACTATGGCCTGTCCTTTCTTCGTTTTCTGATCGATTTCGCAATTGACGGGCAGCACGGCTCCAAAGCCTTGCGGCCCCCATTTCCAGCCGCGTTTATTGGGGTTGTGGTAGTCGACATAGCCGTCGCGATCGGCATCAACCGCAAGTGACAGGCGAAATACCGTCAGCCGGACGATCAAATCCTCCAACTGCCTCAAATGACCGTCAAAGTATTGCACTCTTAACAAAAGGTCGCCAGCTTCCCGGCTGATGCGGGAACAACGCAGGATTATCTGATCGAATTCACGCTCGAGCGTGACATCGGTTCCGGTTTCGAGTATATCACGGCCCGGCATCTTGTGAAGCGAGATTTGATCGGAAGATGCTTCCAGCCGCACCTTGACGGCATTCTTGGGCGCCGTCGTAAACAGGGGCAGCCGAATGTCATGATCAGCCGAAATGGCGGCGCTGACGGTCAGGCTGCCGTTGCCGACAGGATAGACGTAGCCGCCGCCGACCGCCTGTTGTCCGTCGTCCGGTATTAACATTTTGCGGGAAAGATCGAGTTGTATCATAAGATTCCGCTATTGATTAATTGAGATAAGATTAAATGCTACAATACTGCTGCCTAAGCACAATTGACAATACATACATGATCACAGGAGCTCACATGCTTAATTATCATACAGAACGATCCGAGGATCACATTCAATACGACAGATATTATGTGGCTCGATTTTCACAACGATACGGCCGCGCTCCAGACGATAAAAAAACACATCGTCGCGAATGTCATCGGTGCCGATGAAGGACCACTCTTCCTGGACGCCGTCATCGTACTGCTGTTTACGGATTTCAATGTCGGAAGCAGCCGGCGTGAGGTCGATACCGATAAACAAGACCGGTTCGGTATAAGGATCTACTTCATCAGTAATTTTGAATTTGTTGGCTTCGACTTTAATCTGCACCCGCGGATTTTGTTGCAGGTTGTATTCCCAGATAGGGTCGTTCGGTTTATCTTTTTCTACAACCCGGATGACTGTTTTCTGATAAATCGTAACAATGTGAGAACTTAAATCAAACTGTTTAGGCAGATCACTGGGGATTGGCATGATATTCCTTTTAATTTTGCAAAGTTAAACAAACAGACGCTGTCGATGATTCGCAGCGCGGGGTACACTTTTACCATGAACCAGGAAGGTGATGCATGCAGGAATCACGCTATCTTCCGCATAACAGTCACGCGCCTGGCAAAACCATTTAGAGCGTAATAGACACCCCGATAAAGCACTTCCATACAGGTACTTCTTCCGTCGGGATATCTTCTTCGTTCAGGTTGGCGGATGGGTGGACAAGCTGCCCGACTTCAATGCCGCTCTCCGGCCTGATCTCTAATTCGTTAGCGCGATGCAGGCCGGCCGTGAGCACGTAGCCGAAGTTGCGGAACTGACCATAATAGGAAACACCCAGGAGCGGCAGCTCGAAGATACTGGCATTAAGCTGCACGCCAAGACTACCGTAAAATCGCCAGAAAATACGGCCGTGGAAGAAGGTCACTGCGGACTCGATGGGCCGCAGGTTCTTATTGTCGCCTTTGATTATCAGCGCCCGAAAGGGTGTTTCCTGCGGCTCGCTGCCGTTCGCGACTGTCGCCAGGGAATCTGTGCGGATCAGAGAAAGCGAGTGTTCACTGGCGGCGGTGAGTACTAAACCGGTGGAAACAAAAAAGAAAGGGTAAGCCTGTTCGATGTTAAATGTAAAGACGACGCGCAGGGTATCCTCGGGCGTCGGATTTTCGACAAGATTAATCACCACAAACTCAACCGTCAGCGTGCCGCCCGGGAGCAGCCGTTCCGTCACATGGCGCTTGATGCTGTTTGCCGGATCATCTTGACCTAGGTCTTGTTCTTCACTATCACCTCCCAGGGCTCCCGAAAATCTTTTTATGAACTGGGCTTCACGATCTTCACCCTCGATCGTGTAGTTGATGCTCAGGGTCGTTTTCTTCTTCGCCTTCAACACCAGCGAGACTTTATCCTCCTGCTTGAGTGTGATAAACGCATCCTCATCATTATTTTCGTTCCGATTATTGACCTTGCTCTCCAGTTTATTGGAGACGGCGTCATAGCTGATGATGATGCGGCGTCCTTCGTCGGCAGCTGCCACGGGAGCCGTAAGCAATGCCGTTCCTGAGATTAATGCGACTGTCAGCGAGTGCGCTGCCAGAGTTTTCCAGATAGACATAAGCCATTCGGTCCTTGCTTTGCGTGAAACGATATCATTTGTTACGATTTGTATTGCGGACGCAATCTATCATCCGAAGAGAGGGATACCTGCGCTTCCTGTCGCCCGGACTAAAAGTCTGAGAAACATTTCGAAGACCACAGCCGGCGGGAAGTCTAGACGGTATGCCGGCCGGGCGCGCTGATATGTAAAAAAGTCAAACCGCCTTTTCAGCAATAAATCGCTATTATTGATGCCGTGCAGACTGAATGTCACGGCCGGTGAGCCAGGCCCCGGCCTTAGTGAGCCGGGGCGGAGCTTTGGATATACGAGCAAAGACAGAAAGCCGAGGGACAAAAGATGCAAAATCACGACAAGCTCTTCCGCCTCATCAAAGCGATGTCGCCGGCGGAAAAACGCTATTTTACACTGTTTGCCGAACAGCATGTTATCGGCGAGACAAACAACTATTTGCTTCTATTCAAGGCGATTAATCGGCAAGAGAAATACAGCGAACAGAAATTACAGCGGAAATTCGACAAGGCAGCCTTCGCGAAGCGTCTTCATGTGGAAAAGGTTAATCTCTACAATTTGATCCTGAAGGCGCTACGTGCATTTCATAGTGAACATCACCCTGATCGCCGCATTTTCAACCTGCTCGAGAATGTAAGGCTGTTGATCGGAATGGGTTTGTATATCGAAGCCGACGAACAGTTAACAAAAGCCAAAAAACTCGCTTATGACCACGAGCGATTCTGGCTGTTGCCGCGCCTCATTATTCTCGAGCGCCAGTCTATCCAGGCGCGCTTCGACGCCGACACCGCAGCAGAGATTGAAAAAAGCATCGCAGAAAAAGATCAGGCGATGCTGAAGCTTGGAGAAGAACTCAATTTGCGAGATGCTTACGATCGGGTGCTCACGGCTGGTCGTCACAGTCTGAATCAACCGGAACTTCGGACCGACAAACTTCTTGCAGTAGCCGGACTGGACATTTCTTCCGCCGACGCCCGGGATCCTTCGATGGGCAGCAGCCGCAGCCGGCTCTTGTACTTAACGCTTGTAGCCAATGCCGCCCGCCTGAGCGGAGATTTGCCGGCGTCTATCCGCTATCGATACGACATCGTCCGGCTCCGCGAATCGGAAGAACAGGTGTTTCGATACGAACGCAGTCAGCATGTTGCCGCTCTGAGCAATTTGGGCGGGCTGCTGCTGCGAACAGGCAATTACGAGGAGTTTGAGACTATCCTCCGTAAACTGGAAAATCTTAAACTCAGCACGTTCGACGAAAAAGCCGAATATTTTCAGAATGTCATTTATCTGCGAGTTATGTATTGTGTCAACAGGCGACAGCTTGGTGATCTCAAAAAGCTTGAGACTGACTTCGCCAGCGATCTGCAGAAATTCAGAACTAAACTGAATGCCGCGCGACATCTTGCGATTCTGTATAATCTGGCAATGTTAAACTTCGTATGCGGCGACAACCGAAAGTCTCTTGACCATCTGCTGGCGATGGAAGAGCTTGCCCCGACACAGCATCGGCGCGACCTACAGCTCTTTGGCCTGACGCTGAAATCGATCCTTCATTACGAGCTCGGCGACACTGGCCTGCTCACAAGGATCATAGGGGATGCGCGTAGCGCCTTAGCCCAGAGCAAGCTCCAGCACGATTTAGAACATTGCATCCTGGACTATAGCGGGCAGCTAGGAGCTTGCCGGACGATGTCGGCTGTTGCACAATGCTTTCGCGAATTTCAAACCGCAATCGCGGCATTGAGGACGACTCCTCGAGGAGGCGGCATCTTGGGGCTGGCGGAAATCTCTCTTTGGCTGGAAAGTAAAGTCACAAGAACTCCGATCCGAACGATATACCTCGAGCGGGCACAGCGTCAATGAGACGCGGGGATTGATCTTGGCTTTTGCACCGGGCCATCCAACCACGTTATCCGCTATCACCGCAACAACAATAGTAGTTATTCCACCCTGATCGCAGAATCGATTGTGTCAGAGTGAGAACTTCCCGCTGCCCTCAAAACAGCATCCTCCGCCTCGGTCCTGTCACGGTATCAAAAAATCAAGCTTGAGTTTCCGGCACTTTGTTTTGGAAAAAATCTTAACTTCCATTGTATCGAGGCCCTGCCTACAGTGTACAAAATCGAGAACTCCTAATGCTTAGAATTGTTCCTCAAGCCATCGCCATCCTGCTCTTCTGCGTATCGTCATTCCTCATGCTCAAGGCCGCCGAAAACAAAACAGCCGCCGACTCATCCTTTGCGGCAATGCCCGGCTGGCAGCCGATTGACATCAATGAGACAGCGCCTGAAATCCCCTTCACCGCAGGAGATGTTCATAAGTCCGATTCCAGTAAGGCGCTGCTCGATTATCTGGCGGACGGCGACACGCTGTTTATCTATCTGCACGCAACGGGTTGTTACTACGATGATCGCGAGCTGATGTTTGTCATCCGCGAAGGACATTCTTATTGGGCCGAATTTGAGAGCCCGATGGAGGTAGTGACCGAAGGTATAGACCTGGACTTTCGCTTGCAATACTGGTACCGGGATGGCGGCAGCATGAAGAGCCACGAATTTCCGCCCTCAATCGATCTGGACACGGACAAGCTGCGCCACGGCCTACGCCTGCGTATCGCCCTGAATGACAAAGCCTGTGAAATGCTTCGCGCATTTGAACTCGACGGGCTGGCTTCGCCGTATACCCGCCGCTGCACCTCGCTGTATCATTACCAGTTGCATTGCGGAGATAATTACGCACAGTTCTGGGAGTCTACCTGCGAGCGGAGTGCGCTCGGCGAATTCCAGAGCTACCTGGTCAGCACGATTCCTGATCCGCGATAGACTTTTCTTTGTGTGCTCTGAGATGTTCGCAATCCTGCTGTGCCATAATCGGCTACCATCGCTGCCGGCCGCTGAAAAAGTTAGCTCGAACGCGCCGGTAACACGAGCCGCGATCTTGTATTTTGTTCCCTGGCGCCGGATTGCTATATTTCGCGATCCGACATCGGTACACTGCCATTGTTACCAATCATTTGAATTGCACTGTCGGCGAATCTACGCGCTTGCTTCGCCCATGTTTATTGCGCTCACTTAAACTCCTATCCTTCACAGACAGAGCTGCATAAACAAGGGATAGCTATGGTCAAGATCGATTGATCCCGGCTGGATCGCTGCGTACAGCGACGAAGGATACGCAGCGCCCGACCTCTCTATCGGAGCATTGCAGGACGAGACGACAGAGCCTCATCACTGCCGAACTGTCTGTTTAATCATCCCATTTTATGGAGTGTTCAATGCAACGTTTACTTATCCCCGGCTTCCTTGTCGCCGCCGTTATGATTATGATGCTGGCGGGTTCGCAATCGGACATCGCCGCACAGGGGTCTCCGCTGTGTTTTTCCAACTCTTCGGCCTGTACGATTGATGTCTCTTACCGCCTGGTAAATCAAAACAATTTCATCAGCGTGGGCAAAATTCCGCCCGGCGAAGAAGAGTGTTTTAACTCCGGCGGCACCGTAGCGGAAATCAAAGTCGCCAATTCCAATCCTATCACGGCTCCGGCCGTCGGTATGAGCGTTGCGACAGGGCTTAACTGCCCGACCGAAATTTACCGCGCGGGCGGCCCGGTCAATACCTTTGTCTTCTTCTGAGGCAATGCTGCTTAACATTTGATTCGCTGAACGATTAAAATGACAACGCTCCATGATGCGCATAGACGGCAGCATGGGGCGTTGTCTTTTCGGGACCGATGACCTGACGCCAGGCGCTCCGAACGATGTTGCCCCGGCTCATCGTTGGCAGGCCTGCGGCGTTTTACTCCGGATAGAACGAGAGGCAGAGTGGGCACGTTAGTGTTAACTGCCGCTATGTTCGCCAGGCAGCGGCCCGTGTATGCTTCAGCACCGCTATCGGCCGGCAGCATCTCCGGCATTTGCGTGAAGCCGGCCTTTAACGCAGTATCTGAAGCGGCAGCGATACACTGCTGTCTTGCTGACTGATGCGAATCAGATGCATGCCGGGCGCCAGTTCGCTAAGGGGGAGTGCAAGGGCGTTTTGGCCCTGAACGGCAAAGTGGGTCGTTTGCAGTACAAGCGTTCCGCGCATCGTCAGAATAGAGACCTGCACTTCGCCCGCGTCGGCATGAAAACGCAGCGTCGTCTGCGTCTGAGCCGGATTGGGAAAGAGAACAGCTTCACTGCCGCCCCGCAGATCCAGGCTGACGGAGGTCACGTCGTCCTGCGTGGTGTTATCGCCCTGGTCGCGTGCCTCGCTGGCATCGCCGCCGCTATCATCCCGGTTGTCGCCGCGGCCGCGATCATCATCGTCATCGCCGTCGTCGTCACCGGAGCCGTCCTCGTCTTCGCCATCTTCGCCGTCGCCGTCGTCATAGTCATGCGGCAAAGTCCGCCCGCCGCAGCCGGCGGTGACACGGTTGCTGCCTTCGCTTTCCCCATCGGCGCCAAAGGCCCGCACCTCAAAAACCCACAGGCCGTCGCCATCGCCGAACTGCTCCATAAGGAGTGTACTCTTGACGGTGATATCGGTGCCTTTGACTGATTCGACGAGCTCCATCGTCGAATTATCCTGTCGGATCGGACGGGCGTAAAGACGATACTCCTTGACTTTTCCGGTTTCGCTTTTATCCCACTCGAATTCCATGGTAGCAATCTGTTGGTACGGCCCGGCATTCGGATCGTACTCGAGATCGGTTATCCAGACGTTCAGATTGCCGGGTACGGCGGGGGTATCCGCCAGGAGTGGGCCGGCGCAGCATAGTGTCAGCGCCAGGCACACAAGTATTCCAGTCCGTTTCATTTTTGTTCCTGTCAATCATTGTGAAAATAATGTCTGTTGTTTTGCGGCCTCCTGTTGCAGGCTGCGGCAGAATTGCCGGCCACGGCATATTGGGACTTGCCCCCAATGCTCTGCTTTGCCTATTTTAGTGTGCGGACTATCAGAGTAGTCAATATCACTCGATGAACCGCGGTATGGATAGTTGCTGTACCGCGGTTTTGCTTTAGGGCCCCATACCGATTCCTCCAGCTAGTTGTACAAGGGTTCATGAATTCGGGCGGCGTCAGCCTCCAGGGGCCGAGTGCGCCCACCCACAGGCCGGCAGCGGCCATGCGGTTGAAGTAATGCTGCCGTAATGGTTGAAGATTGTACGTCTGAGACGCTGGAGATTAGCGCGCGGCGCGCAGCTGAAAGAGCCCTCCAAAGGACGCATTTTCAGCGCGGATCAGATAACAATAGCTGCCCGTCGGCCAGTGTGCACAGGGGATTTGCAGTTGGGTTTCCATCGCCGTCGTTTGTTGAATTCGGGTCCGGTACACTTGCTTGGCGGTGACGCTGACTATCCGCACCTCCAGCTCTTGTGCATTGGGAACATAAGGGATCGTAAGATTGACATTGTCGGAGACCGGATGCGGCGCAATGCGTATCGAGGCCTGGACAGCGGGACCGGCGGCCGCGCTTGTGTTGACGGCGGGCGGCGCCAGTTGTTCCGTGGTTCGGTAAAACAGTCCCCAGAGATTGATTATCAGGCCATAGCCGTCCGGAGTGAAGGCGACGCTGCGCGAGCGGACGTCGTTGTCGATGCCGATGATTGCCTGCCGCCACTTTGTACCGTCTTCCGTTCCGTATATCGGACCGATGATGCCGGAAACCGCCAGAATCTTGTCACCCATCGCGGCCATCCGATGCAGGGGCGAATCCGTGTACCACATAAGATTGAGCCCATAGGCTTTACGTATCATCTCCCAGGATGCGCCTTTGTCGGTCGAACGGTGAAAAGCGCCCATTGCCGCCTCGCCGAGATCTTCTTCGAAATTGGCAACCAGGGTGCCGCTCTCCATGAGCACAAAGGCCTGCACTGTGCTGTAGTCCGCTGACACGCGCTGCCATGTTCGGCCGCCGTCATCGGAGCGCAACAGACCGTCGGTGTTAGTGCCGACGTAGACAGTATTCTCAGGACCGCATTCGATACCGTGGGCATTGGCATCAGACACTTTTTCCCAGGCACCCAGCTTCTGTGCCGAAAAGTACACGCCGTCGGTAGTAGTACAGAGATAATCGCCGGCCGCTGTTCGTTTAAGCTCGACAAAGCTGATGGGCGTCAGGCCCTTTGGTGCTCCGAACCAACTCTGGCCGCCGTCCTGCGAGATCCACGCATCCGGATAGCCATTCCAGCCCCTGCCCCCGATAATTATCGTCCGGCTATCGGGAAAAACGACCCGGCTCAGGGTGAAGCTGCCCATGCTGTCATTCAGTTCACGAGTATTAATCCATGTTTCGCCGCGATCGCGGGAATAGAGAATCGCATTCAGGTATGCAGGCGGGGTATTGCGCTGCGCCTCGAGGTAAATGTGATTCAGCGGACTCACGGAAAACGGCGCCGTTACATATTGCGACAGCGAATCCGAGACGTTGTTGTAGTGTTCCCATTCCACCTGCTGCCCGGCAAGTGTGGCAGCGGCGCAGCAGAGAGTTGTCAGAGATAAGAAGAAACGATTGAGCATCGTTGTCACCATAAATATTGTTGATGGTATTTTTTTGCCTAAAACTGTATAAGCAAGCGGCCTTCGAGCCGCAAATCGGCCGAGGGCGTCAGCTCCGCGAGATCGACTTTTATGTCGCCGCTGATACGCTTCTGGTCGGCATCGTAGCTAAGTTCTAACCGGATGCGGTTGTCATTACCGTCGGCGTGGCGAATCGAAGGACGCGGCGCCCGTGTGTCGCCAACGCCGACAACGAAAAAGGTGGCGCCCTCCGTCTGGTCCGCCCGGCCGATCAGGCCAAGCGAAATCGGCGAGCTGTCGCTGACAAGCAGCGCATCAATGCTGAAGCTCAGATATTCGAGGTAGTACAGTTCATCGTCGATACCCGATTCGCATTCCGCGACCCGGATGCTGAGCCGGGTCTCGTGCCCACTCAGCTCCAGCACGGCGGACCAGCTTAAACAGGGATATATGCGCTCCGGGTCGATTTCGTCGTCATCGAGTATCTGATTCAGCTCCAGGGACAGCGTACGGGCAGGCAACACTTCGCTGTACGGCGTATCTTCCGGCAGCGGTGTTTCGCGTCGCGGCGTCTCCAATTCAGCCGGCTGCGAACAAGCCGCGCAGAACAGACAGAGACTGAACAGAAAGAGCCGAATTCCTGCAACCCGGACAAGCGAATGCGCGCCGGACTTCGGACTAAAAACGGTAACTGATTCCATAGCTCAATCCCAATAGTCTGCTTGTTAAAGTTTGTTGCCCCGAAGAATATGAAAGTAGGCCGCCCTCGACGTCGATACTGAGACTCAAGGAGCCGCCGGGTGCGTAGGCAATACCCACGCGTCCCATCAGCAAAGGGCCGATGTCCGTAGCGCCCAGCATTATTTCGGCATAAGGATCGAATTGCGGCAGAAGTGGCAGGCCGTCGTGCTGGTAGCGATATGCCAGTCCCAGCCATGAAAGAGTCGGCTGCTGTTCGATACGATGCAGCACATCGCCACGCAACTCATGGTATATCTGAGCAAAGGGTTCTTGCCCAAATTCCAGCCCCAGGGCATGCCCCTCGCCAAGCCCGAGCAAAACACTGAGGCTTCGGTGTTTCATCCAGGTGTCGCGGTTGGAAGGAACATTGACAGCCGGCCAGTTTCTGCTGATGCGCTCGCGCAGTCCGATGCTTATCAGCTTCGAGGGGCGCCCGGCCAAGAGGGCACGAACCGGCACAGGGTCTGCCGCGATCGCCTTCAGGAAGGAGTCATCAGCCCGGCGAGGCTCCCGGTCACGCTGCGGCCTGAGCAAGGAAGAAGTCGCCAGTCCCGGCGGCGCTATCTTCGGCCTTAGCGCAGATTGCTGCCGATTGCGCCTTTGCGCCTGGAAATCAGAGACAGCAGGCACAGGGCGTGTTCCGTCTTGCACCTGCGATTGAACGCCTGTCTTCACGAGAACAGGCAAGGCTGCGGCGGACTCCATGGACAGTTGGCGGACGGCAGCAGCGGGCACTGTCTCTTGCGGCGGCACGGTCTCGTGGCCGGTCCGTTCGATGGCAATGCCGGCGGGCGCCGGTTGCAGGTACCAGGTTAGCAAGGAAGACCCGAGAGCCGTCAGCAGTAGGGCGGTTGCAATACCGCTGCGGGCAAACCAGAGCGGCAGGGCGCGACGCCGTCGTCGTTCCGGGTCGGCGTCAGCCATGCCGGCGCGTTCCAGGATACGATCGCGCAGCGCTGCCGGTGGCGCCAGCGAATTATCTTTCGATACTGCGGCGCGAACCTGCATCAATCGACGCATCTCGGCGCGCAGCTCCTGATTATCGGCCAGGTGCCGAAATAGCAGCATTTCCGCGATCGCGTCGATTTCACCATCGATGTACAGATGCAGCATCTCGGAAGGCGAATGCTCCGCATAGTTTGGCATGGTTATCGTTACAGTCGGTTAAACAAAATTTAATGTTCGGGAATATCCTCGATGTAGGGCGCAAGCAGCGCGTCGAGCTTGCGGCGCGCCCGGAACAGCCGAATCCGTACCGTATGGACACTTGCGCCGATTACGTCGGCAATGTCCCGATACGACATTCCCTGATATTCGCGTAACATGAATGCTTCGCGATAATCGGGCGGCAGATGATCCAGCGCCCGGTGCAGTAAATCGAGCAGCTCACGCTGTTCGTAGGGCGAATCGCTCACAGCCACGGGCTCTTCCGGCAAGGCTTCAGTCCGGCGATGTTTACTCTGCAGGGCGTTCAGGCACAAATTGCGGGCGATACGAAACAGAAACGCTTCGAAATTGCTCATCACGCGTTTCTGTCGGGCGCTCTGATGCAGCCGCAAGAAGGTCTCCTGGAAGACATCTTCGGCGCCGGCCGGATCACCGATCACGCGCAAACAATAGCGATAGACGCCATGCGCATGGCGGTCGTACAGTGTTTTGAACGCCCGCTGCGACTCCGCCTCTGTCTCGCGAAGCTGCGCGTACAGCTCAGCATCACTATAAGCTGGATCTTGCCTCATGCACCCCAACCAACATTGCGTTTGCGGATCTGTTACACCTGAAAGCCGGGCGGCGGCATTCGCGACCACCGGCCCAAGGCCGAAGGACCGGTCAGTATAACAATGGTTACGACAGCAAGCGTAGCTGTTGATCGCCGGCTAATCCGTCCGGAATACAGGTCAGTGTGACAGGGGCGGCGCGGCTAGAGAGGAGTATTGGCGGCCAACGGTCCTATGGCTGAAAGAGGAATTGAATGCAGCAAGGACTCGGACGTCGGCTGCTGAATGTATGGTGGCGCCAAGACGAGTCGGTTCGGCGCTATCCATCAAATTTCATTGGGCAGCGACCTCAGCGCTGTAATCAGTATTTCTCCTCGGCCGGTAGGCAGGCTGCCACAGCGTCCGCTCCTCTGAAACCGAGGAGAGAAACTTCAAAATCAGCTGACAGCGATTCTATTTCGGCCCGACATCGTGATCCTGATGATGTTGGCTGTAGCGCTCTTGCTCATTAATCGGCCTCAAAGCCATAAGCGCCGAGAATCAGCGACATGTGGAGGCCGGAGGCAGCGATTCCCGTCGGCCATTGACCTCGTCGTCGCTGTATTCCCCGTTGTCGGATTCAAGCGCAAGGTGGCAGCCGGCGCGCAGGCCCAGTGTAAGGCCGCCATCATCGCGGCTTTTGCCAGGCTAGCGAAAGAGCAGGAAATCCGGACCGATAGCAAAATCCAGCTTTAGACCAGCCACGTAGAGCCGGGTCTCATTGCCGGGTTCGAGCAGAATGTCTTCTTTTCGCAGATCCACATTCCTGCTGTTGTTCAGGCTCATCCCGCTAAGACCGATCCCCAGCATGGGATTGAGACCTACATCGTCGTTGTTAAGCAGGGCGTAGCCGATGTTAACAAAACCCATACCGTTCCTCTCCGATAAGCAGCTCATCCTCCTCAACTTCATGATAGCCACCACAATTCAGAATCTCGTCATCAGTGTCCGGCAGCAGAAATACGAGCAGCTCATTGATTGTTCCGTCTTGATTACAAGCGTTCAATGGTGCAGGCGCCAGCGTGAGTGTCAGTACCGTTAATTCGCAGGGCTCAATCAACCAGCGTCGCCGGCTCATCATGAGTTCAGCCGGCACAAAAAACGACAATGTTCAATGGTTGCGAACAACTAAGGAAGAACGCAGGTCCAGGTTTTTGACTGAAGCAAAATAACAAGTAATTTTTCACACTTGCCCTGAGTTTTAACTTGACTTCTACATTCAGATGCTGTACATTTACGCCTGCTATTTTAACATCTACTTTCATTGTGAGTGATCGTCAGATGTAGAGTGATTCAAAGCCATTACAATTGATTACTTTGTCACTGTGAGTATTCGAGAGCGCTTTTTCACAAGGTGAAAGAGTCAAGTCTAAACGTACTGTCTGCAAAGTTCAACTCAGCCATTGGACGATTTTGTGGTATTAGAGGATGCCGCAGCAGGCGGGAGCGTGAATTCACTTTGTGAATGTCCAAAACTATTGGAGTAAAACAATCAGTACGATGGTACAGTCGGCGTGAAGGGCCTGTTTGAATGCGCAGACCATGAATCCGTTTGCGCGAGATACAACAGAAAGACTTCACAGCCGGAATAGTTGCGCGTAGGCTTTGCGGATGTTTCGTAATTACCCGTCGAAAACTCTACCTTAGCGAACAATCGAATCCGCAAACACGCACCCACTTCTCAGCATCGACTGCCGGGCAGTTGTCCGTTCAAACTGGACAATGCATTGTCCATCCACAGGCTCGCAAGCACATGTGGATGTCACAACGCAGACCGCAAGGCTATGGCTTATTGCGGCACCGGGTTAACACAATTTATACTACTACTTCCTGCATCTGCGAGGAAGCGCCCTCCCGTGAGGTGGAGCGACAATGTTCGATGCCTGCTATCCTTACACCGACCCAAGCTCGTTGTTCATTGTTTAATTCGAGCAAGTCCGGCTGGACTTGCCGGATAGTCCGTTTTCGTTTATCTGTTGTCGGTACCGGCTTCAGCACAAACGAACGGCATGAAATCACAATTCCTGTGTGGACAGCGGTCACAGCCGGCTGCCTCGATCCGCATGGAGCACTCATTTTTCTTATTGGAGGTTAACAATGCAATATTCAACATTGCGATTCCGCCATTTGCCAGTTTTCCTGGCGGTGACGTGCATAGTTATGACGCAGATCGGCGTCGCGCAAACTATCACCTGGGAGCACAGCTATTCAAATCCCGTCACAATGACGGCGGGCATTCATGGATCCGATATTCTGGCGGACGGTGTTGTCATGGTAGGACCGGAGCTGCAAGGCAATCCTGGCGGGGTCCATCTGATCAAGGTCGATCAATTCGGCGCCGGCCCCTTGTGGAATGTATTCTACAATAACTGGACCTGGGGTGAGGACCATTCGGTAGCGCGGTCATATTCCTCGGACAAAATCTACTGGACAACCGGCATCGATGTTAACTACGGCACATTCAGCCTGTATCATTTTCACTTGTCGCAGGTCGACAATCCCACCGGATTTACTGACTGGACGTATTACTACACGCCGATCATCTTCGATCAGATTCACTGGAGCGGCTCGACCAGCGTGATCGAGATGCAGCAGCCGGGCGAAGCCGGCAACATCGTAATGGCTGGCAAGATCCAGTTTCCGGTCCTCGGCTCACAGCCGGCGTTTCACATAATTAAAACCGATGCCAACGGCATTCCGATCTGGGCGCGTGTTTTTTCGAGCCAGCAGGGCAGCTTCGGCGCTGACGAGGCCTGGTGCATACGCGAAGACGAAGGCGGAAATCTGATCGTGGCGGGCTCCGGTCGGGAAAACATTCAGGCTCCTACGATTTACAATTCCGAAATAATGCTAATGAAACTCGACGGCGCGACCGGCAACCCGCTTTGGGGGCCGAATCATGTTAAGCTGTATCGCATTCAGGATCGTTATCTGCGCGGTCTCTCGCTTTCGATCTTTCCGACGCCATTGGATGATTACATTTGTGTCAGCGGTTATCATCAGAATGGCTCGGCCGGCAGACGCGACGTCGTTGCGATCTGTCTCAGCGGAAGCACGGGCGGCCTGCTTTGGGACAATCTCTACGACATTCGGCTTTCCGGCGCCAACGGCAACGACATCGGCTATTCGGTCACGAACACGGTCGACCGTCAGGACCAGAGCGTTTTCCCGCCTTCCTATCCCTTCTTTACGATTGCGGGCGAAACGATCGACAATTTTTCGTCCTACGGATTTACAATGATTGTTGACGGGCTGGCAGGCGGCTTGCCTGTTCCGGGCTATACTAATGTTTATCAGCAGGGCGACAACTCGGAATTGCGTCACATAGACGGAATGCTCGACGAGCCCTATGTCTTCGGTCTGGGCAATGCCTACCTGGCCTCCGGTGGCAGTCACTTCGTCTACAATGAATACCTGTTGCGTATTGCTCCGACAGGCCGTACAGCTTGTTCCAATCCGGTGCAGGATGTGCGGGTAACAAGCAATCCCGGCGAACTGGATGAAGTGCCGTACTGGGAACCCTGCGAAATGGATGTTGCGCCCGGCTCAACGGATGAATGCCGGCTCGAGAGCTTCGCGCGTGATTTGGATAAACAGTATCCGCCCTTCAACAATACACAGGATTGCGCCAACACGGTCCTCAATAAACAAAGCGACGGCGCTGTCCGGGCAGAGCAGCCTGCTGCCGCGTCATTCGCCGTATCACCCAATCCGGCGAAACAGGGTCAGCCCTTATTTATTAACCTGCATGATGTGAACAAAGCGGCGCGAAGTATCCGGGTCAGTAACCTTGTCGGAGAAACGCTTTATCGATCAGATTTGGAAGCTGACGGGCAGACGCCCGACACAATTGCAACGACCGGCTGGATGCCCGGCGTTTATACCCTGACACTTGTTTATGAGGACGGTTCGAGCCGCAGTATCAAACTCCTGCTGCATCGTTAACATTCGGGTTGCGTTGAATCATAAGTACAGCCGGCCTTCCTGTTGCTGCAACCATGGTTGTTGCACCAAGGACAAACAGGATGAATATTCGAATCAAGTACTTTTTCAATTTAGTTTATTCTAGTCCCCCTCTTTTGAAAGAGGGGCCAGGGGAGTTAGAAAGACCTTAAATTCTCATAACCCCTCCTAACCTCCCCTTTCTCGAGGCTGTGTGAAAACTCCTTCGACAAGATTCACCAAGGTCTTACATTAGCAGCGTAGAACAAATTGGTGCATGTGAAATGCGATATGTAGAGGGCAAAAACCGCAATCAATACAATTTGCTGCCAACCTGTTTGGATGATGTAATCAGCAAAGACAATCCGGTACGCTTTATCGATGATTTTGTCGAGAGTCTGGATATGGCAGCATTGGGCTTCACCCATGCGCTTGTCCGTCGTACCGGTCGTCCTCCCTATAATCCGAAAGATTTGTTGAAGCTGTATATCTATGGTTGTTACCACGGAATCAACTCCAGCCGGAAACTCGAACAGCAAAGCAAGATCAATATCGAGGTGATGTGGTTATTGCATCAGGTACATCCTGATTTTAAGACGATCGCAGATTTTCGCAGAGCAAATCAGGAGCCCTTCGCACAGACCTGTGTTGAATTGGTACGGCTATGTCATCAGAAGGGCCTGGTTGGCGGCACATTGGTGGCGATCGATGGAAGCAAGTTAAAGGCCTCGGCATCGAAAGCGAAGCATTACAGTGTGAAGCAATTACAGAAGCTGACAGACCATCTGGACAAGACCCACCGAGCCTACCTGGAAGAGTTAGCGCACCAGGATCGTCTGGAAGCCCATTGGTCCGATGAAGCGGCCAGTGCTGCGGCGTCCGATGAAGAGCCGCCGGTCGACGGAGCTGGCGGCGGCGGGAGCCGGAAGGCAGAAGAACAGCTTGCGAGCGTGTCGCGGCGCCGTGAGGCAATCCAGGACCGTATAGAGCGCCTGGAGCGTCGTCGAGCAGAAGTAGCCTCACGCCAGGAAGAATTAGAGCGTGCAGGCTGTAGGCAGATGAATCTGAGCGATGCGGATTCTCGGATGATGAAGCTCAGCGGCACGCGCCATCATCAGGTCAGCTACAACATCCAGATCGCCGTTGACAGTAAGCACAAACTGATCGTGGGCCATCAGGTGACCAATCAGGAAACCGATCTGGAACAGTTGGCACCAATGGCGCTACAGGCCAAGGCGAACCTGGCAGTCACGCAATTGGAAGCAACCGTGGATGCGGGTTATTTTAACGTCGCTCATCTGGAAAAGTGTGAACAAGACGGGATCACCGTGTATGTGCCACGGATCGAATCGTCAAATCATACGGGCAAAGGACTGTATCAGAAACGCCATTTCATCTATGACAAACAGCGTGATCAGTACATTTGTCCGGCTGGGGCGCGCCTGAGCTACCGTGGCAGCTATTACGACAAAAGCAAAGGCAAAGAGTTGTTGCAGTATCACACACCGGCCTGCGGGGACTGTCGATTACGTGCAAAGTGTACGACCCGTCGCCAGGGTCGTTGTATACGCCGGCTGCCGAACGAAGATGTGATCGAGCGCCATCAGGCATTGTATGAGCAAAACCGACTGATCGCCCGCCAACGCAGTTCGATAGTGGAACACGTCTTCGGAACGCTGAAGGCCTTCTATCAGAACGGAAGATTGTTAACACGAGGCTTGGCAAAGGTTCGCGGCGAATGTGCCCTGATGGTCTTGAGCTACAATCTGCGCCGTTTGTTCAACATCGCCGGAGCACAACAGCTTTTGAAGCATTGTAACAAGCTTCAAGGCGCTGTTTGGACGGGTTACCAGGAAATAACCATGCAATTAGGGGTATTATGGCGTTTACAAAGGCTTAAAGGCAGAATGCGGACAAAACTATGTCGAGCGTGAAAACACGATAAACAAATTTTGTATTTGTGTTTTCACACAGCCTCTAGAAAAAGGGGAGATAAATATCTTAAGAACTTATTAGAAAACGTACTAGTGATAATGGCTCTGGATTAGCTCGGCTACTATGTTCCGGCTTGCCGCCGGAGCAGATGCGCGGTGCAGCAATGCACCGCGCATCCGGTTTCCATCTGAACGACTTTTTCCCAGCCAGTCCAACGGCCTGGCAAATGCAAAGCGGGGCGCATTCCGACCGCCAGAGCGGCTCGGCTCCGATCCGACAAGAATTCAGATCGTCGTCAGCGCGCGCCGTGCCGCCACATAGTCATCCGAGAGGTAGAAAGAGATCAGCGCCGCTGCGCGAATCGCCAGATCCTGATTAAGCAGGCGGCCATCATCACCGTGACGATTCAAAGCTGTGGTAATGCCATGACGCTCCGCCACAGGAAGCAGCGCGCAGTAGCCCCGGTTCGAAAGAAAAATGGCGCGGATGGCGGCCGCAACATCTCCGCAGAGCAGCAGTCCGACACGATCCGCCGTGAGCTGCATAACGCGACAGGCGGCCAGCAAATCATCCGGTCGGGTGTCGATGTCGTCGGTGGCAGGCGCCGTGTCTTTTGTCCTGGCGGCCCGCGACGATTGCTGCACATCACGTGAAATACTGATCCACTCGGCCATTTTCCCGGCCTTGTCGCCGATGTTTATGCTAGTTATGGCGGTTCCGACGCGCTGCAACATTGCTGTTTTATTAAACAAAGAGAGACCGGCGATTGTTTTACCCGCTATACTGAGCGGACCGGCCAGCATCATGACGCTCTCCAGCAAACTGGAGCTTTTATCGAAAACACCATCCCAAACTTCCTGTGACGTCAGGCGGGTATGCTGAAATTTCAGGTGCGCCAGCTCATGCCCAATCGCAAAGCGCAATTCCGCAGAGCTCATAAAATACTCCGATTCTTCATCGAGATGCACGGCGCCAATGAGCATAAAGGGGGGATCGCCTTCGTAGGCGCGCAGGCCGATACCTTTTTCACCATGCGAGATATAGGCCTCCACGGCGGGCAGGCTGAGTCCGAGGACAGTATCAGTGATTATTGCCATCACGGACGGATGTTTGCGGCTGCTTACTCGTTCGCCATGAGCGCGAATAGCGCTGTGATCCGGTACACGGGCCTTGCCGATCCAGGTGGTGAGCTGTTCCAGTGGCGCTCCCTTGCGAGAGGCAGGATGTTGAACGGCGTTATTCAGCAGCTCAGCGTCCAGCGCCGTAATGCCCTGCGAGCTCTCCTGCCCTTCACTCTCGGCCAGCGGACCGACGCCGTCAAATAGCTGAAGAACGCGGGCAGCCCGATCGGCGAGTTCAGCCGCGGCACAATGCCGCAAGGCTTCGATGCGGGCACGTAACAAGGGCTGCAGCATCGCGAGCGTCTGTACCGTCGCGGCATCGGCGACTTCGGGGTTGCCGCGCGCCGTCACCAGCAGATCCAGGATCGCGATGCGCAAGCTCTGCCCGCCCGCACCGGTCGTCAGATCGGCGGTTGGCGCAGGCAACAGGTCGGCGAGCTTTTCATCCGGCAAGTGCTGCAGGCGCTCTTCCAGCAGGGGCAGTGCCTCAGCATGCCGATCCATGGCAATCAGGTGCCGGGCAAAGAGAATATCCGTCAGCGCCTGCCCAAGCAGGTCTTTTTCCTCCTGCAGACGGCGGTCGCGCGCCAGCCGATGCAGCGGCAGCGCCGCCGCCAGGGCCGGCAGCTCGTCGAATCCCAGCAGGGCTTCCACCAGCTCGATCATGACAGCGTTGCTCAGCTGCCAGTCATCGGCCCAGCAAGCCAGCTCGGCTCCGGCATCCGTGGCCGCGATACGTCGCAGCGGCGAATGCAGCTCGTCGGAAGGCAGGGCAGCTTCCGGTGCATCAGCGCCCGCCAGCAGCAGGTGATCCGCATAACGCAGCATCAGTTCATCGAGAGGCCGGTCATAACGATCCACCAGGATGGCGAGCAGACGCCGGGCTGCGGAGCGGTTGTGCCCCCGCTTGTCGGGCTTGATCCAATTCAAGGTGGCGATCCGCCCCAATCGATCCGGCGCCGTCATTGCGGTCGCCGCACTCAGCTCGGCAAAGAGATCTTCATTCTTCAGGCCCGCCTGCCATTCGCTGTCGCCACAGCGCACCGTATCACGCCCCAGCCGCGACTCAATCGCAAGGGCCGCGGGAGCCAGCTCCAGATAGTCGACATCGCCGAGTTCGGCGACGGCTACCAGGGCCAGGCGTTCCGAACTGAGCATAAAGCAGCGCCGCGCCTTCAGCTCGCCGATGAGTGGCGAGTCGATCGAGACCTCGCTGTGAACCGGCAGCCAGGCCAGCAAAACCTCTTCGTCACGCAGGTTGACATTCAGCCAGTGCTTTTCGAGCTCCTCTTCCAGATCGAGAAAGCGTCCATTCCAATCGAAGGCTGCCGACGCAAGGCCGCGCCCCCTGCTCAGCCGCGCCAGTGCAATCGCCTTCTTGACTTTATCGCCGTTGCCGAAAGGAATATCCAGGCTGTAGTCAGCCGCCCGAAGCCGGTCGCCGAGCCGACGCTCTTCATAGCGCAGGGCCGGCCCCGCCAGCAGATCGATGGCAAGACGGGCACCACTATCGGAAAGAGCCAGCAGCCAGAGTCCGCTGCGGGTTCGACAGAGCAGCGGACGGCCCTGCGAGCCGTCTTCGAGTTGGATCTCGCCTTTTAAGGGAATGGCTTCTTCGCCCTGCTCTTGCGCTGTCTCGACCAGTAGTGCTTCATAGCGTGAATCCATGCCTGTCTTCCTTCGCGTGTCATCTAAGCGGGAATGCGAAAATACGTTTTTGCCACATCATGTGAAATTGCCCTGCTTCATTCGGGCGACGCCTGGCCTCGTCAATGCCGGCGGGCAGCACCGGTTCGACGATAGGCAACAAAGACCGTCGCGGCTTCGGCCGCAAAGCCGGCGAGCAGCGCCAGGGCCGCCGTCGTCGAATCGAGCAGACGGAAGCCATACAGAGTGGCACAGACCGCATAGATCGCCAGGGTGCGCAGGATGCTGCCCAGGGCCATATCGGCGGTACTGCGTTCCACCATCCGCAGGCCATGATAATAGTTTCGCAGAGTGACGATCAGGGGCAGCAGACAGAGCAGCAGCAGTGTTTGTTCCGCCATATCCAGTACCGCGCCCGAGATGCCGAGCAGGTGCTCGAAAATCAATGCGCCGAGCGGAGTCAGGGCAGCGAGCAGCATCAAGAGACTCAGCATCAGCATAATGCGCAGCAGAAAGCGACGGATCGCGCGGGGATCGTCGTGGCTGAAGCTCACGAAGAGATGGCGAAACTGATTGAGTGGATTGTGGAATATCAATGCGAAATCAAAGCTGACGCGCAATGCCGCGACGACGGCCACGCCATCATCGAGACGGCTGGCGAAGGCATAAACGATGGGGCGACTGAGAGCGAAAAGGGCGCTTGTGAGAGCCATCGGCCAGAAAAAGCGCAAGGCCTCGCGATAGGTCAGCCAGCGATGCTCTTCTCGTTCGGGCAGCCGGTATGAGCGCTGCACAGCCAGCAGCAATAAAAGCAGATGAACGATCGCCGCCGTGAGCTGGGACAGGGCCAGCGTTTCGATTGCGCGCCATCGGAACTGCAGGCCCAGCAGCAGCATAAGCACCGTCGCCGCCAGATACACCAGGTTGAGCAGAGTCACGAGCCTCGTATGGCGGCATTGCACCAGCAGGCCCGAATAATACTGTCGCAGGGCGTTGACAAGGATAAGGGGCGTCAGATAGCGCAGATAGAGAATAACGCTGTCCAGGGTCGCGCCGCTGATATCGAACAGGAATGCCAGCATATCGGCGCCCGGTCCGCTGAAGGCCAGCAGCAGCGGCGGCATGCTCAATACAAGACTGACCGCCAGTGCGAATCGAAGGGTCAGACGCAGGGCATGGCGCGAACGCGCCAGCAGATTAGTCATCTGCGGCAGAAAAATGAGGGCGGCGTTAAACAGCATGTAGGTGCTGGCGGCAAACGCAAAAATCGCCAGTTCGCGTTCGGCGTCGGGAAAACGCGCCAGGGTACCGTTCTGAAACTGCCGCGCCAGCAGCATCGCGACTCCGGTCAAAGCCAGAGGCCAGAAGAACTGCCAGTATTGCCGTTGGGAATGTTGAGTAAACTCGGTCCTGTGTTGATTAGCCTGCAAGATGACCTTTTGTGTAGAGTAGTTCTGTGCGGTTTTTCGCGAGACCCTTTGCCTTTGGATCCGCTCTTTAGGCACGATTTTGCCGGCAAAACTATAGCATTTCCGTCAATCCGACGCGCAAAAACAGTGGGTATGACTCGGCGTAACTATATTGCTGCAACTGGCTTTGTTGCCAAGAACTATGGAGTATCGTGCTATGAGAGCTTTACTGCTTGCCGCCTCGTTTTTTTTCCTGCCCTTGTCAATGACGGCGCAGGACGCCAGTATCAGGATCGGAGATACGCCGGTGGCCGCCAACCCCGGCATCGGCGTCAATATCAGCCCGCGGGTATCCGGCTCCTGGCAGGGGGCTACCTTTCTGGCGCAAATGTGCCGCGACGGCTCCTTCGAGGGGCCGGTACAGGAGGGCGGCGATGATGCGGGCGTAATCAGCGGCTGGAAAAAATTCGGCGAGGGCGGTCAGTACAGCGTCGACGCCGAGAAGCCCTATAAAGGCAGGCAGGCGCAGAAAATGCAGCTCAGCGAAGCCTGGTCCGGCCTTCAGAACTGGCGCCTGAAATGGCAGCTTAACAGAGCCAATGAATACACCATCACCATGGCGGTGCGCGCCGAAAATTATGACTCGCACCTCAACATCCGCCTGCGCTATTGGAATAGCAATGAAGTCCAGTTCAGCCCCGATTTTGTTCCCGGCGCCGACTGGCGGCTTTTCGAATGGACTTTTCGTCCGGCTGTCAGCGACGAGCTGGGGGAGCTGTATATCCAGGGCTATGGTCCCGGCGAGCTGTACATCGATGACTTCCGCTTTTACATCACTGCCAACTACCGGCCGGAAGACGGCCTAGATCAGCGTTTTCTGGACTACCTGCGCGACTTTAAGCCGGCGGCACTGCGCTGGGGCGGCATCGGCGCTAACTTCGACGGCGGCTTCAGCGGCAATACCGGTCCGCACGACGAACGCGACGATATGAGCTATGGCGACTTTTTCCGGCTCTGCGAACTGGTGGGCGCACAGGCGAATCTCGTCCTCGCCGTTGATGAGAACCAGGATTTCTACCGTGACCCAAGGACCGTCCAAAGGCTCGTGGAATATATCGGCGGCGCTCCCGACACCGAAGGCGGCGCCCTGCGCGCCAGCGAAAACCACGATGAATTTCTCAGCTCCGGCAAGGGTTTCATCATCGAATTCGGCAACGAAGTCTGGGGCAGCGAAGCGCATGGCGCGCCCTGGAGCCAGGACACGCGACAGGACTACATAGCCTGGACGCGCGAGCGGATGAAGCTGATGCGCGCGACCCCGGAATTCGACCCTGAGAAGTATCGCCTTGTTTATTGCGGCCGGCGGGCCAACTACCAGTGGTGGGATCGCTGGAATATGATCGACGGCGAAGACGGCGAAGGCGACTGGTGGGCCATCAGCGGTTATCTGGACGGCAATTCCAACCAGGTGCTGGACGGGCGCGGACAGATAAGCTATCTGCTCAGCGGCCTGGCCTACACCCATTGGTATGCCGGGCAGGTGGCGCAGCATTACATCTATATGAAAGAAACCATCGGCAAACGCCTGCCGCTTTTCATCTATGAGGGTAATTTCGATCTGGCGAACTATTTTCACCGGCTGGGACAGGCCGTCGTCTATCTGGATTTCACCGCCACGATGATCCGTTCAGGAATTGCCATGCCTATGCTCTTTCATTTTGCTACCGGCGGTCAGTGGGGTCTGGTCAACAATGTCTGGGGCAATTACAAACGGCAGCCACTGTATTACGCGGGAATGCTCTTTAACAACTATTGCCTTGGCGATATGCTGTCCTCGAACAGCGACGATGCGGCCGAGTTTACGCACCCCGGCTGGAATGACATTCCGGAACAAACATTCGAACTGGTCGGCCACTACGCCTTCAAACAGGATCAACGCTATTCCATCCTGCTTATTAACCGCGATCTCGCCGAAGAGCGAAGCGTGCGCCTGCAATTGCCGGCGCGTGATTTCAATGCGGAGGCGCGGCTGTATTCGCTGGACGGCGAAGGCTGGAATGACTTTAACCCCTATGAAGATTTCAACGCCGACGAAGAACGCGTGACGATCAGGGAATCTCTCATCACGGACTTCGGCGATAGCTTCGAGCTCAGCCTACCGGCGCTTTCAGCCCAGGTACTTGTCTTCGATGCCGCCGATCGGACCGATGTCGATGAGTCGATACCGCCGCGGCGCGGTCTGCTCGTCGAAAGCAGCAGCTCGCGTGAAATTCGACTGCGCCTTGAAGACAACAGCCATTCTTCCGTCATGCTGCGGCTCTTCGATGCCAGGGGGTCGCAATTAGTGCAGCGGCGACTGAGGCCCGACGGCGAAGGTCGACTGCTGCTGAGACCGCCCGCGCAATTGGCCGCCGGTGTTTACCTGGTGACTGTGAGGGAAGCCGACGGCAGGACGTCTGCCGCAACGCTGTTGATTACGTCCTCGAACTAAGGCCATTGGTAGCGATTACCGGCATAGGGACCGGAACGGCCGCCCTAGCCAGGCACAGCAGCGCAGGCCCCACCCAAAATCCTCGTGAACTCCGCTTTTTGCTCCTGGCACTGCCGCCGGCCAACACATGGCGGCCCTCAAAACCGGACGGCCGGCAAAATATTCTTGCAACTATCCGTAACCTTTCGGACCTTCGACCGTAGCGCAGTGTTTCGGTGCACATCTGCCAGCCGGTGCCGCAGCTTCGCGGTATTCAATCCCGCTCCAAAGAACAGCTTTTTAAACATACTTTTTGAAGATGCCATGAAACACGCAAAACTGTTTTCCGTGATTCTGATGATGTTCCTGGCGTTGCTGCTGCCGGTTTCCGCCGGTACGTCCCAGGACAACGACAATCCGCCCGACAAGCAAGTAAATGTCAAAGTGGTCACCAGCGAGAATGGCGAAACAACGACCGTCGATAAAGTCTACACCACCCCCTCCGGCGCCGATATTACAGCTATCCTTCAGCAGCTAGGCGTGGTTGATGAACTCGGATCCCTGGCCGAAGACGAAATCGTCGAGATCACTATTCGCCGCAAAAAAGACGCCAGCACCGTGCGGGATATGACGATCGAGCTCGATGCGGTTGCTGGAATGCCGCCGGCACCCGCCGTTAAAAAACAGCAGCATGGCTTTCTTGGCGTCTACATCGGCGCGGTCAGCAAAGCGCTGGCCGACAAGCACACGCTCGCAAATACCAATGGCGCCCACATCCAGAGTATCATTCCGAATTCCGGCGCGGCCGCCAGCGATCTGCAAGCCGGCGATATCGTCACTGCAGTCAACGATCAGCCGATCACAAGCTACCAGCAGCTGATCAAAGTCATCCGCAGTTTTGCGCCGGAAGATAATGTCACGATCGGCTTCGTACGCGATGGCCGCTCCATGACGACCGAGGCGACGCTCGGCGTTAAGAAACATCGCGAGCGCCGCATCCATCGTCCTTCGCGCTTCGATCGCGAGGCATGGCATAAACGGCAGAGCCAACGCGCTTTCTTTGGTGTTTCGGGCGGCACGCATTTCAACGAACAGACAAGTGAAAAAGACGGGGCGCATATCAAACGCGTAATCCCGAATACCAGCGCCGCCGAAATGGGAATCGAACAAAACGATGTCGTCACGGCGATTAACGGCGTCAGCATCAAGAGTTTCAGCGAGCTGCATAAGCTGCTGAAAACCATTAAGCCGGGCAGCCAGATCACGGTCGACTATCTGCGCGACGGCAATCAGCAGCAGGCCAGCGGCACCATCAAGAGCCGGGCCGATCATCGCTCGCGGGGCGTGATCTCCCATCCGCGTGAAATCCGCGAAAAACTGCGCCCGCATGGCCTGGTCCTCCCTCACGATCTGAATGCAACAGAGCAGAGCCCGGCAATCCGCTTTACACCTCAGTCGGATGAAAACAGCTTTCATCAGCAGCACATACCGGGCGCCGGTCACGCTGAGGTCGTCCGTGAAGTGACGTTTACGATTTCCCTGGCCGACATCAGCGATGCCGAAGCTCAGGAGTTTAACAAACGATCGAACAACACGCTGCCGAGCGATAACGATCTGGCGCACAGCGGCCTGAGCGTGTATCCCAACCCGAACAAGGGCGTGTTTAAGCTCAACTTCAACCTGCCGGAAAGCGGCGAAACGCTGGTGCGCATTTATGATGCCCAGGGCCATGAAATCTATTTCGAAACCCTGAACGGTTTTTCGGGTCTCTTCGAACGTGAAATCAACATCAGCGACAAAGCGGCGGGTGTTTATTATCTGACGGTGCGTCAGGATAATAATGCCTTTACGAAAAAGATCATTGTCGAATAGCGTCAACCGACGTTCAGATAAAGTGAACGCGCAGTGAACAATGTTCGCTGCGCGTTTTTTGTTGCTACAACCCCTGTCGGTATGATACTCTCACTTAGTTAACTTGCTTCTGTTCCGCCAGCTCATCCTCGAAATGCCGCGCTATATTTCCCGCCAGCAAGCCATCGGCGGAAGCCCCTTCCTGAGCGCGTTTAAGATGAACGGCAAATGACTCGAGCCGAGGATGATAGCTGAGCAGGGCCATGGCAAAGTCGAGTGCCGGTTCGGCGCCTAATTCGGCGGAAGCACGCGACAGCATGGCATACTGCTCTTTCTGGCTGCCGGTGTGATCGATGCCCGCCTGCCGTAAACAGGCCGCAAGATAGGCATAGTCGAAAAGGCAGCGGGCCGCATCCTCTTTGGCAGCGCGAGCGGCGTCCTTCCGCGTTTCAAATGCAAGAAACAGAGCGGCGGCGTTCCGCCGGTCGGCATCGGTATAGCTCCGTCCGTGCCGGACACCATAAAGCGCCCTGGTAACATACAGGACGGCGCGCCGAATGGTCTCCATCCGCACCAGGACCGACTGTTCCGCGTCCAGCAAGGCCAGGGTCGCCGCGCTTAAATCGCCGGGCTTGTAGTCGCGGTCCATCCCAAACGGTCCATCGCCTGCCGGCAGGGAAGTCGCCGTTCCGATGTCGATCTGATGGCAGACCAGGGGCGGCCCGGCCGCAGCGGAAAATTGAATCAATGGCAGCATCAATGCAATCAGCGACAAAAAGGTCGTCGGCCGTCTGAAGTTAATCACCATGCTCTTTTTCATGGAAGCCTCCTTTGTGGTTAAATGCCTGACGAGCCAAGCATACGGTTTTCGAAGAATTCGGCCATAGCGAAACCGTACCGCTCTCGTGGATTCGGCAGACTAATGGATTGATTGGTTTGTTTTCGTGCCTGTACCGGCGGGCACAGGCAATGAGGATCGGAGTTAACTGTCAGGGCCAGGAATAGTAGCCGAGACTGTTTAGCCATTTGTTTAACATCGCACTGTCGCCCCGGGCGAGCCCTTGCTCGCGCAGTTCCCGCGGGGCGGGCGCCAGCGAGTCGAGGGTGTGAATCAGACGTTGCCGCGCCGGCCCTACACTGCGTTTTACCATGTACCAGAGCGTAAGTTTGTCGAGCTCTCCGGCTCGCGCAAGGAGATTGTCAAGCACTTCGCTGTCCTCGTCATTGCGGTCGAAGCGATCCAGCCATTGCGTCAGCTCCACCGGACTGCCGCTGCGATAGGGCGTGCCGGGACCCAGACCATTGTGGATTCGACAGGAAAAGCCGCCCGGCACTACGACACGCAGCGCGGAATTAATCAACTCCACCCAGCCGATGCTCACCGCCAGACTGCCGCTGCCCTCGGCATCGACACTCAGATCGTAGACGCAACCCAGGTCAACGGCGGTTGCGGATGGCGTTTCGACAATGAAGATGCGCGGCGGCGCGGATATACTGGCTCGCAAGGTGCCGCGCTGCAGCTCCAGCCGTTGCTGATCGCCGCCGGATTTCAGGAGGCGCAGACGGGAATTGGGCGCAAGGCTGATGTGGCCGACGCCGCCTGCCTGTAGCCAGGCCCTTGCGCCGCTCTCCGTTTCCAGCCAGCTCTGTTCTTGCAGCTCGAAGGCGTCGGGCGCAACCAGGAGCTCGCCACTCAGTCTGGCGCTGCCCTCGACAGCCTGCACATACCAGCCATCCCGGCCGGCATCGGCATTGTCGGGCGACATCTGCCAGAATATGAGCAGGGCGGCAGCGAGAACCACGCTGGCTGCGAGCAGCAAGGGGAACAGTCGTTTCGACCGCAGCGGACGCGGATCGTCAGCCGCGCCAAGCGCTTGCGGCGCTTGTGCTTTGTCCTTCGGCACGGCCCGGGCAATGCGCGCCTCAATTCCTGGCCACAGGTCCTGCTGCGGCGCTAATGACTTCGGAAGCTGTGCTGTCGCCGCCGCCAGTTTCTTTGCCGCCGCCAGCTCAGCGCGACAGGATTCGCATCGCTTAAGATGTTCCCGCACGGCGTTTTGCCGGTCCTCCTCTAAAGTGCCGCGCTGAAAGTCGGCAATCAGCGAAGAGACATCACTACACTTCATCACTGCAAGACCTCCCGCAACAGGACGCGCGCGCGATGCAACTGGCCTTTGGATGTTCCCACTGCCAGTCCAAGCATCGATGCAATCTCCGCATGCGTAAATCCTTCGATGTCGTACAGCACAAAAACCATGCGTGCCCGTTCTGGCAATGCCGCTATGGCCCGTTCGAGATCGAGAGCCACGGCCACGTCTTTCTCGCCATAGCTTGTCCCAGGCGACATCGCTTCGGCAGCAGCGGCTGTGTTATGTTGCCGTCGGCGCTCTCCTCGCATCGCCGTCAGAACCAGATTGACGCTCAGGCGGTGCAGCCAGGTGCCGAAGGCGGCTTCGCCCCGAAATCCGTCGAGCCGCTCCCAGGCGCGCACAAACACATCCTGCGTCAGCTCTTCGGCCCAGGCGCGGTCGGCCGTCATACGCAGGCACAGCGCATAGACGCGGCGGCCATGACGCTGATAGAGCTCACGATAGGCCCGCATGTCGCCCGCGCGAACGCGCGCAATCGTCGCCGATTCGGCACTCCTTATGTCGGACTGCTCGCTGCTGCTGATTCTGCGTTCCCTGTGCTGTTTCAAAAACAACTTATGCATTGGATGCCGCTGCCGGCCGAATGGTTGGAATGTACAAAACTTTCGCTGGAGACTGCCTGACTGGCTAGGGACAATTGCGCGCTGAGGCGAGCGTGCTTTCATTGCTCTCCGGAGAGCCGGGAGCAGACCGGAGCTGATGTGCATGACCGAACAACACAAGGGTATGCGCGCTATGGCGCAAAGGAAAATGTCGGAAAGCGAGATGGACTTCGGTAGGTGATGAATTCGTGTGGAGACATATTATCGCCATAATGCCCGCCCGCCGAATTTCGGCAGACGGGCGCAGGAGGCCGTTTTCTTCGAATACAGTCCGAGCCGCGATTGTAAGCAAACCGGGGTCGGCCTATCCGCAGTCGCAGTTCACATCGCTGCAGGCTATCGAATCCGATGCATGCCTGCGTCAGCCCGGCGCCGGAAGCATCGATACTCACAGCATTTCGTGAATGATTCCACGAGCTTATTTGATATTGCGGTTGAAGGAGCTCAGGAGTTTCAGCGCAATATGAGGTTCCTGGGTATAATGTGCCGAGGCAAAAGATTCCTGGCTCAAGTCCTGAAAACCCTCGATAGCGGCAAGTTTCATTTTGTCGACGATCTTGAAGCCCATCGACCAATCCGGGAAATTGCGATTTTCGAGCTTCCCCTCGATGACAGTCGTGACATCGCTGTGACGGGTATCATTCGCAATGCGCCAAAAGAGGTTTTTGACGTCCGCTTCGTCGCCCTCGATGAGTTGCATGAAGCTGCCGTCCTTGTACAACAGCATACCCGATATTCCGGCGCCGGTATTGTGCAATCGCGCCTTATGCAGTAAATCGGCCAGCTCTTCCTCGCTCATCAGGCTGGAGGCGGTACTCACGTACACGATAAAATACATACTTCGCTGATTTTCGGTATTGGTTGAAAAGCGTGGCGAGACGCTACAAATTCGCCGAAAGCAGGCGAATGATACGCAATTTCGCCCAGCCATTCAATCGAAATCGCCAGCCTTGATTCAACTTTAATCGGATGAAGACGCCGGGGCCGGTGAGCTCTGAGTTTCGACGTAGGCTTTCAATCCCGTCTCAAAGAGGTGACGCCATCCGGAATCCAGATTCTGCGCCATTTTGTGAACCTCGCAGCCCATTATCCAATCGCTTATTTTGAGAATGCAGCCGTCGTTATCGTCGTCCACTAATTTGAAATGGACAAATGAAGTCGCCGGTCCTCCCCAGGGCGGCGAAATTTGGGCCGTCCAATGCATTGAGTTCGGCGGGTCGAGTGCAATAACCTGCGCCCACAACAAGCCGGAGCCGTTCGCACCTTCTTCGTAAATCCGGCCGCCGGGCCAGGGCTCGAGTTTGACGTGCGTGCCGCCACTCTGCCCCATAAAATCGTGTGGCCACCAGGCGGTCGTGTCGTGTACCATTGCCCGCCACACCGAATTGCGGGGCGCCTGGATGGCGATCTCAACTTCAACCTGCAGTGCATTCACTGCAACGCTGCTTGTCGTGTTGTCAGTCATTCTTTTTCCTTGCTGTTTGTTGGTTGTTCCACATAATCTTTAAGTCGCGACATAGCTGATACCAGAGGCGCCACATAGGGATGTATCCAGCGCTCGCAGACCCGTTGAATTGGCATGGGATTGAGGTAATTCCAGCGAAAGCGGCCTTTGCGTCGAACAAGTACCAGCTGCGCCGTCACCAGAATATCGAGATGTTTCATGACTGCCGTGCGGCAGAGATCGTCGAACTGATCGCAGATGGCCCCTGTCGTTCGGGGCTCGGCCCGCAGCAGATCCAGCATCGCCCGGCGATGGGGATCCGCGAGCGCTTTCCAGATCAGATCATCATTCAGTTTCGACATGTCACAATTTAGTGACATGTTAGCTACTCTGCAAGCAAAAAGTTCGCTGCCCTGTTTTTAGGACGGTGGATGGTCAATGGCTGAAAGAATCTCAGAGAAGATAAGGGGAAGCCATGTCCGCGGGTTCAACTTGTGTCAGCGCGGTGGAAAAGCGGGTATTGCGGACAGATATCGCCAGGGCGGATCGATCGATGTTGGCAGCACGGTAGGCATCGGAATTATCCGGACCTCTGATCCCGACAAAGGCACATGCTCAGTTCAATCGGTCTGATACGACTTCCGACAGATCGATATTCTCGCCGGCGGACTGGAATAGTGACTGGCTGGTGGCGGCAACGAGCGAGCGCAGGTCCAGCAGCTCCTCGGTGTGCAGCGCAAGCATATGCCAGGTCGGTTTCAATTGGATCTGAATTTGTCGTGTCCAGGGCGCCTGCCGCTCTGCGCGTTCACAGGCTGACAGATCCACGCGATGCAGCAATTTGGCAAAGGAACTGAATTCACTGAGGCTGAAATTGAAGGCCATTGTGCAGAATTCAACGTGTATAATATTGCAGTGTGCACAGGTAAAAGCGCAGCCAAAGCGCGAGCGCGCCAGAATGGTATCTCTGCGGGGAGTCATGCTTTGTTCCTTTTGTGTTTGTTGCTGCTTCACGCCCGGTCGTTGCGGAGCGAGCAAGGTGCCCCGCCCTTCGCCTGTCACCGGCCGGACTGTCAGGTTGAACCGCCTGGGTTTGCCGCTTCACCCGGGGCTCGAACAAGTTTGAATGAATTTTTCTTATTTAGACTGAGTTCAAATAAAGTAATTTCAGACGAATTTTCCTAGGCGAGAACAGTCTAGCTTGCTAAGACTTTTGATTCGACGCTGGTGGCAAGATACTGGCGGCGGCAGCAGGTATTGATTGTCGCTGCTGACGGAAGAAGATCTCGGAAGAATCACTCATTCAAGCGCCAGGAAGCCGGCACTGAGCCGGTAGTCGTCTTCCAGGTGTAGAGTAATCGCCGGATTGGACGGCAAGGCGGGATCGGACCAGGAGGCAAAGACATAACCGGAGTCGGGAACGGCGCGCAGGGAAATCGCGTAGCCCGGATAAAAGAGAGCTTCCTCGGCGCCGCGCCCGATCGGAATGTCGTCGACCAGCAGAACGCCGCCCTTGCCGCCGGCAACAGCCACCGTCAGCTTCACGGCCGCTGGCAGGCCGAAATGTCGTTCAAGATGCTGCCGGATATAGGCCGGACGCTCGCGGGCAAAGCGGCGTTTGAGATTGATGACGCTGTCCCAGGCCTGCCGGGAAGCGATGCCGCCCGCCGGTGCCCAGCGCGCAATATGCCGGTCCATTTCGGGGGCGATGAGACTTTGCAGTCTGTCGATAACAGCGATGACCCGCGGCGGGGCAAAGCTGAAGTTGAGATGGCTGGCCATCCGCTGCACAAAAGACCGACGGAAATTCTCGTTGCGAAGTAACTGTCGAAGAAAAATAGTATTTGGAATAGCGGGGTTCTGGGCCCAGTCAAAGCTGTCATGACGGTAATCGTCCTGAACGCTGCCGTACAGGGGATCGTCGAAGCGGGCATGCGAGAAGCCCGCGTCGAGATCGAAGACAAAGCAGCGCCAGCGTGCCTCATCCTGCTGCAAGCGCCACATCTTGAAATTGTTGAAAGGCCAGTCCGTGTTGCCGACGTAAATCTGAAAGGCGGCATAGTCGACAAAAGAGTTGATGTCGATCATTGCCGCCGCCTGTCGGTAGGCTTCGCCGTCGGCCAGATCTGCAGTTTCAAGCAGATCAAGCAATTTGTGCCAGTGCCTTGTCGTTCCGGCGAGCGGCTCCATATCATGACCGATGATATCGACGCTGTCGGGATCGACGCCGTGATTCTGAGCGAGATAGTGTTTATTGATCTTTTCGCGCGCGTTGATGACGCCCCAATACCGACCATTGAGATAGAGAACCACCGGCGTGTAGGCCTGATAGTCGAGGCTGCTGATTCCGGGCAGCAGATTGTGCTGAAAAGCATCGCCGATCATGGATTGCGACCAGTCGCCGCCCGAATTGCGCAGAATGAAATTCTTGAATTTTTTGATGGGCTTCTGACGGAACAAGGGGAAGCGGATACGATTGTCGCCGTAGCGCGAACGTGCATAGAGGGCAAAGGATTTCTGGGCATTGATTCGCGAACGATGGCCATGGATCGCCATCCCGAGCCGCTGTTGAAAGCCGAGGCTCCCATCGGCTTGGTACCATTCCAGATGCACGGGATGTTCGATGTTGGCCGTGTAGTTGGCATACATTCCATAGCTGTGATCCCAGAGCATGGATGGCGTGACGGCAATCGACACAACAGGCAGGCTGCTGCTCTCATTGATAAAAAAGCTCTGAACGGTCTCATCGCTGGGCCAGAAATCCCGGTGATACGCGCGGGCGCGAACAACAGTCGTCTGCCGGATATTTATGGCTTGCGTATACAGCTGCGCATTGCTGTCCGCCTCGGTGCCGTCGAGCGTATAGTAGAGCGCCGCGCCCGGACGGGTCCTCAGCTCAACACGCTGCGGCTTTCCATAAAAGCCGCCGGCCGGCGACATTGTCGACGGCGGCAGAAAGGCAGACCGACCGTCGCTTCCATTTGCCTGCCAGGGGCTTGCAGCGACAAAAAAATGCCAGTCCGTTCCGCCATCTCCCGCCCGACCATAGGAGACATCACGCCGCTGCGGTCCGTAGCGCAAGGTGTCGACCGGGTGCAAGGCCGCTGTAAACAGACCTATCTCGCCGCCTCGCTGTGCCAGTTTGAAATTCGTATGATTGTATACGTCGCGGCCATCGGCCCAAAAGAGCGCGTATCCACCGGGCATAATCACATTCCCTTCGGGGATCCGCCATTTATCGGCCTGCTTCAGATCATCGCTCAGGTAATAGCCGCCAAGGTCGAGCGCCGTATCGGCGCGATTGTAAATTTCAATCCAGTCTTCATATTCGCCGAAGTGACTATCCACATACTGGGCAACATTTTTCGCGCAGAATTCATTGATACACAGGGCCGAACCGGAAGCCGTCAGAATCGTCGGCATCAGGAGCAACAAACAAGCGCAACAGGCCATTGCCGCCCGAGGAGAGCAATGGCGAAGAGGGCAATTCAGCAAGAGTGGGTCCGAACTGATTTGCGAATCTCGCTTCCAGCTCCGAAGATAGAAAATTCAGTGGTATCAGACTATACAATGTGACATGGCGCCCAGCAGCGGGAATGCGGCACTCCGGTCGGGTTATCACAAAAATAATGGGCGGACGGCTTTGACAAAAAAAACCGGCTCTCCCTTCAGGCGCGACGGGAAGCAGCCGGTTTTTACGCGATTCATCCGCTCCTTCAGTGAGAAAGGGATGCGAGTGTCAGACAGACCAGAACGATAATTGTCACATTATTCGGCGTGGAAAGACAGAAATCTGCAACTAGGGAATCAACAGCAGATTGGCGGAAAGCGACAGACCGCCCATGCGCACAATGCAATTGTAAAGGCCGCCCGGCAGCCCGGAGGTATCGAGCGGAATCCGCTGCAGTCCGGCATCGTGGAGTTGCTGTTGTTGCCGGTAGACCCGGCGACCGGCGCTATCATAGAGTGCCAGGCGCATGCTGCCCGCCCTCGGCGCGTTGAACTCGATCATGCTTGTACCGGCGGCCGGATTGGGTCTGATTGCAAGCAGCTCCGCAGTCTGCGGATCTCCGCCGGCGTGCGAGATCGTTTCTTCGCCGCTGCCCTCGATCGAGACATCGATAACTGGGCTGACAGGATCATTGGAGTGCAGTTGCAGCAGCGTTGCGGCCGGGCCAGCGCTCTGCGGCGCGAATTCAACCTGCACTTCCAGTCGCCGTCCCTCCTGCAAGACGGTCGGAAGCTCCGAGGGCGAGGGGGCGAGCAGACGGAATCCGGCAGCCGCGGCGTCAGGCGAACTGAATTCAATGCCATCGACGCGCAGGTCGGTCCGGCTGGCGGCAATGATATCAAAGCTGAGTGTGGAGGCCTCGCCGAGCTTGACGGCGCCGAATTGCAGCGCGCTGAGGCTGGTGCCCGCCACGGGCGGCTCTTCCTCGACTGCTCGCGCCTCGAAACGGGCGATAAAGGTATTGAGGCCCTGTCCGACCGCTGGAAGGCTGAATTCGCCGCAGGCAAAGGGGTTGGAAAAATAGTTGCCGGTAAACACGATGTCGCCGTCGGGATCGACACCGAGCCCCACGAAGTTATCCATGCCGTCCCCGCCGCATGATTCCGCCCACAGAGCGCGTCCGTCTGCGTCAAAATGAGCCAGAAGAATGTCAACGTCGCCCCGGCTGGTCAGAAGGCTGATGTCCAGATTGAGGAAGCCGGAAAAGGACGTCACGATCCAGGACTGACCTTCCGGGCCGACCGCCAGACCGATCGACTGGCCGAAGAAGGCCGAGCCGTCGGGACCCGTTCCGCCGAT
>JANQRB010000086.1 GCA_028284775.1 Candidatus Kapaibacterium sp. | reverse complement strand
CCGCCATGGACAAGTATCTGCGCCAGGTCCATATCGCCGTCGTTGTCGAAATCCGCCGGGAGAGCCTCCCACTGGCACATCGGCTGGCCGTTGTCGCCGCGCATGTGTTGAGCGCTGTAAACGGCCGGACCCGCCATATCGGTGAAGGTGCCGTCGCCGTTGTTGTGCCAGAGACTGCCGCCGCTGCGGCAATAAGGCGAAGTAATGATATCCTGCCAGCCGTCGTTGTTCCAGTCGGTCACGTTGAGACCGTAGAGCGGAAAGCGGACATTACTCATACCAGCCGCTGCGGTCACGTCCGTAAAGCTGCCGTCGCCATTGCCGCGCAGCAGGATGTCGGGTCCGAACTGATTAGCCTGGTGATTGAGGGAAAAAGTACCCAGGCAGAGATCGATATTGCCGTCAACATCATAATCGAGGAAGGCCATTTGCGAGAGCGGCACCAGACCTAATTCCGGCAGATTGCTGTTTTCATAGAGAGTAAAACGGCCGGCGCCGTCATTAAGCAAAATTTCGTGGCGGTCGCCTTTGTCATTGTATTTGCTGAAGTCCCAATACCAGACACCGGCGGCCATATCGAGATCACCGTCGTTGTCGATATCCCCGAAGCTGACCAGTTCCGTTTGCCGCCCTTCCAACTCCGGATCGCGGCTGACATTAACATTCGATTCTTCCGTGAAGTCGACAAAGACACGATCGTGTGGATCGTTGGAGCCGGGACGCGGCCGATTCATATACACCGAAAGCTGGTTACGCGTATTAATGCCGTTCTGAAAGACGATATCCGGATAGTCATCACCATCCAGATCAGCCGTATAGATGCGAAATCCCTTCAGATCCTGCAGGCCGGCGGATGCAGTGACGTCCGTCAACCAGCTCGCATCCTGTGCCATAAGCGGCGGAATAACCAGCATCACCAGAATGAAACTGCAAACAATGCGAGCACGCGTAGCGCAAAATCCCATAATCTGTCCCTGAGTATTAAGAATGGAATCAATCAGGCAGGCCGATCAAGCTACAAAAAAAATTGTTCTCAGGGAAAAGCAGGGCCTGGAAGTCGATGCGTGGGCATTTGACTGCTAACCAGGAAAATGAATTGTCAAAAAATCTGACAACAGTGTCATTGGACCGGACAGTGAGGAGCGACTCTCCCGCGGGGCAGGCATCGGATTGATGCCGTCCATCGTTAATGGATCGCGCCGCAAAGCAATCGATAAATCCAAGTAGCGGGCGACGGTTTAGAATTTGCGGGATCAGAGCCGTCGACATACTTTTTGATCAACGATCACGAGCTGATTCAGCAGATCTCATCACGGCCGGCCGACTTTTGGCACGCAAATTGAGATGATGACGATCCCCCCAACGCAGCAGTTTTTCTTTCAAGATCCAATCTTTGAAGCCCGTCACGGCTGCCAGAAAATTTGCATTGTACCCGGTAAAGGACGCGCTGTCACGGCAGCGCGGCAGGTGGACGCTGAGGCTCTTCAGCGTCCACCTTTTTGTAGTCGGCTACCCGCATATTCAGCGAAAAGGGCCTGGAGCAAAATATTAGTGCAACAAAATCGGTTTATGTCTCGATACTTTCCCGGCTTACTCGGCACCGGCTTTCCTTTCAACTATCAGCGATACAACAACTATGAAAGCGCTTGGAAGAATTCTGATTGTTTGTTTCCTTGCTCTCACACTGGGTGCCTCAGCGCAATTGTTCAAAGATCTGGAGAAAACGGTCAAGACTATCACCAAGTCGGGTGGACTGTCGGAGGAGGATGCAGTTGCGGGACTCAAAGAGGCTCTGATCAAGGGTACCAATAAGGGCACAGATATCGTTTCACAAGTGGACGGCTATTTCAAAAATCCCGCAATC
This sequence comes from Candidatus Kapaibacterium sp., assembly GCA_028284775.1. GTDB lineage: Bacteria > Bacteroidota > Ignavibacteria > Kapaibacteriales > UBA7675 > JANQRB01. The sequence continues at coordinate 23,458 of JANQRB010000086.1, read as the reverse complement.
AAGATTCCCATGCCGGAGGATGCGCGGAAGGTGGAAAGTAAATTGCGCAGCTTTGGTCAGGATAAGATGGTGGACGACGCCATTTTGTCGATTAATCGCGCCGCCGAGGATGCCGCCGGCCATGCTGCGGATATTTTCGTGGATGCCATTAAGAACATGAGTATCAAAGATGCAATCGGCATCGTACGCGGTGATACTACCGCCGCGACGCAATACCTGCAGCGAAACACTACCAGATCGCTCAACGCCAAATTCAGGCCGGTGATCGAGACTTCCCTGGAAAAAGTGAATGCCACAAAGTACTGGCGCTCGGTCTTCGACACCTACAACAAAATTCCCTTCGTCTCCGATGTTAACCCGGATCTCGCTGACTATGTCACCGGCAAGGCGATCGACGGTCTGTTTTTGATGATCGCCAAAGAAGAAGTGAACATCCGTAAGGATCCACTCGCCCGTACCAGTGACATTCTGAAGAAAGTATTCGGCTCTTAGTTTCCCTCCCCACCACGCGATGTCTCCGGTTTGCGAACGCGAGACATCGCGTTTCGACTCGTTAGCGCCTTCCCGGGCTCGCCATAGGAAAACTTCCAGGATTTTCTTAATATCGGCTGCCGCCCCTGCAATCAAATCCGAGAAGTACCACTGTAGTTTGCGGCGAAACATGACAATCCTGTACGCCCGGGCACAACGGCGGTGCGTGGCCGCAATGCTCGACATAGTTTTCATCCTCCTGCTCATGCCGCTAATGGCAATTGCCTATAATGCAGTATTCGATGAGGCATCCGCATTCCGCGCCTTCATTGTACTCTCCCCTCTCCTGTTGCTGGATCCTCTTTTCGTGTCGTTGGCGGGCGCAACGCCCGGACAATTCCTCCTCGGGATGCGCGTACGGCGCAGCGAAACGATGGGACGATGTCCACTGTATCTGTCGCTGCCCCGGTATTTCGTTAAACTGCTGCTGGGTACGATTTCGCTGCTGTATATGTACAATTCCAGACGGCACCAGACTTTACATGACCGTCTGGCCGGAACGGTCGTCATTCTATCGCCGGGTCGTCTGATCCGCAAGCCGAATTTTGCGAAGTATGGCGAAGAAGAATATCCCTCCGAAGATTTCGGAGACAACTATCCTCCGGCCCGCGGTTTCGGCGCACAAATCGTGCTGTATTTTTTTGTACTGATAGTTTTCCAGCTTATTCTTGAGGGAGTCGGGGGCGGCGAGACTGTCATTGGCGAAGCAGCGAGCTTATTGCTGAGCATCGTCGCTATCAGTAGTATTGCTACCAGGCGTGATCGCAGGCGAAAAAAGGCGGCCGAGCGTTTGGATAATGAGCTCGCTGACGACAACAGGACCGGCGCAGAAGAGCCGCAAAGCCTTGCAGGAGGTGAAAACACCAGCAATAGAATCGCGCCGGATGCAGCTGACGAAGGTGAAGACGGGGACGAATCCAGAAAAACTTACTAAGGAAGCATTTTATGAGACCGTGTCTGTTTGTTGTTGCATTGACAATGCTGCTGGCGCCTAGCCCTGCCGATGCTCGCATACTTACTGTCGGCGATGGACAGGCCTTCGCCTGTATCGCCGACGCCGCCACTGAAGCCCGGCCCGGTGACACGATAGCAGTTTTCCCCGGCGTGTACCCCGGCGGCCAGACGATTAACGATCTGCAGGGCAATGCGGAGCAATGGATCCTCATCAGTGGCGCGCCGGGAACGATAATCGAGGGCGGCAGCAATGCGCTTCACCTGCGGCAATGCGCCTACCTGCGAATTCGCGGCATCGTCGTCCGGGGACAAACCGGCAACGGTGTTAACATTGACGATGCGGGCAGCTTTGCAACGCCGACACACGACATCGTGATTGAACGCTGCGAGTTTCGCGATATGAACGCCGAAGGTAACAATGACTTGTTAAAGCTCTCGGGACTGGATGACTTCACCGTCCGGAACTGCCGGTTTATCAACGGGGCGACGGGCGGCAGCGGCATCGATATGGTTGGATGCCATCGCGGCCTCATTAAAGGCAACCGATTTGAAAACATGGGAAGCAATTGTATTCAGGCCAAAGGCGGCACACAACACGTTCGTATCGAAGCCAATTTCTTTAAGGATGGCGGGAATCGCAGTCTCAACCTGGGGGGCAGTACCGGCCTGCAGTTTTTCAGGCCGCAAGATGCCCCCTTTGAGGCGGCCGACTTACAGGTCTATGCCAATGTATTTGTCGGCTCGCAGGCGCCGATTGCCTATGTCGGCTCCGTCCGCGTTGAAGTAGTTAACAATACGATCGTCAATCCCGGGAACTGGGTGGTGCGTATCCTGCAGGAGACAGTGGATCCGGATCGCTTTTTCGAAGTCGGCGATAACGTATTCCGCAACAATATCGTGTATATCGGTCAGGAGATCTCGCGCGTAACCAACATTGGTCCGAATACACGCCCCGAGTCATTCACCTATTCTAACAATCTGTGGTTTAATGCGCTCGAAGCCAACTGGCAGGGTCCCGACCTGCCGGTACAGGAGCGCGACGGCATTGTTGGAGAAGACCCGCTTTTTATGTTGCCGGATTTGGAAGACTTCTCATTGCTGTCAGGCAGCCCTGCCATTGGCAATGGAGTAGCAGTGCCGGGCCTGGAACGGGACTATGACGACGAGCTATTTAACGAACCACCGTCGATTGGCGCTTTCGAAGGTGATCCGGCGACGGCGGTCGGCGTTTACTCAAACGTATTGACATCAACGTCAGCAATCGCCTGCGGCCCGCTGCCATTCGGGGAAGCCATAGATCTAAGTCTCGATCTCGATTCAGCTCAATGGGTTCAGCTGCAGATTTTCAGTTATGATGGCCGCAATGTCTACGGCCCGCTTAGAACATTTCTGGCGAGCGGCAAGCACAAGTTAACTATCCATCGGCAGGATCTGGCCTTTCTACCGGATGTGATGTTCCTTACGGCAGACATAGATGGGACGCTTCACTTAACTAAAATTCGGAGCGCCCCCTAAAGGCGGGTGACCAGATGCAGGCGCCTGGAAAAGTACCAGGCCGGCTTTTGCTGGCAGCAAGATTGCAATCCTCAGAAGCGCTCATTCAGAGTTCTTATTTCGCGATGTTTTCACCATCATTGGCCTGAGGGAACAAGAACAAAGCCAGTCAAGGTAAGACGCCTAAGAGCCGGCAAAACTTAACAACCACTGACGGCGATGAATCTGATTGCCTAAAGTGCAATGCCCTTATAGTTTCCGATACTGACGATACAATAACGGCAAGGTATTAACAATCGAGAACGCTTACTGCCGGGAATCACGACGGGCGGATTTTTCAGGCGCATCCTAAATCGACGCAAACTGTGAGTTTTCCTGCGCCTTTGATGCTGATGAACGCGATCTTTACAAGATATTAAGTTCTGGCAATTGACCGGCCTGCTCGGTGAGGTCCATACCACATAGCCATTTATTGTGCCGTCGGTATTCTCTGGCTGGTCGCTTCACTATAGCAGTATCAGCCGTTACGAAAACATCCGGTGCTCGGTGATTGCAACTCTGCGTTATACAGCTTCGGCAGCAAATCTATGAAGAAGGTCAACGCCCTGATAGCGATGTTTTCCGCTGAAGCTTCGAATGAGAGGATCGGATATAGACACGATTGCGGAAAAACAGCACCGGTGACCGTTCTACCTGTTTTTCAGCCCGTTCATGATTTAGAACTGCAGTTTGCTTTAGTCACTGATGGTAATGAGCTGAAGCATTCGTATTGTTGTAGCGCTTGGTATGTACCGCACGTGGGCATTGAGACTGGGTCAGTATGATGGACGTCGATTGCCGGAGGGGATTGGCGGCTGAGAGGCTTTTGTTGTCTTGTGAAATTTTTGGTTGGTGGTGGTGGAGGGAGGGCCCGCAGGGGCAAAGCAAGCGAATCAACTAGTTGCCACAACAACTTAATACACCCAATTCCCAGCCAATCCTATCCCAAATCCTCATCAACCCAATTAAATCAAACTGACATCTTCCCCTGAGTCCCAATTGCAGACTGCGAAATTCCCCAATGACTTACCTGCGCACTGGCAACAGTTAAACTTTTACGCTAGCGTTTAAGCAGCTGCAATCCGATAAGGTATTCGCTCACCGCAACCCTTTACCCCTCACTCGCTGCAGCTGCCGGGAAGCTTTCGCTCCGACACAGTTCTTCAATACTCTTGCCCCGTGTCGCCGGACGCAACGATGAACGCCCCGCAAACTCCCAAGGAAAGCTCGACGGGGCGGTTGTTACAACAGTCGCTTTTTCTCAGAATGTTCCGCCAATGCCGCCAATCGGTCCCTAGACGGCAGTCATGACTTCTTCGCTTCGAATTTCAGTACGATGTTCATAATCTTCCATTCATCTTCGATCTTCATCAATGTTATGTATTGCGTAAAATCAGCGTGCGCGCCATTGAAAATCGCCGTTGCGCTGCCGATGTCCTCATAAACCCGCAGATCGCTGAGAGTCAGGCTTCGTTTGTCGCCACCGATTTTCTTACCGCTGATCAATGACTTATAGGCGATTTTATTGGTCTTGGTAACACCGTCCGGCCCGTGATAGAAGAGTAAGAAGTCATCATGAAATACCCGATCCGCTATCGAAGCGTCCTGGTTGTCGCCACATTCCTTGTACAACTTGATCACGTTTTCAATGGCGCGCTTGTCGTCCTGTCCGCCGGCAGTTACCGCGACGGCAGATAATGTCAGGCAGATCACCAAAGCTAGGAAGGATTTCATCCTGTACCTCAATTGCAAAGTATAACAAAACAATTTATTTTGCTGCCTTGGCAAAAGTTGCCTTGGCAACATTATAGACAAAAAATTTTCACAACTCATCAGCGATGTTTTTTTCAAGCTGCAGCAGTACCCGGCGGGTTACCTGTAAATCGCGTTCATCGATACCACGGAAGATATGCCGGCGTAGAGCCGGCAAGTCCGGCATAACAGTCGCAAGCATTTCTCGTGAACCCGCCGTCAGAAAAATCAGATGTTTGCGGCGATCGTTCGGATCCGCACGCCGTTCAACAAATTGCCTCTTTTGCAGAGCATCCACGATGCGCGTGATATTCGGCCGATCCTGAAATATCTTATCGGATAGTTCGATCTGCGACTGACCGTCTTTTTCCCACAGCCGGTATAGTATGAACCACTGCTCGGGTGTCACGTCATAGCCATAGCCGCGAAACATTCGCAAGAGGTGCATTCGCAGAAAACGGGTACTGCGATGGATGACGTACGCCAGAGCGTCATCCAGTGGACCGGGCGCTTGAGAATCCGACATCGGCTGTTCCTCTTTTTGTTGCCTACGCAACAAACATAATGCTCAAAACTATTTCGGGCAAGCATTTTTTCCAAAAATCCGATTCAGCGCCTGTTTGTCGATTGTTTCAACTGTTCGCAGTTATCCTTGCGTCCGGGTGTCGGCCGGGAAAGTTCTTCCTCTTCTGGCTCTGGCCAAGGCCATGGTAGTCCCGAATTTTGATCGCGCTCAACGCGCCCCATACAAAAACTGCTCTTTGATCACACCATTGGCGATGTAGAATGCCAGTATCTGCGCGTTATTCTTCGCCTGATCGAGCGATGTTAAGTCGTAGGTAAAACAGCGAACTGTGAATTCGAAAGCATTCTTAATCTGACGGCGCTCGATCGCATAGGCAAAAATGTCACGCGTACCGGACGGCGGTTGAGCGGTTTCAAGCATTTCCTGCGTATCGCGTATCAGGCGCAATGGGCAGTTGCGCTGCAGAAACAGATGCGCCCGGATCCAGGCGTCCTGCGCCTCGTTTTCGGCCAGCGAAAACACCAGGGGGTGCGCTCTGTATTCGGACTGATAACGTCGCTCTTCCTCGGTGAGAGGCTGCGTACAGGCCATCAACACAATCATTACCATCCCAATTGCACGCCACATAAAACACCTCGCAACATCAGCTCAAAAATCTTGGAAGAAATCGTAATTTCGCGATACAAAGAAACAAACGCCAATACTATTCGCAAAAAAACCGCTACAACGCAACATTGCTGTTCCGTCATAGCGGCTTTGCCTCACTCTGCGGGGAACGCAGAAATCGATTCTTGGTCCCTGATGTGTTTGCTCCCGCCGGAGCTATACCTGCTTAGGATCCACGCAAGAGCGGTATATTCAGCAGCTCGTCATAGGTATAGACATCCGCCGGCCCGAGAGAACGCAAGTCGCGTTGAAGATTGTCAGTTGAGTTTCGCACCACCAGCAAACCGATTATCGCTGGCCGCGCCCCCCGGGCATGGCGTGTCGTTACAACGTAAATTTCATCGATTTTATTGCGTTTGGTCTTATGACGTAAAAACATACGGACGGCATCGGCGATTTGCGGCGAAAGCGTTACGCCTGCCTTGCGAAGATGATCGACGGCGCCGCGAAAGTTTTTCCGGAGCTTGCAGGCTCGTTTGATCGCTTTAATCGTTGATTCATCAAGGCTGTCCAGGACCGTACCGTCTGCCTCGAGTTCTTCCTTAACCGGCAACTGCTGCGCAACCTTCGTGCGGATTTCGTGATCCAGCCTATAAACAAATACATTGCTGAATCGATAATTGCGGAGTGAACGCAGAAGGTTTTCAACTTCGTCAAGAGCCAGGCTACCTCCTGGCTGAACTGCGGTCGTTATCAAAACTGCTAGTACTGTGAATACAAATCGCTGCATCGTGCTACCTCAAGAATGTTAACAACCCACTCTCGGCACTCGGATAGCTGGCCATGATGCGTCGTAAAGTCCCTGGTAGTCGTGTCGCGCAGGTCTCGCAGCCGTTCCGGCATTGGACAGGTACAAAATCCCATGCCGAGGGAAAAGTCACACAGCGGCAGTAAATTGTTTATAATGTACAGGCGGCCGGCCCGGAATACTCAGGCCGGCCGGGCGTATGGGATTCGTCTTGCGATGAATAGATCCGCCTTTACTCACACTTTGGCGCCAGCGCCCCGCAATTGGCTCGTATATAAACGGTAATAATCGCCGCGACGCTCCATCAACTCGGTATGGCTTCCCTCTTCAGTGATGCGACCGTTTTGCACATAGAGTATCCTATCGCAATTTCGAATTGTCGACAAACGGTGCGCAATGATAAAGGATGTCCGGCCTGCTATCATTTCTTCGATACTTCGTTGAATACGCAGCTCCGTCACCACATCGACCGATGAGGTAGCCTCGTCCATGATAAAAATCCGCGGGTCGATGAGGACAGCGCGTGCAAAGCTAATGAGTTGTCGCTCGCCGAGAGACAGATTGTCACCGTTTTCACCTACTTCTTCATCCAGCCGTTCGATAAACTCTTCGGCCCCCACCAGACGCAGAGCCGCCTTGATCTGCTCGTCGCCGGCATCGTCGCGGCCATAGCGCAGGTTCTCACGCATTGTGCCCGAAAAGAGATGCGGCGTCTGCAGCACCACGCCCATCTGCTGCCGCAAGCTGCCCATGGTGTTGTCGCGAATATCCTGGCCGTCGATTAACACCGCACCCTCTTTTACATCATAGAAGCGGCAGAGCAAGTTAACGATGGTTGTCTTGCCGCCGCCCGTCGCGCCGACCAGCGCAATAGATTCGCCCGGTTCGACCTGCAGTGAAACGTTTCGCAATACCGGTTTATCTTTCTCATAGTAGAAACTGACATTCCGAAATTCAACCTTGCCTTCGATCTTTCCGAAGCTGCCGGCATCAGCCTTGTCCTCGATTTCCACCTCGGTATCCAGCAGTGAAAAAATCCGCTCGCCGGCGGAAATACTACCTTGAGCCAGGGCATAGAAGTGCGTGATATCGTAGATTGGTTCGAAGATGCGGGTCGCATAGGTAAAGAACAGCGCCAACACACCGATTTCGATGGCGGCCGGCATCGCGATTCCCATCTGACCGCCCACGTAAATAACCAGCGCCGCAACGATCGAGCCAATGACGATAACCAGCGGCAGATACAAGGCGGTATAGTATTGCGCGCGATACGACGAATGTCTCATCGATCCGCTGAGCTGCCGGAAGTCAGCACTGGCGCGGCGTTCCTGAGCCGTACTCTTGTTAACTTCAACGCCGTTAATATGTTCGTTATAGCGCGCAGTTATCTCGCTGTTCAACTTGCGTGTCTGCCGTGAATACCGCAGAATCAGCATTCGAAGCTTAACAGAGATCAGCATCAGGACAGGAATCGATACGATCACGATCAGGGCCAACTGCCAGTTTAAGATCAACATGACACTCAGGGTCACCACAATCATTGTTAGCCCCCAAATCCCTTCCACCAACCCCCAGGACACTACCTGGGTCACCCGTTCGGCATCCGAAGTGACGCGCGAGAGCAGCCAGCCGACAGCAGAACGGTCGTAAAACGAAAAGGTCAGCCGTTGCAGCTTCTCGAACATTTCCTGGCGCATATCGTGCATGATGGATGTTTCCAGATAGCCGGCAAAACGGATAAAAAAGTAGATCGCGGCAACCTGCAGAAACGCAAGCAGCAGAAAGGCAGCGACGTAGGGAAACGCCTCGCTAAGGCCGGCGTTAATATCGACACCTTGTTCTAAAGACTGATGGATCGCAGGCACATGCTTAACCAGCACGTCGTCAATCAGGGCTTTCCAGACAAAGGGAAAAGCCGCATCGACGAGAGCCACTATAGCGACGGCAATGGTGAAGCGCCAAAAACTTTGGCGATACTGCAGCGCCCAGCCGAACATACGTTCCAGGAAGGGATAGAGCGCCGCCCGATTGTGAAATTCCTCTTCATGTAATCGCGACATTGTTTTATACCTCGTTTTGTATGCTCTTCTCATCTTGAAGTTGAATGGAATGAATCAGACGATAGAAACCATCCTTGCGGACCAGCTCCTCGTGACTGCCCTGATCGACGATACTTCCTTTGTCGAGCACGATGATGTGATCAGCTTCCTGTACGGAAGAAAGTCGATGCGCGATTATGAATGTCGTTGCTTTGTGCGAACGCTGCTGCAGCGCGCGTTGTATGCCGGCCTCGGTGTTAAAGTCAACAGCCGAAGTTGCGTCGTCCAGCACCAGGATCTCCGTTTCGCGCAGCAGGGTTCGCGCCAGTGTGACGCGTTGCTTTTGACCGCCGGACAGCGTAACGCCTTTTTCGCCGACGACTGTATCGTAGCCTTCGGGAAATATCTGGACGATGTTGTGAAGCTGTGCCGCCTGCGCGGCGTCGACGACTTCATGATCTGCCGCCTCCGGTCGCGCATACGCGATGTTGTCATATATCGTTGTCGAGAACAGGAATGGCTTTTGCAACACAACGCCGATCCGACGACGCAGATATTCCTTGTCGTAACTCTTGCTGTCGCGGCCGTCGATCAGAATGCTGCCGCTCGTCGGCTCATGCATTCTTGTTAACAAGGAAATTATCGTCGACTTGCCGGCTCCCGTCGGTCCTACCAACGCAACGGTTTCGCCGGGCTTCACGCTGAAGCTGATGTCTTTAACAACAGGCGCATTCTCCTTGCCATAACTGAAGGTCACATTGCGGAATTCCACTTCACCGCGCAGGCCCTCTTCGCCCTTGTGTCGCCCGGCATAGTCCTCATCCGGCACTTCAAGAATTTGCGCGAGGCGCTGCATCGCCACCATCGACATTCCCATTTGCGAGACCACGCGTCCGACGCGGCGCAAGGGCCAGGCTACAAGCCAGGCATAGGAAAAGAAGGCGGTGAATTCACCGACAGTAATCGAACCATTCAGGGTGAAATGCGCACCCGCAAGCAGCGTAATCGCCACCTGCAAGAGAATGATAACATCGGAAAAAGGCCAGAACCATGCATGCAGCATAACATGCCTCATACCGATCGATCGCGTTGCTTTGTTTTGTCGAATAAACTTCTGCATCTCGCTGTCTTCCTGAGCAAAAGCCTTCACGACACGAATACCGGAGAGATTCTCCTGAACAATCGTCGATAACTTGTCCTGTTCCTTTTCGTGCTCGTCCCATACCCGGCGTTCTTTCAGCGAAAAATAATACGCGGTCAATCCGATCACCGGCGTCAGCATGATGGCGTACAATGCATATTCAACATGGATACTGAGCATCATTATGAAGGCGCCGATAAAGATGGCTGTTAGTCGCACGACGTCCACAACCTGCGTCAGAACAAATTGACGGACCGTGTCGACATCGCCGGTGCAGCGCTGGATCAATTCACCGGTGGTATATGAGGAATGGAAGGAAAGCGGTAATAACTGAATATGTCCGAACAAACGATCGCGCAATCGCTTAATCGCCTTTTCAGAGTTGGATGCCGTTATCGCGGCCGCGGCGAACATCATCACGCTGCGAAAGAGCGCGATCGTGACGAAGAGCAGCCCCAGACACAGCAACAGCCACTCGCGATTGTCGGCCTGCGCCACCGGCAGCAGCGATTGCAGCAATGATGTAATGAAGCCTTCCTGAGCGTCTGCCTGCTCCTGCGCCCCGTATAGCAACACGTCGTCAACCGCTAGCTGCAGCACCCGAGGCTCGAGCATGCGTATGAACATCCCAACGATCAACAGCAGCGCTGCCAGCAGGTAATAGCCCTTCCACTTGTCGAGGATTCGAAAGAGTTTTTTTATCGTATCCATTCGAGGTATCGCTTGATTTTTCTGAATGAAGTCATTCGACAGTTAAAACATTGAGAGTTCGGACGGCGCTGTTGCGCGCAAATGGGCAAAAAAAAACCGCGGACCTTTGATGGTCCGCGGTTTTGGAAATGCTGCCGGAATGCGAATTAACTTATCGCGAGAGCTTCATTTTCCACGGACGTATTTTCCTCCGAATGACATCGGCATACAGCGGACCGGCCTGAGAGACCAGCGCAATGTGGGTAAACCCGAGGGCGCTATTGCTAGCCCAGGAGCTTCTCATTGCGTACCGCTTGTATGTTGGAAAATTTTCACGTTTCGTCCGTGATTGGGTTTAAATACTTTCGTTCGTCGAAATTAATCGCAGCGAATATAAAAAAAATGCCGCCGGTGCAAAATGAATTTTTTTTAACACAGAACCAGTATCGGCGATAAACACTTGCAGCTTATATGCTTAAAGAATTCAATCGATTCGGACTGTTGTCCGACGCCTCCTGATGCCGGGCCGAATTCGTCGATTAAAGCTGATACTCGCTTGCCCGCCGGCCTCAATCCGACAGTCAAATACCGGGCACTAGCGAGGGGACTTTAGCGCGCCGTCCCTGGCGACAACATGTCCGCCGAATTACTCGTACCTGAAATCGAAATCGTCCTTCACTATTTGTCATGAGTACAATATACTCGTGACCGGCACCGACCGGCGATCAGTTCCGATTAAGCGCGAGCGCTTGATTATTCGACAACGATCATTGTCCGCACGACTTCTCTTGCACCGGCTTTCAGACGGTAGAAGTAGATTCCCGGCTTTACACGAGCGGCATCGCTTGCTGCTCTCAGATCCCAGATGCGACTATGGTGACCGGCATCGAGATAGCCGTCCATCACTACGCTAACTATTTGACCGCGGGCATCGAAGATCTCGATCCTTACATCGGCGGCGCTTTGCAACTCGAATGCAATATTTGTTGCGCCATACACCGGATTGGGATAGTTGGCATGCAGCACCGGGCCTTCGCTTTCATTAAATGAGTCGACGCCGACGATCTGTCCCCAGCGAATGTCAGTGAAATTCGTGTTATGGGTAAAATTTTCCTCTACGGGCCCTTCAACCGCAGGAATCTCGATGCGCCATGCGTGGTCGACCGGCGGCGGATCGTATTGGCCGTTGCCATTCAGATCAGCATAAAAATCGGCAAAGTACGCGCGGGTTTCCTGAAGTCCGTAGAGCGCCACTTTAAAGGTAGCGGCGGGCACTGCCGGCCGGAAAGTGCTGTTGACCTCCATACCTGTCTCTACATCAACGAGCCGAAGTTCGAGGAGCTGGCCGATGTGGGGCGTCATATCCGTAAAGTTGAGCGTAAAAAGTGCGCCGTCGCCGTTGGGAATACTGCCGATTTCGCCGGGGTTGCTGACCAGCGCCGGGTTGCCGGGAGCCGGGTCGCCCATCATCCACTCCGCATTGAGATCCTGTAACTCTTCACCGTTCATAAAACCGTCATTGTCCGAATCCAGGTGCGCAAGGCCGACAACCCAATTGACATCGCCGAACTGGCCGCCATTGAGAAAGCCGTTCAGTACGGCTTCGCCAAAGGGATTGCGGGGACCGCCGCCGCCGGCGCTCACATGGCAATTCGCACAGCGGTCTACCCCGCCATTCGGAAGTTGATCCACCCGTTTTTCTCGCGCATTCAAGGGAAGAGAGAATTCAATGCAGACTAAGGCTGCAATGATAAAAAGTATGGGTAATCGCTTCATCAGCTAATCCTGCATTGTCTGGAACAAAATGTGCCTGGAAGGTGTATAGGGGTGTTGCAGAATTTTCAAACTCCCGGCACTAAAAAGAATGTTGCAACATAGATTGCCGAATCTAGTGGAAATTGAGCTAGCCACCAAAGATTTCATATTCAGGCGCCAGCGGTCGCGTTCCAATGCCTACCCTGCCGCTTGTTAAATTTTGGATGGCATCCGATATTGACATAGCAATTTTTGTCAATTTCGTGCATATTGTGACACTGCCAATCAACAAAACTACCTGTCGGTATTCGTCAATCTGTCGACACGGTGCAAGAAATCACAGGAAGCTCGCGATAAGCTGCGATCACATACTTGCCCCGTCCAATCTGTGCAGATAGTACCTCCGGAAATGCACGCGACGAACTCCGGCCAGCCCAGGTGGTCATGATCAGACAAACCTTCCCTCAGGCCGCGTGCCCGAGGCTCCGGTATCCTATACCGATGAAACTGAATTGAAAGTGATCAGGCCATGTTCAGAACAGTCGTATGCAGCCTCTTCATCCTGTTGTATACAGCAGCGGAGCTCGATGCTCAGTTGCGGATCCTCACGCGTCCCAATCTTCGCATTCGCAATACAACAAGTATGGGCTTGTCATTTGCACAGTCTTCGGTTTCGGACTGGCGCGAAGGCGAGAAGCAAAATCTTGAAATTAATGCCTCGCTGAACTTTGCTCGATTGGAGACAATTGGACCATTGCAACTCGGCATCACCAGTAAATTCAATATCGGCGTACAACAGCAAACCACCGAGGATTCGGAATTTATCATTCCAACCGACAATGAAGTCTTCGCGGAAGGCGTGCTGCAGGTACCGGTAAAATGGAAGGTCGATCCTTACTTTTCCGCTTCCGTCCGAACGCAGATTACCGAGTCGTTTCGCATTTCAGGCAGTCCGCTCTTCGGTCAAACTCTGCTCCGAACCGCCAAACTCTGGGATCCCGTCACGTCACAGCAGGGCATAGGCTTCACCTATTACGATCGCGGTTCTACCGGGTACTTCAGCACACGGATCGGAGTGTCGCTGCGCCAGATTCGCGCCGATGTTTATACGCGGCTGACGGATGACTTTAAGACGCGTGACGTAGTGGAAAACTATCGCGCCGATTCGGGCATCGAATTTGTCAATGACGCGGATATCCGCATCGATTCGGCGATCACGTACAAAGCCCGCCTCAGCCTTTTCGGCACGTTTGACGATCTCGAAAAGTGGACGGTGCGCTGGGAAAACGAGTTTCGCGCCCGCGTGTGGCGTTTCATCGGCGTGACGCTGCGCATCAACGTCTACTTCGACGAACAGCAAAGCATCGACACCCAATATCGGCAGTCACTTACCCTGGGTCTGCTACACAGTTTATAAACAACCGCATCAACTGCTCATCACTACTCTGGCGCCGCAATGTTACGACTCTCCGCTTCCGCCCTGCAACGACCGCTACTCTGGATACTATGCTGCAGCGCCCTGACACTCCTGCTGGCCTACAGCCTCAGCGGCATTAACATTCGCACGGACGGCGCAGCTCTTTACCCGGCCGGTAACGCAATGGTGGAGCTCTCCGAGGCCGACCGCAATACCTTCAACGATCCCGAGCATATTATTGTCCTGGCCGAGGAAAACGCTGACGGACCGCCGCTGCAATCAGCCGAAGGATACGCCTTTCTTCGAAAAGTACATCTGGCGCTCAGCGAGCTTAAGGGCGTGCACTCCAACGGCGTCCTGTCAGTTGTGAACCAGTTAGATGTCTCCACACGGGAATCGCAGTATTCGGTTCGGGCATTTCTGGATCTCGTGCCCACGGAGCCCGATGAACTGAACGCCCTGACCGCGCGCCTGCATCAAGACCAACTGATCGGAGGTCTTTTTCTCGCGCCGTCCGGAACGACGGCGGCATTTTACATTCCGGTAGCGGAAGACACCGACCGCAAGGAGTTGCTGGCTTCTCTCGACACCTGGCTTGCCGCGCAATCTGAGTCCGCTTACGATCTTTCGGTCACAGGTCCACTGGTGGCAGAGGCTCTCCTCGGCGATATGGTCATCAGCGACTTGCTGTGGCTGGTTCCTTTAATGATGCTGGTCATTACGATTCTGCTGTTGCTGACACTTCGCAGTATAGCGGGCGTGCTGATTCCTCTGATCGAAGTTCTGATAACACTGATATGGACCCTGGGCGCGATGGCCCTGTGTGGAATTCCAATCACCCTGGTCACGACCATCATGCCGATTATTCTGGTGGCCATGGCGGTGACGGACGAGATTCACCTCCTGGAACGGCTACAATTCTATCTGCAGCGTAACAAACTGGCGACAGCGCCGCCACGAGAACAGCGTGAACTTATCCGGCGGGCATTTATGCAGGCTCTTGGTGATGTCGCCAGGCCCGTTGTGGTAACATCGCTCACGACGGCCGCGGGCTTCCTGTCTTTCTTGGCGGCGTCGGTCGCTCCGCTACAGCACTTCGGCGTGTTTTCTTCCCTTGGAATTGTTCTGGCGATGCTGCTCAGCTTTACCTTTATTCCGGCACTTGCCATTCTTATGCCGGCGCGCTGGTTTCAGCCGGTATTGCCGGGCGGCATCCGTCAAATTTTCGACAAATTGCGCATTCACGGCAATCCGCGGGCGCGCTACCGCAGCGGCAGTCTCCTCGGCAGCGCCGCGATCATTTTGATCTCCCTTCCGGGCCTGTTCATGCTCAGCGTGCAGGACTCCTGGATCGACAACTTCGACCCCCGGTCATCACTCGTCCGGGCCGAGCAAGTGTTTAATCAACAATTCTGGGGCAGTTATCGCTTTGATGTCGTTATTGAAGGCAGAGAAGGCTTTTTTAACTCTGCCGAGGGATTGCAGCTGGTGGACAAGTGCTACAATGCTCTGCGCAGAGGACCTTATGTCGGCGGCGTCGCCTCGCTGCTGGATCCCTATGACGGGGCTGCCAAGGTGCTCGACGACGATCGGCCCCTGCTGGCACTGCCACCCGATTCCCTGAGCATGATGCTCGACATCGCCAATTTTTTTGCGCAGCAGATTTCACTCAATCAATTTATCAGTGCCGATGCCGCCAGCGCGCGCCTGCGTATTTTCGTTAACAGTCCCGACTATCTTCGCAGCCTGGCGCTGCAGGAATTTCTCCAGCGCGAATTGCCTCTGCTTCTGGGAAGCCACCAGGTCAGCTACCATTTCAGCGGCGACATTCCGCTCGCACTTGAAGTTGTTCACGAAATTGTGAACAACCAGCTGCGGTCGATTGCCGGCAGTTTGCTAGGGGTGCTGCTGCTGCTGCTTATCGCCTTTCGCGGCCGGTTGGTGAGCTTCGTCCTTATGCTGCCGGTCAGTTTCGCGGCTATGCTGATGCTGGCGGGAATGGGTTATGTCGGTATCCCGCTCGGCATCGCTACAAGTATGTTCGCTCCACTTGCGATCGGGATCGGCGTGGACTTCGCGCTGCACTTCACCCACCGCTACCGGATGCAGCGCCGAAGCGGTCTTGCCCATGCGGATGCCGTTCGCGAAAGCATCGCTACCAGCGGCAAGGCCATCGCCTGGAACGCTCTTGTTCTCGCACTCGGCTTTTTGGTATTGACTCTGTCGTCCTTAAAGCCGAATCACTCTCTGGGTCTGCTGCTGGCCGGCGCCATGCTCTGCTGCTACCTTTGCACACTCTATCTCTTGCCGCGATTATTATGGTTAACCGATGGACGCAATGCCGACCTGCCGTCGAAGGGAAACCCCGCACTTAACGGACATGTGATAGCACCCTCAAAGCTCGCGGAACGGCACTCCGATTAGTGTGCCGCTGATGGTGAAGATACAGGAACTTCCCGATCGTTGACCTAGAGTTTTATGTCGTGACACCCGGATACCGATTAATGAAAGCGATATAAGTGTCAGTTCTTGCCTAGCTCTCCTTCTCTTCCTTCCTCTGCTGCCGGTCTCCGGCACTCCAACTTCTCACAAATCGCAAGTACATTAGCGCAGCCCGCAAAAGCCAGTTAACAAATCTAAGTTCCTATCCGGCAGAATTCGGCTATCAGACCGGCACTCTACTACGCCGGTCCTGGCAGCCGCCTTTCAGGGCCGGCCTTCAGCATTTTTTGTACAAGGTCGCGGTTTGCCCTGTCGCACACGAGGAGGCTTCGGTTTCCTTCTGGTCTACCCTGTCACTATCGTCCATGCTTCAACGGCGCAAGTAGACAAGGTTGACGACTGTTTACTTCCAAATGAGACTGTGCTGTTCGGCCGCTTACAACAGTGACGGGCTGCCCACACATGGCGGGCAGCCCGTTAATTCCAATCCATATGACTCAGCGGCTGAAAAGGAGCAGACCGTCCGAATCACTTCATAGCTATTATTGCGTAGCGCTAACAGTTTGATGGCTACCTTCTTTGACGGTCAGAGTTCCACCGCTTCCATTTTCGGCGGATTGATCGTTTCTGACTTCATACCTAGTCGGCTGTCCCGGGGGCCAGCTTTCAACGGTTGTGCTCGTTTCGAGGCAGAGGTTTTCGAAGTGCCAGGGCTCGGAGAAGCCGTCAACATAAATGTCGATGCACTTACAGAGTACGACGCGAGCCGGAAAATCAAAAACGCCACCGGTACAGTTGATGCTATGCAGTTCGATATAGGAAGGCGGCTGATCGCAGAAAATACCCGTAAATCCGGGGCCGGTCAGCGTGAAGCCGGAAATTCTGGCACGGACAACGCAAGGATCGGCGGTCGGTTCCAGGGGACCTACACCAAGGTTGATATCGGAGCCACTGCTGAAAGGAATAGCATTGATATCAAATTCACAACCGCCCGAGCCACCGCACGTGAATTGCGCATTAGCTGTAAAGGCACCGGCTACAAACAAAGCGATAGCTACCATCAGAAATTGAGCACTTCGATTAGGGAATAACACGAGTATTCCTCCTGTTTAAGTGTTGACAGACAAAATTTGGATTACGAGACACAGCTCTCTGCTTGGGGCAGATTGTTTGCGACAAGGACTCCTTATCGGCAATCAGTGCTGTGCGGTCCTGTAGAGCAAAAAAGTGGAGTGTAACGTCTGATTGACGCTATGTGCACGTAGCGCTAGACTGACGTTGTTAAAGTCTTTATAATACTATATGTATGTTTCAGCATTTCGTCGACCGGCATGACTTGTTTGATACCGGTATGAGCTCTCTTGTGATTCGACCCTGCAGACATTACACCGAAGCACATTGCTTCAATCCCGGGTCTTACTTCATTCATTGGGTTTGACTGTATCGAATTGCCACAGTTTTGACAAGGAATACGTGAACTTCTTTAACCCCGTTCAATTTCATCGGCAAACAAAATTGAATTCGGGCATCCGGACTGACACCTGACGCTGACAACATGATTCCCCAAGGTGTCAGGTCGTTGCCAGGAATTCTCCACGTCTGAAGGCGTGGAAGGACAGAACAAATGTGGGCTGGTATTATCGTATAAGACTAAAGAGCTGAGCAGATGCGAAGGACAAATTTTGCGCCTTTCGCTTTGTGATACGTTTACTTTTTTTTGGGCTGATAAACGTTATGCAATTTACAACTTTAAACCGTTTCCGCAATACGTTATTTCACTACAACCAACATTTTTTTTATCTGAGTAAATTCGTAATGATTATTCATCCGCTCTTGCTATCAGACAAAATAAAGCTTAAGATCTTTCACTTTCGCTGTGGTGCTGCAAGGCGAGTGCCGGCAGCCCCAAAAAGCGAGGGGCGCGGCGACCGGAGCCGCCGCTCCCTCGCAAGGCAAACAATGTGAATCGATTAATTCACAGAGGGGCGCTACCGGAGCCGGCCAGCCCAACCAGCTCCGGACGCCATTCAAACACTTTCAACTGTTAAAGAACAATTGGGACGCAGGGCCTAGTTCTGCAGAAAGCCTTTCTGTATGACAATCACATCCCCGCCGTCACTCACGAATTCCGTCGGCGCCTGGACAAAATAGCCGACACCGGAGCCGGGAAATTCCGGCACGATGTCCTGGCTCTCCAGAACAAGCGGACCCGGCGCAAAGTATGCCTCGCCGTTAAACGTTACCACGACATTGAGCTCGGCATATACCTTGTAACCATCGGGGCCGACGGGCTCCAGAACGAAACGCGAGTCTGCTGCATCAAAGAGGTCCATTTCAATGACGCCTGAGGTCAGTTTCTTATAGTCGACGATACTGACGAGCACGCCGCCGCCTGCGTCAACCGGCGATTGAGATTCGATCTCGACGATCGGGTTAATACTCGTTGATTGACCGCCTACGAATATTTCACACTGACCGGTTAACGTGCACCGGACTTTGGAGCGCTGCGTCACCATCTGTACGTTGCTGCCGCGTTCGAGCAGCAGCGTATTGCCCTGACCATTTGTAAGCACGACATGCTTGGTGGTCATGTAGGGAATCGGTCCCGGGTTGTCGCCAAGCTGATTGGGATAGGTGTTAATCGATTCCAACAAAAGGCGGTCGCCGCGAAACGTACCGGGGTAACCGGGAACCCTTGCTTCAACATAGGTCTTGAATTTGAAACGATAACCGGTCGGCTCCTGCTCCTGTACGACCTGGCAGGGTACCTCGTGCTGCAGATTGGGGTCCAGACCCAAATCAAAACAAATGCCGTCCAGAGCCTTGTAGTCGCAAATGGACAGACTAATACTGCCTGTGGAAGCAGTTAACGGTCCGTTGGTAATCTCAATCTGAGTAATACAGGCATCCGACAAACCGTCGATAACGATGTTACAGTTGCCATTGCCGGTACAATCAAATTGTGCATAGACATTAACCGTTGCCGCGAGTGCGACAATGGCCAGCAAACTTGCCAGTTTTTTGTAAACGTTCATTCGATTCATCCTGTAGAAGAATTATGTGGTTTGAATTATGTGAAGGGGCTGAACAAGAGTTGTCGTACTCTTTCATTGCCATCGTCTGGCCAGATATTCAAGGCAGCGGAATCCATCAATGCAGGGCGGGAAGCCGATCGAATAGTCAGGGCGAGCAAAACCCGACACGGAAGATCCACGCCGGTGCTCGTTCGCCTGTCTTGGGATCAGTTCTGCAGGTGTCCATGCTCGATGGTGATGACGTCGCCACCGTCGCTCACGAATTCCGTCGTTGCCTGTACAAAGTAGCCGACGCCGGAACCAGGAAATTCCGGTACGATGTCAACGCTCTCGAGTACGAGCGGGCCCTGCGCAAAGTAAGGTACGCCGTTGTGGGTTATGACAACGTTCAGCTCGGCCGTGACTTTGTAACCATCCGCACCAACCGGCTCCAGGATAAAACGTGAATCGGCAGCATCGTACAAGTCCATTTCAATGACGCTGGAGATGAGTTTCTTATACTCGACAACACTGATAAGCGTGCCGCCGCCACCGGGAACCGGCGTCTGGGATTCAATTTCAACGATCGGATTGATGCTCGTATGCTGACCGCCGATGCTGATTTCGCACTGGCCCGTAAGCGTACACTTGACTTTGGAGCGTATGGTTGTCATTTCAACACTGCTGCCTCGTTCGAGTAACAGAGTATTGCCCAAGCCATTGTTAAGAATCACATGCTTGGTCGTCACATAGGGAATCGGACCGGGATTGTCGCCAAGATCGTTCGGATAGGTATTAACCGATTCCAGGATCAGGCGATCGCCGCGAAAGGTGCCGGGGTAACCGGGAACCGTTGCTTCAACATAGGTTTTGAATTTGAAACGATTGCCGGTCGGCTCCTGCTCCTGGACAACCTGGCAGGGAACTTCGCGCTGAAGGTTGGGGTCCAGACCCAGATCAAAGCAAATGCCGTCGAGAGCCTTGTAGTCGCAGATCGAAAGGCTGACGGAGCCTGTGGAAGCCGTCAGCGGTCCATTCGTGATTTCAATCTGGGTGATACAGGCATCGGAGAGACCGTCGATAATAATGTTACAATTGCCATCGCCGGTACAGTCGAACTGCGCGTAAACGTTGATGGACGTCGCCAAAGCGACCACTGCGAGCGCAGCGGATAATTTTTTAAAGAAATTCATACAAAGGTCCTGTAGATAGATTTGTGGAATATGAATAGACTACGGGCTGTTTCTGTCCCGAAGTGCTCTTCACCTCTTCGAGCTTGTCTGGCCAGACAATACAATGAAGTTTTCATGGCAATGCAGGGTGGGAAGCCAGCCAGCCCAACCGGCCTCCCGCCGTTGCATTGACAATATGCGGAGCTTGCAGTCCACCATTTCTCAATTGTGGACCTGCCCACGTACGATGACAATGACGTCGCCATTGTCATTAACAAATTCTGTTCGCGCCTGTACACGGTAGCCAATTCCGGAACCGGGAAAATTGTGGACAAGCCGGTCGGATTCCAGTACAAGCGGGCCCGCTGCGCGATACTCCGCGCCCTTGTAGTCGATCACGACATGAAGTTCCGCCGTGACTTTATCTCCATCCGGACCGGCAGACCGCAGCACGAAGGAAGACTCGAATCCAGGGTCGAGGCGCATGGTAAAAATGTCGCTGTGCAATACCTTGCTTACGACAGCACTGACACGGACACCGGGACCGGCTGCGACAGGCGTTTCCGTCTCGATTTCTATCAAGGGGTTGATACTGGTCTGCTGACCGCCTACGACAACTTCACACTGGCCCACAAGCATGCATATTATTTTGGCTTGGCTCGTCGTCATTTCAACATTGCTGCCGCGCTTGAGCACCAGCGTATTTCCTTGGTCATTGGACAAAATAACGTCCTTAATGCAGCTGTAGACTATCGGCACCTGGTTGTCGCCGAGTGGCTTGGGAAAGGTGTTAAGTGATTTCAGCAGAAGCAGATCGCCGCTGAAGGTGCCGGAATAACCGGGAACTCTTGCTGTCACATAGGTCTTGAATATAAAGCGATACCCTGTCGGCTCACGCTCCTGGACGATCTGGCAGGGTACTTCCTTCTGCAGCTTGGAATCCAGGCCCAGATCAAAACAGCTGCCGTCCAGAACTTTATAGTCACAGATCGAGAGACTGACCGTGCCTGTGGAAACCTGCAAAGGTCCGCTCGTAATTTCAATCTGCGTGATACATGCATCCGACAGTCCGTCGATGGCGATGTTACAATTGCCTTCACCCATACAATCGAATTGTCCGGAGACGTCGGGCGAAGTTATCAGAGCGGCCAGGGCGAGAGCGCTCGAGAGTAGTTTTGCAAAGCTCATTCTAAAGTCCTATGGCACAAGGGGCTTGTATAGAGGGAGTTAACAGATCGCTGATCATATCTGCCCCTTCCCTACGAAGAGTCGACGCTCCAACAAAGCTAAACTGCCGTTGCCATGCGCCAATGCAGTGGGGGAAGCCGGCCAGCCCAACCGGCCTCCCGCCGTTGCATTGAAAAATTTGCAGGACAGCGCAACTATCATCGAAATTCTGCGTCTGATCCGGCACTTTTCATTCTTTCCATCAAGTGATCAATCATTTTTACCCTTCCTCAAATACGGCTGTGATACACGACAAATACAGCCGGCAGGCTAATTAACATCGTTGCATTGTCTTCAGACGCAGACTTATCATGCGACAACGCTCGCGGCATTGCGTGGCTGCTATGCAACATGTTTAATGATGTAGATACCACCGGATGACAGACGGCAAGAATCGGGCTGGTGCATGCTGTCATCAGGATAACCAGCGCTTTGTATAAAGCGCGGCCGAGTCAGAAATGGCGCAACGCTCTTAGCCTGTGGAAGCGTTGCATTGATTGATGGGCTGGTAATGCTGTATTACAAATTACAAAACTTGTTAATACCCTCCACGTGAAAACAGCATCAATCGAGCGCGCCGATCGATTCACGTATCGTCAAATGCCTTGGCTGTCGCCGATATGCAAGCCGTTCCCCGAAGCGGGCGATATAATAGAACAGAAGAAGTCCGAGTGCAAGCACGCCAAAGTTAAACAAGACAAGATGCACCGTTTGCGGAACGATGAGTAGCGCCGCGCAGTATTGTACCAGTATCGATGCATAGAGAAAAGCGGCAATCGCCAAACGGGACTTGTTGCGGATGAAGCGCGCGCCCAGGGGCGCTCCGATTACGACAACCGGAATGCAGACATACCAGAAGTCCCATGCGCGGGCCTCCATCCCACCGCTGACGCCGGCCTTCCAGGCAAATCCTGCCAAAGCATTCATTCCCATCAGAACGACCGATGTCGGTGTCGCAACGCGCTCGTCGATTCTGAAACCGAGAACGAGCACGGCAAAAGTCAGAATGTCCAGACCGCTGCCGGTGATACTACTGACTATGCCACCGATAAATCCCACCCCGACAAGTATCAAGGCATGGGCGGCTGAAAAGTCTTGTATGTGGTCGTTAACCGCTCGTGCTCGGTCGCGGTTAATCCAAAACAAGGCAAGCGCAAAGCTCAG
Organism: Candidatus Kapaibacterium sp.; assembly: GCA_028284775.1. Classification (GTDB taxonomy): domain Bacteria; phylum Bacteroidota; class Ignavibacteria; order Kapaibacteriales; family UBA7675; genus JANQRB01. Next base: position 687 of record JANQRB010000086.1, on the reverse strand, counting down.
CCAGACACTGGTAAAGAATATTTTGCTATATGCAGGCGGCAGGAGGGGCGAAACAACATCCAGCCCAAACGTTATTCCGACCAAGCCCCCCATGCCCGCATATAAGATCGCCTGACGGATCACCCGGATCCGCAAGCAAAATATTGTGAATGCCGCCGCTATCATACCCACCGATTGAATCATCAGGGAAAAATCACGCGCCACAGCCGGCGGTATATTAAACAGCAGTGTCATGACGGGGAAGGCAACCGCGCCGCCGCCCTCGCTCGTAGCGCCGGCTATAAACGAACCGGCGCACATCGTCAGCGTCATAAACCACACATCCCCGAACAGGTGCCAGAGGTCCTGCCACTGCATCAGCGCCAACCACAACAGCCAGACAAGCGCTGCAGCGGCGATGATCGGTCGGGACGTTATGCGGTGTGAACCTTGCGACATTGTCGATGTTAACCCAGTGTATTCGGACGGAATCACTGCGAAGGGCTGCCGATTCGTGTCCGTATTATTTTACAAGAGTGTCAGGCTCCCGCAGCACCGGGGCAACCGGCATGTGCGAGTTTGACGTGCGCTTGTCCTCACGCCGGCGCTTCCAGCGCCAGAAGCCCAGCAAGGCAGCCAATGGAACGATGCCACCCATGTACCAGCCGCTAAGGAGCTGCAGCAGAGTTTTAGGATTGCCGTCAGCTA
>JANQRB010000050.1 GCA_028284775.1 Candidatus Kapaibacterium sp. | reverse complement strand
CGCGCGCGGCGCTCTCCTCGCGCAGGGCCCGCGCCGCAAGGTGACGCGCATCGGTGACTATCAGATTGGCGGCGTCGGCGAAACTGATCGCAAAGCCCTGTTCCTGCAGATAATGCTTGGCGATGTGGACACTGAAATACTCGCCGAAGCTGAGGATGGCATCGAGCGTCCGCGGACTCAACTCGCCGGTGATGGCAACGCCGCGGAGCAAATCGGCCAGCCGCCGGCCGCTCTCGCGCAGCAGAGATGCCAGCGCTTCCCGCGTCTTTCGATCGCGTACCAGTTCGTCGGTGAAAAGCTGATGCCGCTGCACCAGCCCTTCCGCCAGCGCCAGCGCCGCCTGTTCTTCGCCCGTCTCAGCGCGGAGGGCCGCGCGTTTCAGATCGCTGGTTGCTGTGGCAAAGGCCGAAATTACCAACACTATTTTGCGGTCGCTGAAGGCCCGCAGCGCTGCCGCCATCGCGGCAAAGCCGCGCGCATTGTTCAGCACCGCGCCGCCAAATTTCATTACGCGCATAAGTTTTGAGACTTCCCTTAAACTAAAAGAGCAACATTCCTCCCGCCGGAAGAATATTGCTCTTTTGTGAAATTCATGTGAGAGAGCCTATTCTTCCGAAGGCTCCTGTTTGTCTTTCTTCATGATCGCCAGCGGAATCAAAACGCAGTAGGCTATGACCAGCACTATCGGCGCGATGGCAATCGCCACCGGATTATTCCACGTTTCCTGGTGCTTGGCCGGGTCATCCGTAATACCGGTGGCCATCAGCGCGAAACCGATAATGATAACAGCCAGCGAAGCTCCGAAAAAAATGAAATTTTTCCTGTCGAGCGGCAGATGCCAGGATGGACCACTACGAAGTGTCGTCTTACTGCGCCCGACCGGTTGTCGCCGTCGGCGCACTGTTGCTGTCTTTTTTGCCATTGATCCAGCTTATGAAATGAAAGTTTGATGGCTTGCGGGCCGCATTGTGCATTCCAGTGCCGTTACTGCGAACAAGCAATATACGCAAAACGAGCTACACTCGGCCAATCTTGTTGTTGTCGGATTCATCGGCTGCACGCGTCGTCTCGGCGAATAAGGAAGGGCGATCGGAGCGAGGCGGCTTCCTGCGGCGCTCCGGGGCCGTAGCGGTAGAGACGCGAAAATTGCGTTCTTCGAAGGAATTGCCGTTGAAGCCCTGGATCGTCGTATCGCTGGCGGCCATTGCCAGTCGTCTTACCGCCAGCGCGCAGTAGCCGGGGTCGATCTCGACGCCCGCATAGCGCCGGCCGAGCTTCAATGCGGTCACTGCGCTGCTGCCGGAGCCGAGAAAAGGATCAAAAACCAGGTCGCCCGGCTTGGAGCTGGCCAGAATAATCTTGGCCAGCAGTTTCTCCGGCTTTTGCGTCGGATGATCCGTATTTTCCGGCATCGACCAGAACGGTACCGTCAGATCCGTCCACAGATTTGAAGGAAAACTGAGTCGAAAGTTGCCCTTCGCCGACTCCTGCCAATCCTTGGGCTTGCCATTGCTGCGATACGGAGCGATTACCCGCCGTTTCAACTTGACGGCATCAACATTAAAGGTATAGTCATCGCTCACGGTGCCGAACCAGATATCTTCGGAACAGTTTTTCCAGTTGTTGTGCGCGCCGCGTCCTTTTTCACGCTCCCAGGTAATTCGGTTGCGCAGCGTTAGATGACGGCCGGCGACGCGTTCCACTACTCCGGAAGAACGCCAATCGCAACAGATGTACACCGAAGCATTACTCTTCAGCACCGGCATCAATCGATCAAACCAGGAGCTGAACCACTCTTCGTACTTGGCGACGGTCGCCTGACGAAATACCGTCGTATTATAGCGCTTGGTAAGGTTGTAAGGCGGATCGATAACCAGCAGATCCACGCTCCCGGTCGGCAGAAATTCCAGGGCTTCGAACAGATCCTGATTGATAATCGCTCCGGCCAGCTCGTCGAGCGGCAAAGCTGCCGTCAGCTGCAGCGTTTCCCGGAGACAGCGCTGCTCCTCCTCCTTGCTAAGCCGGATCGTCCGATTACGAGACGCTCGTTCCCTGCTGGCCTGTGTCATAATCCGTGTCTGCCTTCATTAGCCTTAGCCTGTTTGTCCTATTCCCATTTGATGGTGCAGCCAACGGCTTTCGTAAAGTCGGGATCGGGCTTCGCGCCCGACTCCAGCGCCGTGATCGCATCTTCCAGGTAGCGGGCTTCGACGTCATCGGCCTTGCGGGCATTGTCGTCGATCGCGCCGATGTACGCGACTTTCAGGTCTTCGCCCTGGCGTTGCAGCAAATAGATATGCGGCGTGCGGGTAGCCCCGTAGGCCTTGGCAATTGCCTGCGTTTCGTCGTGCAGATAGGGGAAATTGAAAGACTTTTCTTCGGCGCGCGTAATCATATTGGCATAGGAATCTTTGGGCTGCTTATTGGCGCTGTTGGGATTAATGGCGACGACAGGATAGCCCTGGGCGGCGAACTTCGTCTGCAGCTCGATGATGCGATCCTCATACATCACGGCATAGGGGCAGTGATTGCATGTGAAGATAACGATGAATCCCTTGCTCTCGGGATAGTCGCTTAACGACACCATTTTGCCGTCGATATTCTTCAGTTTAAAGTCCGTTGCGACATCGCCGACCTGGTAGCCGGCAAGGACGGGCAGGATTGTAAGCGTGCACATAAAGAGTGAAGTCAGCACGATCAGGCGTTTCATTCCTGTTCTCCGAGAATTTGTTGAACAATGGTATTCAATTCAGCGAATTCAAACTGTTTTTCGTAAAAATCACGCGTTGCACTGCTGCCGCGAACAAAGACCGTTGCCGGGATAGCACCCGACCAGGCCGGGCTGACGCGGTCGATCCATTCGCCGCCGCGTCCCGGATTGAGCAAGACAACGGTGGACCGCAGCTTGCGCTTCTGCGCGAAGGGACGCAGTTTGGTCTCCAATTCATCTTCAAAGTCAAGGCTCACTAAAACCACTTTGAGCTTTTGGCCGGCGTAGCGTCGGCCCAGCGAATCGAAGTGAGGCAGCTCCTTGATACAAGGAGCGCACCAGGTGGCCCAGAAATTGAACACATAGAGCGTGTCGTTCGGCTGATTCATCAGCTTGTCCAGCTCATCGAAGGACAGCACCGGTATACGCGGCTGTGCCGGGAGCGCCGTTGCAGCGAACATGACAAAGAGCAAAATACCTGTTCGCAGCATCGTACACTTCCTATGCGATTGAGTTCATGAGCAAATGACAACCGTGCTTTATACGATGCTTGCGAAGAGAAATTGTTCCGGTCGCCGAGCCTGCTCTGACAGCGCGTTTGCGGGCACCGCGAGCCGGGGGCAAAATGCGGCGACCGGCGCTTTTCCCTTCAGCTAGATTTAACTTTTTTTATTATCTTACTTTTCTGTGGTAACTAAGCGCATATCCTGCAACTGTCTCACAATCGCAACCATCGTGCGTACGACCATCGACAACAGGGAAGGTTTAAAGGCGGAGGAAGGGCTGCGTCCGGTATTCGGACTGCCGAAACGGTGTATTTACTCATATATATTTAAGTCGAAACGCCTATGGAAATTTTCGATCTGATAGAATCCAGCGAGCATGAGCAGGTAATATTTTGTTCGGATCCGAAGGCCGGTCTGAAAGCTATTATTGGTATCCACGATACAACGCTTGGGCCGGCGCTGGGCGGCACGCGGATGTGGACTTATGCCAGCAATCTCGACGCAATTCGCGACGTACTGCGATTGTCGAAGGGCATGACCTATAAGGCCGCTGTTGCCGGTCTTAATCTCGGAGGCGGCAAAGCCGTTCTTATCGGCGATCCGCACAGCGAAAAGAGTGAAGCGCTCTTCCGTACCTACGGCCGCTTCGTTGAAGGTATCGGCGGGCGCTACATTACGGCGGAAGATGTCGGCACCACGGTGAAAGATATGGAATGGATCCGGATGGAGACCTCGTTCGTGACCGGGATCGGCTCCCAGGGCGGCAGCGGAGATCCATCGCCCGTCACGGCGTACGGAACCTATCATGGGATGAAGGCCTGCGCCAAATTTCGTTTTGGCAGTGACTCCCTTAGCGGCAGGACAATTGCGATTCAGGGCGCCGGCAATGTGGCCCGCTATCTGGCCGGCTACCTGGCTGAAGAAAATGCACGTCTTCTCATTACCGACATTTTCGAAGACAAGGCGCGTCAGGTTTGCGCGGAAACGAGTGCTGAATACATCCGGCCTGAAGACATCTATGCCGTGGATTGCGACATCTTCAGTCCGGCCGCCCTCGGCAGTATTCTGAATGATGAGACGATTCCGCAATTAAAGTGTGCTATCGTGGCCGGCGGCGCCAACAATCAACTGGCCCGCGAACAGGAACATGCCCGGAAACTGGTGGATCGCGACATTTTATATGCACCCGATTACGTGATCAATGCCGGCGGCCTCATGAACGTGGCATCGGAGATTGAAGGCTACAATCGCGAGCGGGTACTCAAGCGCGCCGAAGGCATTTACGACATTATGCTTGCAATTTTGACTAAAGCCCGCCAGGAAAATGTTCTGACGATCGAAGCTTCGAATGAGATTGCCGAAGAGCGTCTGCGCAGTGTCGCGCGACTTGGCAAATATCATGTAGGCAGCCCGGTTATTCATCGTTGAGCCTTCATTGCATTCCTGAAACCAATGATTGACAACTGAATCCGCGCGGTGTGAGGTTTTCCGACAATTGTATCGTGATAACGGAAGAATCCAGACCCTCTCTATGACAAGTCAACAGCCCCAATCTGCGAAAGAGCGTATAAAGGGTACCCGGCGTCTCGTACGGGAAAAAGTGATGCAGATCCTTGCGGCCCAGCACGTTTCGGGCGTGCAGTGGGATGACAACTTCAATCGCATATTTCCCTACGAATTTCGCGACGAAGATGATTCCTCGCCTTCGCGTCTGCTGACACGCGCCGAAATCGAACAGTTGGAAGCCGACAAAATCATCGACTGGGACAAAGAAGATGTCGATTTCGGCATCGAGTTGATCAAGTCGACCCTGATGCATGCCGGCTTTTCCGAGGAACTGATCAAAAATTATTCGCAGAACTGGGAGCTGGAACGGATTGCTCACATCGATCGCATTGTCATGAAGGTGGCGATTGCCGAAATGCTGAGTTTCGCCGATATCCCGCCCAAGGTCACGATTAATGAGGCGATCGAAATCGTCAAGCGCTATTCGACCGAGAAGAGCGGTGTCTTTGTTAACGGCATTCTCGACTCGATTCTGGATGAGTTGCGATCGAAGGGCAAACTGAAGAAATCCGGCCGCGGTTTGCTGGACGAATCGCTCAGCGTCAAGAAAGCCGAAGATGCCGACGAAAAAAATGGTTGAACTTTCGCCTTCGCTCTTGTAGCTTTAGGTTTTTACGCAATCATCGAGAAGGCCATGACCAAAGCAAAGTGCATGCCGCTGATCCTCCTGCTCCTGTTCGCGGCGGGTCATGTCTTGCCGGCGCAGACCATCCGCATGGAACGGGTCGACCGACCTCCTTCCACCGGCAAAGACCACTTCGTTACGGCGACACAGCCCTTCAGCATCCTGGTGCTGCTAAGCGATATCACTGATGTCAAAGGCGTCTTCTTTGAACTACAGTGGTCGAATGCCGGCGCGATTCACTTCGACAGTTGGGCCGCCGACGGCTCCTTCCCGGCAACAGGCATTACGGTGCCGCCGGTGCGGACGAATCAGGTCAACGGCACGGGTAGTCTTTCCGTCGCCGCTCAGATCAGTGATCCCGTCAGTACACCGGGCCTTACCAACCCGCCTGTCATACGACTCAACTTCGTGGTAACTTCCAATGCCCTGAATGGCTCACGCGCGCGTTTTTCCTTTGTCAAGCCCGAAGCCGTGATCGGCGGCGTGGATCGCAGTATTCAGCGACTGTCGGGCGTCCAGGTCTCATACGATGTTCACGGCTTCGTCGATGTCTGGCCGGGTGACGCAAATAATGACCGAATCGTCGATCACACCGATTGGTCCGTCATATCCCAGTTTTTCGATGATGGCGATCCGGGCGGCCGCATCCGCGGTTTTCCCAGGGAGCCCGCTTCGACGATCTGGGCGGCTCAGCGCGGATTGTCCTGGGACAGCGTACGCGTAACCTATGCCGATTGTGATGGCAGCGGCAAAATCGATAATGCCGACTTTCTCGTCGTTATGGCCAATTTCGACCGGACTCATGTCGGCACACAGAAAAAAGAGCCGCGCGGCGATCAGGTGTCGGCGGGCGCTATTCCGGTACCGGTAAGGATCGACGACGGCCGCAAAGCCCTGGGACTGGCCGGGCGTATCTCGTGGAGTCACGTCAAGGATAAATATCGGGTGCTCGGTGTCGAGCCGGGACCTGTTTTCGCTAATGCCGGCGGCCGTTTTGTCGGACCGATCAACCACGAAGACGCATACATCGATTTTGCGATCGGCCATTTCAATCCGCATCCCGGCGTCCTCGTAAATGGCATCGTCGCTTATTTGCTGGTTGAGCCCGAGCCGGGCACCGAGACGCTTTTTGAACCGGCCTTGCTGCAAGCGCGCGGGATCACCAAACAGCAGGGAATCTTTCCGCTGGGTCGAACCACGGATGTCGAGCGAGATGTGCCGGCGACGGACGGCAGTGCATTGAGCATTGCCGCCATCTATCCCAATCCCGCCGGGCAGCGGCTAGCGGCTTCGATCGCAGTCGCCGATGCCGGACAAATACGCATCGAAGTGCTGAACCATCTTGGTCGAGTACTGCATTCCGAGGAACGCAGATCCGTAAATAATGTCCGGCTGCTACAGTACGAGATGGCGGTGGATGCCCTGCCTCCCGGTCCATACTATCTGCGCGTAACGAGCGCCGCTCACCAACAGGTCGGCGCCTTTATCGTAAGCCGCTAAGGCATGTGCGCCGGGGCAAAGTTTTCGAAAATGTAAAGCTCAAAAAGATGTACTCTTTTTGAGCTTATTTTTTTGGATACCCTCTGATGAAAACCGCCGTCATCATTCCCGCTGCAGGAGTAGGCCGCCGCTACGGCGCCGCGCTCCCGAAGCAGTTCAGCGTTTTGGCGGGGGATCCGATCCTGCTGCATACGCTGCGGATATTTCAGGCAAGCGGCGCCGTCGATTCCATTGTGATTGCACTGAGCGAGCTCCATCGTTCAAGGGTACAGCAGATGCTGAACGCTCATCATCTGACGAAGGTGGCGGCGCTGGTGACGGGCGGCGCCGAACGGCAGGATAGCGTGCGGCGGGCCCTGGAGAATGAGGCCACCGCCGAGGCGGACATCGTCCTGGTTCACGACGCAGTTCGTCCCTGCATAACGACTGATTTTGTGGAAGCCATAATTGAAGCAGCGGCCGTCCACGGGGCCGCAATTCCCGGTCTGCCGCTGAAAGAAACCGTCAAGGAAGTGGATGCCGGCGGCAAAGTGCAAGCTACGCCGCCGCGAGCCGGCCTGCGGAGCATCCAGACCCCGCAAGGCTTTCGCCGAGAGATTCTGAAGCAAGCATACGAACAGGCGCCGGCCGATGCCCTGGTGTTTACCGACGATGCGGCTGTCGTCGAAAAGGCCGGGTTCAATGTGCAGGTGGTGGATGGATTGGAGAGCAACATCAAGATTACAACGCCCGCCGATCGCTGGCTGGCGGAACGTTTTTTACAGGGAACCGCCTGAATGACAGGGTCGGCAACAGCGTACAACTGGCAATTCAGCGACGACCGTCGTCTGCCGGTGGGGACATTGTATTGCATCGGCAGGAACTATGCGCGCCACGCCCGCGAAATGGGCGCAAGCGTGCCGGAGCGGCCCGTGGTATTTCTCAAGCCGCCGGCGGCCTATCTGCCGAGCGGCAGCCACCTGCGTATGCCAACATTCGCCCGGACAATGCATCATGAGCTGGAGCTTGTTGTCGTCATTGGTCGCGCAGGTGCAGATCTGAAAGAAGAAGATGTCGCCGCTCATATCGCCGGTTATGCCGTCGGGCTTGATATGACCCTGCGCGATCTGCAACAGCAGGCAAAAGAACGCGGCGAGCCATGGGCGACCGCCAAGGGATTTGCCGGATCGGCGCCGGTTTCAAGCGTCCTGCCAGCCTCGCGATTTGCAACGAATGCCGTGCCGACTTTCGATCTTCGATTGTACGTTAACGGTGAGCTGCGCCAGCAGGGCAACACCGCGTCGATGGAGCGATCGGTGGAGCAGCTTGTCGCGCACCTTTCCAGCGTATTCACCTTGCGTCCTGGCGACGGCATCTTTACCGGGACGCCCGAGGGGGTGGGCCCGGTTCGGCCTGGCGACCGTTTGCACGCGCAGCTGGGCGACTTTACCGATCTGGCGCTACAGATCGATTGAGGAAGACCTACTTTGATTCCTTTTTGATTAATTCAGCCAATCGATTAATTTTCACCCTTCCAATTCGACGCGTACCTATGCAATATCCAAATGCTTTTGAGCGCCGCTATGCTTTGCCTTTTGCGATTGGACTGCTGCTGCCGCTCGTGCTTGCCTGCAGCAGCCCACAGCCCGACCCAACGATAAAGGGCGCAATCGTTGTCAGCGGAACCATCAATCATGTAGCAATCGAAGGCGGTTGCTGGCTCTTACAGGCCGGTGACAAGCTCGACACGATGACGGCTTATCTGATCGAGGGCGACGATATCGAGGAGATTCTGGTGGATGGCGCTAAAGTTACCGTTCAGCTTGTCCCCAGGCCGAATGCCGCCAGTTTTTGTCAAATGGGCATTGTCGCAACCGTCGTAAAGATTCTCAAGGTGGAGTTGCCGGATGATGAATGAATTCGGCCTGACGGGTGATCGCACGCGCACATTCCTGACCAGTCTCTTGGCGGTCATATGAATACGCGATCTCAGCGCATCATATTTGCAGCCCTTCCGCTCGCCCTGACGCTCTTGATGATGATGCAATCCTGTGTTACGCGCACCGAGAGCGATCTCTATACCATCACAATGCGGGATACGACAGTCGAAGAGCTTGTGCGCAATCAGCCCGGCGACCGCGACAACGGTATTATCTATCCTTCGCCGCGCACGGTGGAAATATCGCGGACGACGGTTCAGTACGACAGCCTCGTCGAGCGGTATTATCCCGACTTTATCCGGCTTGGACTCTTTGAAAGTGCGGGTCTTATCGGCACCGGCGCCGGCGACAATGGCATCGGCTCCGGCCTCTTTGGAGTCTACGGCTTCTTCGATAAGGACTTCGCGCAGAACTTCACGGCGAGTGATGCGCAAAACCGCGATGACTTTTTTGCCGGCGGGCTCTATCGCTTCGGAATCATGGAATCACGCCTGCGCTGGTTCCGCGACGCCGCTAACTGGACCATCGGAACTTCGCTGTACGAGGTGTTTTTGCCGGAGGCTTCGGACCGTCGCAGTCTGGGTAGTGTCCTGCCGATTTATGTTCGCAAACGCTATTTTCTGCGCGAGGACATTCCCTATGTGGCGTTTACGCCAACCGTCGGGATCGGTATCTGGCCTTCGCATTATGTCAATATGGGCGCTTCCCTGGATGTCGGCTCTATCGGCGGCCTGAATATGCGCGCTTACGCCGGACTGGCCGTTGGTCTCAACGCCTCGTACTCGCCATTTATCAGCGAGGATATTAATGGCGAGAAGACCGCCGAATCCGTTACATTCCCCTATCTGGGTATCGGCATTTCGGTGCTCGATTTCCTTAACCGGGTGCCGGAGCTCTCTACCGAATGGAAAGATCACGAACATTCGTCCTGGGACATCGGTCTGCTGCAGGTCGGCCTGCTGATCGGCGGCGGTGAAACATCGGTATTCCAAAGTTCATCCGCCGATTCCGATGAGAGCGTAGCGATATCGGGAGTCCTCCTCAGGCTCTGCAATGCCTCAGTGGCGCTGCCCTGGCTCGATCATAAGCTTTATGCCGGGACCTCCTTGTTCAATGTTATTGCGTTGGGCAAAACCGAGGGCGGCGTCAGCATATTGCCGATACGGGTCGGTTTGTTTCAAACCGTCCTTCAGGATGAGCTCTCCGTCGAGCCTTTTGTCGAATGGAACTATTTCCCTTCCAGTATTATGCACATCGGCGGCCGCCTGAACCTCTTTATCACGGACTGGCTGAATTTCAGCCTGCTGACCGGCTTTGTAAGCGGCAGCACGGCCGCCGATTCCGAATTCGCGAGTTTCATTATTAACAACATCGGTAATCCGACCGATTTTTCGGGCGCCTACTTCGGCCTTGGCTTCGGCTTCTCCGATCGAATCTTCTTTCCGGAAGAATTGCGGTATAATCGATGACCTCTCTACGCCGCATAGCGAGCTGTGGTGGTTTGGCGGGATTGATTGCGCTCCTGCTGCAGGCCTGTTACAGCGAGTCCTTCGTTCTGAACGAAATGACCTCGCAGGCTCTTTACGGCCGCAAAATGACGCCGATTGGCACTGTTGAAGTAAGCGGGGCGGACGAGCTGACCGTCTATGGCGGGGGTATGGCGGCTGTACGCTCTTGGCGGCTGACACAAAGCGAGCTGGAATTCTACCTCATTGTCGACGAGGGACCGGGTGTGATTCTGCACACGCGCAGCGTGCCCATTGAGTTCGATCTTGCACCCGGCGTGGCATTGTATTACACGATTGACGGCTGTCGTCTTCTGGAAAAGGGGCGGGAGCTTGCATCGACCGATACCTTGCGCGCCGTGCCTGGCGAGCGCGAAAGAATCCTGATACGAAACGACGGTCACCGGATGCGTATTCTGATCGGCTGTGATGTGATGTACGACGGACCAAGCAGTCTGCCCGCGACCGAATTTCTGGTGGTGGAAAGTCTGGAAAGCAGCACCGTCCGACTGGAACAGTTCGCCTATGGACGATCGGTACCGGAGCTGGATGTCGACTACGATAATTCGATATGGCAGGAGTAGCGTTCACGCGGCAGGATTTTCTAAAGTATAGTCTATGATTCGAATTGAAGGTTTGTTTAAGTCATTCGGACCGAAAAATGTCCTCAACGGCGTTGATCTTGAAATTCCCACCGGTGAGACGATGTGCGTCATTGGCGAGTCGGGCTGCGGCAAGAGCGTGCTCCTGAAGCATATTGTTCGCCTCTTGATGCCGGATAAGGGTCGCGTGACGATCGATGAGCAGGATGTAGCGGAGCTGAGCGTGTCGGATTTGTATTCCATGCGCCGCAGCATCGGCTACGTGTTTCAGTCGGCGGCGCTCTTCGATTCCTTGACCGTCTACGAAAACATTATCCTGAGCCTCTATGAACACGGCGAAAAAAATGAAGCATTGCTGGATAGCGAAGCCCGGCGCGTGCTGACGGCCGTGCGCTTGCTTCCTGAGCCGGAGAAGGTCGGCGCTGAAGTCTTCGAGCGTGAGTACGAGATTCTGAAAAACAAAAAGCCCTCCGACCTTTCCGGCGGAATGCGCAAAAGAGTCGGCGTGGCGCGAGCACTGGTTGGCGAACCCCAGTACGTGTTTTATGATGAACCCACGACGGGCCTCGACCCCGTCACCTCCGAACAAATCGACAACCTGATCGCCGAGTTAACCGGTAAGCTGAACGTCACGTCGGTCGTCATCACGCATGATCTGTTTTCGGTATTCAAAATTGCCAAACGGGTTGCTATGTTAAACAAGGGCGTGGTGCATTTTCTCGGAACGCCCGACGAATTGCGTCATTCCACCGACCCCGTTGTTGCCAAATTCGTGGCGCGATACCTTTAGGGGAGGATCGCGACCGTCCCCTGCAGGTATCGCGATCATTCCGACAAAAATCACAACCATTCAAAACAAGCTCGGCGCGCGCGGCCGATTAAAAGATCATCAGGCAATAAAACGCTTATGCCACAGCGCGAGGTTGAGCAGGGCGTAGATCGACTTACCGGCCCGAATCTTGCCATGGATATGGGCATTTACGAACAGTTCGACTTTCCGGCGATCGAAGAGACCGATGTTCATCAAGGGCGAATTCAGGATTTGGTCTTTGCTGTAATTTGCCCAGGGACCGCGCATCCATTCATCGATCGGTGCGGCGAAACCCTGCTTTTTGCGATAAATAAGGTCGTTGGGCAGAATTGACTCTACAGCCTTTTTCAGCAGCCGTTTGGTCTGACGGAAATCGGGTGATTTGAGCCGTGCCGGCAGTTGCATGGTGAATTCCACCAGCCGGTGATCAAGGAAGGGCACCCGAGCTTCCAGGCCGTGCGCCATGGTGATCTTGTCTACCCGCATCAGCAAAAGTTCGGGCAGGCGGTGCGCCAGCTCGTAGTACGCGATACGTTGCAGAATATCCGCTTTGGGCCGAATCGACAGTGCTTCGTGGTGAATGGAACGATTAAATGCCGACGGAACCGCCAGTAGCTGTCTGTTCCCATCGGCGAATAGCCGGCGCAGATGGCTGGGCGTCATGTCGCTGCCGCCGCCCCAGTACAACTCATCATCGAAAGAAGCGCGGCGCAGATAATCGAGCGCAAGATATTGGCGCCGCGCTTCGAAGAGCGGCCGTGCCGCCCAATACATGACGGAGCGCATCAGGGGAGGAATACGACGATACAACTGCCAGTAGCCATCAAAAAGACGCACGTCGCGCAGCATCCAGGGATAGCCGGCAAACTGCTCGTCGCTGCCTTCACCCACCTGGATAACCGTTGTGCCGGCCGCACGCGTCAGCTGGCTGACGAAGTTGAGCGGGATACAGACCGGGTCGCCATTGGGCTCATCCTCGTGCCAGACCAGATCCTCGAGCACAGCCAGCGCATCGTGATGGTCGATCAGAATTTCGTGATAATTGGCCTTGAACAGCTCCGCCACGCGACGGGCATGAGCAAGCTCATTGTAGCGTTCCAGCTCTTTAAAGCCAACCGAGAAGGTGTCGATCGGCCGGTCCATCAGCTCCGCCATCAGTGCGACGTTGGTGCTGGAATCGACGCCGCCGCTGAGAAAGACGCCGAAAGGGACATCGCTCATCATCCGGTCCTTAACGGCGAGGCGCAGCAGACGCATAATTTCCAGCTGCGCATCTTCCTCGCTGATCCGCAGCTCTTCGCTGTCTTCACGCAGCGGGCTCCAGTAGCGTTGTTCCACGATGCCGCCGTCCGCAGTCAGACGCAGGCTGTGCCCGGGCCGCAGTTTGCGAATTCCCTCGAAAAGCGTGGCGTCCCTGCCTGTCATGGAAAATGCCAGATAGTTCGGCACTTCCGCCACATTCATCGCGCTGCTGACCGCCGGGTGCCGCAGGATGGCTTTGATCTCCGAGGCAAAGAGCAAACGCCCGTTCTGTACGGTGTAATAAAAGGGTTTGATGCCGATACGGTCGCGTGCGCAGAACAATTCCTGTTTCTGCTCGTCCCAGATCGCAAGTCCCCACATGCCGGTCATGCGTTCCAGGATTGCCGGGCCATATTCGGCAAATCCAAGCAGAATCGATTCGCTGTCGCTCCGCGAGCGGAAGGAATAGCCGCGGTCCTGCAGTTCACTGCGCAGCGACTCGTGGTTGTAGACTTCGCCGTTAAATACCATGGTATAGCGACCATCGGGGCTGCTCATCGGCTGGTGGCCGGCCGGGCTGAGGTCGATGATCGACAGGCGGCGGAAGGCGAAGCCAGCGCGCCGTCCAGGAGCGATCCACGTGCCTTCGTCATCGGGACCGCGATGCGCGATTGTGTCCGCCATTCCTGTCAACAGCGTTTCATCAATTGTCGGCTCGGCCGCTGCAAATTCCACTATGCCTGCTATACCGCACATCGTTGTACCTTCCCTGATGACATAGGTACACCCCTGCCTGGCGCGGGTTCGCGGCGGCGGAAACTATTCGCCCGCACGCTGATCCCGTATTCCTGCCGCAATGCTCTCCACGACAAACTCAATCTGTTCCCGACGCAGCTCCGGGTAGATCGGCAGGGCCAGTACCTGTTGGGCGGCCGCTTCGGCGACAGGGAAGTGATGGGGGTTACAGTCGAGATAGCTGAAGCACTCCTGACGGTGAAAGGGGACCGGGTAATACACACCGGCGCCGATTTCGCGCTCCTGCAGATAGCGGAGCAGTGAATCGCGCTGAGGGACGCGAATAACATATTGATGGTAAATGTGATAGTCGGTCAGCGCGTCGCTTTTGTATAGGGCTTTGGGCAGCAGGATTGAATTGGCCTCATCGTAGCTGATCCGGCCCTCTTCTTGAGCCAGGCCGGCATCTATGAACAGATTGCTGTAGAGCTCCGCATGATCCCGGCAGGCTGCCGACCATTCAGCGAGTTTGGAGAACTTAACATTCAGGACGGCGGCCTGAATGGCATCCATGCGAAAGTTACCGCCGATGATTCGGTGATAGTAGCGGCGTTCACCGCCATGAACGCGCATGAGTTTCATCGTTTGAAACAGCTCTTCATCATTGGTCGTCACGAGGCCGGCATCTCCGAAGGCACCCAGGTTTTTGGTTGGGTAGAAGGAGAAGCTGCCCGCCAGTCCCATCGATCCGGCCCTCCGGCCATTGCGGTACTGGGCACCGATTGATTGAGCGGCATCTTCGATGACGGGGATGCCATTCGCGTCGGCAATGGCATTGATCTCATCCATAGCGGCACACTGGCCGTAGAGATGAACGGGAATGATGGCCTTCGTGCGCGGGCCGATATGCGCGGCGATCGCTTCAGGATCTATGCAGAATGACACGGGATCGATGTCGACGAAAACCGGAACGGCTCGCAAACGAGCCACTACGCCTGCCGTGGCGAAAAAGGAAAATGTCGGAACGATCACTTCATCGCCGGGCTGCAGATTGAGCGCCATTAGCGGCAGCAGCAGTGCGTCCGTGCCGCTGGTAACTCCGAGAGCATACCGCGTGCCGCAAAATTCGGCCAGCCTGCCTTCCAACTGATCAACTTCAGGGCCGAGCGCCAGCACCTGTGATTCGGCGACGCGCAGCAGGGCGGCATCAAGCTCTGTTTTGAGCGAACGATATTGCGCCTTCAGATCTAAAAGGGGTACTTTCATAGAATCGAATTAACCGGATATTGATAGTCGTCTGGACGAATTGCGCCAGCGCTCAGACAAAACCTTCGCCGAAATGTTCACGAACCGTCTTAACGGCCTGCTTGACTTCCTGCAGTCGTGACCGCGGACATACCAGGAGGGCGTTTTCCGTATTGATGATGGCAACATCGTCCATGCCGATTACCGCCACGACTTTCTCGCCGTCCGGCGACGTATTCACCACGATATTGCTGTTGCTGTCCAACAGGACCGCTGCGCCGCTGGCAACGTTGCCCTGCTTATCCGGCGGGTGCGTTCGGGCAAGCGAGTCGAGAGAGCCGACGTCGTCCCAGCCGAACGACGCGGGGATGACAGCTACCTCGGATGCCTTTTCCATCAGTCCGTAATCAATCGAAATGTCGGGGAAGGCCGAAAATACTTTATCGATCCCGACGGGCGGACCGGGATGGACCTGCCGCGTACAACCCTGCAAACCCTGCCGGAGGTCATTGATTTTGCTGCCAATCTCCGGCAGCTGCTCCGTTAAGGCCCTTTGCAAGGTATCGAGACGCCAGAAGAACATGCCCGAATTCCAGAGAAAATTGCCGGCCGCCAGAAAACGCTCAGCAGTGGCCAGATCGGGCTTTTCGCAAAAGCGCAGGACGGGCAGTGCCTGCAGCGGCTTGCTGCTTCCGTTATCGCTGCGATATTCGACATAGCCGTATTCGGTTGCCGCGCGTTTCGGGCGGATGCCCAGGGTCACCAGGTCGCGGCCTTGTTCGGCATGGGCCAGCGCGGCCTGCACGGTTTGGCGAAATCGCTCCTCATCGCTGATGTGGTGATCCGCCGTCAGAACAGCCATCGAGATGTCGGCGGTCGTTGCCCCGGCGTCCCGCATGCGTTCGGCAATGAAGGCGGCAGCCAAAGCTATGCAGCCGGCGGTATTGCGTTTGCTTGGCTCGGCGATAACATTCTCGGAGGGCAGCCCTTGTATCTCATCGCGGATGACACCCTGCAGCAGTTCACTGGTGACGACAAAAATGTTGTCGGGCGCTATCACCGGACTGATTCGGTCGATAGCTTCCTGCAGCATCGATTTATCGGGATTCGTTAGCTTAAGCAGTTGCTTGGGTTTGCGTTTGCGACTCAGCGGCCAGAAACGCTCGCCCGCGCCACCGGCCATAATGATTGCAGTTCTGTGCATAGATGATTAAACCTGCGAGCTTCAGTTCGCGTTGTGTTTACAGGGTTGCCGGTTTACTGCCGTCATACACGACATCAAGCCTGCTGTTATCAAGTTTGCTGTTTCAGGCCGCAAGATACTCCGCTGCATTCGGCCTGTTCAGCAGATTGCGTTCAAGCAGCTTTTCGGCAATCTGCACGGCATTGGTCGCCGCGCCTTTACGCACGTTGTCGGCGACAATCCATAGTGCCGCGCCATTCGCGACGCTTTCGTCACGCCGGATGCGACCGACAAAAACTTCGTCCCGATCCGCCGCCTGGAGGATGGTCGGGTAGCGATCGGCCGCCGGATCATCGACAAGGACCAATCCTTCGGCCTTCCGAAGACAGCTACGCACCTGTTCGGCGGTCAGCGGCAATTCGGTTTCAATGTTAACGGACTCGGCATGACCGTCCAAAAGAGGCAGCCGAACGCAGGTGACTGCCATTCTCATGGCCGGCGCCGCCAGAATTTTGCGCGTCTCGTTAAGCATCTTGCGTTCTTCCTCGGAGAAATCGCCGAGTGCGGGAATCGTATGAAACAAAGTATTAAATGCTGTGGGATGGGCGAAGGGCGAGCCGGTACTATCCGCGCTGCCCGCCAGTTCCTTCCTGAGTTGATTGACGCCTTTTTCGCCCGCGCCGCTCACCGACTGGTAGGTGGACACCACGATGCGGATAAGTTTAAAGGCGCGATGCAGAGGGGCCAGTGCTACCAACAGCTGAATGGTGGAGCAATTCGGATTGGCGATAATGCCGCGATGCTCATCCAGTGCCGCGACGTTAACTTCCGGCACGACAAGCGGAACGTCTTTGTGCATACGCCAGGCGCTGCTGTTATCAATCACGACTGCTCCGGCCCTGGCCGCCAGGGGGGCATAATGCCGACTCACATCGCCTCCTGCGGAAAACAATGCAATATCAATGTCGGCAAAGG
>JANQRB010000042.1 GCA_028284775.1 Candidatus Kapaibacterium sp. | reverse complement strand
TTCCAAGAGTCGTATGATGGCCAAAATGGATGAAATCAACGCTTTGCGCGCCACTACAGCGCGCAACCGCGCCCGAACCGAATCCCTGACCCGACGCATTGCAGAAACACGCCAATCGATGACCTCCAGCGAACAGCGTCTTGGCGAGCTGTGCCGCGAGTACGACACGCAGGTGGCGCTGCGACCCAACTTCGAGCGCAGCGTCGGCGAGGCCGACAAGGCATTGGCCGATGTACAGGAATACCAGGTGAAGCTCCGCCGCGAGATGGATGTGACGCAGCAGCAGCTCGGCGAGGTCCAGCGCAATCTCAGCCACAAGCGCGCCTCCCTCGAATTTCTTTCCAGCTTGATGGATACCAGCGAAAGCACTGAATTTCTGCTTGGCCAGGAAGGCTGGAACTCCGGCACGCAGCGTATGGTGCTCGCGGAAGCTGTCGGCGCCGATGAAGAGCTGCGTCCCGCTGTTGCCGCGGCCCTGGGTGATGCCACCGATTTTATCGTCGTTGATACCCTGGGAGAAGCGCGGGCTGGAATTCAGGCGCTGCGCGATAATGATAAGGGCAAAGTGACATTCGTCTGCCTGGAGAAAGTTCCTTCGATGCCGGATCCTGCGGCCGCACCTGCCGGCGAGGGTCTCTTCGGCTGGGTCAGCGAGCTGGTGCGCACCGAAGATCGATTACGCAATACCCTGCGCGGTCTGCTGGGTCGGACGATGATTGTCGATACGCTGGACCGCGCGCTGCGCTGTGTGGAGGACGGGACCGCGGCCTGCGCCGTAACACTGGAAGGTGAAATAGTGCGCCAGCAGGGCGTCATGCTGCGCGGCGGCGGCGGCAAAAGCAGCGAAGGCGCCATGATCGGCAAGAGCGAGCAGATCGAGAGTCTGCAGCAGGACATTGCGGAACTCGAGTCGAAGGCTGCGGCATTGCACACCCTGCGAGACCGGCAACGCGCCGAATACAACGAGATCGATCTGAAGTCCTATTCTGATGCAATTCGCGGCGCTGAAGCCGAACTCAGCCGTCATGAACAATTGCTCGGCAAGTTGCTCTTCGAACAGGAAGCCATTGAGCAGTCGATAGCCAAAGGGCAGTCGAATGTCGATCAGTTCGACAGCGAGATCAAGGCTATCAAAGCGCAGGGCGGCGATAACCTGCCGGCAATGGACGACCTGTTGCGCGTCAAGGAGGAGCTGGAAACTGAGGTGGAAAGCGCAGAAACCGAACTGCGCAAGGCCGAAGAGACCTTCGACGAGGATTCCGCCGAAGCGCATCGCGCCGAGATGCGTCTGGTGCAACTGCGCAGTGAAGACAAGTCGCTTGGAGCTGACCTGGATCGACTTAACAATCAGCTTGTCACGACGAAACAGCGTCTTGAGCATCGTAAACGTGAGATAGACCATGCCGGTCGCGAACGCGAGCGACTCACGGAAGAAGTTGATAAGCACGATACCGTATTGCAAGAGACGGAAGGTAAACTGAAACAGGCCACAGCCGAGCGCAATGAAGTAGCCGACGAGCAGGCGACATTACGCAAGAGCATCCAGGCTCAGGCTGACAACCTGCGCAACAAACGCCAGAATTTCGATCACTGTGTGCAGGAATTGCACGAGATCGAGCTGAAGCTGAGCCACTACCGCAGTCAGGCCGATCAGTGCCGCAAGCGCGCCGTGGAGGAATTTCACATCGAACTTGTTAAAGCCCCGCCGCCCGATGACGAGCAGTTCGATATCGAAGAAGCACGCCGGCGCGTTCGCGAGCTCAAAGATAAACTCGGCGGCATCGGCGCCGTCAATCTGCTGGCGTTCGACGAATTTGAAAAGGAAAGCGAACGGGAACAGTTTTTACAGTCGCAGTTGAATGATCTGCTCGAATCGGAGAAGACGCTTAACCAGACTATTCAGGAAATTAATCAGACCGCCAAACGCAAGTTTTCCGAGACCTTCGACGATATTCGCGCTAATTTTGTTCGGATCTTCCGCAGCCTCTTTGAAGAAGGCGATGAAGCCGACCTGCAGCTTCTCGAAGGCGATCCGCTTGAAGCTAAGGTCGATATTATTGCCAAGCCGCGCGGCAAACGACCGCACTCCATCGAAATGCTCTCGGGCGGAGAGAAGACCCTCACAGCGATCGCGCTGCTCTTTGCAATATACCTTGTCAAACCAAGTCCATTTTGTATCTTAGACGAGGTCGATGCTCCTCTTGATGACGCCAATATCGACCGTTATCTGCGCATTATCCGGGAATTCAGTGCGAATACCCAGTTTATCATGATTACGCACAATAAGCGCACGATGGAAGCCGCCGACACCTTGTATGGCGTCACAATGGTTGAGGAAGGTGTGTCGAAACTCGTTTCCGTGCAGTGGACCGGCGACGACATCGCGAGTAGAGGCGGAAACCTGCAAGCTCAGCCCAATGAGATGGCGGACATCGCGTAAAATTAGTTCCTGTTTGAACACTTTCGTTTTGTGAGGATATGAGAAAAGTAGCACAAGCCCTGGTAATGCTGCTCGCAGGTGTGTTGATGACATACGACGCCGACGCGCAGTCGCGCCGCGAACGATTTGAGAAAAAGAAAGAACGTCCGGACGTCTTTGAAACGACCTTCCAGAAATCCTTTCCGACGGTCTGGAACATCATCAAGGAAGCAATCGTGGAAAGCGACTGTCAGGTGGAGGCCGCGAAGCCGGTCACGACCGACGCCGGTACCTTCAAAGGCAAAATTCAGTCGACATTCTGCGTTCTGGTGCGCGGCGAAGATTCCACCCTGCCGGTATTGGAACGCTATTCCGAGCGCGTGCCTTATATCCGCGCCGGCGTATGGACAGCCGTACGAATGCAATACACCTTCTATGTTGTTGAAAACGAGGATGGCGACGTCAAGGTCAAACTGAAAGGTGAAATCAGCGGTTACGAAACCTACGTGACTAGCAAATTTCACTACTTCGATTCGAACGGCATGCTGGAAGAACAGCTCTTCGAATTGGTTAAGAAGAAAGTCGCCGCCGCCGAAGACGAGTAATTTGCGAAATCAGTTCGTGCGAGAAACCGGAACTCCGCTTCAAGCTGGACTTCCGGTTTTTTTAGGGCCTGATCGTTCACATCAGCCACTGGCGTCCTCTTCGTGTCCGGCTGTCTGCCTCCGGATTTGTGTCAGTCCTTTCCGACTTCACCGTCAAGCGACCATCGTCCTGCACCCAGGTGTCGGCGCGCAGGAAGCCTGCGGTTAGTCTGCCTGTAGCCGAAATCGCAACGCGATTCGAATTTCGCAGCCCCCTTGCGTCGAAATCACAAAATGATAATACCGAAGATGGTATAATTGTCATGTAGTTAAGCGCGATGGCGAACTATAACGGGATTGCTGATGAAGGTACTGGTGTACGATACGCACAAATTCGAAATCGAATCTCTAAAATCGGCTAACAAGGGGCAGCACGAACTGACCTTCCTGGAAGCGCGCCTGACAAAGCAGACTGCCGCCCTGTCTGCGGGCTTTGATGCCGTTCTATTGTTTGCCAATGACGATGCCTCGGCAGCGGTGGTGGACATTCTTAAAGAAAATGCTGTTAAACATATCGCGACCAGGTCGGCCGGTTATAACCACATCGATCTGGGCAAAACGCGGGCCCTGGGAATTCGAGTCGCTAATGTTCCGGAGTATTCACCTTACGCCGTGGCGGAACATACGGTAGCATTGATGCTGGCGCTGAACCGGCGTTTGATACGGGCGCAGCGTCGCGTGCGCGAGCTCAATTTCTCCCTCAACGGACTCGTTGGATTCGATATGCGCGGCAAGACGGTGGGAATCGTAGGTGTGGGGCGTATCGGACTGGCATTGGCGGCAATTCTCAATGGCTTCGGCTGCCGTATCCTGGCTTGCGATCCGCAGGAGCGGGAAGATGATGCCCGGCGCTACAATATCCGCTACACCGACCTGGCGACGCTGTACCGCGAGTCGGACATAATCAGCCTCCATGCGCCGCTGCTTGCGGAAACGCGCTACCTTATTAACGCCGAAACGATCGCTTTGATGAAGCGAGGCGTTATGCTTATTAACACCAGCCGCGGTGCGCTGGTGGATACCAAGGCCGTTATTGACGGTCTGAAATCCGGCCGGATCGGTTATGTAGGGCTTGACGTCTATGAGGAAGAAACCGATCTGTTTTTCGAGGATCATTCCGAAGACATTTTACAGGATGACGTGATCGCGCGCCTGTTAACATTTCCGAATGTTCTTATTACGAGTCATCAGGCATTTCTGACCGAAACGGCACTGGAAAACATCGCAAGCTCGACCATCGAAAGCTTAAACTGCTGGGCGCGGCAATGTCCCAGTCCTTATGAAATCTGACGTCACTCCGACCGCGGCTCGCCTATCGCTTGCCCGAAGAAAAGGATGGAAGAATACCCTGCTCTGGCCCTCATGCGCGTCCGGGCAAGACGGCATAGGGACGCAATTGGCAGCATGTCGACCTTATTACATTGGCTCCAAGCGACGCTTATTTTATGAACAACATTTCCTGATACGTCGGCAGTTGCCAGTACTCGGCAGCCACAATCCTTTCGAGCTCGTCGCTGACTTCACGTACTCTGGTCATTGCCGGAATGACTTTGTCACGCATGTGATAAGCCTTTTCACGCACCGAGGCGCCTTCGTGTTGAAAGTTAACCGACTTGAGCGCATCACAGGCTTTGCGCAGGTCGTTGCTCAGATCGCTTAAGTCTTGCATAACAGCCGCCAGACCGTCAGCCGCCAGATTCTGACGTTGAATGCCATCCAGAGCGCCCGCCACGTCGTTCAGATAGCGAATAGCCGAAGGAAGTACAATGCGTCGGGCGATCGAGCCCGTTGAATCCGCCTCGATGCAGATCGTCTTGTAATACTGATCGAGAGCAATTTCTTCCCGCGCCTGCAGTTCACGTTCGTTTAAGACATGGAAGCGGCTGAACAACGCCTTGTTCTTGTCGGAAGAAAGGGTCTCGAAGGCATCGAGCGCGGTGCGCAGATTCAACAATCCCCGCCGTTCCGCTTCAGCGGTCCACTCGTCGGAATAACCGTCGCCGTTGAAGATGATGCGACCGTGCTCCTTAATCGTTTCCTTGATGGCGGTATGCAAGGCGTCTTCCAGCGAGGAGCCGCCGGCGATAGACTCCGAGATCTGATCCGCCATTTCGCTGATGGCTTCGGCCGCAATAGTGTTAAGTACGGCGTTAACAAAGGAGATTGTCTGGTCTGAGCCAACGGCGCGGAACTCGAACTTGTTGCCGGTGAAGGCGAAGGGCGAGGTGCGGTTTCGATCGCCCGAATGCAGGGGCAGCGGCGGCAATACCGGTGTTCCCAGGCCAAGCAGGCCGGATTCGCCCGAGCTTGTCTGCTGATCTTTACTGATGCGGTCGAAAATGTCGGCCAGCTCGTCACCGAGAAAGATTGAAAGAATGGCGGGCGGCGCTTCGTTGGCGCCCAGCCGATGGTCGTTACCCGCGCTTGCAACACTGACACGCAGCAGATCCTGATGTTTATCGACGGCCTTGATAACAGCGGTGCAGAAGAAAAGAAACAACATGTTGGCATGCGGTGTGTCACCCGGTTCGAGCAAATTGATGCCGGAGTCCGTGCACATTGACCAGTTGTTGTGTTTACCGCTTCCATTAACGCCGGCAAAAGGTTTTTCATGCATCAGACAAACCAGCCCGTACTTGCCGGCCGTGTTGCGCAGCGTCTGCATCAACTGGTGCTGGTGATCGGCCGCGATATTTCCATGTTCAAAAATGGGCGCTACTTCATACTGACCCGGCGCAACTTCATTGTGTCGAGTTTTGACGGGCACGCCGAGGCGGTAGAGCTCGAATTCCACTTCGGTCATGTATGCCAGCACGCGGTCGGGTATCGAGCCGAAATAGTGATCGTCCAGTTCCTGACCGCGCGGCGGCTTGGCGCCGAAGAGGGTTCTTCCGCATGCCATCAGGTCCGGCCGGCGCAGGAAAAACTCCTGGTCAATCAAGAAATACTCCTGCTCGGCGCCGACTGTGGAATAGACTTTGTTAACATCCTTGATTTTAAAAATCTCCAGGGCGCGGCGCGCCTGTGTGTTAAGTGCTTCGATGGAGCGCAGCAGGGGTGTTTTGTGATCCAGCGCCTCACCGGTCCAGGAGGCAAAGGCTGTGGGGATACAGAGCGTTGCCCCATTCGGATTCTCAACCAGGAAGACAGGCGACGTGGGGTCCCAGGCCGTATAGCCGCGCGCTTCAAAGGTGGCGCGCAGGCCGCCGCTGGGGAAGGACGAAGCATCGGGTTCGCCCTGGATCAGATCCTTGCCGGAGAAATTGTAGATGGCGCCGCCCCCGCGGTTGGGCGTGACGAAGCTGTCATGCTTCTCGGCCGTGCTGCCGGTTAAGGGCTGAAACCAGTGCGAAAAATGCGTCGCGCCGTGTTCGATTGCCCATTCTTTCATCGCAATCGCTACAACATCGGCTACGGCCGAATCAATCGGTTGGCCAAGGTCAATCGTTGCCAGCAAGGACTGATGGACATTTTTCGGCAGCCGCTCGCGCATCATTTCCAGGCTGAACGTCTGGGAGCCAAAAATTTCATTGATGTCCACCGCCGCACCACTGCGTGGTTTTGAGGTAGATCCATTGCTGCCATTGGCCTGCCATTTGCCGGCTGCCGAGACATCATAGCGTTGAAACGAATAGGAAGACATCGCAATTTCCCCGTCAGGAAAGTGTGAATAAATACAAAGAATTCTTGCCCGGAAAGCCGTTCAGGCTGTCGATGACACCTGCAGCTCCGTATTGATAGCCATCGATTCCATGTGTGTTGACAGCACCAGGTTCGTGCGCGTGCTGCGTACGCCGGGCCATTGCTGTACATCCGAGAGAATTTTTTCCAGCGCCGAGGTATTGGCGCACTTGACTTTCAGGAGGTGCGAGGCTTCACCCGTTATGGCGTGGCATTCGAGTATTTCGGGGCGCTGTTTACAGTTCAGTATGAAAGGGGGGAAATTGTCGCTGCCCTCCAGCCGCACAAAGATATAGGCGCTGATATCCAGGTCGAAGGCTTGCTGATCCAGTTCGACATGATAGCCTTTAATCACGCCGCGCTGCTCCAGTTTCAAAATGTGATCGCGTACGGCCGGTACCGAAAGACCAACTAACTCCGCCAGCTCACTATAGGCTGCCCTGCCGTTGCGCTGTAAGGCACTGCAAAGAATCCGATCTGTTTCGTTAATGTTCAATTTACACCGCGTGACTTGATTCTGAGAAGGCACGAATATAAAAATATTTAGGTAGATGGCCAAATGAGTAGTAAATAATTAGAGTAATTGCTGTTTTTTCCTTCTATAATTAGCGGGGATGCTTTGTTTTCGGCCTAATTCACGAAGGAGACGGACAGATGACAGGCAGCAACAGCTCGGCAGGCGGGGCCGTCAGCCGCTCAATTTTCCTTTTTTGTTTCTTTTTCCTCACATCCGTGTCTATAGAAGGCAAAATACGCCGCCGGGCATTCCGGCGATTGAATCCGTGGCAATCTTACGCTCAATTTGTACATTGCGGCGCAGGTTGTCAGAAAAACCGATTGACAGGTTGTGCCTGTCAGTCATTACGCGGCGCTCCACCCCGGAACACTTCCACGGCGGGGTGGAGTCGCGTTTTTTGCGGCAACAACACTATTCTTCTGTCAACAGAGATTTTCGGCAATTCCACAATTCTCTCTGCAGCAGGCAAAAGATCCGCCGGCAATGGGAGAACAGCGCAGGCAGGGCCGGAACCGGCGCCGGTCAACGGCGGTTTCGGATGCTGTCGATGAGTGTTATCATTCAGTGATGTGACGTCTATGATCTGTAATGCCCGAACCATGCCCGATTGGCGGCGCTTTGCAACGCTGCTGCTGACAATTTTCCCACTTTGTCTTGCTGCGCCTCTCGCGTTTGGCGCTGTGCCTGAAGTCCTGCCCCCTGCCCCCGAGCTGCAGCGTTATGATCCGGTGCTCGCGCAGACGCTGTATCTGCGACTGAAGCCGGCGGCCTATGTGCCCGGCAGCATCGCGCCGCTGCTTGCCATGCCGGAGATTCGCTCCGCCCGCGCTCTGCTGAAACCGGAGCTGTCCTTTACGCATAACAAAAAGCTGCAGCGTGATGATCGGGTCCTTAACAAGAGCGGCGGAATGGCGCGCATCCTGGAAGCTGAAGACCGGCTGTTGCGCAGCTATCAGGTTGAATATCTGCCTGATGAGTTGCCGGAACACTTCGCGGCCCGGCTGACGGCGATGTACCCGGCGATTGAGCTGGCCGAGCCCTTCCATCTGCCCCAGTTTTTGGGTGACGGTCGCCCCGACGATCCGCGCATCGACGAGCAGGAATTTCTTGTGACAATCCGCGCGCTCGAAGCCTGGGAAATCTACGACGGCGATCGCGAGATTGTCATCGGCATCAGTGACAGCGGTGTCTTTCAGCAGCACAAGGACCTCAAAGACAATCTCTGGCGCAACCCGGGCGAAGGTGAAGTTCCCAATGGCATCGATGACGACAATAACGGCTACATCGACGATATTACCGGATGTAATTTTGCCGCCGCGGTGGATGGCTCCGCGCCGGGAGTAACTCTTGGCGATCCTCATGGAACGGCGGTAGCGGGCCTGGCCGGTGCGACCGCCAACAATAACGAAGGCATCGTCGGAACGGGCAACAAGTGCCGCATCTTTCCGATGAAAACGCTGCCGAACGGCAGCTCGAATCCTTTGTTTCTCTGGGAATCGGTGATTTACTCCGCCAACATGGGCTTCGACGTCCTTAACTGCTCCTGGGGCGGTTTTAACTATTCCGAGACAAACCGCGCCATTATCGAATTCGCTCACAGCCGCGATATGGCGGTGGTGGCCGGGGCCGGCAATCACGGTGACGCGCGGCCCTTTTATCCCGCGGGCTATCCCGGTGTGCTGAGCGTCGGCTTCACTTTTGCGGACGATCGTGTCGCCGATCAGTCGCCCTACGGTCCTCACGTAGGAATCATGGCGCCGGGGCAGCGCGCGCTGACGACATTCAACGACAATAATTACGGACGCTTTGATCTCTCTTCGGCCTCCTCGCCGATCGCTGCCGGCGTCGTCGCCATTGCGCGCGGTCATCATCCAGGTCTCGACGCGGAACAGGTGGTGGAGTTTGTCCGGCAGTGTAACGACAATATCGAAGAGCAGAACGAACAACTGCTTGGTCTGATTCCGGGACGGATAAACATGTTGCAGGTCGTGACGCGCGATCCCATGGCCACGCCCTCGATTGCGCCGCTGTCCCACGGCTTTCTCGCGCTCAATGGTCTGGAACAGCGCCATCCCGTCTTCGGCGAGGAGACGCGTTTGCGTATCGACCTGCGCAATTACCTGGGTGCGGGCGGCGACCTCAGCTTTCGGCTCTCCGTTGTGGGCGATCGCGACAATTCGGTCGAAGTAGTCAACAACTTGATTGGTGGCCTCAGCATCCCGGCCCTGGCCGACTTCACACTGGATGACTTCAGTTTCCGTGTTGTCGGCGAGCGCGACGCTCCGGTCTATTTTCGGGTTGATATCAGCAGCGCGGACGAAAGCTATCGTGATTTTTTCCTGCTCGAGTTTATTCCGGTGCCGGAATCGATTCCCGGGTTCAGCACCTTCAGCAACGACCTGATTCGATTTTCGCTGGGCGATCGCGGCACCATCGGCTTTGCCGGCATTCGCAGGGCCGACCAGGGCGTGGGATTTCAATATGGCCGCTTCGGCAGCCTGCTGTTCCAGTCGGGTCTGATCGTCGCGGCGGATGCCGGCAGGGTTGTCAGTGCCACCAAAAGCAGCGACCCGCGTGAGTCGAGCGACGATTTTAGTGTTGTACAGGGATTTGTGGAGCCCGAGCGCAGCCGCAGCGTCATCACCGATGATGATGTTCCGGCGGGACGGCGTATCGGTCTGCGCATCGAACAAGACTTCATTATTCCCGCCGGCAATCGCGGCGTCGTACCGCTTGTTATCGATGTGGAAAACACCAGCGGCGGAGAGCTTCGCGACATCGCGATCGGCTATCATTTTGATTGGGACGTAGGCTTGCAGGGGGCGAAAGACCTCGTCAGCCTCTTCGACGAGGGGCCGATTCCCCTGACACAGGACCGCCACGGCATCATCGGCATCGTGGAACACGACGATGAGTTCCCGGTAGCGGTGATGGCCGTTTGGTCCGACAATCCCGGGGCGCAGCCGCAGTTCGCGAGTTTCAATAATGACCATTCGGCGAGCGGCACGCCCTTCGGCACCTACGACGGTTTCAGTAATGCCGAAAAACACCGCGCCTTGAGCAGCGGCACCAGCCTGTCATACAACGAAGCGGGTGAGAATGCGCTAGTCATCGGGATGCGTTTTCCCGGTTCCTGGCCGGCCGGCGAACATCGCCGCGTATTTCTGTATTTCGGCGCCGTTGCGACGATCGATGATGTCGCTGCCGGGGTAGAGCAGGCTTCCGCAACCTTGTTGCAGACTGCTCTCACCGAGTTTCGACCTGCGCCCGCAGACTGGCGTGCATTTCCGCAGCCCGCCGCCGCAGAGCTTGTGCTGGAAGGACCGGCAGAAGAAGCAGGCGAAGTCAGTGTGACGCTGATCGATGTGATGGGAACGGTCGCGCTGCCCTCACAAACCTTCAGAAACAGCAGCAGTACGGCGCGTCTGAATCTCGATGTCGCGTGGCTCAGCGCCGGTCTGTACTTTGCTCGCGTGACGACTTCGTCGACTGCCATTGTGCTGCCGGTGATTATTCGTTAAGGATTAGCACAATCAGGTGCAGCCATTTGCGTCCTGCCCGCAAGGTACAATGCCTGCTGTTCGCTGCTTGCGACATCAGACAGACGGAAGCTCCGATTATTCAGCAGCCACCCTCGTGAAGCTTCGGGCCTGTACAGAAGCGCCTGCCGCGGCATTAACGCTGCGGTGAAATTTGACGTTGTGACGATGCCTCAGAATTTCAAAAAAATCGTATGTTTGAAGCTCGTTCCCTGTAACAGAATCCGACCTGTGCACGTTGATTCCGCGTAATTTTCAATTTCGGTTCACAGGTTCCCGCAGCAATTCATCTATTTCGCGCGCAATCCATGCAGCATATTCTCTACGAAGAAGATGGCGCTATTGCCAACGTTACGCTGAACCGTCCCCAGAAACGCAACGCTCTCAGCAGTGACCTTGTGCGTGAATTGAGCCTCACAGTCCATCGTGCCGCTGACAGCGATGACGTCCGGGTGATTGTGCTTGCCGGTGCCGGAAAAGCATTCTGTGCCGGTGCGGATCTGGCTTACATCCAGCGTCTGGCTGACTTCTCGGTGCTGGAAAATATGGAGGACTCGCGCCTGTTGCAGGAAACGCTGCACCAGCTTTACACCTGTTCGAAGCCGGTTATCGCCAAGGTCCAGGGGCCCGCGATTGCCGGTGGTTGCGGGCTCGCAACGGTCTGTGATTTTGTCGTAGCCGGGCGCAGCAAGGCGCTTTTCGGCTATTCGGAAGTCAAAATCGGTTTTATTCCGGCCATAGTGATGGTCTACCTGATTCGCAAAATCGGCGATACGCGCGCACGACGACTTATACTTGGCGCCGAAATGATCGGCGCGGAGGAAGCCGAGCGACTTGGACTGATCAGCAAGGTCGTAGACGACGTCGAGCTTGATGATGCAGTTCGCGAGCTCGCCCGCAGTCTGGCGGGTCATTCCGCCAGTGCGCTGGCGCTATCGAAGGAAATGTTAAACAGTCTGCAGGGCATGTCCCTTGAAGCCGGACTACAATACGCCTCGTCGATGAATGCCGTGGCGCGTATGACCGATGACTGCAGGAAGGGCATTGCGCGTTTCCTGGCAGGGAAGTAAAAACTTTTTGTTCATTCTCTACGAGCGTTCGATTGATGAAATCTCTCAGCAAGTTTGCGGCTATCCGCCTGATGACCTTGTCCGCAGTCTTCGCCCTGGCCTTCGGCTCCGTGGCCGATGCCCAGTCCGATGCTAACGTACTCCTGCTCGCGAAAGTGACGGATCACACGACGCGTACGCCAGTGGTGGTGGAATACAAAATCCTGAATGAAAAAGGCGAGAATGTTGTCAAGGGCAAGACCAGCGAGAAAGAGGGACTGATCAAAGTCGTCGTGCCGCAGGATCAGGTCTATACCCTGAAATTCTCCGGCTACAACATCCTGGCCTCCCAGGATACAGTACACTTGCCGAAGGGCGAAAGTTATTATTATGAGACCGAACGCGATCTGCATGTTAAGCTGGTCCAGAAAGGAATGGAGCTCCAGGCGGCAAATGTCTTCGAGGCCGGGAGCGCTCGCATCTCTGCCGCCGGCAAGCGCGTGTTGGAAGAAATGACCGAATTGGTGAAGTTTAACCGTGCCTTGTATGTACTGGCCAGTATTGGCTCAGACGGGGCTGCCGGTTCTGTGCAGCAGCAACGCATAGAAGCCGTCAAACAATTTGTGACGGCGAAAGGCCGGCTGGTATCACGCCGGGTCACGGTGCAGGCGGCTGCCGGCTCACAAAAGCATTCCTTTGTGTTGACAGTCAAGAAAGTTCAAGACCTCTTCCGTTAATCACATAAATTAACTCCGTTAATCGACGGTATCCTAACCACTTATCCCCTTCGAAGCTATGAAACTTACCTATTATGGTCACTCCTGTTTTCTGCTGGAAGTAGCGGACAAAAAAGTTTTGTTCGATCCCTTTATCACGCCCAATGAACTGGCGAAAGATATCGACGTCGATAGTATCGAGTGCGACTACATCCTTGTGTCGCATGGACATGAAGATCACCTGGCCGACCTGGTCCGCATCGGCAAACGGACAGGCGCAACGGTTGTCAGCAACTATGAGATTGTAAACTGGGCCGCCAAACAGGGGCTCGACAAGGGGCATCCGATGAATACCGGCGGCACCTGGAATTTTGACTTTGGGCGGGTACGCCTTTGCAACGCCGTTCATTCCAGTTCATTCCCCGATGGCTCTTATGCCGGCTTGGCGGGTGGCTTTGTGATCGAAGCGGAAGCCGGAACACTCTACTATGCCGGCGATACCGCCCTGACGACCGATATGCGTTTATTGACGCAACAGCATAACATCGACTATGCCCTGCTGCCGATTGGCGACAATTTCACGATGGGCATCGATGACGCCATCCAGGCTTCGAACTATATCAACTGCGGCAACGTGGTCGGCATGCACTACGACACCTTTCCTCCGATCAAAATCAACCATCACGAAGCCAGGGGTAAATTTGCGGCAGCCGGGGCGACACTGCACCTGATGGAAATCGGCAGCAGCATGCCCTTGTTCGAGCAGGAGCACGATGAAGAGCTGCGGATGGGCGGCGTCGTTCAGGAGCTGGTCAGCGAAGCGCAGGATGCCGTCAATGGTGAGGTAAAACCAGCCGCTGAAGACAAGGCGGAGCAATAAGGTCAGGCGGACCATTCTTACAAATTTCCTAAAGGCAATCTAGTGAAGAGCCTCGGCAGAATTGCTGCCGAGGCTCTTTTATTTTGACACCGTTTTATTGAATGCCTGGAATCCGGGGCAAAACATCGCTGCGGCCTCGCTGACAGATTCCACTCGGTTGCGAATCAGATAAACCAATCGAAGAAGTTTTTAGCGTCCCAGTATTCCATGTCGAAAGCGTCGGCGACGGCTTTATAAGTGACGTGACCCTTGTAGATGTTCAATCCGGGTCGCAGGCGCTTATCTTCTTCCAATGCTTTCTCAAAGCCTTTGCCGGCGATGCTGCGTACAAACGGCATCGTGGCATTGGTGAGAGCGATGGTGGAGGTATACGGTACCGCTCCGGGCATATTGGCGACACCGTAATGAATCACGCCGTCGACCGTGAAAATCGGGTTTTCGTGTGTTGTCGGACGACTCGTTTCCACGCAGCCGCCCTGGTCGACCGACACATCGACAATCACGGCACCCCTGCGCATGTCCGCCAGCATATCGCGTGTAATCAGGTAGGGCGCCTTGGCACCCGGAATCAGCACGCCGCCAATGACAAGGTCGGCCGCGTTGGCGGCTTCGCGTACCGTCGAAGGGTTGCTCATCAGCGTCGTACAGTTCTTCGGCATCACGTCATCGAGATAGCGCAGGCGAGTAAGGTTGGTGTCCATAATGGCGACGTTGGCGCCAAAGCCGGCGGCAATCCTGGCGGCCTGGGTACCCACGACGCCACCGCCGAGCACAACGACATTGGCGCGCGGCGTCCCCGGAACACCGCCCAGCAACACGCCGCGACCGCCGGTTGTTTTTTCGAGATACTTGGCGCCCTCCTGGGTAGCCATCCGGCCGGCGATTTCGCTCATCGGTATCAGGAGCGGCAGGCTGCCGTCGGGGTCTTCGACGGTCTCATAGGCAATCGCAATGCTCTTCGATGCAATAATCGCTTCGGTGAGTTCGCGTGAAGCGGCAAAGTGAAAATAGGTGAACAGCAGCTGATTTTCACGTATCAGGCCCCACTCCGGCTCGATGGGCTCCTTGACCTTGACGATCATATCGGCGCGTCCATACACCTCGGCGGCCGAACCAACGATCTGTGCACCGGCCTGAATAAACTCTTCATTACTAAAGCCGCTGCCAATTCCCGCATTGTCTTCAATCAGTACGCTGTGGCCGTCACGTGTGAGTTGCTCGGCACCGGCGGGTACAAGGGCAACACGATTTTCATTCGGCTTGATCTCACGGGGAACACCGATAAGCATAGCTGTCAACCTTCTTGAGTTTCGGGATTACTTGGATTAGACTACTGGGATTGTTGTGCATGGGAAAGCCATCTTCCGTCGCACAATGCAAAGCCTTACAATTTAAGTAAAAAGCGTGAAATGCGATCAGGAAATCACGCCTTGAAAACGCGTGCCTGAAGAAGTGACAGCAGTCAGTATTTGCAGCGCTCTTTCAGATAGCTAACATCTCGCCCGGCTTCCGGCGTGCAGCCTGCATCCGCCGGACAAAGCCGGAGCCGGGGACGATGATCTATCGGCTGCTGACACTATCGTCGCGTCCGATTATTCTCTTCGCCGAAAGGCACCGGGAGTGCTACAAATTGTTCGCTTGCGTCGGTGGAAAGCGCCGGAAGCGCCAAACCCAGTCCGGTAAGAATGTTGGGCCGATCAGAAAATCGGATGTCGAAAGACGATCAATCCGGGGACAGGAGCAGAGTGAGTCTCACTGCTCGCGGCTAAGCGAGTTCCACTGTTCGCAGCAATCTGTCGATACGCAATTGTCTCTATGCACAAGGCTGATAATATTGGCGCCAGAGCTGCGGGTGAGTTGTTTGCGATAGTAACAATCTGCTATTGTCGTTGCACAGAGAGAGTTCTATGTATCCGGAAAGCCTGCATTCTTTTACTATTCTTAATGAAGTCCCCTTCGATTCACATTGGTTAATTCGGCTCCTGTACTATGAGCCTTATTTGTCGCTGCCAAGTAATCATTGGGCTGAGCTTTAAGCATTAGTAAATGTTGTATTGTGTAAAGTTAAACAATGTGAAGATGCCTGCAAATGCTGCCGGTTAAACGTTTTGCGATTAATGACCAGGTTGAAAGGACTGTGCAGGGGATTGAAGAACCGGCGAGTCGTAGATTCCAGGCTGTCGTAGCTGTCCGTTTTCTGGCGCGGCTGTCCGAAAGAGTCGGTTGAGAGGGCAAACCTTCTTTCTTCCTCGAATGCCCTGATTATGTGCAGCAGAGAGGTTTTGCGATTTTGATGTTCGCACGAAATTTAAACAAGGTCCAATGTTCTCATAAGGTGTGCATCGCACTCCGCTGGCTGCAATGAGAAAAATCAGAGCAGCAAGCTGCATAAAGCTGTTTGCTACACTGCGTCACGTTATTGTTTAATAGTAATGGCGCAAGTGACATGATGTTGCTTAGCCATTAACCGTTATGCCTGTTAATCGCAGAGCACCAAATGGCTGCGTAAAGCTGCCCTGTTCGGGCTCACTGCCCCGATCAAATCCGGGCCGGCGCCCTCAACCTATTGTCAGGCCACTCAAGTGGACTGCGGGGTTGTCGTCGGTCAGCAGGACTAAGCTGGTTTTGGTCGTTCCTTCTGCCTTGCGCTGCCGCCATACTCAGCCGCGGGCAATGACGCTGCCGCTTAATCGTTGTGCCTGAAATGATATTCCGAAGAAGTATGAAGCGTCGTCGTCCAATGTACCTGGCGGAAGGCATTGCGATCTTCTGCCTGGGTCTGTTCATCGGCCCAGCCTGTTCTGCCGGTCAACTCGCCGGCCTGGGACTCGCGGCGCAATCGACGTCGGTGCTGGAAGGGCATCTGAGTGTCCGTCTGCCCCTGCAGGCGCGCATCGAGGCGAAGGGACATTCGATTATGGAAGCGCCGGCAGCGCCCGAGGCGGAAACGCGGATCGTCATCGATGCAGGCGACGAACGAATGGTGATTATGTGCCACGAGCTTTTTCAGCTCGTGCCGAAGGACTTCGAGCACGGCGCGCGGCGATTCCTGGCGCAGTACGAGGGCGAGCTGGGTGAGATGCTGGTGGCGCCCCTGACAATGAAGACGCCCGGTTTACGAACGATGGCCTACCAGGCGAAGAACATCAGCGTGAAGAAAGAAGCCAATTTTCTGATGGGGCTGTTGATCGCTCATCCTGACAGTACTGTACAGGAGGTTCGTTTTTTTGCAAATCCGGCCGGAATGAAGGATCCACCGGGCCTCGTCAGCCTGGTTAACGCCATTGCGCCGACCTTTGCCGACGGCGCTGCCCGGCGCTTCTACAAGGGCGGCGTAGTGCGCATCGACAACAATCGCCTACAGCTTCGTTTGCCCTGGGCCAGTGCTCTGAGCCGGCAGGAGGGACCGGACTTCACTGTCTATCACGTTAACTTACTGGCGCCGCTCGGCAGCTTTTTCGGTCGCATGGGTGTCTATGTCGGCGGCCATCCTAATTATCAGTATCGCCAGCAGGAGCGGGACGATGTGACAATGGAAGCCGGACGGCTGCTGGGACGCGAGGTCGAATGGGCGCGCTGGCAACTGAATCCCGCGCAGCCCACGGAGTCGGTCTTTCTGGAGGAAGTGATTCTGCCGCATCCCCTTGAGCGCCACCTGTCGCTGCATGTCTTTATAACCACTATCGATACTCAGCACATGCGTGTTTTACGCGGGGTCGCCGCCAGCCTGCAGAAAGTCGAGTAAAAAGGCTTTGTGAAAAGTGAAATCGCTTATCTTTGTGACGTGTCTTATGTAGGCCTATGGAACAGTAACGTCTCAATAATAAGCGACGATCGATTTGATACACGCTCGACTCTTTCGCAACGGCCGCCTCAGAATCCTCCCTGTTTTTGTTATGCTGCTCTTCGTCCTGGCTGCTAAGCTTGACGCGCAACCGCCGGGTTGGAGCTTTGCCGATCCTTACCAGGTTGCCAATGAAGGAGACGCCAACCTCAGTGAGTTCCAGGTGCGTTTTGTCTTTGATCATGCCGCCCTGGTACAGCTGGGTCGCTCGCGCGAAGACGGCGCCGATATTCGTTTTGTGCTCGAATGCAGTGAAACCGAATTTCTACCGCACTGGATCGAGTCGGGCGTTAACAGCCGCTCCTGTGTGGTCTGGATACGTTTCCCGCTCCTGGAACCCGGGACCACGCCATTCCTACTGCTCTACGGAAATGATGCGGCGCCTGCCAGCTCCGACCCAGACCGCGTCTTCGAGCTCTACGATGACTTCGAGGCCGCCGCGCCCGATCCGGCCAAATGGCAGCGCAGCGACGGCACGGTAATCGTCAACGGCGCACTGGAACCGGTCAAGGAAAACCTCTCCTGGGGCGGAAATAACTATATCTACAGCGTGAATAATTTTGCCGGTCTGGCCAATCGCGGCGTGATCGAATGTGAAATCTGGTCGCCGCTAGGCCAGAATGGCGGTAGCATCATTTTTTTTAGTGACGATCCCGAGGCGCCGCGCCACTTTCTGCTTCAGCACGACCTGCGCAGCTTCGCAGATGACGACTTCGGCGTTCGTGATGTCAGTGTCGCCTCCACCTTCGGCGCGGGCTCCAACTTTGAGTGGGAAGGGGATGAGCGCGTGCGCTATCAGATCAACCTGCTTGGCGGCGGTGTCGACGGCACGCGCCAATCACTGACGAACGGCACGCGCCGCCAGGATCTGGCGCCGACCAACCTGCCGGCGGCCTGGACCTGGAATAACATCGGTTTTTCGTCCTTTTCGACTGTTATCGGCGGCATGCGCGTCGAGTATGTGCGCGTGCGCAAATATGCCAACCCGGAACCCTTCGTGGAACGCGGCGGCGGTCAGTCGCTGAGCGTGCAGGGCGGCGGCGACCTGGAAATCTGTGCCGGTGAGGAAGTCACATTGACTGTGTTGGTTGAGGGCGGCGCTCCCGATTACAGCTTTGAATGGTCGCCTGCCGACAATCTGGATGACGCCGGTTCGGACAGCCCGGTGGCGCAGCCGGATGTCACAACAGTCTATACCGTCACTGTCAGGGATCAGATCGGCTGCACCCTGTCGGCCGAAGTGACCGTGACGGTCAATCCGCTGCCGACGGTCGATGCCGGTGAGGACGTGAATCTTTGTCCTGCCGAAGAATTGCAGATCGGCCGTGAAGCGGAGGGCGGCAGTCCACCCTATACCTATCGCTGGGAGCCGATCACCGGCCTTGACGATGCCGCCAGCGCCACGCCGACAGCGCGCCCGGACGTGACGACCGAATACACGGTAACGGTTCGCGACAGCAAGGGCTGCGAGGCCAGCGATCAGGTAGTCGTGCAGGTGCTGCCGGAGATTCCCTTTGCCTTCCCTGACTTCGTGTTGGAATTCGGAACACTCAGCGGCTGTGAATCGACCCGCGAGAGGAACTTTAACATCGCTAACAACAGCAATCGCGATGCCACGATTCGCGAGCTGCTTTTAAACGAGGCCGAATTCGAGATCGTGAGTCCCCCTGGCTCGTTTATTGTTCCCGCGGGCGATGATGTGCAGGTGACGGTCCGCTTTACGCCCGCCGGCGAGGGAGTGAAAACGGCGACCCTGACAATCGTCACCGAGCCCTGCGGCGAAGAGGTCAGCCTGCCGGTGAGGGCGGAAAAACTACGCGCGGTGCTGACGGCCGCGCCGGAAGCTCTCGATTACGGCGCCTCCTTTAGCTGCCAGACAGCGCCGCGCGATACGACGATTATTATCAGTAACAATGGCACGGAGCTTCTGACGCTCGCGGAGCCGCGGCTGGCCGCCCCCTGGTCGCTGCTCGGCCCGGCCTTCCCGCAGCCTCTCGCAGCGGGCGCAAGTGTTGAAGTGCAGCTGCGCTATCAGCCGGTGGCTCAGGCCGATTATGCACTCGACGCCACCTTTCCCTTCAGCTCGGCAAGTTGTCAGGATTCGATCGTTTTGCCTCTGCGGGGACTGCATACCGATGCCGAACTTAGCTCCGCCGAAAGCGAGCTCCTGCTTCCCGACCTGCTCGGCTGCGATGCGGAGAAAGATACCATCATCACCGTTACAAACAGCGGCCCTGCGGAGCTGACAATTATCGAAGTTCGAACTGACGACCATGGACAGGCTCTGCAAATAGACCAGCCCGTGTTGGCGCCCGGCGAATCAACGACCATTCGTGTCCGATTCAGCCCTCAGAGCGCGGGCAGCGTCAGCAGTGATTTTGTCCTGGTCTATGCTCCCTGCAATAAGACCGTCACGGTTCGCCTCACCGGGGTCCGCAACGGACCGAGTATTGCCGCGCCGCAGGAAATCGACTTCGGCGACATCGTGCTTTGTCCCGGTCAGCCGGCGCGACTCAGTCTGCCGCTTGTTATTCGCAGCAGCGGCGGTGACGCGGACGCCACGATAACGATGAGCTCGGCCTTAACGGCTTTCGACAGCGATATTCAGCTTAACGATGTGATCGGCAATAATGGAGAGCGCAGTTTTAACCTGGAGTTTATTCCGCCGGCGAGTGGTGAGTTCAGTGAAGAACTCGAGCTTCAATTTGCGCCCTGCGACATCACGCGGCGGATCAGGCTCCGCGGCCGTGCCCTGACATTCGATCTGCAAAGCGCTGCGGACCTTGATTTCGGCGAAGTAAACGGCCCTCCCTCGGACAGCCGGGTGCTGCGCTATGTTAACAATGGCGAGACAACACTGACAATCGATGCCGACGGAGCTCTTGCCCCTCCCTTCAGTTTCACAAGCGTTCCTGCCTTGCCCGCGCCGCTAGGGCCGGGTGAAGAACTGCTGGTGACGGTGGTCTATACCGCTGTGCCCGGCATCCACAGCGATACGCTTCGTCTGCGCAGCGATCCCTGTGATCTCGGGATTGCGACGGCGCTGGCGGCGGCGACGCCACGAGATGGCTTTGCCCGCGTCCGCATCCAAAGCGGCATTCAGGCCGATCCCGGCCGTGATCTGAGGGTGCCGGTCGAGTTAATCGAAGCTGACAACCTGGACGTCGCCGCCGCCGATCGTTTTCGCTTTGAAGTCGCCTTTAACAAAAATCTGCTGATGCCCGCCGGAGCGAGCGATATCGGCCGTATCGATGCCGCCGACCCGAGCCGGCGAATCATCAGCGTTGAAGGACGTTATATCCCCGACGACCCTTTGCTGGCGCAGCTGGATTTTACAGCGCTGCTAGGCGACAGCGTTTGCACCGCGCTTGAGATTGTCTCCTTCGAGTGGTTCGATGCCACGGTCAGCACCGCCACCATCGACGGCGATTTTTGCTTGACCGGTCTCTGTGAAGAAGGCGGCACCCGCCTGATTCATTCCAACGGCAGTCTGGCCTTGCGCGTCGCCATAGCGCCGGGCGTCCTGAACCTGGACTACGAGCTGATCGAGAGCGGGCCGATGCGAATCTTCGTGAGCGATTTGCTGGGGCGGAGCCCGATGCTGATCACTGAGGGCCTGCAACTCGCCGGCCGCTACGATTTACGCCTGCCGACCTCTGCGCTGCCGGCCGGCCGCTACTTCGTCTCGCTGGTGACGCCAAGTACGATCTTAACAAAAGCCATCGAGGTGCTCGAATGAAAAACATCATTTGGGCTGCCTCGCTGCTGCTATTGTTTACTCCCGGCGTTCACTTCGGCCAGTCGACGCCTGTCGCCGACAGCAGTGATCGCGGCAGTTTCGCGATGTTTATTAACGGTGCATTTAACATGCACCGCGCCGACTTCCGCGCTCTGCCGAGCATCCCCAATTGCTGTCCGCGCTTTGAATCGGGCAGCGGCGGCGGCCTCGCGTTTGGCCTGGGCTATGAGCAGCCGATCGATGACCGCTGGCGCTGGACACTCCGGGCGGGGCTGTTCACCCGCGGCGGTCTGTTAACGACGACTGAACGGGAAGTCCTGGGCATCGATGGCGAACGCGTAGAAGGAACGATCGAACACGTGATCGACGCCAGCCTGACGAGCTTCGGTCTCGAGCCGTTGGCGCTGTATCGACTGACGCCGGCGCTCAGCGCAGTGGGCGGCGCGAATGTCGCACTGTTAACCGGACGGGACTACGAGCAGCGCGAAGAATTACTGCAGCCGGCAACACGTGGCGTTTTTGAGAACGGCCGCCGCCGCCGCAATGAGTTTGCGGGCGAGATCCCGGAAGCAGGCTCGCTCCACATGGCCCTGGTCCTGGGACTGCGTTATGAGCTGCCGCTCGATGCCGCGGCCACGCTCTTCCTGCAGCCTGAATTGATGTATGAACACGGGCTGACGCCCTTGGTGAAGGGATTGAACTGGAGTGTCTCGTCGCTGCGGGGCGGTGTGAGCGTCAGTTATCGGCCATCACCGTCGCCCGAGCCCGCTGTTGTTGCGCCGCCACCGCCGCCGCCACCACCTCCTCCTCCTCCGCCGCCCGCGCCCGCCGAGCCGGAGCCCCTGCCGCTACTGACGGCGAGCATCAGCGGCGCCAGCCTGGGACTGCGCGGCGAGCTGTTGGATACGGCTTATCTCCGGGTAGAAACCATCGAAACAACCGTTGGACAGCCCTTGCTGCCCTTTGTCTTTTTC
The DNA here is from genome assembly GCA_028284775.1 of Candidatus Kapaibacterium sp. Classification (GTDB taxonomy): domain Bacteria; phylum Bacteroidota; class Ignavibacteria; order Kapaibacteriales; family UBA7675; genus JANQRB01. Next base: position 52,654 of record JANQRB010000042.1, on the reverse strand, counting down.
GAGCAGAATTCAGCCGTGATTCCGGAGCGCTATCGTCGTCTCCTGAGGGACGAAACGCATTCCTTCGATGAAGATAGCCTGTACGCCGAGAGCACTCTTCAGCGCTACCACCATTTGTTGAATGTCATCGGCGCCCGGCTGCGGGCGCGGCCTGCGGCGAACATTACGATCAGCGGCTACAACGCCAATATCGATCAGGAACGCAACAATCGAACCTTGTCGATGAGCCGCGCCGAAGCCGTCCGCGAGTATCTCTGGGATGTGTGGAATATTGACGTCACCCGGATGAAAGTACGCGCCGGGAATCTGCCGCCGGTTTCATCCAATGTCTCCGACCCGGATGGAGTCGCCGAAAACCGGCGGGTGGAGATTGCCTCGGATGATTTTGCGATCCTGGAGCCGCTGCTGCTGCAGGAAGTCGACCGCAACGTCACGCTGCCGCGATTGCATTTCGAACCGGACGTTCAGGCTGAAGCGGAGCTCGATAACTGGCGATTGGAGGTGCGCTACAACGACGTGCTGGTGGCCAGCCGTCAGGGGCAGGGTGCCGTGCCCGCAACACTCCTGACCGAGGTCAACAATGATTCGCTCCTGCTGCATGCCGAGGGGCCTTTCCTCTATCAGCTTGAAGTGCACGACCGCGCCGATCAAAGTCTGACGACCGACGCGCAAGCCTTGCCGCTCGAGAAGAGCATCACACGAACGCAAATATTCGAGCAGGGCGTGGAGACGAGTCTGGAACGCTACAGCCTGGTGGTCTTTCCCTACAACAGCGCGCTGCTGAACCGCTCGAACCTGGCAATGATACGATATGTACGGGATCGCATCTCGCCCCGTTCCACGATCATCGCCCGTGGCTATTCCGACCGGCTCGGCGAAGCCGCCTACAACGAAACGCTTTCCTTCGAGCGGGCCGAAGCCGTGGCCAAGGCAATGGGCATCGACGGTATTACGGTGCAGGGGATCGGCGAAAGCGTCCTGCTCTATGATAACACCTTTCCCGAAGGCCGTCTATACAGCCGGACGGTCGTGCTCTTTGTTAAATCACCGATCGAATAAGCAATACTCGCATTATCTCTGTCGCGTCTCTGTGAGACGTTTTGCCCGATGCTTTGTCTTACAGCTTCAGGCCGCCCTTTTTCGGCCCTGAGTTCAGACGCAGCCGAGGCATTCTTCAACAAAAGGAGAGCGCCGGATCTTGCAAGCCTTGCAGACTGTGTTGACGCTGACCCTCGGTTCGGGCGTCTCCGGTTCTTGCCGGATCGCTTTCCCCGCTAGGAACATTCCGGATGTCTGGCCGAAAGTTCTCTTGCGGAGAGTGTCGCTACAGCATAATGTTAACATCGATCCGGTCCTTATTGCGCCCTTCGAATCTGCTTTCTCCAGGTTGCTTGACTTCTTCGATTCGTATCGTTGGTGGATTACGCAGAGGGCAGGGAGTGTTGCAAACCCACTATCAACTCCAGCATAGTCGCGACGTCTGCCGAAGTCTCATTTAGCAAGCTGCCATAGCCGGCCTTGTTAATCAATGGAAGACAGAAATTGACACTAATGCTGTGTTAAGGAAAACTTTTATAGTGACACCTCCCCTTAAGGTAAGGGGAGGCTGGGAGGGGTTATGAGTATTTAAGGACTTCTTAACTCCCCTAACCCCTCTTTCAAAAAAGAGGGGAGCTTGAAAATAACTTAGTTGACTAAGCACTAGCGAGCTGCGATATCGTGCGGCGCTCAGGGCGAAAACCCGATCGGCCAGAATCCTCTGTCGCTGTACATTAACAGGGAATTGCCCTCAAGGAAGGCAGGCTGGCAATTCGCATCGCGGCAATTTGATCTGTTCCGTCTGAGGATTGCGAGCGGCCTAACTTCGCAATACCCGACCTCTGCCCAGCATGTACCGGCCGATATCGCGCTGCTTAAGAAATACAAGGGGTACAGTTCGTATGGCTTTAATCTCAAAATTTGCAGCGGTGCTTTTGTTTGTGACACTGTTGCATTCAACTGAACTCGAGGCATCGGATCAGATCCAGCCCTCGCCGCCGCTTGATCGATTTGCGATCGGCTTCGAGCTCGCTTATGGCTATGTCACTCATTTTTCGAGGGCTTTAGTTCCCGTGCCGGGTGAACCGGATTCGGCCCCTAAACTCGGCGAAGGGTTGACCGGCAGTCTGAGTGGACAGATAAATTTCGACCTAATGCTTGGACCGCGATGGAAGCATTTTGGCGCGCTGTCTGTCGCACTGGGTTATGTCGATGCAGGCACCAAATTTGTCCGGAATGTTGTTGATTATCCGGAGCGCGTACTACTTGGAAATGAAGAAGTTACCAGTCCCTTGACGCAGTATACAGCCGAGCTGTCGTATTCGCTGCTAACAACCGAAATTTTGTTTCATTACTATGCTTCAGATAAACACCTGCGAGTCTATTTCGGACCGCAACTCGCCTTCCCGATGTCCGATCTAATGCGTGAACACTTCAAGCTTGTTCAGCCGCGGGAAGCTTCTTTCGCTCCCGACCCTGACCCGAAGGATGATCTGCGTTACAGTCGGGATAATCGCAGCATCCATTTGCCGGAGCGCAGCTTGCCCGACGCGCGTAAGACTTTGTACGCGCTCAAGCTCGGAATGCTGTATGAATTTCGAATCAAGAGATTCATCGCGGCGCCTTTTTACAGTATAGGCCTTGTGCTCAAACAACCTTCTTCTACCGTCAGTTGGAAACTTACATGGATGCACTTCGGTCTGCGGCTGATGCATACATTCTGACGGTTGATTCGAATGAACTCGAAGCCTGGAGTAAATTGTCAAGCTATATGTGTCAGCGGCTCCTTCGGCCCACCAGCGAGTACAGGAAAAAAGGCGCTGTCTGCTGACCTCGGCCACCATAGGCGTGCCGTTCGTCCTCCTGCTTAGCTTCGCTGACTGCCAATCCGCTGCAATACATTATACTACTCAAATACGGATTAGCTGAGACCATTTATCCGTATGACTTGTCTTTGCGCTTTGTGCCCCCAATTGTGTTTGACTAGGTAAAGCGAAGATCCACTTGCTACGACAAACAGACCGCTCACGACTCTGTTGGAAAAAGCTTTGTGCGAATAGTTTAGTATTGTCAGGATCGAATTCGCTTCAAGACAGCTGCCTGATCTTATTGAATTCACAGACAAGACTGATGGGAGCAAAAACCTATGAAATGTTTTACCCTGACTCTCGTGTCGCTTCTTCTGGCGGCTCTCGTGTTTCCGCTCTGGCTCATTGCGGAATCTCCGCTGGAAACATCACCACCAATAGATCGTTATGCGATCGGTTTTGATATTGGCTATGCCCACACCGGACATGACTCGGAAGTCCTGTTGCGCATACCCGATGACCCTATGTCGCCGGGAGCTTTTGGCGAAGAACAGTCGGGCGGCCTTAGCGCGGGCCTTACCCTCGTCCAGTATTTGGGCCCGGATTTTTCCCCTTATGGCTCTCTATCGGTGTCGATTGCTTATCTCGATGCCGGCGTCGATTTTGTCCTCGCGGGAGAGGAAACGCAAACACGCGTAGTTTCCGACGAAACAGACGTTATCACGTCCTTGACCCGCTTTGTGGCCAGTGTCGAGTATTCGCTGCTGACGACGGAGCTTTTGTTTAACTACTTTGTTCCCGGAACAGGACTGAGTGTGTTTGCCGGCCCACAGTTGGCGACGCCGATGAATGCGAAAATCAAGGAAAGCTATGAGCTTGTATTGCCTTCCGAGGCCAAATTTCCCCCTGATCCCGATCCGGATGATGCGCTCCGTTACAGTCGGGATGATCGCAGCATCTCCTTTCCGGAACGCAGTCTGCCGGAGGAGACATCACTTCTGTATTTTGTTAAAGGCGGATTGATGTACGAGCTGCGGATGGAAGGTCTCTCGCTGGCGCCATATCTCAGTACGAGTTTCGCGCTTAACGATCTTTCCGGATCGGTTAACTGGACACTCTGGACTTTGCAAACAGGTGTTCGCGTGATGCATCCATTCTAAAGGCGACTTTTAAATTGCGTCTCTATCTAAGCAAAATGTTAATTGCGGCTTTTGTATCGATTCTCTCCGCGCTCACTCATTTTTTAGTAGGTAGTGATGATTAAATCCTGACGGGGTGAGACAGATGAAGAGACTATTGGGCGTCGGAATCGTTCTGAAACTCGTGGCAGTTTGCGTGCTGTCAACGGCGCCGCTGGATGAATCGGTATCCCGCGGTCGGATTGCCATAAGCCTGGAGGCGGCCAATGCCTGGTACAGCCACAGCAGCTCCGAGTTGCTGCGAATTCCCGGGCAGCAGGATTCACCGGGTACCTTTGGCGAGCAGCAGTCGTCCGGTCTGAGTGCAGGTGCCGGGATTGAATTGCGGCTCGGAGCCTCAACGGCGTCTGTAGCCGCCCTGGCGCTTGCCGTCAGCTATCTGGATGCCGGCGTTTCCTTTGTCGCGGGCCGCTTCGATACGGAAGAATTGCGGAACCTGGATAACGGTACGGCCATCAGCCCTGTGACGCAGTATGTCGCCGATGTCGACTTTCGACAAATCAGCGCCGAATTACTCATGCACATGTACCTACCCCGCATCGGGCTACGAATATTTGCCGGCCCCGCCATCGCCTTTCCGATCTCGAGCGAGATTCAGGAGTACTTTGCTCTGCTTGAACCGCGTGATGCATCCTTCCCGCCGCCCGCCGAGCCGCAGACCGAATTTCAATACAGCGAAGACAATCGCCGCATCACCTTCCCCTCGCGATCGATCCCGGCGGCCGCATCGCCTTTGGTGTTCGCCAAAGCGGGACTGCTCTATGAGTTCACTCTCAGGCCGCTGGTGGCAGCGCCCTTCGTCAGCACTTCCCTGGCGCTGAACAGCCTTTCGGATACCGGCAGCTGGAGCCTCTGGGTGATCCGGACGGGACTGCGCCTTAGCTATGAGCTCTAAGCCGCCAAACCCTTTTACGAACGACGCAAATCGGTCTCAAAAGCAAGTGTAAACTTCGCGCCGCATTCCGACACCGTCTACACAGCGATAGCACCGGCTATTGTCGTTCAAGGGGAAATCTCGATATTGATCGGTCGCGATCCAGCGCCTGCCACGGCCGTGGTGTAAGGTTTAAGCCTCGGGCACGACTAAGCCTCCGAAACTGGGTTCCGGGAGCGGTGGATCCCGATGTCTGATCGCCGGCATTGCGGTCGGGGCACAGCCCCGATCGCTCACAGCCTAAACAGCATTTTCGACCTCGCGTCCCGGTGCCGGGGCGGAGCTTATCACCTAATCATCCAGGTTTATGAGTATTGAAATCATTGCTCTTGTCGCTCTTGCCATCCTTCTCTACGGCGCTGTTTCAGCGCGGCTGCAGCAAACGATAATCACGCCGCCGATGGTCTTTACGCTGCTCGGCATTTTGTTTGCCTCGGATTACCTGGCTTTGCTGACACTGGACACGGAGACGGCCGGCATCCATTTGCTGGCTGAGTTCACCCTGGTGCTGCTGCTCTTTACCGATGCATCGCGGATTGATCTCCGGCAGTTGCGCCGCGAGCATACGGTGCCGGTCCGGCTGCTGGCCATCGGTATGCCGCTGACGATACTTACCGGCCTTCCCCTGGCTTTAATGATCTTCAGCGACATCGGAATCTGGAATGCGCTGGTGCTGGCGGTCATCCTGACACCTACCGATGCGGCTCTGGGGCAGGCCGTAGTGTCGAGCAGCAAAGTGCCGGTCCGGATACGACAGGCGCTCAATGTCGAAAGTGGTCTGAACGACGGTATCGCGCTGCCGATTCTGCTCATCACCTTGTCGATTGCCTGCGCCACCACCGGAATGCAGTCGACGGGCTACTGGATTGAGTTTGTTGCGCGACAGGTAGTGCTGGGACCGCTCGTCGGCATCGCCATCGGCTACGGGGGAGGCAAGCTGGTTGAACTGTCAACACGGAAGGGCTGGATGGATGGCAGCTTTCAGCGTCTGTCGGCAATCGGTCTGGCGCTGCTGGCCTTCACGGTCGCCGAACTGCCCTTTATCCACGGTAATGGTTTTATCGCGGCTTTTTGCGCCGGAATGACGCTTGGTAATACTGCGCGCGCCGTCTGTTCCTGCCTTTTTGAATTCGGTGAAGCGGAAGGCCAGCTGTTGACACTGATCGTCTTTTTGATTTTTGGCGCTGCAATGGCGCCCGATGCCTTGCTGTATCTCGGTTGGGAAACGCTGCTGTATGCAATCGTGTGCCTGACGGTGATGCGCATGCTGCCCGTATCCCTGAGCTTGCTGGGAGCCGGCCTGCGCTGGGAGACGCACCTGTTCCTCGGCTGGTTCGGACCGCGCGGCATAGCCTCCCTTTTATTTATTCTATTAGTGCTGGAAGAATCAGCGCTGCCCGGCGCGGATCGAATCCTGGCAATCGTCGGGCTAACGGTACTGCTCAGTATCTTCGCGCATGGTATGACGGCTGTTCCCGCCACTGGCTGGTATGCGCGCCGCATGGATCGCCACCGGCAAGAGACATCGATGCCCGAGCACAAAACTGTCGGCGAAATGCCGGTGCGTATTTCGCACAAATCTCACTAAGGTGTGTTCAGCCGGCTTGTCGATCGGATTTCGCCACGGTCAGACGAGCCTGGTTTGGACCGGCTGTGCCTAGGAGCCGATAGTGATCCCTTCGCCGGAATCCTGCTGTCGACAGCCCGAAATGCCATCACGTTCGCTGATGACCACCGCAATGCCCGGCAGATCTGCTGTCTCCGGCTTTTCTCGGCTGCCTGCGGATTCCAGTGGGATAGCTCGCCAACCATGTAAACAAAGCAAGCAAAATTGGAATGTCACCCATTGCGCGTCGCAGACCTACCCGCTAAATTGTAGCGCTGAGATTAAATAACAAATCCGGCCGGTGAAAATGGTATCTGTCATTCGGAAAGGGAAGTTCCGGAAACCGACAACTGCCGCACCTGATTGCCGGCCACTTTTGCTTAATTATGGCTGATGGCCGCCGACGGGCTACTCAGAGATGTAATCGGCAACTTCGACAAACTGAACATCATCAATAAATGTTTCCACAATCTGGGCTGTGAGCGGCTGATCCTGCTGTATGGCGCTAATTTCCTGTTCGTTCGCCTGCTCAAAGTCCATGATTTCACTCTGGCTATAGGTCCCCGGCGATGTTATCACCGTCAAGTAAAGCAGTAAACATAGGAGAATTTCCATAACGGCATCCTGAGCAATGTTAATAAAATCCTTCCATGAAGTAATCTAAAAGCGATTTATTAAGCGCTCAAATGATGTAATTGAAATTTCCTTACACGATTAAGGACTTGCCGGATTCAAATCCATGTTTGCGGAAAATTGAATCTGACCAAAAATCACGGAATTGCTGTTGAAGCACATTATCGAAATGGTGGAATTGCTTACGCAGGAAAAGCGCCGCTGGGTTGGGATAATCAACTTCGCGATGGGCCGCAAGGGAGCACGGCGCCGCTTTTTTGATGCCGTCCGTCGTGGTGATGTTCACAGCGATGACGAGGCCGCGCAATTCCTTTTTGGCTGCCTGGCGCGCGAAGCACGCTATTGTACTCAGAAGTCGCGTTTTATCGACGCCCTGCTGGATGCGATACTCCTGCTCAGCTTTAGCGGTCAGAGGCGTCCCGCTTACAAAAAAGCCGCCTTGTCCTGCAAGCGCTGGCAGGCAATACTCGGGATTCTCGAACTGTTCGAGATGCCGGCCGCTGCCTACTTCATAGTTGTTCATCGCCTCTTGCCGAAAGCGCGCGAATACTCGCTTACGGCGGCCCAACTTGACTGTTATGAGTTTCTGCGCAACTATCACGCGCTTCGCGGCAACAGCAAACATTGTGGCGAAATGCGCCGCCACGCGGAACAGGTGCTGGAGGCTTTTAATGCCGAGGTAAAAGCGCGCGCCTTATTCGACCAGTTGCAATGTGTTAATGCGTCAACGGCAGCCACAGCGCCGCAACATGCTTCACTGGCCCTGGAGGCCGCCAAGGAAGTGGCGGAGATGCGTACGCGTTTTAATACGCGGACGCTTAACCTGATGTATTTTCGCCTTAAGGCGCTGGCCCATCAGTTGAAAGGCGAGTATGCGCATACCATCGATATCTGCGAGGAGGCGCTGGCGTATTTGCAGAGCAATCCGGCTTTGTGCACGGGGCAGCGCCTGGCTGAGTTCCAATGCAAGATCCTTGTCTGCGGCGTCTTCACTAAAAATTTCAGCAAAGGCGAAGCAAACGCTCGCGCGGCACTGCAAAATGTTAACAGGTTTACTTCCCGCTGGCATCTGATTCAGCTTATGACATTTATTCTTTGTCTCCATACAAATCGTCTGGAACGGGCGATTGAAATCTTTATCATCATTCTGGACAGCCAGAAACGCGACGCGCTGCCCGAGCGTCTGGAATTTTGGCGCATCGCCGAAGTTTATTTACGGATGGCGCTGACGCAGTCCGATGAGCTGAGCCTTCCAGGTGAAATTACTCTTCACGGTTCGTCCTTCTCTGTCGGTCGCTACCTGGAGGAAGTGCCGCTCTATCGTCGGGATAAACGCGGCTTAAACATCATGATTCTCCTGGCGCAGTTGTTTTTTCTCCTGCGAGCCCGGCAGTTTGATCTGCTCGAGTACCGCATCAATGCCATGCGCGAATATGCCAAGCGCCACTTAAAAGGTCATGGCTGCGCGCGCACGGAAGTTATCATCAGGATGCTGGCTCAAATGCGCGACAATAACTATTCGCATAATGCTGTCCTGAATGTCGTTAGGTCGAACCTCGCCTTGCTGATGCGGACACCCACGCACCCGGCATTGGCGAATCTCGACACGCTCGAGCTCCTGCCGTACGAAACCTTGTGGGCCATGATAATGCGCGAGCTCCACGCCATCCAACGGGAAGGCAGTATTGCGCAGCCGGATAACCGTGAGCGCTAATGGCGCAGGCTCTCCTTACTGCTCTCGCAGTGTCCCTTCCAACATTTGCGCCTGCAGGTGCCCCGGCTAACTCCGGCCTTGATGAACATGAAGGAGCCGATGGGCGGTGTGTAACAGAAAAAAACAGTGAGTGCGTTCGCTTTGTGATCTTATTGATTTTTGAGCCTGGGTTTCTTAACTTTTTGCCGCCTTCAGATCATTTCCGGCCGGTTCGGCTTCGGCTGCCTGCAGTAAATGATTCCGTCGGATTCGGATTAGAAAGCGGCAATAAATATGACTCATTCGTCACGACGCGAGATTCAGTCCTTGCGCAGACGATTCAACGTGATTGTGGCGACTATCGTGCTTATTGCGATCGGCGCACTGATTTTTGTTGAATCATTCTCGGACAAACGCAACAGTGAAACGCATCTGATCCACTCCGCGGTACAATTGAACTCCGGGCTTCAACAAGGTATTGTTGAAACGGCGTTCCAGCTTCAAACCAACCTGATCGACTCCTCGGCGCTCACGCCTGTACAACAACTCATCAGTTTTTTGGATTCTGCAGACAGCGCTGCGGCGGAACTGCGGCAAAACAGTCACGAGTTACGCTTGCTCATCGGCGAGGACAATGCCGTTGTCTTCGAACAGTTACGACGCCTCGATTCATTGTATTCGGCCCCGGCTGAGCTTGTCGCAGGACTGATCGACACCTCCGCAGACGATATCCGGCGAACGCTTCCTCCGCAAGAGATTCGAATTCTCATCCACCAGCTTGTGGCGATTGACGACGACATCGAGCAATGTTCTCAGCGTATTCTCGGCTGGCTCGACGAAGATATTGACCTTCAGCAGGCCAACATTCTGCCGCTGGAAATCGCGGTGCTGTTGATCCTGTTTCTGCTGCTGTTCTTTCTCTCCTTCTCGACCTTTCGGCCGGTGTACCGCCGGCTCGATGTTTCGATAGAAAGAATTTCCGAGAGTGAAAAACGCTACCGGACATTGGTCGACAATATACCGAACGGAGGCGTCGCTCTTGTGAGCCGCGACTACCGGCACCTGGAACTCAGCGGCACCGCTTTTCAAGCTGAGGACTCCACGCCGTCCGGAGACGAAAACAAGGATATTGCAGAGTATTTACAGTCCGAAGAGTTATTGCTTCTGTGCAAGCCCTTCTATCAGCGCGCCTTCGCCGGTAAAAACGCGAGTTTCGAATTGGAATTCGGCGGCCGGGTGTGGCATTGGAACGCGGTGCCCAACAGAGAAGGCGAGGCGGAGTTCACGACACTTACGGCAATATTTCAAGACGTCACCAAGAGCAAGTTAGCCGAGGCGGAAATCAAAGGTGCTTTGGCGAGGGCACAGGAGCTCAACGAAATTAAGTCGCGCTTCGTCGCCACGGTGTCGCATGAATTTCGTTCGCCGCTGACCGCCATCCATAATTCCAGCCAGTTCCTGCAGCGTTTTGGCGAACGCAGTGACCCGGCGAAAGTATCCAAACATTTCGGCTACATCGATGACTCGGTGCGCCGCATGAAGGAGTTGCTGGAAGACGTGTTGTTTACCAGTAAAGCCGATGCGAACAAAGTGCTCGTTAAGCCGGTCCCGCTGAACCTGCGCGCCTGGTGTCAAAACCTGCGGGATGAGATGCAGCAGGAACGGACACACGAACTGCTGCTGAAGATATCGGCTTCAGTCCGCGCTGAATACGAGCTGGACGACAAACTGCTGCGACGCTGTTTGAGCAACTTATTGTCGAACGCTTTCAAATACTCGCCGGCGGGCAGCCCGGTGGAGTTCGACGTATCGGAGCGCGATGGCAGCCTGGAATTCGGCATCCGTGATTACGGCATTGGAATAGAAGCGGACGATCGGAATCGCTTGTTTGAGTCGTTTTTTCGGGGCGCCAATGTGGGCACGATTCGGGGTACAGGACTGGGACTGGGAATTGCCGGGCATGCCGCGCTCGCTCTCGGCGGACATATCGATGTTTCAAGCGAGGCAGGTAATGGCAGTCGCTTTGTGTTGACCCTGCCGCTTGCCTCATCAAAGGAAAAGGTGGAGTGAAAACTATTCTCATTATTGAAGATGACCATAAAATCAGCGATTCGCTGGCCGACATCCTGGAGGCACATGAGTATGAGGTTCTTTGCGCCGGCGACGGAAGGGAAGGTGTCGCTGCCGCCCGCAATCACTATCCTGATTTGATAATCTGTGACATTATGATGCCCGAGCTGGATGGTTACGCTGTATTCAAGGCTTTGCGCGACGACCCGGATACGGCGGTAATACCATTCATATTTCTCAGCGCCAAGGCCGAGCATCACGACCGGCGCTATGGAATGAATATCGGCGCTGACGATTATCTGACGAAACCGATCGATATCGATGAGTTGCTGCGCGCGATCGAGATCCGTTTGTGGCGCAAGCAGGCGCTCAAGCATACGCTCGATGAGCTGCGGAGCAATCTTTCGCAGGCTCTGCCGCATGAATTTCTGACACCTCTCAACGCGGTAATCGGCTTTTCCGGACTGATCCTCGATTCCATTGAGAACAATGAAATCATCGAGCGGCACCAGCTGCGCGACCACGCCCGAATGATTCACGATGCCGGTCATCGTCTGCATCGGATGGTCAGCGATTTCCTGATGTATGCGCATTTGCGCTCGATCTCTTCGGATGCCGCCGCTATCCGCGAGCTGCGCCGACCCGCGAGCGAGCTGTCGGAACAGACGGTTGCTGCGGCGCTGAAGGAATTGGAAGGGGAGTATCATCGCTCCGGCGATTGCAGTGTCGAGCTGCAGCCCTATGGAGTGCAGGTCGGCAGCAACTATTGCCGCTATGTCGTAACCGAGTTGTTGCGTAATGCCATGAAGTTTTCCGACGCCGGTACTTCCATCGCGGTGAGCGGCAAGGTACAGGGCAACAACTATTTGCTGACGCTGCGCGACGCCGGCCGCGGTATGAGCGACGCCCAGATCGCCCGTCTCGGCGCCCACATTCAGTTCGATCGCCTCCTCTACGAACAACAGGGCGTTGGGATCGGCCTTGCAATTGTTCAACTTATTGCCGAATTGCACGGCGGCGCGCTGAAAGTAAAAAGTCTACCGGACATCGGCACCAACGTTTCGGTGACCTTGCCGCTGGCTGCACCCTAGCTGAACCGGAAGGCCGCAGCCCCGAGCAATTGTCTTGCCGCCAGCCTGGATAAATGTAAATTTGCAGGCCTCACGTTCATTGCTTCACCCGCTTTCAATTCAATAAGGACGAATGCATAATGTTAGTTCGCCGGGGATTCCTGTTGGTATTGTTGACACTTGCTGCGCTGACGACCCTGCATGCCCAGCCGCAAGTTTCCGCTCATGCTCCGATGGGCATCGGACTGGAAAATTTTGATTATCCCTATCCGGTGCGCTACTTCGATCTGGTGATTGAAGGCAAACAATTGCGTATGGCTTATGGCGATATGAAACCGGCCGGCAAAGATCGGGCGCCGACCGTGCTGTTGCTGCACGGCAAAAATTTCTTCGGAGCTTATTGGCAGACGACCATTCGCTTCCTGACGAAGAACGGATTTCGCGTCATAATTCCCGATCAGATCGGCTTTGGCAAATCTTCGAAGCCCAACATTCATTATAGCTTTCAGCGTATGGCGCAAAGCACAGGCATGCTGCTCGATCAGCTTGGGATCGGTAAAGTTGCCCTGCTCGGTCATTCGATGGGTGGTATGCTCGCCGCGCGTTTCGCACTGATGTATCCCGAGCGCAGTCTCAAGCTTGTCCTGGAGAATCCCATTGGACTTGAAGACTATCGCCTGAAGGTGCCGTATCGCAGCGTCGAGGACTGGTATAGCGAGATTCTCAATTACACTGACCAGGGAATTCTGGACTCTCACCGGCGCTACTATGCGCAATGGAAGGACAAGTTTGCAAATTATGCCAATGTTCACGCCGCCTGGACCAGAAGCGCCGACTATCCGCGATTGGCCTGGTCGTCAGCCCTGACCTATCAAATGATCTACCTGCAACCTGTTCTTTACGAGTTTCCCGCGCTGCAGGTCCCCACGCTTTTGATCATCGGTCAAGAGGACCGAACCACGCTGGGGCACGGCGTCGTAAGCGATTCGGTGCTGGCTTCGATGGGCAATTATCCCGAGCTGGGGCGCAAGGCCGCGGCGGCGATCCCGGGTGCAAAGCTCAAGGAGATGGACGGCGTCGGTCATATTCCGCATCTGGAACAAACCAGCCAGTTTCACATTGAACTTCTGACTTTTTTGAAATAGATATTCCTGTCTTTTCCGGGTCGCCTTCATGGCTGCGCAACAGGTCAGTATCACCGCTCGCCCGCAGGGGATTATGTCTGCGGCTAAGTTATGGAATGCGGGGTCCCGGGGCTATACGGGCTGAGATGCCTTAACTGTCTGAATTCATTCTTTCTGGTCGGGTTTGATCTTAAAACCGCCGAGGATTGTCGAATTGCCTTCGTTGCTCCGACGGGCATTGTGAAAGCGGGTGTCCAGCAGGTGCATCAGCCTGCCCTTGTCCAGAAACTCATTGCTCGCCTCGATGATGCCGTCCGCGCCTACGAGAATCAAGGTTGGAACATCCACAATTTCGAAGAGCGTGCGAACCTGACCGCTTTCTTCCGCCTTGAAGCTGGAGTGCATCCAGGGCATTGCGTACTGTTCCTGCCGGAATTGTCGCAGTTCGTCCGGGTTGCCGGCCAGCGCGACGGACAGGATCGCGAGGCTATCGGTGCCATACCGTTCGTGGGCGCGTATCAGTTCCGGAATTGCCGCCACACATCCCGGCGATCCGGGATCCCAGAAGTGCAGCAGCAAACTGCGGTCGCCGCTGCTGGAAGCGTCGTACATTGCGACACTATCGTCAAAGGCCGGCAACGCAAAGGAAGGGATGGGATTCCCGATACGAATACTGCGGTCTGGATTGTAACTGATGGCCGTGCCGGCAAAGCGTGAATCGGGAAAATCCCGCAAGAGCGTCTGGTATATCTGCCGGGCTTCGTCTATGCTGATCGTAAAAGACTCCGGCTGCGGCTCATCTTTCGCGCGGTTGAAGTCGGCGTAGTTGAGCTGATCGTAGAGCACGTGCGCGCGAACGTCGTGGTCGGGGTGCTCTGCCGCAACGGCCGTCAGATAGTCCCAGGCCCGCTGCCGGTCGCCGGTTTTCGTCATCGACCATGGCAGGAGCTTGACGATTGCGATGCGTTCCGGCAGGGACCACAGGTAGGAATCAGGCGCAATTTCCTCGTAGGCCCACCGGACGAGCAGCGTATCGAATTCTTCGCTGAAAATGGCCAGGTGGAGATAATTCAGCAAGGCCGTCTGCTGCTGCAGCTCGCCATCGGCCGCCTCGAGTCCGGCACGCGCTTCCCGGAATTCTTCGGCGTCGTGCCAGCGAAAGCTTTCAGCTCGATGACCATTGAGTACAAATTGCGATCGCGCCATAAAATAGTTGTCTTCACGTCGGCGGGCGGCATCGGCGAATTGCAGCAGACTTTCCCGATTTGCGTCGAGTGGACTTACGAAAGCTTCGTGACCCGATTGCGGCAACAAAGCGGGATCGAAGACAATCCGAACACGACCGCCTTCGCTGCGGACGATCGAACGGTAGTCGCCGTCACCGTCATATTCAAAGGAATCCGACTGTGTGCCGTTGATGGATTTGTCCAGGGCAACATTGATAAGCTGATAGGCGAAGCGTTCTTCCGTTGCCGGAAGCTCAAGGGTGTAGCGGCCGTCGGGCTGCGGCAGCAGCGGCAGGGCCCTGTCCCAATTCCAATTGTTGAAGTCGCCGATAAGGCTGACGGAATCGAAGCGGTCGGCATAACGGTGGCCGCCCAGGCGAATAGTGAGCGAAATATTGTCCCTGCCCTGAAGCAGGAGAGGCTGAATATCAAGCATACTATGATCCGGAGCCGTGCAGCGCAGCTTCACGATACCCTGATGCTCCGTTACGAGGCGAAAAGCGCCATTTGAATCGGTGACGGCGCTCAGCAGGAGCGAATCGGCTTCATTGACATTTGGCTGCAGCAAATGGATATGCGCAAGTGCGAGCGGCCGATCGCCGGCGCCGGTGAGAACTCCGGAAATACCGGTCTCGCTGCGGTTGCTGCACGAGACCGCCAGGGCTCCCGCCAGCAGCAGAACCAGTTGGAGTAGGATCGATTTCATCAGACAGTTCATAGATTTCACCATATGACTTAGTCAATTGCACCATGACGACTCGAAGCGCCAGTGCATGTAGGCCCGGGGATTCCGTCCTGTCCTGGCTGCGACAGCGATGGAAAAAGGAGCTATAACACAGGTTGCCTGTACGCCGTTACAGGCATTGGGAGGAGCGAAATGTTACGCGGGAGGGAGCTGTGGTCCGGCTTTCTCGCTCCTGTATTGCGGGCAGGTCGCATTTTCTGTAAGTTTGCCGATCTGTTATGTGAAGCGCGATGCGTCGGCTCACTCTGGCCTGCGGATTGTCGAGGCAAAACCGATAACGGCAAAGCCGGGTCGATTACCTGCACCGATCAGACTGCAAACTGCTGTATATGACTCGCTCGCTCTTGTGCACCCGCTGCGGCGGGCCCGTGCCTGACTTCGCAGGGCAGGCCGCCCCGGGCGGCGGCCGGAGGACAAATAACGGAAAATATTCTCGGCATTCGCCGGTCAGCCGTTGGAAGCAAGCGGATAGTAGAAACACGAAGCGTATGAATCGTATGCGCTTCTGCCGGGCTTCAGCGGCGACAACACAAAAATCGCTTAAAACACACTACCCTGTTCCCGCGGTTGTGGCCGGTACCGCGGAGCCTAGATACATCACCGTGCCGTGGAGGATTCAATAGCAATGATTCAGGATTCCCAAGTGACAGACTCGATGACAATACTATTGGTGGAAGACGATCCGGCTCATGCAACCCTGGTGAAACGCAGCCTTGAAGATCATGGCGTGCACGAGGGATTGCGTCATGTCGCGGATGGTGAAGCCGCTTTAAATTATATGTTTCAGCGAGGCGACTATGCACAAAGCGAACAGTCTCCTCGTCCCAATGTTATCCTGCTCGATCTGCGCCTGCCCCGAATTGATGGACTGGAGGTGTTGCGTCAGATCAAGCACGCGCCTCAGTTACGTTCCATCCCGGTGGTGGTACTGACAACATCGGAAGCGGACCGCGACATTGCGCAGGCGTACGAGTATAGGGCCAACAGCTACCTCGTGAAACCGTTGGAGTATCAGCAATTTCATTTGCTTATGCGGGAGCTTGGCGTGTACTGGCTCAGCCGGAACCGATATGGCGGTGGCTGATCTACCGTAAAGCGACAAAAAAAATGTATTTTATTCGCGCGGAAATAAGTAGGTAAGCAGCGATGAAACGTATGGCTAGTCGTATTCTTCTTGTCGAAGATGAACTTTCGCATGCCGAGCTGATTCGTCGAGCCTTCGAAGCGGAGGATCTTGATGAAGTTTTGACCGTGGCGCATAACTTGGCCGAAGCGCGTCGTATCATTGCCGAAGCTTCGCCCATCCTGATCATTACGGATTTGAGGCTGCCTGATGGCAGCGGGATCGAGCTACTGCCCGCCAAGAGTGACGTCGTCCAGTACCCGGTCGTTATCATGACGGGGCATGGCGATGAAAACGCTGCAGTCAAAGCTATGAAAGCCGGCGCCCTCGACTATGTGGTCAAGTCGGAACGGACGATGAGCAATATGTGCTCGATTGCCGACAATGCCCTCCGCTCGTGGATGCAGACCAGTGAGCAGCGCAAGGAGCAGGAAAACCGCATTCATGACCTGGCGGAGCTGAAAACCCGGGTGCGCGATCTGGAAGCTTATGCCCACACCGTGGCGCACAACCTGAAGACGCCGCTGGGCGGCATCGTCGGAATCGCCAATTTGCTGGCCGAAGACTTTCTTGCCTTTTCACGCGAAGAGCGCTACCGTTTTATGCGCGCAATCGTCCGCAGCGGCAAAAAGATGGGCAATATCATCGATGAGTTACTCATGATGGCGACGGTCAACGACACCGAAGTGAACCTGGAAGCGCTCGATATGCAGGAGATCGTTGATGAAGCAATCAGCCGGCTGGAATATCTGATTGAAGATCATACACCCCGTATCGGGCTGCCCGACGAATGGCCGCGTGCATTGGGCTACGCCCCATGGGTCGAGGAAGTCTGGGTTAACTATCTCAGCAATGCCATTAAGTACGGCGGCCGTCCGCCCCGTATCGAAATGGGATCCGATCTGACGGCGGAGGGGACGGTGCGCTTCTGGATTCGCGACAATGGTCGCGGCCTGAGTGACATCGAGCGCAGCCGGCTTTTTGTGCCGCTTGCCAAATTAAACTCCGCCTTGACGCGTGGTCACGGCCTGGGACTCTCGATCGTCAACCGTATCGTCGAGAAGCTGGGCGGTAAAGTCGGCAGCGAAGCCACAGGGATCGACGGACAGGGAACGACATTTTACTTCACCTTGAAGCCGGCGCAGGAGTAGTGACCCTCATCAAGGAAAAGGCCCGGATGTGAATGCGCCGAAAAAGGTTCTTAAAGCTCTC
This sequence comes from Candidatus Kapaibacterium sp., assembly GCA_028284775.1. Classification (GTDB taxonomy): domain Bacteria; phylum Bacteroidota; class Ignavibacteria; order Kapaibacteriales; family UBA7675; genus JANQRB01. The sequence continues at coordinate 35,173 of JANQRB010000042.1, read as the reverse complement.
ATTATCGATGATGGTGAAGCGGATAGACTCTATCTGAAAGGCTTGCTGAAGAAAAAGTTCGGCATTGCCGTAGCGGAAGCCGGCAATGGTCTGGAAGGCCTTCAGCTTCTGGAAAAGGAACTGCCCGACTTTGTGCTGCTCGACATCAATATGCCGGTCATGAACGGACAGGAAGTGCTGACCGCCATCCGCTCCGATCGACAATTCGCCCATCTGCCCGTTATTGTGCTCACTGCCGTTAAGTCCAAGTCGATATTCAAAGATCTGATCTCGCTTGGGGTTACTGACTATATACTGAAACCGCTCGAGTATGAGTTTGCGGTGCAGCGCTTCAATCAGTTAGTCGAAGAATTGAAGTCAAGCGCCGTCCTGCAGGGACCCCATAATGTACGAACGCTGAAGTCGGACGCCAACAAACTATTAGTCGTCGATGCCGATCCCAATTTCACCAAGTTTGTAGCAAATATTCTCGGGCGACGTTTCGAAGTGCTGGAAGCCTCAACGGGCGCTGCCGCCCTTGAATTGTATCTGCAAGCCCGCCCGCTCTATGTCTGTATTGCCGAAAAGCTGCCCCTGCTCAATGAGATTCTACTGGCTACCAAAATTCGGGCAGTGTCGCACAACAGCGCCAAGCTCTTTCTTTTCACGGATTCCGATCCGCAAGCAATACAGGAAAAGAACAGCTTTGACGGCCTCATGCCGAAGTCTTTCGTGCCGGATGTTTTCCTGCAGAAGTTTGCCGCCATCGCCCTGGGTGGCGAAGCGATGTCCGCCAGTCACGCCCAAATTATTAAAGATCACATGCCCAGTGAAATATTTAAGGCCGTCAGCCAGACTTTTGGAATTATGGCGGGCATCGATCTTACAATTGTTAACAGTCGCTACGCCGATAAGTTCGACAGTGAAGTCTTCGCCTGCACACCGCTCTGTAATCGCGAAGATAAGATAACAATCAATGTACGGCTTGTCTCATCGTTTGCCGACGCCTCCTGGCTGGCCGAGCAGGTGTTAAGCTCAAGGACGCTCAGCCGCTCAGAGACGATGGAAGTGTTTCAGGAGATTCTTCATACCGTCGCCGGCCGCCTGCGCTCGGCGTTTGAACACTACAACATCATGCTTGAAGAATTGCCTTCCACCGTGCATGGTCTTGAGGAAGAGCCTTCCAACAATTCCACTAACCTGACTCTCGTATTCCGCAGCAGCAATGACAAGATTTTTATCGTGACAATGGAGCAGTTAATCGGCTGAGCGTGACGCCATCGCGATTTGCGGCACTTGAGCCGAATTGGTGCAGCCCGGCTTGCCTCCTGTCTGTTCGATTCGAGCGGCACCTGCAATCTGTCGCTGTTACCATGCCCGACGTAGTTCTTCAGTGAATTTCGTATTCCGGGCAGCCAAAGTCATCTCAGACCTCTGGTCTCCCCAAGACCGCAACTCTGCACTCTATCCGATTTTAGGCCGGGCATCCGTCAATCGGCTCATAAATCCCGGGCGCGAGCGCATGAAATCCGCCATTCGGAGGGGAATCCACTGCCTTGTCTTTGCCTTTATCGCAATGTGTTTTTCCGTTTCACCTACGCCTATTTCGGAGATCCGGACCGCCGACAAGAGTAACGAACTTTGAACCATTAAGCGCAGTCTGCGGGAGAGCTGGCTTAAAGCAGCCACGGGCGCCTCGTTTGCCAAGCGTTTTAAAGAGGCCTTCGAGTAGAACGCGGAGTACTTTGCTCTGATGACGATCATTGCCTTCTGCGGCGCCTTGCTGCTACCATTCCTGATTGCTCTTCTGAGCAAGTTTAGAGTGCTGCCGGGCATTGGCGCGCAAAATAAGCCTGGGCGATACCTTGTAATCACGGAGTGAGGCAGGGTCCGCTTTTCGGAATGCAGCGGGCCTGGCAGGGGTACGGCGGCTGTACAGATAGCGATGCTCCGCAATCCCCCAATTTTTCCGTTGACGGGAATAGTTCATCTGTCTATCTTCGCATTCGCTGCGCTAACAACGTCGAACAGTAAGTAACCCACTCCCCGTACCATTTTGTAATAACGAATTACATGGTACCAAGCTATGAGGCAAGCCTTCTTGCTTTGGCTGGGTCTTATGCTGCTAGCGGGTCATAGTGGCGAAGCCCGGCTTTACCTCAATGAAATTATGGTGCAGAACGAATCGATCCTGGCGGATGAGCAGGGCGATTATGACGACTGGGTTGAGCTGTACAATGCCGGACAGTTGGCGATCGATATCGGGGGCATGTACCTGTCCGATGATCCGAAAGAGCCATTAAAGTGGCGGGTGCCGGAGGATGCGCCGGCGCTGAGTACCATTGCAGCCGGCGGCTATCTGTTGCTATGGCTCGACGATGAGCCGGCGAGCGGTCCGCTGCATGCCGGCTTCAAGCTGAGCGCTACGGGAGAGGAACTGGCGCTCTACAATCGCGAAGGTATGCTGCTCGACCGGGTTGTCTTTGATAAGCAGCGAGTTGACGTTTCCTACGGTCGCGTGCTTGACGGCAGTGACGAATGGCGCTACCTGGCGCAAGCGAGCCCTTCGGCCGCCAACCAGGGGAAAACATACAGGGGCATCAGCGGAGAGGTGCAATTCTCGCGTTTAGGAGGGCTGTATTCCACGCCGCTGACGCTGGAGCTTCATACTGCCGCACCGGGCGCTCGAATCTACGTCACCCGCGACGGCAGCGATCCCAAAGCTCTCGACAGCCTGCTCTATACGGGGCCGCTCTACTCCGACACCACGATTGTCCTGCGCGCGCAGGCCATCGAAGACGATATGCTGCCGGGCGATGTTATCAGTCACAGCTATCTGCTCGAGGTGCGCCACGATTTACCCATCGTCTCGCTGGTCGGCGATCCGCGCCATTTCTGGGACTGGGAAACGGGAATCTATGTGCTGGGGCCGAATGCGGACACTGCCTTCCCTCATTTTAACGCCAACTACTGGCAGGATTGGGAGCGTCCCGTTCATCTGGAATATTTTACCGACGGCGGAAGGGCCGGCTTCCGTTTGAATGCGGGTGTTAAGATTTCCGGCGGCTGGACGCGTCCCTGGCCCAAAAAATCCTTCACCATTATGACGCGCAGCAAGTACGGCGCCGCCAATGTTAACTATCCCGTCTTCGAAGATCTCGACCTCGAAACCTTCGACGGCCTGCAGTTGCGCGCCGACGCCTGGAACGGCTGGCGAATGAAGAACGAACTTGTCTACGAGATAAACAAGGCCGCCGGCGCTCATGTCGATATGCAGGCTTATCAGCCTGCCGTGCTCTACATCAACGGCGAGTATTGGGGCATCTATAATGTGATGGAACGCAAAGACAATGATTTCATCGCGAATCATCATGGCTACCGCGACGTCGATATTATCGAGTCCAATGCTTCTCTCCGCGATATCAAGGCCGGTGACGCGGAAAACTATCATGCGCTGCTGGCCTACCTCAATGCCAACGATCTTAACAGGTCAAGTGTATATCGTCGACTACAGGATTGGATCGACATCGACAATTTTATCGACTACTGGATCTACGAGATATTTATCGCCAAGGTAGATAACGTCAACATTCGTTACTGGCGACCACGCCAAGCGGACGGCCGTTGGCGCTGGATTGCCTACGATCATGATATGTGGGCCGATAAAGAAGACAGCACCTTGCATCGAATCGCAGCGCTCGACTCGGCACACAAACTCTGGCTGCTGGGCCGGATGCTCCACAGCCATGAGTTTCGCAATTCATTTATCAATCGTTTTGCCGACCTGTTAAATACCGTGCTATCTCCGGCGGAAGTGCAGCAGACACTTACGGCTATTATTAAGCGCATCGAAAGCGAGATGCCGCGTAACCTGCAACGTTGGTATCGCAGCGTCGCCGAAATCCCCAAACGCATCGCCTGGATGGAGGCTTTCATCAAAGCGCGAGCGCCTATCGTGCGACGGCATATCCTGGAGGAATTCGATCTGGCCGATACGAACCGCATCAGTTTCGATGTTAACATACATCAGTCCGGCCGCCTACGAATTTCTACTCTGGAGATCGAGGATTTTCCCTGGCGCGGCATCTATTTCAAGGGGGTTCCCATTGCGGTCGAGGCCATTCCGAATCCGGGCTTCGTCTTTAGCGGCTGGAGCGATACGGCGCTGGGAACGACACGGAGCATACTTGTCGATCCCGCCGAGCGCAGCGAGCTGCAAGCCAAGTTCGAAAGGCAGGACTCCGAGCGGGATTGGAATGTGATTATTAACGAGATTAACTACAAATCCGCGCCCGAAGCCGATGCCGGCGATTGGCTCGAATTGATTAACCCCACTCATTATGATCTTAACATCGAGGGCTGGGTTTTGCGTGATGCCAATGCTGCGAACGCGTACGTCTTCCCTCCGGGAACAATCGTTGCTGCCCGTTCCTTCGTGGTGGTCGCGCGCGATCTCGAGCGATTTTCACAAGTGTTTCCCGAGGCCCATTGTGCATTGGGTTCGCTCGGATTCGGTCTGAGCGCCGATGGTGATGCTCTGCGCCTTTACACGGCCGACGGTCTCCCGGCTGATGAACTATGGTTCAGCTCCAAGGCACCCTGGCCCGCAGAAGCTAATGGCAGTGGCTCAACCTTGGTTCTGACCGATCATTCGCTTGACAATTTCTCGGCCGGGAGCTGGAATGTTTCGGAGGGCTACGGCAGTCCCTGCGAGTTCAATCGTGTGGTACAGCTGGCATCCGATATAGCCTTTCCTGAGCCGGCTCTGGCGCAAAATCGTCCGAATCCTTTTCGAGACGGCACGAAACTGCAATATGTGCTTCCCTATCAGGCGCGGGTCGCAATCAGCATCTATGATCAACTCGGCAAACTCGTCGATTCCATGCCGGCGGTTGTGCAGGATGCCGGAAATTACAGCGTCTATTGGCAGAATCCCGCGTCGCAGCAATCAGGTGAAACAGCCGGACTTTATGTTTGTCGGCTGATTGTTGAACCTCTCAACTCGAGCCGGCGCATTAGCTTGATACGCAAGATGCTGTATCTGCCCTGATCCCCGCTCCCTGAGCACTCGGCCGGGATGAGAGAAATAGTTTTGTATTTTGGGTGTGTCGCAAGCTTGTATTTTTTCGCTGCGCGGTACAATAGCTGACTGCCCCGTGCATAAGGATGTTTCAGCATGCAGGTTGCTAAAATGGTCTATCGATTAGTTGCATTTCTTACGCTTGCGCTACTACTGCCGGCGGCCGCACTGCCTGCCTCATCGCTGCTCATCAACGAGATTCTGGCCTCGAATGCCCTTACAAATGCCGATGAGCTGGGCGAATTCGACGACTGGGTGGAGTTGTACAATGCCGGCGACCTAGCGGAAGATGCCGGCGGCTTGTATCTCAGCGACGACATTTCAGTGCCGCAAAAATGGCGTATCCCGGATGATTCGCCGTCCCTCACGACAATCCCGCCTCGTGGCTATCTCTTAATCTGGCTGGACGATGCCAGCGATCAGGGTCCGCTCCACGCTAAACTGAAGCTGAGCAGCGGCGGCGAGACGCTCGTTCTGTCTGAACGAGACGGTCAGACGCAGATCGATGCGATCAGCTTTGGCCGGCAGCGTTCGGACGTATCTTTGGGTCGTTCCAGCGACGGCGGCCCCGACTGGCGTTTCTTCACAACGCCGACGCCTTCCCAGGCTAATGGCGGGGCGAGTTTCAGCGCGATAACCGGCGACGTTGTTTTCTCGGAGCCCGGCGGCCTTTATCCGGGGCCTCTGAAAGTGGAACTGACCGCGCCGCAAGCGGAGGCGCGAATCTTCGTCACCCGCGACGGAAGTACGCCTACGCCGCATGACAGCCTGGCGTATACCGGAGCGCTGGAAATCACTGGGAAGGAAGTCCTGCGTGCCCGCGCATACGTGGACGGCCAGTTGCCGGGGGCGATCATAACCCAAAGTTATCTTCTCGGAGTAAAGCACAGCCTATCGATCGTGTCACTGGTCACTGATCCGAAAAACCTGTGGGACCAGGATAGCGGCATCTATGTACGCGGTGATCGCGGCGACACCAACTTCCCGTATATCGGCTCCAACTTCTGGCAGGACTGGGAGCGCCCGGCGCACTTTGAATATTTTACGGCCGAAGGTCAGCCGGAGCTGCGAATCGATGCCGGGATTAAAATCGCAGGTAGCTGGAGCCGCGGTTGGGACAAAAAATCCATCACCGTCGTGACACGCGGCAAGTTCGGCACGCCTCGCATCAACTATCGTTTTTTCGATGACAAGGATATCGAGAGCTTCGAGGGAATCCTGCTGCGCGCCGATACCTTCGAAAGCGGCGGCTGGCGCATGAAGAACGAACTGCTTTATGAAGTCAATAAGGCCACCGGCCGCGTGGTGGACATGCAGGCCTACCGTCCCGCCATCCTCTACCTTAATGGGGAATACTGGGGTATTTACAACATAATGGAGCGCAAGGGACTTGACTTCGTTCAAAGCAACTTTGGCCAGACGGACGTGGATATCCTTAAAAATCATGGTCAGCAGCATCAGATCGTGACAGGCGATATCGACAACTACCAAGCTTTGCTGCGTTTTCTGCGGGATGAGAACATCAGGGAAGATCGCAACTATGAGCGCGCACTGAGCTGGATGGATATGCCTAACTTTATCGACTATTGGATTTACGAATTGTATGCGGGCAAAGGCGACAATCAGAATATTCGCTACTGGCGTCCCCGCCGACCCGACGGCCGCTGGCGCTGGATCGGCTACGACTACGACTGGTGGAATCACTACAAAGGCAACGATCTGACGCGGCTGATTGAACGCGAAGTCGCCTATGATTTCTGGCTGCTGGGCACCATGCTGCGCAATGAGCGTTTTCGTTACTCATTCCTTAATCGTTGCGCCGATATGTTTAACTCATATCTGCATCCCGAGCAGACTTTGGCGCATCTTGATAAAATTGTTAATCGAATCGAGGAAGAGGTCCCGGCTGAGATCATACGTTGGAATGCCGAGTCGAATAAATTCACCGCTGCGATTGCCTACATGTTTGAGCATTTGAGTTATCGTCCCGATACCTTGCGACAACAGTTAATACGTGAGTACGAGCTCGGAGGCAGCGATACGCTGACACTCGACGTTGACATTGCCGGCGGAGGCTCTCTGAAGGTATCGACGCTCACAATCGAAAAATTTCCCTGGGTCGGCGAGTACTTTTTCGATGTGCCGCTTCGCATCGAGGCCATTCCGTCATCCGGCTATGAATTTGTCGGCTGGGAGAACTCCGAATTGGGTGATGGCAGTGCAAAGGTGATCGAAGTATTGTTGAATGGTCCGCTTGACGTTAAAGCCTTGTTCCGTCCTGCAGGCCCGCAAATTGTCATTAACGAAATCAATTACAAGTCCTCTTCTGAGTTCGACCCCGACGACTGGGTTGAACTGTTTAATACGAGTACGGAGCCGGCCGATCTTAGCGGGTGGGTGCTGAAGGACGACGACGACGCGCACGAGTTTGTCATTCCGGAAGGCACCGTCGTGGCCGGCGAGGGTTTCCTGGTCGTGACGCGCGACCTGCAGCGATTCGGATTGCACTTCCCGTCTGTTGTCAACGTTACAGGCAACATGGACTTCGGACTGGGCAGCGACGGCGATGCCGTACGATTGTTTAATGCTGATAATGACCTGATGGACATTGTCGAATACCGGAACTCCTGGCCCTGGCCGCCCGAAGCCAATGGTAAAGGTGTAACGCTGGTGCTGCTCGATCCTTTGAGCGACAACAGTCTGGCACGTAACTGGCATGTTTCGCGACACAGCGGCAGTCCCGCCGCCCCCAATGTGCCGGACGGTACCGAAGGTGAACCGCCCCCGCCTGTACCCGAACTGCGGCTGGCGCAGAACAAGCCCAATCCATTCTACGATGAAACTGAATTAAGCTTTGTCCTGCCACGGTCGGCTTCGGTGCGTCTCGAGGTGTTTGACCTGCTGGGACGATCTGTCGCGGTACTCGCCGAAGGAAGCTTCGCTTCCGGTTCACACAGCTTGCGCTGGTCCAGCTCTGGTATTCCAAGGGCGCAGATCGCTGCAGAGCTGTTCTTCTGCCGCCTGACGATGACGAATCCCGTCAGTGGCGAGAGGCAAGAGCTTTTAATAAAAATGCTGCGGAGACACTGAGGCGATCACCGCTAAAAGTCCGAGTAAGTCAGGGGCTTAGCGCTGCATCAGAACTGTTTGTGTTGCGGGATTAATTTAGAGTTCCGGAGACCAATCCCGCAATAAACGTTGGCGCGGTTGGCAATTTTATTCCTTTTTGCTCAAAGGCGCAGATTTCGCGCCCGAGTTCCGCTTCTTCCGTGTCTGCAGCGGACGAGAATTCCAGACTTCTCGTAGTTCGAATCGTCTGCCGGATACCACGCGGCCGCTGAGTAGCGATTAATACCGAACTTAAGATAGAGCATTGTCGATTGCAGTTTCTTTGACTACTCGAAACACAATTTCGGCATTGACACTTTTTTGCTCCCGTGAAATTGCCGAGGCCGACGTAAATGTACAACGAGGACGGAACCGGAGAAACTTTCTGTCGGTATTCAGAAAAGTCGTTGTGCTGACCGTTAAGCGCGCTGAGCTTCTCGTTTAACTCTTTCAAGCCGAGTCTGCCTGCATCACGTATGGAATTGTGCCGCAGCATTTGTAATCTTGCAGGCGTTGATGTGCATCGGCCGTGCGAAAACCGGAAGCCGGATAGTGAATGATTAACGCTGTTTTCCTGAGGGATTCGGTGGGGGACTTGGTGCCTTGGGTTTTGCTAAGATTTGGTCAGGCGGCGGCGGGGGTGGGCCCAAAGGGGCATCCTAATTGGTTGTATTAGTTGTGCTGACAACCATCATAATCTCAACTATCTACAGCGTTCTCACCTGGCTCTTCTTCCGCATTGCAAACACCTCGCTCCAAAATTCGCCGCCACCCCGCTGCCTACAATCCTTTTCAAGCTCAACTGAGGCAGGCAAACATCCGCGACTACAGCTGATTTCTCACGCGTAGATCACTAGCAATTCATCAGCGAGAGCGTCACACGAATTTAACACCCACTAGCATTCTGTTGTTTAAAAGTCACTGCCATCATATTGTATGAAGGTCAATTTTACTATCTTGATCTTGTGGAACCCCAAACCCAACACCTTGCAGTCGAAGCGCTTGCCGGCTACAGTCCTCAGGTCGGGCGTTCGCTTTGGCTCCTGGAAGAGACGCGGCGGCGTACCAAGCGTACTCTCGAAGGAATAGACCAACGAGTGCTCGACAGCCGGCCTGCCAGCGGCGGCAACTCGATCGGCACGCTTCTCTACCACATCGCTGTGATCGAAGTCGATTGGTTGTTTGCCGAAATTCTCTGCCGATCGTTCCCTGAGAATGTGCGCACGATGTTCCCTTATGATGTGCGCGACGCGGACGGGCGTCTCTCCCATATCAGCGGTATCGGACTCGACCGGCACATTGAGCGACTCGACGCCGTCAGGGCGCTGTTCTTGGATCAATTGCGGGGAATGAGCGATGAGGACCTGGACCGCCCGCGAAGCCTGGAACGTTATCGGGTCAGCCCGGCCTGGGTAATCAATCATCTGGCGCAGCACGAGTCGGAACACCGCGGACAGATTACTGAGTTGCGTCGTGGAGCTGACTCCCATTAGAAGCACTATTCGCCGCAAGAGTGAAAATTCCGGATTGTAGCGATGCCGGGTTTGTCTTCTCGGCTTTACCGGCAAACTTCGTAGCTCGAAAGCTTATCCCAGGGAGCTGGACCTCGCAACCGGCCTTCGGACCCGCAGAAGCTTGAATTGATCTCGGTGTTGGCTCTCGCAGCTTGTGCGGACAAACGCTTCGGCATCGATCTGTGCTGTGACCCTTGCAGGGAAGGCAATATCCGGTCCGCCGCCGAACAAAATCTGATATTGAAAGCAGTCGAATTCGTGCATACGAGAGCGCTTCATACTGCAGTGGTTTGCGTGGACGATTACATTGTAGACTTAAAGCGATGAAGCTGCACATTGCCCGCAGGCTCAGGTGAAGCACGGCATTCAAAAGCGTCATTTTTACCCATTCGCTGCGTAAGCCTTCAAAGGCAAATGCAATTCCATGAAATATAATAATTGCAAAATCGACAAGGCCGAGAAGGCAACGCTCTGAAAACACCGTCGGTCCGGCCGCGTAGCTACGACGGCATGGGTCGACATTTAATCAGCCTGCATCAAGGAGATTCCTGTGGAGATTCCCTCGGTTTCATCGTTCCTGGATTACTATCGCCGTATTCGCGGACGTACGATGCACATCGCCGGCTGCATCCCGCCCGAACATATCGAGTGGACCTATCAACCCGCTAAGTTCACTTTGGGCGATCTGCTGCGCCATATCGCGGCTCTGGAACGCTATATGTTCTGCGAAAATTTCTGCGGCCGTCCCAGCTCTTATCCCGGCCATGGGAAAAGTCTGGCCGATGGCTATGACAATATCCTGGGGTACATGCGGCAAACACATAACGAGTCTCTCGGACTGATAGCGTCGCTTGGCGACGACGATTTACGGCGCAAATGCCGAACTCCCGCCGGCATTGAAATCAGCACCTGGAAGTGGATGCGCGCGATGGTGGAACATGAAATTCATCATCGCGGTCAGATTTTTATTTATCTTGGAATGCTCGGCGTGGCCAATCCACCGCTCTACGGTCTGACGGAAGAAGAAGTGCTGGAACGCAGCCGCCCCGCCCGAGGGCAAGCGAGTACATGAGCTATGCAGAGCCGTAATTCCATACTAAGCTGCCTTGAGCAAAGTCCGGTGATTCTGGCCGATCTCGCGGCGGCAATCCCGGAGGCTGAGCGCAAGCCGCGGCGCATCGCGGCTAAGTGGAGTATCCATGAACATCTCTGTCATCTGGCAGATGTGCAGCCGATGCTTCGGGGGCGTTTCGAGCAATTTCGGGATGAGGAATCGCCGCGCTTCGAGCCCTATCTGCCGGGCAACACAGCGTCGGACGAACACTTGCTCGCTATGGATTGGGATCAGGCTTTGGAGACATTTGCGACGCAGCGCGGTCGATTGCTGGCGTTCCTGCGTGAGCTCGACGAATCGATCTGGCTACGTCGGGCGCAGCACAGCGAGTATCGATTGTATTCACCCGATATTTTGCTGCGTCACGTTTTGATGCACGATCATCTGCACATGTATCGTATTGAAGAACTCTGGCTGAGCGAAGCCGCCTATTTGTCCGCTTGAATTGCAAGCCGACGTCTTCCTTTGCCCGAATCGAGGACCGCGAATAAAGTATGATTTCACGCATTCGAAATACCATTGCCCTCGCTGCGCTGGCCGCTCTGCTGGCGGGGACTGCGAGTTGCAACGAAGAGCCGCCGCGCCGGGAGACCGTCACCGCGCAAACTCCGACTAAAGAAACTGTTAAAGAAAATGTTGTCGCAAATCAGATTGATCAGATTGTCCCGGTGTCGGCTGCGCCGCAAGCCGCTCGGCACTACGGCTATCGAATTCTGCAGAAGCTGCCTCACGATCCTTCGGCCTTTACCCAGGGCCTGGTGTTTCATGAAAATATTCTCTACGAAGGTACCGGGCTGTACGGCTCATCGGCCATTCGCAAGCTGGACCTGCTTTCTGGCGCAGTGCAGCAGCAGCAGGCCCTGGACGCCCGCTACTTCGGCGAAGGCATCGCTGTGCTGAAAGATAAAATTTATCAGCTTACCTGGCGTGCCGGTATCGCTTTGGTTTATGACAAAGAAAGCCTGGCACTGTTGCAGCAATTCAGCTACAGTGGTGAGGGCTGGGGTCTGACCCACGACGGCCGTCGTCTGATCATGAGCGATGGCTCCGATCTGCTGCGTTACATCGACCCGCAAAGTTTTGCTGTCACCGGCAGCGTTCGCGTGCGCGATGGCTCAATGCCCGTCACTGAGCTTAATGAGCTTGAGTACATAAAGGGTGAAATCTTTGCTAACGTCTATCGCAGCGACCGTATCGTGCGGATCGACCCGATCAGCGGCGCCGTCATAGGCTGGATCGACCTTAGCGGACTTTTCAGCGACGAAGAGCGCTTTCGCATGGGAATGGATGTGCTCAACGGCATCGCCTACGACACGCAAAACGATCGCCTTTTTGTGACCGGTAAACTGTGGCCCCTTTTGTTTGAAATCGAATTGCTTCCGCGCTAGCAATTGTTTGAGATATGTTGCCGCATCGCTCCAGGCAGCGCTATATTCCAGTATTCTGCAAAATTCGAGACCTGCGATCGATCGTAGCAAAGCGATAGTCTGAGTTGCTAATCTCCCGAAGTTCCCATCGGTTATCCGCCTGTTGCAAGACACTACGCTTGCAGATCATTACCGCCGATTAGCCTTCCTCCGTGGCGCACGTATCGAAATCCAATCACCCTTTCCAGCCGGCCCCGCTCAAAATGCCTGTCAGATCGCAGTGCCCGATCGCGGAAATTGCCTGACCTTGTAGAGGATTGAGGCGTGAAATAAATCGATGACTTTATGTAAATATATTTTTGTATGAACATGAATCGATTTATATTGGCGTATTCCTGCGAATATAGAAGGACCGTTCAATGAAGGAACTCCACGTTATACAGCGCATCGATGAAGCGCGCATACTCCTCAATCCGATCCGGGTGGCGATGCTCGAAATGCTTCAATCGCCCTTAACATGTCTGGATATAGCCCGCAAGTTGAAAATCACGCAGCAGCGGGTGAACAACAACATCAGGGAAATGCAGCGGGCGGGCCTGGTGCGCCTGGTGGAGAATCGAACAAAACGCAATTTCATCGAAGGCGTTTACCAGACGGTAAGCAAGGCCTTCTGGTTCTCGCCGCAGTTGCTGCGCTCGAATGAAGCCGACCTTCGCAAGGTACGAGAACAACTGAGTTTGCATAACCTGCTGTTGATGTCCGAACGACTGCAGCACGACGTAGGGCAATTGCTGGATGCTCAAGGACGCGACGAAGTGCCGAGCATCGGCGTAACCGCAGACATTGTGTTGCGATCGGAAGAAGAACGCCAGGCTTTCACAAAAGACTTTCTCACTGCGCTGCATAGCGTTTTGGAGAAGTACCAGGGCAGCAGCAGTCCGGAACAGCGCTATACCGCGATGATAATTTGCTACCCGGAAGTTGAAGAGCTTAAAGGCTCTTCTGAAGTCAATTAACGGCAACAAATACTTAGGGAGTGTAAAGATGGAACATCCACGCAATTCACGTGGACTGGAATTCGTACGTTCAATTCTGTTAAATGCGGCGCCGGATCAGGTCTGGCGGGCCTTAACAGACGAGCGGGAGCTATGCCGATGGTTCTGCGACAGCGCGAATGTCGATCTGCGCGAGGGGGGACGCTTCGCCTTGCTCGGTCCTGGCGTGCTCGATGGCGGTGCGCAGATCATCACGTCTCTGGCAATCGGCCGTCGCATGTCCTTTAGCTGGCCGCTTCGGGACGCCAGCACGGAAGTAACATGGGAATTGGAGTCTCAACTGGATGGCACGCGCCTGACGGTGAAACACCGCGCTCTGCACAATGACAGGCTGCGCTTTACTGCTTCTGCTGCCGTCATCTCGGAACAAAACACACGCCGGCTCTATGTTAACGATCTCTGGACCTATTACCTGCTGGCGCTGCGGCTGCATCTAAGCGGCAACGCTCCGGCCCTCAAGCTGAACCTGGATTGGAGTCCCCGGGATGTTGTTGAACTCAGCTTTGAGACGGGAGCCGATTCCGACAGGGCCTTCGCCGCACTCAGCCAGGCCGAACATCTTAACAAGTGGATCGCGACCGATGCACGGATAGACCCGCGCACGGGCGGCGAACTCAGCTATGGCTGGAGCAATGATGGTCCCACAAAAATTAGCGCTTTCGAAGAAGGCAAATGCATTGCCTATGACTGGCACTACGCGGATGAAGCCGGCACGCATGTGGAGTGGAGAGTCGAAAGTGTCGGTGCTCGGGCGCGCATAACGCTTCGTCATTCCGGTTTTGCTCCGATGCCCGCCGACTATGCGGATTATGTGATTGGCTGGGCCGGATTTTGCGCTCGCCTGGCTCTGTACCTGCAGGACGATCTCGCGTATGAGGCACTATCGATAGAAGACCATATTGAGTGGCTGTATGCACAAACCGAACGCATTAAAACTACACCCTTATAAACACTCCGTGGAGATCGGCGCCGGGCGCGATCGTCAGCTTCTTGCGTATGTGTTTGCGGTGCGAGCGGACCGTTTCCCTGCTTACATATAGTGCGTCGGCGATTTGATTAATCGAGTGACCCTGCCGAATTAACAGGCAAACTCGCAACTCGGTCGCAGTCAGGTCTGCTGCCTCCCGGCGCAGCCAGGCCACAAAATCCTGTTCTCTCAATTGACGGGCTTCGGACTGAACACGCGTATCACGGGCGGTCTCGCCCTGGGTGTCGCAGAGTTCTTGGATGCGCGTTCTCAGCTGCCGGAGGGGACGAGCGGTGGAAGCAACAGGAATTTGTACTGTTGTCCGCACAAGCATTAATGTTTCATTGTGCTGATCCAGCAATTGTGTCGCATCCTGGAAGCTGGCGACGATATTCTCGATGGATTGTCGCGCCTTTCGCTTAATCTCTCGCCACAGCTCTTGCTGCCGCTGTTGTTCCCTGATGCTGTCCTGGACACTGATGGCGGCAAGAGACTGCTGCTGTTCCTGCGAGAGGAGTTGTGTCTGAAGAGTGTTAACCTGTGTGTAGTGTCGGTACGCTGCCTCCGGCTCTTCCAATGCTTCGGCAAGCACCGCCAGCTCCCGATGGGCTGCCAGCGACTCGGACCGCCAATTTTTTTCGCAGGCCAGTTTTAATGCTTGCTGCAGCGTGGTCGAAGCCCGGGTATATTCTCCCAGTTCACCTTGCAGGCGACCCGAAGCCAGCAGCCCGCGACAGCGTATCAGGTCAAGACGAAGATCCTCGGCCATCGTCAGGGCCTCGCCAAGGAAACGTTCCGCCTGGGCCCTGCGGCCGGTTCCAAGCAATTGATCGCCGATGCTCAGCAGCGTTTCGGACAGTTTGCGCTCGTTGCCGATTGCTGCGAACATTGAGCGTGCCTCGAACAGACAATGCAGCGCCTCGTCATGGCGGCCCATGCGCCCATGCATGGCAGCGCAGTCAATCAGCATGTCCGCCTGTTCAAGCACGAGACCGCTTGTGCGACTGCTTTGCAGACCCCTAGCGAGAAAGTCTTCGGCCGCCTGAAAGAAGCGTGCGCGGGAGTATATCGCGGCAAGTTGCTGGCAGATTGGCGCGATACCGCGCACATGCCCGATCGAGCTACAGACCTGGAGGCCGCGCAACGCCGCCAGCAGCGCTTCCCGATAATCGCCCAAATTAAACAGCGCGTTGTTTAGAGCCCCCAATGCCTGGTTGAGAACCCAGTCCGTTTCACCAAGCTCTTCTTTGCGAACAATGGCTTCCTGCAAATGCGCGCGCGCCTCTTCGTGGCTTCCCTTTACCATCGCATAGGTTCCATGCATGGTGCAGAAGTATGCACGCGCGCCGGAATGTCTAATGCCGCTGCCCAGTGTGCGTGCTCGCGCGGCGTAGCGGTCCATGCTGCTGTGATCGCCGAGATGATCGCAAATTTCGGCGCATGTAAAAAGAAAACGCATTTGAAGCACCGGCAGCTCGCTCTCTTCCGCATCTCGCAGGCATTCCTCCAGGGCAACGAGCGCCGCTGCGGGATTTGTCCTTGCAAGTGTCAGGTAGATTTCTTCTTCGCGTTTAAGCAGGCTATACTCGCGCCTGTCCATCGCAGTAGTTTTTTGCGGCTCGATCGCAGTGAACTGCTCATCGATGTCTGCATCCGAATGCGCGGAGCGCCGTTCCCTCTCACTTGAGTCGTCGGTCATTTCGCCTCCTGCAAGAAGAGATCGTCCTGATATTCGTCCATGGCATTGCCCGGTCTTTTAACAGAAAGTGCAGCAGACTCGTAGCCCTTCGGCAGTGAACGAATGAAAAAGTCGACATTGGCATCCGCGTTCAAGCCCAACTTGCGACGAATTTGTTTGCGATGAGAGCGAACAGTCTCCGTGGACAAAAGGAGCGTTGCGGCAATTTGTTTAATCGAGAGATTGAGTTTAATCAGCAGGCAAACGCGTAACTCGGCCGTCGTCAGCTCTGGCGCCGCAGCCCTAAGGCGCGCAGTGAATTCGCGATAGGCCCTGGCGATGACGGCATCTGTTGTCGCTGTCGCTGCTGTCCTGCTCTCGCACTCATTGTAACATTCGAGTACATGCGTCGCCAGTTGTCTGAGTGCCGAATCGCTCTTGCGCGCGTACTGCCGGGCGGTTTTCTGCAGCTCACGCAGCGCTGCGTTCTTTTGCAGCAGATCGATAGTTGTTTTAGCCAATGCCGCTTCGTGTTCTTCGAGCTGTTGCAGTGAGTGTTCGGCTGCCTGACGCAGCTCCGGCCCCGGGTCGTCCTTGGCATTGCGAGCCTCCTGTGTCGCGCTTTCCCACGCCGGGATCTGACGCTGACTGTCGAGCAATTCCTGTTGGAGTTTAATGCTGCGTTTGCGATGCTCCAATGCCCGTGCTATGTCGCCCTGTTCCGCGAACACATCGGCCAGCCTGCCGGTCAGCTCCACCCGGCGCTCTGCGAAGCCCCAACGCGCGCAGAGATCGACTGCCTGCTCATAGAAGCGGATACAGCGCGCATAGGACCCCTGTTCCTGGTGGACCTGTCCCAGCATTGCCAGAGCCTGACACTGCAGGTCGGGGTAGTCGGCGCCCTGCGCGAGCATCGATTCATACTGCGCCAGCGCGCGCTTCGTTTCGCCCATACAGTGATACGCGTCGCCGATAACACCCTTTATGTGCATCTTGAGTTTTCTGTTGTCCAACTGATCATAAAGCTCCTGCGCCTCAAACAGATAGATGAGAGCGTTCTGCGGCTTGCCCATGCGGCTCAGCAGGCCTCCTATGCAGTCCAGCGAAAGAGCGATGTCCAGCGTGGCGTCAAGTGTTCGACTGATTTCCAGGCTGAGAGTGAAATGGCCCAGTGCCCGTTCGCTATCGTCGAGTTCGGCATAAAGTCGGCCCAGAAGTTGCTGAACAGGTGCCTGCCCTGCCAGATGACCGATCTCGCGCTGAATATTCAGGCAACGCAGCAGGTAGGGCAGCGCCTGCCGGTGGTCGGCAAGGTGGAGATGTAGTTTGCCCATGGACAACAGTGCCTGAACCAGATCGCTGCGATCGCAATTGTCGCCATCGAGCAGTTCCAGGGCCTGCAGCAACAGCGGCAATGCCTGCGGCAGATTCCGGCCTTCCACGTTAAAAGCACCCATCATGGTACAATAATGCGCGCGATTTTCTGCATCGTCCGATTGCCCGGCAATAGCGCCGGCGTCGGCCAGATAGGCCTGCATGACTTCAGGGCGGCCTAGGTGCAGACAGGCTTTGGCGCATTCAAAGCAGAAGCGCAGTTGAAAATCAGGCATTTCCGCCTGCCGCGCGGCAGCCAGACAGCGTTGGGCAATCGCCAGCCTTTTCGCGGGATCGGCGCCGGACGCCATTCGCCGAACTGTGCGCAATTCGAAACTGAGCTTTCGTTTGAGGTTTAACGCTTCGTCGCTGGCGGGAATCTTTGTCTTGATCATAGGGGTGTATTTTCCTTCAGCCCGATAGCCGGTGTCAACGACCGCTGTCGGTCAGAATAGTGATCCATACTGCCCTCGTAAACTTCGGACCGATTTTGCCGATCTTCATCACGCAGGTGCCTGGAGAGGGGTTTAAGAATTATGAGCAGCCATGCATGTGTTGAAGCACTTAATCGATGCGCCAGTCTGCCCTGAATCGTCAGCGAGTGTGTGGCTCCTCAAAATATGAATGCCTCGCAGTACTGCCAAGCATCATTTTGAATTGCTGTCGATTCAATGTTTTACACACCGCCGCTGACCCGATCACCTGACCCAATCTGCCGGCAATGAAGACAATTCTCCGGAATGTCATTGCGGAATAACAACGGCGATCCCGCTTTGTATCAGTGCAGATTCGTATAGTCCGCCGGCGCACGCTGATGCCGACCGTGCAGCATCAATGAATTTCACCGTGCTCATGAAGCAAACTCTTTGTAATCTTGCAGGCTGCCAATGGAGTGGTGAAGCCCGGCGGCGCAGCCCTGAGTGTCTCAGGTAAGCTCAGGCGAAGCACCCGGTGCATACTCTTTCACTAGCGGTCTGGGCACTTCGCTTTATGTCAAGTGACACGCAGAATCCATCGCAACGCTACGCTTACATCGATGCCCTGCGCGGCATGGCCTTCCTGGGCGTGCTGTCCGTGCATGCCAGCATTCACGCCGGGATGGTGCCGGGAATGCCGCTCTGGGTCTCTGGCGCTTTCGGCGTCCATCTCTTTTTCCTGGTCAGCGCGCTGACGCTCCTGATATCTCATGAAGCTCGGCGCGGCAGGGAGCGACAGCCGTTGCGCAATTTTTTCCTGCGCCGTTTCTGGCGCATCGCGCCGCTGTTCTGGCTCGCGATCCTGCTCTACCTGGCCTGGTATGGCCTGCTGCCGCGGCGTTCGGCGCCGGAGGGAATCGGCCTCTGGCACATTATCGCAACCTCAGCCTTTGTGCATGGCTGGCATCCCAGCTCGGTAAACAGCGTCGTGCCGGGAGGCTGGTCGATTGGCGTGGAAATGACATTTTATCTCTTCGTTCCTGTACTCGCCGCCAGATTGCGCCGCATGCGCGATGCCGTCCTGCTGGTCCTGATAACCCTCGCCCTGGGCTTGCTGCTCAACTGGCAGGTGGAGAGCTGGCTGCTGACGATCTACCCGCCGGAGCAGCATTACCTTGTGCAGCGCTTCATGATGTATTGGTTCCCGACGCAGCTCTGCGTCTTCGGCATGGGCGCCGTCTTGTTTTTTTTACTACGTCGCGCCGACCTGACTGACTGGCTGCGGCAGGGCCGCCGCGCCACATGGCTGTTGATTGCAGCCCTGGGAGCGCTACTGCCGCTGGCCTACACCTACCGGCAGCCCGTCCTGATTCATCTTGTGTACGGAATCGTCTTCACGGCCCTGGCGCTCGCTTTGGCTCTTAAACCGCCGCGTCTGTTTGTTAACCCGGCGCTGCGAATGATGGGGACAATCTCCTACAGCGCCTACGTCTTCCATTTTGCGGCTCTCGATGTCACCGACAAGCTGCTTTCCGCCGCGTGGTTTCAGCCCTTCGGGCATCCACTGGGGCCCCTGCTGCACTTTGCTGCCGTCTATGTGGCGGCGCTTGCCATAACGGTTCCGATTGCCGCATTGAGCTACCGGTGGATCGAACAGCCCGGAATACTGACCGCAAAAAAGATAATTGCGCGTTTGGAGCGCCGCCAGGATTGAATCGCGTTGGTCAATTTTCATAATTTGTCGCATTCGCAACACCCCGCCGGTCATCATGGCCGCTGTCGGTAACATCCACATTTCTTCAGCCGGAACATTATGCTCGAACAGGCGCGCCTCGTCCTCAAAGATACCTTTGGCTACGACAGCTTCCGGCCCTTGCAGGAAGAGATTATCGCCAATGTGACGGCCGGCAACGATACCCTGGTCATCATGCCCACCGGCGGCGGCAAGTCGATTTGTTACCAGGTGCCGGCCCTGCTCTTCGATGGACTGACGCTTGTTGTCTCGCCGCTGATTTCACTCATGATGGATCAGGTGGAACAGTTAAAAGCGCTCGACGTCCCGGCTGCCGTGCTAAATTCATCCCTGTCCGCCGTCGAATATGAACGCAATGTTGCGATGGTACTGCAGGGCAGCGCCAAAATGCTGTACGTGGCCCCGGAAACGCTGTTCAGACAACGGACGCTCGATATTCTCAGCTCCCTCAGGGTGGCCTGTCTGACGATCGATGAAGCGCACTGCATCTCGGAATGGGGGCATGACTTCCGGCCTGAATATCGTCGCCTGGCAAAACTGCGCGGGCGCTTCCCGCAGGCCGTCTGTATGGCACTGACGGCGACGGCGACACCCCGAGTGCAGGAAGACATCAAGGAGAGTTTGGGATTCAGCGCCTCGAACGAGTTCATCGCGAGCTTCGATCGTGCGAATCTCTTCCTGCAGGTGGCGGACAAAGGCGCCGCCACGCGCCAGACGCTCGACTTTCTCCGGGAGCGTCGTGATCAGTCGGGCATCATTTATTGTTTTTCGCGTCGTCAAGTCGAAGAGCTGGCGGAAGACCTGTCGGCGGCGGGCTTTTCCGTGCGTCCCTATCATGCCGGCCTGGGCGACGATGAGCGGCGCAGCAACCAGGAAATGTTCATTCGCGACGAGATTCAGATCGTTGTCGCGACGATTGCTTTCGGCATGGGCATCAACAAACCCAATGTGCGCTTTGTGGTGCATTACGATCTGCCGAAGAACATCGAAGGTTATTATCAGGAAATCGGGCGGGCCGGCCGCGACGGGCTGCGGGCCGAATGTCTGCTGCTTTATACGCCGGCAGACGCCCAGAAAATCAGGTACTTCATAGCGCAGAAAGAGGAAGACGAGCAGCGCGTCGCCAATCTGCACCTGGCTGCGATGATGAATTACGCGGAAACAGGTCTCTGCCGCCGCCAGCCCCTGCTACAGCACTTTGGCGAGAGTTATGACAAAGAGAGCTGTGACATGTGCGACAATTGCCTCAGCGAAGAGCGGGCCGATCTTGTCGATCTCAGTGAAGCGGCTCAGAAATTCCTCTCCTGCGTGAAGCGCTGCCGCGAAAAATTCGGCGCTGCTCATATCATCGATGTCCTGCGCGGCTCCAACGCCAAAAAGGTGCTGGACTTCCGTCACCATCTGCTGTCGACCTATGGCATCGGTAAGGAATATTCGAAACGCCAGTGGCAGCATCTGGCGCGCCAATTTCTGCAGCAGGGCCTGCTGCAGCAGGATCTTGCCTACGGTGCTCTCCAGGTTACCCGCAAAGGCTATGAAGTCCTGCTGAACGGCGCCAGCGTCATGGGACAGCTGGAAGCGGCGGAGCCGACGATCGCCAGGCCCAAAGGCGCGACACCGGACTACGACCCGGCGCTTTTCGAGCTCCTGCGCGACCTGCGCAAAGTGATGGCCCGCCGCGATCGCGTACCGCCCTATATCATTTTCAATGACAAGACGCTGGCCGAGATGGCCGCCGGCTTCCCGCAGAGTCCTGAAAGTATGCAGCGCGTCGGCGGCGTCGGGCAGGCCAAGTGGCGTCGTTATGGCGAGGCCTTCTTAACCCAGATACGCCGCTACTGTGAAGAGCGCGGCATCGAGGATCGGCTTGCCGCCCCCCGGCCGGAGCGTCGCCGTGAGCGACGCGCAGCGCCGAAGAAACGCCGCCATCACTTGATTGCCGAGGCCTACCTGGCCGGTGTCGCGCCCCGTCAACTGGCGGCCGACAACAACATCAGGATCGACACAGTCATCAACCACCTTTATGCTTATGCCGCTGAGGGCAATCGCCTGCCCGCCGACGGTATTCTGGCGCTGTCGCAGCTCAGTGCCGAAGAGCAGGCGAGCGTGATGGATGTCTTTGAACGTCTGGGCGCCGACCTGCTGCGTCCGGCATTCGAAGAGCTGGGCGAATCTGTCAGCTACCACGAACTGCGCATTATGCAGCTGTATTTCGTACTGCAGTGATACGCCGGGGTCTTCCGGGACCCTGAGGCCCCTTCCCGGCCGGAAGCGCCGGATGCTGCGAAGGTCATTCGCACTGCAGCGCATGCTAAAAATAAAATTCGCCTTAGTCGTCGACATTTGAATTGCGACTTCCAAGGCGAGGTCCTGCGAAGCCCAGAAAGACAATTACACGTTAAACGATCGAAAGACACAGCGTTATGGCTGAAGACAAAAAGCAGGCGGAAGAATCGGAACAGCCCGAGACGATCATCGAAGCGGAGGCTGTCACGGCGGAGGACGAGGCTTCATCATCATCCGATGACGCCGGGAAAAGCGCAGGCGCCCAGGACGCCGGAGATCTGGCGGTGATGCCTGATTCCTATCCGGACGAGATCATTATCGCGCCGCTGAAAGATCGACCTGTTTTTCCGGGTATGTCGATTCCGCTGTCGTTTTCCGATCCGACCAGCATCGAAGCTGTCGGCGCCGCCGCCGAAAAGTATTCCGGTGTTTTCGGCTGCGTCAAAGTGAAAGAGCTCAATGATAGCGCGCTCTATGATTCGGAGCTGAACGAAGTCGGCACGCTGCTGCAACTCTTTCGGCTCGTACCTCTGACGGAAAGTTCAGTGCAAGTCTTCGCCCGCAGTATCAAGCGCTTTCGGAAAGTGCGCGAAGTGCAGCGCGAACCCTACCTCGTCTGGGAAGTGGAGTATCTGGATGACGCCAAGGTAAAGCCCGACAACGAGCTGAAAGCCTATATGATGGCGATCATATCGGAAGTGAAGGACCTGATCGGACTGAACCCGATCTTCCAGGAACAGCTCAAGTTGATCGTTGCCAAAGTCAATTTCGAGACGCCCGGTTTGTTGATGGACGTCATTGCCTCCGTCTTGACCGTCAGCGGCGACAGAATGCAGGAAGTGCTCGAGACGCTGGTATTGTACGAACGAGCGAAGAAGTTGCTGATCCTGATTCGCGAAGAAATCGAAATGGCCAGGATGCAGCAGCAGATTCAGGAACAGATCAGCGAGAAGATGTCCGCGCAGCAGAAGGAGTTTTTTCTGCGCGAGCAGCTTAAGGCCATCAAAAAAGAACTTGGCATCGAGAAAGATGAAAAAGATGCCGACCTGGAACGTTTCGAAAAACGGCTGGAAGGATTGCAGCTCAGCGAAGAGGCGCAGAAAGTTGTCGATGAAGAGCTGGACAAGCTGCGGACGCTGGATGCCAATTCCCCCGAACGCAATGTCACCCGCGCCTACCTGGAAGTGCTGACGGATTTGCCATGGGGCTCGTTCACCGCCGACGAAACCGATCTGGCGCAGGCACGCGCCACGCTCGACGAGCAGCACTATGGCTTGAAAGACGTTAAGGAATCCATCCTGGAGCTGCTGGCCAGCATTATCAAACGCGGCAGCATCTCGGGGTCGATCCTCTGCCTGGTCGGCCCGCCGGGTGTCGGCAAAACCTCAATCGGCCGATCGATCGCGGCGGCCCTGGACCGCAAGTTCTATCGATTTTCGCTCGGCGGTATGCGGGACGAGGCGGAGATCAAGGGGCATCGGCGCACTTACATCGGCGCAATGCCCGGCAAATTGATTCAGTCGATTCGCCGCGCGGGCTCTTCCAACCCGGTAATTATGCTCGATGAGATCGACAAGGTCGGCGCCAGCTATCGCGGCGATCCGGCCGCCGCCCTGCTCGAAGTACTCGATCCCGAGCAAAACACGGAGTTTCTGGATCATTATCTCGATGTCCACTTCGACCTCTCCAATGTCCTCTTTGTCTGTACCGCCAATCAGCTCGATACGATTCCCGAGCCCCTGATCGACCGGATGGAAATTATCCGCCTCTCGGGCTACGTGCTGGAAGAAAAAGTCCAGATTGCCCGGCGGCATCTGATACCGAAGCAATTGCAGGATCAGGGCTTTGCCGTCGATGAGGTCGCGTTCGATGACGATGCCCTGCGCGCAATTGTGGACAAATATGCCCGTGAGGCGGGCGTGCGCAATCTCGAAAAACAGATTCGCAAGATATTGCGCAAGATAAGTCTTAAGCAGGCTGAGAAAGCCGATGTCGCTCTCAGAGTCGGTCCGGACGAAATCGAGGCCTTCCTGGGCGCGCCGCGCTTTACCACCGAGGAGCTTTACAACAAAGATCAGGCGGGCGTTGCCCTGGGGCTGGCCTATACCTCGCAGGGCGGCGCAACGCTTTATGTCGAAGCCAGCGCCATTGCGGGTAATAAGGGCGGCTTTAAGCAGACCGGTCAGCTCGGCGATGTGATGCGCGAATCGTCGGAGATCGCCTATTCCTATGTGCGGGCCCGCCTTTGCGAGCGCGAGAACTTCTGCAGCTTTTTTGAAAATCACCTGATTCACATTCACGTCCCGGCGGGCGCTACGCCCAAAGACGGCCCCTCCGCGGGCATTACGATGGCGCTGGCGCTCTATTCGCTGGCGACCGGCAAAGTCGTACCGGTCCACCTGGCCATGACCGGCGAGTTAACGCTGACCGGCAAGGTCCTGCCGATCGGCGGCGTTAAAGAAAAAACCATTGCCGCGCGACGGGTTGAAATCAGTACCCTCATCTTTCCCAAAGCTAACAAGAAGGATTTCGAAGAGCTGCCGGAATACATTCGCGAAGGAATCGAGGTTCATTACGCCGACTACTTCGATGATGTGCTGCGGATTGCATTCGGTACCTAAGCCCTGCCGTCGCTATGTCGCCCGGCGGTTGGTGCGGCACAGCGCGCCGGGCTCACCTTGCCACTGCTTCTTTAAGCGCCGTCCGCGATTCCCTGACTGTTGTCTGATTCGCAGCGGGGACATGAGCCCCGTTGCGCGGCAGCTCCGGGCTAGTGTTATTTCAAATAAGTTAATTCTACCTTCCCTCTTTGCGAAAGAGGGCGTAGGGGAGTTCGAAGTGTCTAAACCTCATAACCTTCCTAACCTCCTCTTATTTTAAGAGGAAGGGTAATTATTAAAAATTTAATTGAAAAAATGCCCGTCGTGCACGGATCGCTCCGCTGTCGGGAATTTTCGACTGGCATCAAAAAGCACTTCAGTGTATACTTGCAGTCCAATTCGCAATCAAATTCCATATTCCCGCCCCCTTTGCGAATCAGTAGTGTTTTCCTTTCCGACAAGCAATTAGCTCATGGGGCGATGCCATGTCTATCCGCCGTTTGTTTCGCAGCCGATTTGTCTATCCCGGCCTGGCCGTTGCGCTGGCGCTGTCCTGGCCTTTGTGGGGCAGTGACCGGTCTTCGGAGCAACAGTCCCGGAATGCCGAACCAGTCTCCAACGCCTTAACACAAGAAGCTCGTCCGCCGGCGCTGCGTCTGCCCGGCTTGCCGGAGGGACAGGCGGCCGTGCGTCTGCGCGAGCTGCACATCAGCATCGCCGTGATCGGCAATATCGCGACGACGACAATGGCCATGACATTCCACAACGGACTCGATCGCATCCTGGAAGGCGAGCTCGTCTTCCCCCTGGGCGATGGGCAGACCGTGTCGCGATTTGCCATGTCGATCGGCGATAAAATGCGCGAGGGCGTGGTGGTGGAAAAAGCCAAAGGCCGCGCGACCTTCGAATCGATCGTGCGGCGCGGCGTCGATCCCGGTCTGCTGGAATGGACGGCGGGCAACAACTTTCGTGCGCGCGTGTACCCCATCCCTGCCAACGGCGATAAAACAATTATCGTAGCCTACGAGCAGGAGCTTCTGCCCGGTTCCGACCGCTGGAACTATATGCTGCCCCTGGCCTATAAAGAAGAAGTAGAAGAGTTTTCCGCCGTGGTGGAAGTGTTTAACCAGGATATGCCGCCGACGCTGGATGCCAATGAAGTTCAGGGCTTCCTGTTTCGCAAGGACGCCGATGCCTATCGCGGCGAGCTGCAACTGAGCGACTATCTGCCCGACCAGGCGCTGGCATTCGCCCTGCCGGTCAGCCGACACAAGCCGCAGCTCTTTGTTGAGGACGGGCCCGACGGCAGTTACTTCTGGCTTAACGTCTATCCGGAGGTCGAGCGGCGCCCGCGGAGTAAAGCCGCCAGAGTCGGCTTGTTCTGGGATGCCTCTTCATCCGCTGCCGGGCGTGATGTACGGAAGGAGCTGAAGGTCATCGACGGCTACTTTGAATTTCTCGGTGACTGCGAGGTCGATCTTGTTATTCTGCGCAACACTGTCGAACGGGCCGGCCGCTATCAGGTGCGGAACGGTCTCTGGCCCGCCCTTAAACAAAAGTTAAAGGATACGCCCAATGACGGCGGCAGCAACATGAGCGCGATTAACCTCGTCGGCTATGATTATGCCTGCGACGAAATCATCCTCTGCTCCGACGGACTCTCCAACTTCGGCGGCGACGGCTATGCGCTCAGCACCTGCGCTGTGCTGGCTGTTAACTCCAACCCTATCGCAAACCACGCCCTGCTGCGTTCTGTCGCTCATGCAACGGACGGCCGTTATCTCAACCTCAATGATCTCACCGTTAAGGAAGCCGTCTCGGCAATGACGACGATGCCTTTCAGACTGGTGTCGATGGCTTACAACAGCAACGAAATCGATGAACTCTATAGTCCGCATATTGCGATCAGCCGCAACTATGCTCTGGCCGGTAAACTCTACGCGGATGCGGCCGAGCTGACGCTGGGCTTCGGCATTGCCGGCGCGGTCAGTCAATCGCTGACAATTAACATCGAGCGGCAGCGCTATGCAACGAAGTCGGGCATGGTACCGCGCATCTGGGCGCAGAACAAACTGGCAAAGCTGGAAGAGGCGCCCCGGCGCTTTCAGGATGCGATCACGCAGCTGGGCATGGGCTATGGCATCGTCACGCGCTACACCTCACTGATCGTGCTGGATGCGCTCGAAGATTATATACGCTATGATATCGAACCGCTGGCCGACGAGCCGGAGTGGCGCAAGACCTACCGTGCCCGTAAAAAACAGCAGGGCGCACACAGTAAGGACAATGGTAAATTCAGACTCGATAAACTATTCCAGGAGTGGCAACAGCGAAAGGCCTGTATCGATCGACGGCCGAGGATTGCGAAGCTGCCGACAAAGCCCGCTAAAGAATCATCCGCCGGAGTCGAAGGAAGCGATCAAAGTGAGAGGAGCGCTGAGCAGATCCGCGATTTGACGGATACGGTCATCCGGCTCGAAATTCATGACCGGTTCAGCGCCGATAGAAATTCAGAGGGCAATAATATGCCCGCAGCGGAGCCCGAGCCCCTTAGCGTTTCGGTAGAGGAGTTCGAGTCATCCGGTTTTGGTGAAGGCTCAGTCAGCATGGATCTTGGGCAGCCTGCGCTGAGTTTCTCCCCGGTGAGCGGGAATAACAACAGAGCCGAAGCCGTGGAGCGCGGCGATATCGATAACGAGCGCGAGCCCTTCTATGGCGATATTGCCCGGAATCCCGCCGAAGCCGCGACCTTCAGGGACCTAATCGCGCGCACGACACCGGCAGAGCCCGCCGAAGCTGAAGACAACAGTGAATTTGACCTGCAGGAATATCCCGATCCCTACGAATTCATTGCTGTCTCCCGCGAACCCTTTACCGACCTGGTGGATCTGCAGCGAAGACTCCGCTATCCTGCCGAAGCCCTTCGGGCGAAACTGGAAGGGCGGGTAGTCCTGCGAGTCCTGATCGGAAGGAATGGCGAGATCAGGCGTACCCTGGTCGAAAGCAGCGATCATGAGCTATTTTCCGAGCCCGCCATCGAGGCGATTAAAGAGTCTATCTTTACGCCGGCAATTCAGAATCAGCGTAAGGTAGCCTGCTGGGTCAGCATTCCAATCCTTTTCCGTTTACATTCGGCTACTCCCGCTGACAGCAGCATGAACAAGGCAAACAAAGAAGCCGTCCGGCGGCAAGTGTTTCAGCTGCCTGTGTACAGTGCGGCGGGGACGCTTGAGGCTACGTTGCGGTTTAAGGAGCAGCGCTCAGCGCCGGCGTCGTTGCTGAGCCGGGCCGGGGGACCGGAAGAAGCTTACGCTTCATACCTGAAGGAAAAGCAAGAGCGGGGCCAGGATCCGGCGTTCTATTTCGATGCCGCGACTGAGTTTTGGGATGCCGGCGAAGAGAAATACGCGCTGCGCATTCTGTCCAATATTGCCGAGCTCGAGTTGGAAAATCACCAACTGCTGCGGGTGCTGGGGCGCAGGTTGCAGGAGTGGGGGCGTCATGAGCTGGCCGTGTACATATTTCGGGCGGTGCTGCGCATCCGCGAGGAAGAGCCGCAGTCTTACCGCGATCTGGCGCTGGCGCTCGTGCAGCGTCGTGAATATAGCGAGGCGGCCCGTCTCTTGTATCGAGTGGTCACGGATGACTGGGATAATCGTTTCCCGAAGGTCGGCCTGATCGCGCTGCGCGAACTTAACGCGCTTGCCCGGGCACATGGCGATCGGCTCAATTTGTCATACGTAGATCAGCGATTGTTGCAGCATGATTCAATTCCGCTGCGGGTCGTCATCGACTGGGATACCGACAACTGCGACATGGATTTGTGGATCACCGGACCCAACGGTGAAAGAGCCTCTTATAGCAACCGCCAGCCGGGTTTCGGCGGTTGCCTCTCCGACGATTTCACCGGCGGCTATGGTCCGGAAGAGTTTTTGCTTAAACATCCTATGCCCGGCAGCTATTCCATTAAAGTTAATTATTACGGCAACCGACAGCAGAAGGTGGCTGGTGCGGTAAGCCTGCGCCTGCAAATATTTTGCAACTATGGCCATGAGGAAGAAGACATGTTCGAGACAACTGTCCGGCTGGGGGCGGTCGATGAGGTTCTCGATCTGGCGCATATTGTATTTGTGCCTGTTAACAAATAAGCTGCCCTGTGCGCTATATTGGAGTTAAGGGAGAACTTGCTTGAATCGTCGGCCGCCCCGCCGGCAAATTATTCCATATCCCGGCTCATCTTCCGAACTAAGTCTGAAACAACAGGCAGTTTCAGAAACAGGCGGATATGAGATATGAAAGCGCGCACTTATCCCGGCAAAATTGGCATTGCTCTCTTAGTTGTATTGATTTCCCTGCCGGATACCGGACAGGAGCAGCTGGGAGTCCGCCGGCTTCACGCGCAGCTCGTTCCGGAAGCTGACAGCCAGCGGCGTCCCATGCCACAGCTTTCTTTGCCGGGGCAGACCGCCAACCAGGGCGTCCGTCTCCGCGAACTCCATGTCGATGTTAAGGTCGTCGGCAACCTCGCCACGACGACGATGAAGATGGTCTTTCACAATGATCTGCTTCAGGTGCTCGAAGGCGAGCTGCAGTTTCCGCTCGGCGAAGGGCAGACCGTCTCGCGTTTCGCGATGTCCGTCGGCAAGAAAATACGCGAAGGCGTTATAGTCGAAAAAGTCAAAGGGCGCAAGACTTTTGAAACCATCGTACGCCGCGGCGTCGATCCCGGTCTGCTGGAAAAGACGGCGGGCAATGTCTTTCGTGCGCGGGTGTTTCCCATACCGGCCCGCGGAGATAAAACAATAGTCGTAGCCTACGAACAGGAATTGCGCGCGGCCACCGACCGGTGGAATTATCTACTGCCCCTGATGTTCGGAGCGCCGGTCGAGCGTTTTTCCGTCCGTGTTGAAGTTCTTAAACAAAATCTTCCTCCTTCGCTGAATGACAATCAACTGCGCAACTTCCTTTTTCGCAGGACTGACGACAATTATGTGGGTTCGGTCGAGCTTCGCAATTATGTGCCGGATGAAGCGCTGGCTTTTGCGCTGCCTTTCAGTGAACATGTACCGCAGCTTCTGCTGGAAGAAGTAGCCGGCGATTGCTACTTCTGGCTGAATCTGTATCCGCCTTTCGAGCCGCGTCCGCAAACAAGGGCGCAGCGCCTATCTCTGGTATGGGACGCCTCGCTTTCGGCCGGGCAGCGCGACCGCCGGCGCGACCTGGCTTTGCTGGACCGCTATCTGACTGCACTTGGGGATTGCGATGTTGACGTGTTTTTTTTGCGGAATGATATCGAGTCGGTCGGGCGGTTTCCCGTGCGGAAAGGCGACTGGCGTCTGCTTAAACAAAAGCTGCTGGATACTCCGCTCGACGGCGGCAGCAATCTCGGCGCGCTGAATCTTAACAAAGACGACTGTGATGTCGTCCTTCTGTTCAGCGACGGAATTGCGACGATCGGCAAGAAGAGCATTACGCCGGGTGAGACGCCCGTTATGATCATAAACTCCAGCCCGATGGCCAATCACTCATTGTTGCGTTTCGTGGCGCAGCAGACAGGCGGGCGCTATCTTAACCTGGTCGGGGTCGATCTCGACGAAGCTGCAGCGCAACTTCTCAATGAGCCTTTCCGGCTGACGAAGATGGTATACGATGGCGCTGAAGTGAGCGAGCTGTATGCCGGTCGTTTGACGCTGCAACGCAATTTCACCCTGGCGGGCAAGCTGACTGCTGAAGCGGCCGAATTGCATCTGGGATTCGGCTATGGCAAGCGGACCTCGCATAAAGAACAGATCCTGCTGGAACGACGTCATTCGACAAATTTTGGCGCTGTGCTGCCGCGTATCTGGGCTCAACAAAAACTGGCGGCCCTGGAGCTGTTCCCGGAACGCAATCGTGAAGCAATCACGTCGCTTGGCCTCCGCTTCGGCATCGTCACGCCGTATACCTCTCTCATCGTGCTGGAATTTCTTCGCGACTACCTTCGCTTCCGAATCGAGCCGCCGGCTGACGAACCGGCCCTGCGCGAGGCATACCTGGCTCAGATCGTCCGGCACGATGAACGGCGACATTCCTCAAGCGAGGGATTTGGAGCTCAGCTTCTACGCGCCTGGAGCCTGCAGCAGTACTACCTTGAACAGTTGCCCGAGATTGCCGGTATAGCCCGAGCGACGCAGCACCGGACATACGGCGCTGTTTTATCTTCGCCGCCGCCCCTGAGCTCTGCCAAAGGGGCCGCGGCCCCTCTTCAGCAAGCAGCCCGCGTAACGGCGCCACCCGCCCCGGAGCCTTCCGGTCCCGGCAGGGAGGAGGCCGAAAACGCTCGGTCACAATCCACTGAAGAGAATCGGCATAAGGAATTTGCCGCGAGTGAGAAATTGGTCCGGCAAGCGTCGGAGGGCGCTGATGAAAGCGGGCCGGCAGACATGGTGGCAAACAAAGTCCTACGCTCTGCAGTCGGGAATGAAGACACAGTTGAAGATTGGTCGGGAGAAATGACCATGCTCCCGTCAGTTTCCGAGCCAAGCAACGTGCCGCCCATTGAAGAAGAAATAATTCCCTATCCCTACGAATTTGTGCCTGTCGAGAGAGAAGCCCAGGTTGACCTACTCGAACTGACGCGCAACATCGTTTATCCCAAACTGGCTTGGTACGCGGGGCTGGAAGGTATCGTCACTCTGCGCGTGTTGATTGATGCTCGGGGCCGTCCCCTTCACGCTCAGGTCGAAACCAGCGATAGCCCGATTCTGAACCAGGCGGCGCTCGATGCCGTTTACGCAACGAGTTTCACGCCTGCCATCCAAAATGACCGGCCGATTGCCTCCTGGATCAGCATTCCTATCAGATTCAGGATGCGCGAAGATTATGATCGTCGCCTCGCCCTGGAGCGGATGGCTAGAAGCAGTCGCCCGAGCTATGATTTCTGTCTGCCGCTTAATTCTTCGGTCACCTTTTTAAGGCCGGCGGCGCATCAATCGCCGGTCGGAATCACCTTGCATACGGCTGATTCCCCAAAGGAACGCTATCGCAACTATCTGCGGCAACGGGCCGAACATGTCTCTGATCCACACTTCTATTATGATGCCTCGGCGATATTTTATGAGCGCGGCGAGCATGAGCTTGCGTTGCGAATTCTCAGCTCTATTCTCGAGCTGGAGATGGAAAATCATCAGTTGTTGCGAATGGTCGGGCGCCGCTTGCAGGAGTGGGGATACGAGGAGCAAGCGGTAGGAATCTTCCGCGATGTGCTGCGAAACCGCGAGGAAGAACCGCAATCTAACCGTGATCTGGCTCTGGCCTTGCAACAGCAGGGGCGCAACCGGGAAGCCGCCGATCACTTGCGTTCGGTCATCAACGGATCCTGGGACCGTCGTTTTCCCGACATAGCGGTCATTGCCCTGCGTGAACTGATCGCTCTCGATGCAAGCGCCGATATCGGCCTTAGCCTGCCCGGCATCGAGGCCGCCAGCCTGGAGACTCCGCCGCTGCCATTGCGCATCGTGCTCGACTGGGACAGCGACAACTGCGATCTGGACCTGATGGTGGAAGGGCCCAACAATGAACTGGCCTATCACGGCAACCCCTTCCCTCGCTTCGGCGGCTGCCTGTCGCGGAATTTTGCCGGCGGCTACGGACCGGAGGAATTTCTTCTTGCCTGGCCGCTTCCCGGCAGCTATACAATCAGGGTACGATACCTGAGCAATCGTCAAAGTCGCATGGCCGGGCCCGTCACACTGCGTCTGCGCATCTTCAGAGATTATGGCGGCCCGGATGAAACGCTGCACGAGACGAGCCTGCGCCTGGCTAAACCCGGCCGGATGCTGGACCTGGCCACAATCGTTTACACGCCGCGGAGCGAGTGACACCCAGCTATGAGCAGCCAATTATTCCCGTGCGCCGCGACGGAATAATTCGCAAATTTGCGCCTTTCTCAATCAAGCAAAGGCGGCGATGCGCGGAAACAGGCGCGAATTTTTTCTGATGGCGGTGCTGCTGACGGCGGCAGTGCTTCTGCTCGACATCCTGTATTATCCCTTCACGCTCGAAGATGCTTTCATCACTTTTCGTTATGCCGAACATCTGGCGGAAGGTTATGGCCTCGGCGCGTGGAATACGGATGGCGCAATTGTCGAAGGCTACTCTTCGCCGCTCTGGCTCTGGCTCCTGGCCGCCTGCCACGCCGCCGGCATCAATGTGTTGACGGCCGCCAAGTTGATGGGAATTCTCTCTCATCTGGCTCTCTGTCTCTTTGTGCTGGCATTTCCCTATAGCGGCTCACCTTTGCCGTCCGGCACGGCATCACTGCTCGGCCGGCATCGCGACGTGTTTGTGTTCAGCGCCTTTACGCTGGGCATCAATCTACCGACGGCCTGGTACGCCGCTTCCGGGATGGAATCGCTCAGCTTTATGCTGCTGCTGACGCTGTGTCTGCTGGGACCATTTCTCTATGACAATGCGTATCTGCCGGCCATATCGGGGGTGCTGCTGGTGCTGATTCGGCCCGAGGGTATTCTCTTTGCCCTCGGCTGCGTCCTGCTGCATTACCTGGTCGCGACGCAGGGAAGCGGGAATAAACGCGCCGTCTATTGGCTGCTCGGCGCGGCCTTCTTTAGCTATCTGGCCTTAACGGTGTTTCGGCTGGCCGTCTTCGGCGAATGGCTGCCCAATACCTATTACGCCAAGGCAGGCGGCGGCGGCTGGCACCATGTTGTCCTGGGGCTGAAATATATGCAGCGCTGGCTGGCATCGCATCTGCTGTTGGTCTTCGTATTGCTTGTCGCCCTCGGCGCGCTGATGCTGGATCTGCGCAAGCTGGGTTGGCGCGCCAACATCCCGCTCATCTTTATTTTTGCTTTCAGCGCGCTTTATGTAGTCTACATCGTCAAAGTCGGCGGCGACGACTACACGGCCTTTCCTTACTGGCGTCACATGCTGCACCTGATGCCCCTGTTGGCGCTCGCGGCGGGCGCCGGCCTAGTATATATTATGCCGGCTTCGCGCGGCTTTCGGCTCGGCCTGATGGTCTTTATGCTGCTGGTCGTCAACGGCAAAAACGTCCTGATCAGAAACGAGCAGCTCTTGAATGATACACGGGCGCTCGCGGCAGATTTCCCTTCTCTGACCAACGCGCCTTTCAATCCCTACTATACCTGGCTGCGCGATATGACCGATTCCGGCACGCTGATCGCCAGCAGCTTCGGCGGCGAGCTGCCCTATGTGGTCGACGCCCGCCATATCGATGTGCTGGGCTTAAATGACCATCACATCGCGCACAAGGGCCGATTTGATCCTGCCGGTCCGGTCGACGCCAAGACGGACATGGACTACGTCCTGCGCCGGCGGCCCGATATCATCGAAGGCTATCTCTCGGTGCGCAAGATTCGAGCCTGCCGCCCCCGCGCCGAGATTGTCGACTACCGGGTTCAGATGTCGACCGGCATGCTGGATAATCCGCTCTTCCGGCGCGACTATCTCTATCTCAGGAATGGTCCCTATGAACATATCGACCGCGCGCTTTTTCTGCACCGCGATTACTGGACGCGGCATCCGCGGCGCGAAGAACTGGACTGCGTGCCGGTGTTGGAAACTTGTCTGTACGGCAGCGATGCGGAATCGGGTCGGCGGGACGGCCATAAGTGAATTGTCCGGGCAGGCCGCAGCGCTTGCCGGGAGTTAAACAAACAAGCAACAAAAGGACAACGGGGGATAATGGCGCTTGACGATTGAGCACTACGATCTGATCCTTGTCGGCAGCGGTTTTGCGTCGGCCTTTTTTTTGGCGGGTTGGCTGCCCTGGGCCGCAGACGATGCGCGTGTGCTGGTGCTGGAACGCGGCGGCCGGGACAGTCATGCCTGGCAGATACGGGAACGACGCAATGCGCGTATGACTGCTGCCAGCACCTTTCACGCCGTGCATCCCTGGAAAAAGTGGGTTTACACTCCGGGCTTCGGCGGCGGTTCGAACTGCTGGTGGGCCTGTACGCCGCGCATGCTGCCGAACGACTTTCGCACCCGCTCCCTTTATGGCGTCGGAGAAGACTGGCCTCTGAGCTATGCGGACATCGAAGCGCACTACGCCGCCGCCGAAGAGATTATGGCGATCTCAGGGCCGGACAACCGGACGCTCTTTCCGCGATCCACGCCCTATCCGCAAGGGCCGCACCGGCTGGCGGATACCGATGTCCTGCTGCAGCGCGCCTTCCCGGAGCACTATTTTGCGCAGGCCACGGCCCGGGCGCGGCAGGCGGCAAAGGGACGCGCGATGTGCTGCGCCAATGGCGTCTGCCACCTCTGCCCGGTCGATGCCAAGTTTAGCATCCAGAACGGCATGGCGCGGTATTTTGACGATCCGCGAGTAGAGACGTTGCTCCATGCCGAGGTCCTCGAGCTCGCGACCCGCAATGACATCGTCACGGGCGTTCATTTTCGCAGGGAGGGCAAGGAAGCGCGCGTCAATGCCGATCTGATAGTGCTCGGCGCCAACGCCTTGTTTAACCCCATGATTCTCTGGCGTTCCGGCCTGGCGCACCCGCTGCTGGGACGCTTTCTTAACGAACAGATTTCCGTTAACGTCGACATCGATCTGGACGGCGTCGATAACTTCGGCGGCAGTACGAGCATAACCGGACACGGTTACATGTTGTATGACGGCGACTTCCGGAGCGAGCGGGCCGGCTGCCTGATCGAGAGTTTTAACACGACACAGTCCGTGCCCCTGCGCAGCGAACGCGGTAAATGGCGGCAGCGAATGAAGCTGAAATGCATCTTCGAGGATCTTCCGCGGTCGGTAAACCTCGTTCGCCCCTCAGCCGCCGATCCCGGTCGGCCGGAGGTTGTCTACGAGGGCTTTTCGTCCTATACGCAGCGCGGTCTCGATGCCTTGCCG
>JANQRB010000032.1 GCA_028284775.1 Candidatus Kapaibacterium sp. | reverse complement strand
ATGGCGGCACGACATGGCTGCCGGTGCTGCAGGACGTCAAGGCGAGTGACTTCTTTACGAACTGGGTCATCCCCGAATTGAACGCCGGCGCTGCTCAGTTGCGGGCATACTACCCCGGCGATCCCGAGTTGGAATATGATCGTTCGCCTCTCTTCCGTATCGGTACCGTCTCATCGACGAATGACGCTGAAGAAGCGGGCTATCGCTTTGAGGAATTGTATCCGAATCCCTTCAGCCGCGAAACGAGTCTCAAATTCGCTGTACCGGTTGAAACGGACGTGACAATGACGGTCTTCAATGCCGCCGGCGAAAAAGTTGCCGTGCTGATCAGCGGCGCAAGCTTCGGCGCGGGTGAGCATCGCATCAACTTTAACGCCTCCGACCTCGGCGCGGGAATTTATTACCTGCGTATGGAAGCCGGACCCTATACTCTGATGAGGCTGGCCGTCGTTAAACGCTAAACGTCGGTAGTTAAACAACCGGCGAGGCAGGATAATCAGAAAGCCGGACACAGATTAATGTGTCCGGCTTTTTTTGCTTTACAGCTATTGCGGACGCCCGCGACTCCTCTCTCGGGGTCCGCCTGAGGCTCGTCGGATGACTTTTCGCAGATACCTGACTGAAGGAGAAGGGCCGTCGATGCGCAGCCGCGAGTGTGTCCGGAAATTGCGTGATGTCCGCGCTGGCGTGACGCCAGGTAGAGAAGATGCCCATGCATTGTGTCGAATTTGGGTATATTTTTGTTCTGTGCGAATCGCAGCGAGAGGCGAAGTGCCACGGAGAGTGCGATTGCTTGTTGCCCCGGCCGGGCGGCGCAGGTCGTCAAGGGCCGGAGTGCAGCGATCGAAGCTACGGCGTCGGCCAGGATTTTAGATGCAGTACCGCCTGAGCCGCGTGGTTAGCATGCCGCACAAATTCCGGACGAGAAGGGAGAGCTAACGGAAGTGACAGAGGCTAAGCCGACACCGCCACAACCAGGCTTCAGATTTTTACTGGCGCTGCAAATCGCACTCCTAATCGCACTCCTAATCGCCGGCGCATCACGTCCCTGCCCGGGCCGCGAGATTCACTTTCAGCTCAATCGGATTGATACAGACGAAATGTCCGATACCTATGTGACGGATCTGCTGCAGGATTCGCTGGGATTTATGTGGTTTGCTACCCGGGAAGGTTTGCAGCGCTATGACGGCTATCGCTTCCGTCACTTTCGACACAGCCACATTGACTCTTCAGGCGCTAATGATGTTAAAGTGCTGTATCTCGATCGCGATGGATTGATGTGGATCGGCGGCAATACGACGGGGATCCATCTCTTCGATCCATTGCGTGAAACAATGGCGAACGAACGCATCAATCCGCGTCTTTTCGATATGCTGGCGGGCAAGGAAGTTATCGGCTTTTGCGATGATGGCATCGACAATATGTGGATCATCACGGTCGGCAGCCAACCGAATCTGTATCGCTACCAGCGCAGTCTGGATTCCTGCTTTGTATACGGCGGCAAGGGCGATGCGCATGAAGCGCCTCGGGGAATTTTGTATCACATTGACGCCACGCGGGACGGCCATACCTGGATCGGCACCAAAAGCTCGGGCCTAGTGGTCTATGACCCGCAGCGCGATCTGATCAGCGACTATACTGACAATCCCAGGCTGGCGCTTGACGGACTCAGTAAATACCACGTCGCCGTTTTTTCGCATCGCATTTATGCCCCTGACACGCAGAGGGAGGCCGCGGACCCTTCCATACCGGCACAGCCGCCCTTCTCGTCCGGCCTGCGTTCGATGTTTATCGACGACAACAACATTGTGTGGGCCGGCGGCTATGCCGACGTGTTTTGCTACGACACGGTTCGAGATTCGGTCTGGCGCTTTCCGATCAGGCCACGTCTCGATCCCGCTGACAGGTTTGCTGAGATCAAAGATCTGCTTATCGATCGCGACAACATCCTCTGGATTCTATTTCATCAGAGCGGCCCTGTTGCGATCGATCTCGAGACGGAAGAAATCTATTATCGGAATCGCTGGGAAGGGGACGAATCCGAAGCGACGCTCAGAGTCGAAGGCTGGAGCAAACGCATCGCCGAAGATCGCAATGGCGTGATCTGGATTACCACGGACGAAGGGCTGTACCAGATCAGCAAGCGTCGCCGGAATTTCCACCAGGTCGGAGCAGCGGTCCGGAGCCGGAGCGGTTTATGCGGTGCGCGGGTGCGGTCAATTATGGAGAGCAGCAAGGGCGAAATCTATATCGGCACGACCGACGGCTTGAGCCTGCGGTCGGGTGAATCTGACGAATTCCGCTGTTTCCGGAAAATAGAGGGCGATACGACCAGCCTGCCGAATGACATCGTCAACTACATCTTTGAAGACTCGCAGGGCCGGATCTGGCTTGCAACGAATTGGGGCTTCTGCCGATTTGACCCCCATTCCCAAAGCTTCGACCGGCATGGCCTGCTTGTTATTCATGGTTTGTGGGCCATCGAGGAGCTGAATCCGAACGATCTGCTGGTCGGTTCCCTGGGGCGCGGCCTCGTTCGCTACAATCCGGTCACTGGCCAACGTCGGGTTTTGTATGTCGACGCCGGTGATACGTCGAATGTGCGTAAAAATCGCATACTCTGCATCAGGCGCGTCGCAGATGGAACGGTATATATCGGTACGGACGAGGGTATGAGTATCTTCGACCCCGTTGCCGAGACCTTTCGCCTGTTTCGCCACGAAGCCAACGACCCGACCAGCCTTAGCGACGATCGCGTGTGGTACATTCACAAAGGCCGCGCGGCCTCGCTCTGGTTGGCGACAGCCGGGGGCGGAATTAACAAATTTGACGGGCAACGCGAAAGCTTCACGAGCTTTGATCAGCGGAGCGGTCTGAGCTCGAATGTCGTCTGCGGTATTCTGGAAGACAGCAAGGGCAAGTTGTGGATCAGTACATTGAAGGGCCTGTCGGTGTTCGATCCGCAGCGGGAGACCTTCACACGAACGATCAACGCGCGGGATCTCGGTATCGAGGAGTTCCATTTCAAAGCCTGTTTGCGCAGCCGATCCGGCGAGATGTTTTTCGGCGGCAAGGGTGGAGTGGTCAGATTTCACCCCGATAGCCTGCGTCAAAGTCGGACCGCCCCCGCGGCCTTTATCTCGGAATTCGAAGTCGCCGGCGTCGACTATCGCGCGGATTCGTCCATTGCCTGTAAAGCAGGCATTCGCCTGGAGCACGACGAGAATTTCTTCACTATGCGCTTTTCAACCTTGAATTATTCGACGATGATCAGCACTAAGTATGAATATCAATTGGAGGGCTTCGATCCCGACTGGCGAATTGCCGGGGAGACGACTCAGGAGGCGGTTTACACCAATGTGCCACCCGCGCGGTATCTGTTTCGGCTGCGCAGTAAATTGCATGACAACCAGCTCGCCGGCGCCGAAACACATCTGCTGATCGACATCAGGCCGGCGTTCTGGCAGCAACTGTGGTTCCGGGCCGGCGTCAGCGTGCTGCTCCTGGCGCTGCTGGCGACGCCCGTGGTATTGCGGATTCAATATGTCCGCAACCGCTCGGAGCTGCGCACCAAGCTGCGCGAGACACAGTTAAAAACACTGCGGGCGCAGATGAATCCGCATTTTATGTTTAACACGCTCAATTCGATTGTTAACTATATTGCCCACAATGATTCCGACGCAGCCATTTCCTATCTGACGGCTTTTGCCCGTCTGATGCGCGCTACGCTGGAAAATTCACGGCGCGACATCTCCACTCTGGACGAAGAGCTCAAAGCGCTTGAATGGTATCTGACCCTGGAGGCGATGCGATTTCGCGGCCGCTTCACCTACTCAATCGATATTGAAGAAGGCCTGCCGCTCGATGATGTCGCTGTGCCGCCTTTGTTAATCCAGCCCTTTGTCGAAAATGCGATTAAACATGGTCTGATGCCGCAGTCGGGGCCGGGGAGTCTGCTGATTACGATCGAGGCCGTCCCGGATGCTATTCAGTGCAAAGTGCGCGATAGCGGCATCGGCCGCGCTAAGGCGGCTGAACTGAAGCGTGACCGAGACAGCGGCCATCGCTCGCATGGCTTGGAAGTTACCGCCGAGCGCTTTGCTATGATGTCCGAACTTTATAGAGGTGACTTTTCCTTTGCGATTGCAGATCTGCACGACTCCAGCGGCCGCGCGGCCGGAACGGAAGTTACGATCATGATTCCCAACGAAGCGGAGTGATGGCTCCGATATGATGCTCGGCTTAGGTCGGCAGGAGAGAGGATCAGCCTTCAGTGATGCGATGCAAGCAGCATTCTGAACTCACGATCGAGATCTGCGCCCCGGTTGCGGGCATACCAGAGATGCAGAGCTTCGTAGCGCTCGCGATTACTGTGTCCCGCCGCGAGAGAATCGTCGAAGAGTTGCTGTGCCGCCTGCGGTCGGGGGCCCCAGGCGAAGAGCTCGCGACCATCGGCTGCAAAGGCCACCAGCTTTGGAATACCGCGCTTGCCATTGGTCAGATAGAGATCCATGATGTCGAGATTACTGTCCCGCAGGATTATCCGAAGCTCGACCGACGCACTCGCAGCTGCAATCCCTTCGATCTGGGGCAGACATTGAGCCGAATCGCCGCACCAGGGCTCGGTAATCACCATCCATAACTGCGGCTGTGAAATCGCCTGCATGGCCGCGCGCAGGGCTTCGGAGGGTTGAAAGCTTTTGCGAATACGCCGCGAACGTTTCAGATTCAGTTCGGTATAGCGCCGCCGGGAAGGACTCTCAGCATCTTCGTCGCTTTGCGCCGCCTTAGACTCCATCAATTGCGTATACTCGGCATATCGCAATCCGTGCTGCGGACGCTGCGCCGCGAAAAACTCCTGCGCCATAGTTAACTTCCTGCTTGCTGCCGTGGAAGCCGAAACTCGATGCATCCGGCTGAACGGATTAGCTACTCTACGAAGGGCGGGCGCCGTACTTCGGCCGGAAACTCTTTGCCGCGTGCCTTAATGTGTACAATCGTGCCTGGTTCGGTATAGGGCAGCGTCACATAGCCCATCGCGATGCTTTGTCCCAGAATCGGCGATATGTTGCCGCTGGTGACACGGCCGATTTCGCTGCCGTCAGCGGTCAGCCGGTATCCTTCACGCGCAATAAAGCGTTCGGCCTTCACCACAAGTCCTACCAGTTTGCGTGTCAGTCCTTCTTCCTTTTGTTTTACGATTGCATCCCGACCGTTGAAGGGGCCTTTTTTCGTTTTGGTGATCCAGCCCAGGCCGCCTTCGATAGGCGTCGTGCTTTCGTCGATGTCGTTGCCGTAGAGGCAGTAGCCCTTTTCCAGTCGCAGCGTGTCGCGCGCCGCCAGGCCCACCGGCTCGATACCGAACTCTTCGCCGGCGTCGAAGATGGCGTTCCAGACCATCGCGGCCAGTTCTTCATCACCGCGAAAATACAACTCGAAGCCCAACTCACCGGTATACCCCGTCCGCGAGATAATCATATCCACGCCGGCCAGTTTACCAAAAGTGAA
Organism: Candidatus Kapaibacterium sp.; assembly: GCA_028284775.1. Taxonomy (GTDB): domain Bacteria; phylum Bacteroidota; class Ignavibacteria; order Kapaibacteriales; family UBA7675; genus JANQRB01. The sequence goes on along the minus strand of JANQRB010000032.1, from coordinate 34,890 downwards.
GTTGTAAAAGGCGATCGCCTCCAAATCTGTTTCGGTCAGCTTTTGCAGCGTGGCCAGCGATTGCGGCCCCTGAACCGCCAGCAGATTAATCTCCTCGCTGACATTGAGGAGCTCCAGCTTGTCGAAGTCTTCGGCATTGGACTGCATCCAGGCGACATCCTTATCGATACAGGCCCCATTGATAACGAGCATGTAATAGTCGCCGCAATGATAGACGAGCAAATCGTCCACAATGCCGCCGTCGGCATAACACATGGCGGAGTATTGCGCCTTGCCCTTTTCCAGTTTGGCGACATTGTTAACGGTGATTTGCTGCACGAAGGCCAGCGCATCCTCACCGCGTACTTCCACCTCGCCCATGTGCGATACATCGAAAACGCCGACGCTTTTGCGCACGGCGAGATGTTCCTGAAGGGTGCCTTTACTATATTGGACCGGCATCTCAAAACCTGCAAAGTCCACAATCTTGGCCTTGCGTTCCTGGTGGATCGGAAAAAAGTTCGTGCGCTTCATCGCTACTCCCGCGAACTGGATTGTGAATGAAGAAATTCAGGTTAAAAAATACCAATCTACGAAATACCCTTTAGCTGAAAAACGTCATCCCACCCGAGCGTTGACCGCCGCGAGCCGGATGTGCCCGACGGCCGGCGAAGGAATGACATCATGGATGCTGCGCTTACACGCTGACCGTAGGAGAATATTGTGTTCATGAAACCGATGCAGCCCTGCTCTGACGAGTATCGTCCCTTACTTCACACCCTGCACTGCACGCTGCGGCTCTTCCTTTGGCTATTGCTGTTTGTGAGCGCCATTCCGCTGCGGGCCCAACTGCTGGAAGACGACGAGCCGCCCGACCGTCCCTTTACCTTGATGCTCGGTGCGCGCTTTTACCAGGTCAGCGACTCGGACATCACGAACGCGGCCATCGCCTTGCATCTGGGCAGCGCGCTCTCCGAAGATCGCGACTGGTATATCGCCATTGCTGCGCTGACGGGCGGCATCGAAGGCGATCGTATCACTTATCTTGGTCTCGGCCCCCTGTATTATTTCGGTGAACGTCCCGACGCCAGCATTTTTCTCGGCGCCGATTTCGGCTTTGTACAAATCAGCGATGAATTCGGTCAGCTCAACGCCCCAATTGGCACGGGAGTGGGCTTCCAGGCTTTTGCCGGGCTTAGCTATGATCCACTCGAGTTTTTGCCGCCGCTGCAGCTTGCGGGCGTCCTTGGAATCTATGACGCCGACGAAGGACGTACGACCTTCGGATTGCAGATTAGCGTGATGTTCTAAATCCGTCGCGCTGTCTGTTCAGCTTACTGCTCATTGCGTAGTTTCTGCAATGCCGCCGCGATACGCGCCGGATAATTGGTGACTATCGCTTTTACCCGCCGTTCCATTGCATTCGCCAGGTCCTGCGCTGTATTGACGGTGTAGACTCCGGTAAAGATCTGTTTGCTTTCGATTTCCGCGACACGTTCATCGCTAAGCTCGTTAAGAGCACATACAAATGCATCGGCGCCAACGGCCGCCATTACTTCAGCGGGCAGCCTGGGATCGCGCGGCAGCTGAATCGTGGCGGTATGAAAGCGGGCGTCAAGCTGCTTCAGTAAAGCCAGCGAGGGATGGTGAAATGAGGAAAACAGGGTATAGGCCGCCAGCCCTCTAGCGCTGATCTGGGCGGCAATGCTTTCGACGCGGCGCGTGAAGTCTTCGCCGCGCTGGGGTGGTTTAATCTCGACATTAATGTAAACTTTGTCTTGCAGGAGGTCGAGCGCTTCGCCCAGCAGGGGAATGCGTTCGCCGGCGAATTCAGCCGCGAACCAGCCGCCGGCATCCGCCCCTTGCAACTCGTCATAGGTCCGCTCCTTGACGCTGCCGCTGCGATCGGTAGTGCGGTCCAGCGTCTCGTCGTGGAAAACCAGCATGTGCTCGTCGGCGCTGATCTGCACATCGATTTCCACCAGATCGGCGCCGGCCTCGATTGCCTGCCGCAGCGCCGCCATTGTGTTTTCGGGCGCGGTGCCCGATGAGCCGCGGTGGGCGGCGATCATCACGTCTTTCTGTTGAACGAACTCGGCTAGTGCAATCATGCGAAATGTCCTCGATGTGGGCCCCGATAGCCGCGCAGAAACTCCGCGACGACGATGCGGCGTTTGCCCTGAACCTGCAATTCCTCAAGGGCGAGTGCGCCGTCGGCACAGCCGGCCAGAAAGCCTTCATTCCCGATGAAAAACTCGCCCGGGCCGATCTCCGCATCGCCCGCCTGCCGTGCGCGATAGATTTTCAGGCTCTTACCCTCGAATTGCGTGAAGGCGCCCGGCAGGGGCGATACGCCGTGGATCAGATTCCGCACCTGTAAAGCCGCGGCATTCCAGTCGATCCGGCAGTCGTCACGGAATATCTTCGGCGCCCTAGTCGCCTCCTCGTCATTTTGTCTGCGGGCTTCCACCCGGCCTTCGAGCAGACGGCAGCAGGTATCCGCCGCCAGTTCCGCCGCCATCGGCATCAGGGCGTCGTGCAGCTCGCCGGCGGTCATGCCGTCCGGAATCGTCAGCCGGCGTTGATCGAGCATCGCTCCCGTATCGACCTTGTCGGCCAGCAGGAAGGAAGTCACTCCTGTCTCGCGGGCGCCCTCGATGATGGCCCAGTTGATCGGCGCCGCGCCGCGATAGCGCGGCAGCAGGCTGCCGTGAATGTTAAAGGCCCCGCAGCGCGCAAGCGAATAAATGCTCGAAGGTAAGATACGAAAGGCCACAACGGCAATGATATCAGGTTGCAGCCTTTCAATCTGCTGCTGAAACTTCTCGTCCTTCAGTCGTTCCGGCTGCAGGATTGTTGTAATGCCAAGGTCTTGTGCAGCCCGCTTGACCGACGTCGGCAGGATCCGTTTGCCGCGGCCGCGGGCCTTATCCGGCGCCGTCACCACTGCAGTAACCGGAAAGGCGGCGTGAATCGCGCGCAGGCTCGCGACGGCAAAGTCGGGGGTGCCCATAAATATGATCGAGGGAGTCGCCATCGCCTAACCGTGCATCGTTGGTTCGGAGGGAAGCTGCCGCACGATCGCGGCTTCGATGTCGAGCAGTTCGTCCAGCCGCTGTTGGACTTCCTCGCGCGGGAAGTATGCCCGCGCAAGATCGGTAAAGGCGCGGTAATGACCGGCTTCGGAGGCCAGCAGCTCGTGATACAGCGTGCGCAGGTCGGCGGGAATATCCTCGCACTTTGACAGCAGCGAAAATCGCTCGCAGGAACGCGCTTCGATCAGCGCCGCCACCAACAGAAAATCCAGCATCCGCCGTGGCTCGTTTTTGTTCACATGGCCGGAGAGCTCCTGCACATAACGATCGCCGCGGTCGCGGGTCAGCGACACGCCCCGGCGCTGCAATTCTTCAAAGATGAACTCGAAATGTTCGGTTTCCTCCTTTATCAGCGCGATCATCTCACGCACTAACTGGTCGCGGTCGGGATAGCGCGCGATCATCGCCATACCGTTGGCGGCGGCCTTCTTTTCGCAGTGGGCATGGTCAATCAGAATCTGTTCCAGATTGGCCGCCGCGATCGTCACCCACTCGGAGTTGCTTGCCGTTTTCAGTCCCAGCATATCAGTCTCAGCGCCTTGGTTGTCGATTGCTAAAGACGCCTAAGTTACGAAAAAATCCGGGGCGGGGAATTCCGAAGCGCCGGACAGACGCTGGAGATTAATGAGAAAAAAAGCAGGTCCGCCGTGCCCGAAAAGCCTTGCAGGACAGTTGACGGAATGCGAACGGCAGTGACAGAGCATCAGGCGGCAAGCGCCGAATGTGCCGGATGACAGCGTTGCTTCCTGAAATAAAGTGCGCCGGGCCTTCGTTCACAAGATCAGCCCAGACGATCGGAAGGAATGAGCGGATGCAATCGTAATTCCAGAAAGATTTCCGCTGCCGCTGCCCAGTGCAGATCTCTGTTCATTCTGAGATTAAACAACAATAGCCGGGACGAGGGGTCTTTGGTCAATGAACTCATCCTGAAGTCCGGCACGTCGGTACTGCGAAGTTTATCGTCCGTGATATGTTCAAATGCCCGCTTGCGTGAATTGACTAAGTTGCGTCCAACTCTGATGACGCCGAAATCTTCGTTCCACCAGACATAAGCACCCGGCTTCCACACTCGTTCGTCTCGCGTGATCTTGGCAAATTTAAGAGTCAGAGTGTGAATGACGAATTTGTCAATGATAAGGCCGAATTCTTCTTCAAAGTCAGCGATAGCCTGTGCGATCGGTATAATGCGTCGTCCGGTCGGCAACTTGTATACATCCTTGTCTTGTGATGTTATAACTGATTAGCCAAAGCCTCGTTTCAGATCGGTAATTATCACGATTAACGAAAGATAGACAAATTCGTCGAATTGCAATTGTCTACAGGACGGGTGTCCTGCGGCTGCAATTCATACATCGTTTGGTGATGTGGCTCTTTATCTGTTAAGTAGCAAGCGGGCAAGGTCAGCTTCAGCCCGACCTTGCCCGCTCATCATTGCCGAAAAATATTACCTGGTTCTGACAAACTGTCTGCTGAGCGTTTGTCCCGCCGCCTGCAATCGAATGTAATACACACCAGCCGCACCGGCTACAAGATCGCTATCCAAACCGTCCCAACTGATTCGATGTTCGCCGGCTGCAAAATAATCGCGTGTAAGCTCGCGTACGAGCCGTCCCTCGGTGTCGTAGACGGCAATCGTGACCTTCGTCCCCTCGTTCAAACGGAAGGAGAGTGCAAGCGCCTCACCGACACCCGAAGGGTCGGGCCAGAGGTTGAGCAGTTGCAGGCTGCCCGGCTGAGCAGGCTCAGGGACATCCGTCGGCGTCAGCAGCGCGCTTTCCGGCGGGATAACCTGCAATGCAAAGCGCTCGCCGCCCACTTCTTCGTAGTCGACGCCGCCGGGGTCGAGGGCATATTGCCGCAGGTCGAAGCTGAACGATCGTTCTTCGTTAATCGGCAGATGCTCGAAGACGTTAAAACTCACCGCGACGATAAATTCTTCAGCCGGCTGCATTGCGATGTTCTGCAGGAGGAGGTCGTTGGGCGAAGCCAATACAAAGTTGTTTGCTGCATCGAGCGTGTAGCTGCCCTCGGCGACCTGCCCGCCGCTGACCCAGCGGTTAAACAACTCGTCGCCGATGTCCAGCGTAAAGCTGCCGTAGTTCAGGAAGTGATCCTGATCTTCCGTCGTAATGCCAAGGCGAATCGGGCCGGCGGCGCCATTCGTCATGCGGACGCGTACCGGCTGCCAGGTCGGCGCAGTTTTATAGCGCCCGTCCGACGGCTCGACGATGATATTCTTCCAGATGATGTTGTTGTTTTCCAGCACATTGTTAACCACATGAACATTGTTTTGCTCATTGCTCATCGGGTCGTCGACGCTGATGATCCGCGCCAGCAGGCAAAAGTGTCTGGCGTCACCCGCAGGGTAGTTGCCCGGATCCGGCGGGCACCATTCGATTTCCTGCACAACTTCCTGCCCCGGCGCAATCGGTGGCAGTGCAATATTCACAATGGTACCCTGGCAGTCGCTCAGCTCATCGCCGCAGGAAACCAAGGGATCGTGGGGGCAGTCGAATCCGACCCAGTGATTCGGCCAGTCCAGCCCGGTCGAGGCTTTGCTCCAATAAACTTTGAGCGTCGCATTTTCAACAGTCATACAACCCCGGTTGCGAACCTTAACATAAATATAGCTGGGGTGCGCACCGGCGGTATGTTGCAGGTCCGTGTCCTCATGTTCATGCTCAAAGCGGTGATTACCCAGGGCATTGGCGCGTTTCTCGAAGCGCCGAACCCAGATGTCGGGACTCGCGAACACGGCGCCGCCCCAGGTATAAGGCTCCCTGCCGTCGTCCCAGTCGGTATTGCGCGCCCAGAGGTCGGCGCCGAAGACGGGCTGCGGCGGCAGAGCCACGAGATCCCGGTCGAATAAATATGTCAGCACTTGCGAATGACTCTGACTTACATCGGTTTTGCTGCCGGTCACAAACACTTTGCCGTACCTGTTAAAAGCCGCTGCACAGCCCTCGAAATAACCTGTGCCGGGCCCTGACAAAAGATGCGGCGACCACAATGTGATTCCGTTAAGCTGCGGGCTGTACTTGATTGCCACCGCATTGTAGGTCGAATGACCAAGCACGAGAACGTTGCCGTATTGATCGGCAGCGATATCCGCAGCGAAATCATCGGGGCTGCCGAAGGCATTAAAGGGAGTGAACGGCAGCTCGTTGCTCAGGTCGGCGTCGTAGCGGATGGTCAGGATGTCATAGGTAGAGCCGGGCGCGCTGCGGCTATAGCCCGTCACCACTACAAAGCCGTTGGCGTCGATCGTGAGGGCCGTTGCCACGCTGTTGTCGGATGTCGTGTAATCCACATGATTCAGCCGGCCAAGGTCCGAATCGTAGCGGGCTGTGCGATAGGCGAATTTTCCCTGTCCCAGTCCGACCGTACCGCAGACATAAACAGTACCGTCAGCGCTTATAGCGATGTCGTTTACATGGTCATCGAGCCAGTTGTTGATGTACGAGTCCTGCCAGACCGTCCCCAGCGCAATGTCGTGTAAACGAATGACCCGCCAATCTCTGTTGCCCTGGGGACTGTAGCTTTCGCCGGCCACATAGATCTCGCCGTCGAGGTGGCTTACAGCCAATTTTTTGGCAAAGTCGTCGCCGTGAAATCCCGCGTCATATTGTCGCTGCCGGAGCAGACCGCCATTGGACGTCGCATACTTCAGCAGCAGGTAATTCCAATCCTGGAATGCAGGATCTTTCGCAGTTGCCAGCACATAAACATTGCCGAAGGGATCCGCTTCTATGTCGACAACCTCGTGAAGCTGATTGGCGCCGCTGAAGTCGTAGCTGAGCGTCCACTTATGCGCGCCGCTGCGATCATAGGCAATCGTCAGAATCGTCTCATTACCCCATTGATCGATACCGGAGCCTGCTGTCCACACCGTTCCTTCCGGATCGATGCAGATGGCTTTGGCAATGTCGTCTCCCGCGCCGCCGGCATCGATCGGGCTGAATGCGGTCCGGAACCCATATTCATCGTAGCGAATGACCTGAATATCTTTTGCACGCGCGCCGTTATCGATGGTGCTGACGACGTAGGCCTCCCCGCAATAGGAAGTAGCGATATCGTAGCCTTTATCGAAAGCATTGCCCGTTGCGGGCAGCAGATCGACCCACTCGGTGGTTTTGGCCTGCAGGCCGGCGAGCGATAACAATCCGATCAGCGGAAGCAGCCGGGCAAGGAATCCATTTTTTACGCAGCGCATGGACCGTCTCCGACCTTCGTCGTTTCGATACTGCGCCGAAGTCGAACAGGCAATGTGTCGCCTGGACTTGCCGAGCCCTGGTACAAGAACGTTAATTCGTAATTCTGGTATAAACATACATATGCCTCTATTGCTTGTTTAAGAGTTGATGCCGGCCCGCAAGTACTGAATTTGGTTTCACCGATCGATACAGAACACAGAACAAAAGGGCATCCGGATGACGCCGTCCGGCCGATGACAGCCTGATGGCGTCCCCCGATTTAGCGGGAGTAATCGATTAGTACAATGAGGAATGAGTGAATTGTGCTTTTGACTGAGCGGATCGGGTGTTTCGTTGAGTGCGTGAGTCTGTTGTTGAGTACCGCGCCGGAAGAGGCAGGCGAAAATCCGGCATTACTGCGACTGCCGGATGTAGCGATCAAAGGACAAAATCCTGATACGAGACTGCGAATGCACATGCGCTTTCGCCCGCGCGCGGATTGCGAATAGGGCAGTGAAGCGGAGCTCCGCGCATGCCGACAGGGTCGGCTATGGCTAGCCTTGCCTCGCGCGCCGGCTATGTAAAGCTTAACTGTTACGGACCGATTGATGCTGCGCTCGGCAGATGATGCCGGATTCTCTCCCGTGAAGATCAGTAGCGAAAGCGCAGCAGACCCGCAGTGACCTCTTCGTCTTCTTCATAGCCGTAAACAATGGCCGTTAACTCATTTGTGCGGTCCCAGAGGAAACCAGCGTTTTGCGTATTGCCGCTGATGATGTCGCAAATGCGGCGTCGTTTGCCGATGCCGCTGTTAATGTCGATCCGGAAAAGGTCCAGCGCGTAATTCTTCTCTTTCTCGTTCTGCGGCGAACTGCGTAACATCAGCAATTGCTCATTACTGATGTGTCCTGTCACAACCGACCCGGAGAAATGGCTCCCGATATCTTTGATGGCCAGATTGCCCCATGCATATTCGAAACCCTTCTTAAAGGCCGCCAGCGCTACTCCTCCCCAGCGTGAGGTATAGTAAACCGAGCTATAGGAGCCGCCAGTAGCATAATTTTTGCGGGTGATGACATTTTTGATGCGAACAAATTCCCGGAATACACAGACAGTGAAGTCAAGATCGGGCGCCGGGATGATATAGCTCAGCGAATACCAGTCGTAGGCGGACTGCTCGTTAAATCCTTCGAAGCGTAGGTCGGTCATGGAAAAGGACTTCTGCTGGAGAATGACCGGCCCGGATTCCTCCATCCGGAGGCGAGCAAGGCCGATGCCGCGCATGGGTGACTTAAACCCTGTCGGATAATGAAGCGATGTACCGATAAGTATTTCGCCCGTCCTGGTTTGCGAAAATTTGACATCGTCGAGACTGACGTCGATATTGTCTCCGCCCTCCGTTTTGATCGAAAAGGGGGCAAATTCCAGCTCGCCGGTGGCGCCGGACTTCCCATGGTACCAGGCCAGGCGAAGGCGGCGTTTCTTGTCACTGAAAAACTGGTAGATCGATCCCTCATTGTCAAGAAAAAATCCCTTGTTGTATCTGGCATGAGTGGCCGACGCGCCTTTCTCCAGGTAGGGCAGCTCAAAGCGTAGCTCGGCTGCTCGCGCGGGCTTCAGGTCTGCGCTGAATTGATTGGTAAGCAGCTTAACATTGACGATTTGGGCGGCATCGTTAAAATCGGAATAATCGTAGTAGTAAACAGATAACTGCGAGGTGTCGGGGGTATACTGCCAGCTAATACCGTGCAGCGCCTCATCTTCATCATCGGGATCCGGCAGGCTGACAAGATTGCCGTCTTCAAGCACCTCCCCGTTTTTCTGGTCGAACAGGATCGCGGCAATTGCCGGCCCGCCGCTTTCATCGTCGTTGTTGCAGTAAAGGTAGCCGAGAGCGTTGCCGTAGGCGTAGTTCTTCGGTTTATGCAATGCCGTATGCAGAAAGGGGAAAGATTCATCATCGATACGGGTCGCGTAGCGGGGGTGCTCGGCAGCAAAACGCCAATCCAGCTTGAGCTCGGTATTGTAGTTTTCGACAACCAGGCTGTCATCCGGACCGAAGCGCGCTACCGCAACGCCGTTCTCATTGCTTCGCGAAGTAGTAAGTCCACGGTGAGACAAAATTGGCCTGGCTTCCATTGTCACTTTCCTGGCGGGATTCAGTGTCTTGTCGGCTTTGAAGTTCAGATAACCGTATGAATAATAGCTGCCGGAGCTAACACAAGAAACCAGCGACAGAGCCAGCAAAGCCAGCGACAGGTGAATCTTTGTTAAGCGACTCATAGACACAACCGAAAAATACTGTTAAACAAACTCTCTGATGATAGTTGGGATTCCTCGCAAGTTCACTCTTGCGAACAAGGCCACACTCCCTGCGTTGCGCCCAACAGCCGTCGAGCGCCTTTTGCAGGTCCACATTGTTATTCCCTCGAAGATATTTCTGTTCCGGAGAAGGAAGCCGAACGTCATTCACGGATTTATGACTGTTTAGCTCTACCTGGCGATTTCCTCTCAAGTTCCGGACTAAGAATTCCGATGCGTCTCAATCCGAGGCCTGAATGCCCGCAGCTCACGAATATCTTGCGAGCCCTGTCATCGCGCTTTGCAGTCCTGCAGAATACAAGCTTGCCAAAAAGGCGCATGCAGCCGCAGAGACCCCTCTGCACCAAGGCAGGACAATCCGCCTCCCTCCGTCATCCTAGACACGAAAAGTGTAAAATTCCTCGATGGAGAGATGAATTGTCACTGAATTTTATGAGCGGAGAGCTAGGAATTGCCAAGACTCAGGGAAGGACAAACATTGTTAAGTGTCGACTCAATTCTTGTCGGCTTGTGTAGTTTCAATATTGTGGCCTTCGGCTGCGCTCAGTCCACGGGTGACAGGTATTTGAATTTAAGGCATAGGCTGCACTCTGTGGCCTTCGGCTGCGCTCAGTCCACAGTTGACAGGTTTTTGAATATAAGGCATGGTCATAAGCTTGTGGCCTTCGGCTGCGCTCAGTCCACGGTTGACGGGTTTTTGAATATAAGGCATGGTCTGCACTCTGTGGCCTTCGGCTGCGCTCAGTCCACGAGTGACAGTTTTTGAATTTAAGGCATCGCCTGCACTCTGTGGCCTTCGGCTGCGCTCAGTCCACGGTTGACAGGTTTTTGAATATAAGGCATGGTCATAAGCTTGTGGCCTTCGGCTGCGCTCAGTCCACAGGTGACGGGATTTTGAAATTAAGTCATGGTCTGGACTCTGTGGGTTTCGGCTGCGCTCAGTCCACGGTTGACGGGTTTTTGAATATAAGGCATGGTCTGCACTCTGTGGCCTTCGGCTGCGCTCAGTCCACAGTTGACAGGTATTTGAATATAAGGCATGGTCTGCACCCTTCGGTCTGCACCCTGCGGTCTGAGCGGAGCCGAAGACCGAAACCTGCGTACTGCACCCAGCGCTCAGTCCACAGTTGACAGGTATTTGAATTTAAGGCATAGGCTGCACCCTTCGGTCTGCACCCTGCGGTCTGAGCGGAGCCGAAGACCGAAACCTGAGTACTGCGTACTGCACCCAGCGCTCAGTCCACAGTTGACAGGTATTTGAATTTAAGGTATGGTCTGCACCCTGTGGTCTGAGCGGAGCCGAAGACCAGGCCCCTGAGCATGCAATCCAAGCAAACGAATTCGCCTGATTGTACTCCCGCTCGTCATTGTTCGGCCCGATTGTATGGAAGCTTTGGTGACCGATCGTGAATCTGTCGGTTTCGATTGCTTTCGGCGGTTGTCAATAAGAAACAGATTCATCTGAAAGGAGGCCAGGTAGCGATCAATGCGGCGCCGAATTGGCATCATCAGGCTGCCTGGCTTAAGAGCCAGTTTGGAAAAATTGACGGTCGATGTTTTGAAGAGTGCCAGGACGAAATGGGCAATAAACTTGGCGTTTGCTTAATGAATGGTAAAGAAGCATCCAGAACCTGGAAGAGTCGTTGTTCGCAAGTCATTGGCCTAAGCTTGTCGGGTGAGTAGAGAGCCAGTGCATAGTGTTTCAATGACCCGGCGTTATTGGCTTAAGCAGAGTGTCAGCCGATTAGCTCAATGAACGGCATTCAACAAACGATCGTCCCAGGGCATGAACTCTCCTGCCAGGCTACAGATCCATTACTCGACGATAGTAAAAGTCTCTCCTGTTGAAGTAGAGTCTTGCTGTAGTTCCAGAAAATACACACCGGTGCTTAACTGTGTCGCGTCAAGATTGATCTGTCTTACATCGCCCTGCTGCATCCGCTGTAACACAAGCTTGCCCATGAGGTTAAACACCCTGATTGTAATCGGGGCAGCGGCACGGAAGGACAATGGTACATCAATCGCCAGATTGCCTGCCGCAGGATTTGGATAGATGTGAATTCCGGAACGCTTTAAAGATACGGCGAATTGATCTTCAACATCGGTAGCTTGAGCTTTGTAGTTTAGAATGAAGCCGTTATCACCAACAAACCATACCTGACCGTCGGGTAGAGCGAAGAGATCGCGAAGTGCGCCGGATTCCCATTCAAGGAAGTGTGTCTGCCTTGTCCACGTGAGGCCCCTGTCGGTTGTGCGATACAAATGGTTGCCCCGGCCCCGTATCCAGCCTGTATTGTGATCATTAAATGCGATTCCGTTTAGGGACTCGCGAGCCAGAGGAGATTCCGGGTCATTAACAAGCAGATTTTCCCAGGTGCCGCCGCCATCAGAGGTAAAAAACAGAGCCGGACGTTGAGGAATCAGGGACGCTGAGCCCGTGATCCAACCTGTGGACTCATTCTGAAAATTAATAGCAGAAAACCAGGTCGTAGTATCGTGCTTCCGTAGATCCCAATTCTCACCGTAATCCTTGGTAAAGTACAGGTCGTGCGGTGACAACACCCAGCCGGTGCTGTCATTCACAAAATGAATCCCTGTAAGTTGCTCCGGAAATTCCTTTTGTACTACCCAGGTTCTGCCTCCATCCACTGTACGCCGGATAGTGTCTTTTTCGTGAAGACCCCACAGCATCCAACCATTTTCGGCATCGGTAAAAGCCAAGTCTGAAACTGCATTTCTTTGTTGTATGTCATAGATTCGTTCCCAGGTGTCGCCGCCATCCTTCGTCGCAAAGAGATGATCGGAGCCTATGAGCCAGCCTTGCTCCCTGCTAACGAAGGTCAGATCTTTCAGCGAGTCCTCACCTTCGATTGATACAGGTTCCCATTCACTGCCGCCGTTTGTTGTACGCAGAATCGTCCCATCACGCCCGGCAACTAAACCGGCAACATCGTCGAAAAAATGGACTGAGTACAGGGTGCTAAGCACGCCGCGTGTCATCTGGTGCCAGGAGTCGCCTCCGTCGGAGGTTTTAAACAAGCCTGCATGTGAACCGACCGCCCATCCATTGCGCGAATCCGCAAACTCCACGCTTGAAAACCATTGAACCTGTTCCGCATTCTTGCTCTGACCTTCAAATGAAAGCTGCCAGGAGACCCCGCCGTCTTCAGATTTTAGGATGCGACGTAATGCCCCGGCTGTAAATATCGTTTGCCCCATCGCGTACACTGTCGTCAGGCTGGCACCAACTTCTATTTTTGGTATTACTTGTTGCCACTCCTTGCCGGCGTCAGTGGAACGTATCAGTGCGCCATTATCGCCAACCGCCACAAAAATTTCATCACTGAGAATCGCGAAATCGATAAGTTCGCGCACATTTCCTGTCGGCTCTTGTTGCCAGCTAAGGCCGCCATTGTCGGTACGCAGCAGCACGCCTTCATTACCAATGGCAAGGCCGCCGCAGACCCAACCTTTATCGGCATCGAGGAAGTAGACCGAAGACAGCCTTGAAATCAGAGAGTCCCGGCCGAATCCCGATTCAAATGCCAACTTAGGAAGTGGCACGTGCTGCCAGGTCTTGCCGCCGTCCTGAGTTTTGAGGGCCATGGCTAGCCAGTACTCAAACTCACGATCACTCCGCTGGCGACCGACAGCCCAACCGTTCATTTCATCGCTGAAGTGAAGCGCGACTAATTCAGAGCGCTGGCCTTCCAGGCCAATATTAACATTGGTCCAGGACCCGCCGCCGTCGTCAGAACGAAGAAGTGTCGCATCATAGCCTGCCGCCCAGATTGTGTTGCCGTCCAGCGAATAGAGTTCTCTGAGAGAGTACGAGGTCGGAACAGCTATCCTCTGCCAGGAATTTCCGCCATCGTCTGTTCGTATCAGTAGCGGTGAAGTAAATTCTGTTCGAGCGCCCGATACGAGCACTGTCTCGGTATCTAGTATCAGAACATCACTATAGGATGCCGGCAGGGGCGAAGGATGTTGAATGGTGAAAGTGCCCGCCGCCCATGTGCTGTTGGCGGAAAACAAGATAACAGCGATTATACAGCATAAAATCACTGTTCTGTCAAACTTTAATTTCATCGCTTCATCTCCGCGGTTTCTCTGATCAAGCGCGATGAGAAAGTTTTCTCGTACTTATGTTTTGCCAAGAACACCTTCAGTCACCCAGTGCATTGATCGATTTCGATATGTGCCGTGATTTCTGACGGAACATGATGGCGCCATTTTCCCGTTAAAAGAGATGCCGGTAGCCATAGACTCAATAGGATTTCACGACAGAACTATTGAATTCCGGAAGTGTTATTGTTGATGCGCAAGGGCGGCGCTCCCAGCTCTGGATCAGCCATGCCGCCAATGTATCTGCCATCAATACTTATAGACTCAGAATCGTAAATAATCCTCGATGTGATGTCTTCCGGGCTGATTCTTTGATCAGACGGACCTCCCGACTTGAAGCCAACAGTTGCCTGGTGCTGCGAGAGGTCCCATTGGTGAATCGGGCACTTACGCCCGCAGGACAATTGCCATATTCGCGCCAGTGCCTGCTGCGACCGGACAAGAGACAAGTTGATTGCTCGCGATGTATGTAAGCGGGATCGCAGCGCAAAGTGAGATCGTTTGTCGGGCGAAAACAAGATCAAAGCCCTACAAGTCAGGCGGCACAGCGAGCGACGCTCTGCAACTCGACAAGACGGCCTGCCTTAGGAAGCGATAATGTTAACTAGTTTGCCCGGCACATAAATAATTTTGCGAATATTCTTACCATCGACCGCCGCCTGAACTTTGGGATCGGCCTGCGCCAGTTGTTCGACTTCTTCCCGGCTGCTGTCGGTAGCGATGACGGCTTTGGCCTTGAGTTTGGAGTTAACCTGCAGCACGATTTCCACCTCGTTTTTGACGAGTTTCGCGGCATCATAGGCCGGGAAATCGGCCCGCAGGATGGATTCCCGGTGACCGAGGCGTTCCCATAATTCTTCGGCCAGGTGCGGCGCAAAGGGCGCCAGGCATATAAGAAAGGCTTCCAGCGCCTGACGCGGCCTGGCGGGAGCGTTGAAGAAAGTATTAACAAACACCATCATCTGCGCGATGGCTGTATTGAAGCTCAGCGATTCGATGTCTTCGCTCACTTTTTTGATGGTGCTGTGCAGCACAAACTCCTGCTCGGCGTCGAGCGTGCCATTGTTGACTTCGGGACGGAGAGCGCCTTCATCGTCGATTATCATACGCCAGACGCGGTTCAGGAAGCGGTGGACTCCTTCGGCGCCGCTTGTGGACCAGGGTTTGGTATCCTGCAACGGGCCGATAAACATTTCGAACAGACGCAGGCTGTCGGCGCCCAGGTCGTTAACGACGGCGTCGGGGCTGATGACGTTGCCCAGCGACTTCGACATTTTACGGGAATCTTCGCCGAGGATCATCCCCTGGTGAAAAAGGCGGCGGAAGGGCTCGTTGGACGATACGTAGCCGTAGTCGAAGAGCACCTTGTGCCAGAAGCGGGCGTAGAGCAGGTGCAGCACGGCGTGTTCGGCGCCGCCGATGTAGAGATCCACGCCATTGCTGCCCATCCAGTAGCGTTCGAGCCGGCTGTCGCAGAGGGCGTCGTCGTTATGCGGATCGATAAAACGGAGATAATACCAGCAGGAACCGGCCCACTGCGGCATCGTGTTGGTTTCCAGCTTACCGATTCGGCCAGTCTTGGGATCTTTGTAATTGCACCAGCTGTCGACCCGCGCCAGAGCGGACTCGCCGGTGTTGGCGGGTTTGAAGTCGGGTACATCGGGCAGCATCAAGGGCAATTCGTCGACATCAAGTATGCGACGCGAACCATCCTCGAAGTGAATGATGGGTATCGGCTCACCCCAGTAGCGCTGACGTGAAAACAGCCAGTCGCGCAATTTGTACTGAACGCGGCGAACACCGATGCCTTTGTCCTCCAGCCAGCTGCAGATAAGGTCTTTGGCCTTCGCCGTCGGCAGAGCGTTAAGTGAAACTTCTTTATTGGCGGAATTAATTCCGACGCCTTCCTCGCAAAAAGCGGCGTGCAGCATATCAAGCGCGCCGCCGTCCGCCGGAGCCACCACCTGACGTATGGGCAGCTTGTGCTTCAGGGCGAATTCGTGGTCGCGGTCGTCGTGACCGGGTACGGCCATAATAGCGCCGGTGCCGTAGTGCGCCAACACATAGTCAGCGATCCAGATCGGGATATCCTCGCCTGTGGCCGGGTTGACGGCATGCGCGCCGCTAAAGACGCCCGATTTGTCTTTGTTAAGCTCGGTTCGTTCCAAATCGCTTTTGACTGCCGCCGCCTTCCGGTATTCATCCACCGCTGTGCGCTGATCGGAGCCCGTCAGATCGTCCACCAGCGGATGCTCCGGCGACAGCACCAGGTAGGTCGCGCCAAAAAGGGTGTCGGGGCGAGTAGTGAA
Source organism: Candidatus Kapaibacterium sp. (assembly GCA_028284775.1). Taxonomy (GTDB): domain Bacteria; phylum Bacteroidota; class Ignavibacteria; order Kapaibacteriales; family UBA7675; genus JANQRB01. The sequence goes on along the minus strand of JANQRB010000032.1, from coordinate 18,867 downwards.
AACCTCGATCGCGTCGCCTGAGGCAGCCTTGAAGCGGACGGTGGCGCCTTCGCTGCGGCCAATCCAGTTACGTTGCATTTCGCGTGTCGAGTGCGGCCAATCGAGATCATCGAGGCCGCGCAGCAACCGTTCGGCATAGGCAGTGATGCGCAGCATCCACTGGCGCATCGGCCGGCGCACGACATCGAAGCCTTTCGCCCGCCACTCGTCGACTTCTTCATTGGCCAGGACGGTGCCAAGCTTTTCGCACCAATTGACCGGGACATTGGCGACATAGGCCAGGCGCCTGGCATCGCGGTATTCTTCGATTTTGCGGGCATCCGTTAACTCCGGGGGGATCGGCAGCTCTTCGATCGGCCGCGCCTGCTGCCGTTCCTCGTCGAACCAGGAATTGTAAATCAGGCGAAACACCCATTGCGTCCACTTGAAATAGGAAGGGTCGGTGGTGTTGATTTCGCGATCCCAGTCGTATGACAGACCCAGACGCTTCAGCTGGCGTTTGAAATTGGCCACATTGCTGGCGGTAGCTTCGGCCGGATGGATACCGGTTTTGACGGCGAATTGTTCCGTCGGCAGGCCGAAGGCATCGAAGCCCATGGGGTGCAACACATTGAATCCCCGCAGCCGCTTGTAGCGTGCGACTATGTCGGTTGCGGTGTAGCCTTCCGGGTGTCCGACGTGCAGGCCCGCGCCGCTGGGATAGGGGAACATATCCAGCACATACCACTTGGGTTTGTCGAAGTCGACACCGGCGGCGTTGATTTTCTGTTCATCCCAGCGCTGCTGCCATTTGGGTTCGATTTCCTTAAATGGATACCGCATGAATGATTCTCTCAGGCTTGTAAGGTCAGGCCGGTGAGCGGGGCCGCTGCCCTGGCAGCTTTGCACCCTTGCTTCGCCGGATAAAAAAACGCGCCTTGTCGGGGATGACAAAGCGCGTGCGTCTTAGTTTTTCTTCTTCTTGTGTCTGTTCTTGCGTAAGCGCTTTTTGCGCTTGTGCGTCGCCATTTTATGACGCTTGCGTTTTCTTCCGCACGGCATTCCGCAACTCCTCGGCAAAATACTGATTCATAAGTACTGGTTTATCTTTAGCTATTGATTTTTTTGTTGTTGCTCGGCCAGCAGGTCGAGCAGACGACGGGCATTGGCGCCAATTGCCTGACTATCGGCTGCCAGGATGCAGCGTTCCAGCCACTCGCGTGCCTTGGCGGGCTGTTCCATGCGGACATAAATAATGCCGAGATTGTACATGGCAATCGGATGTTCCGGTTCAAAGGCGAGGGCCTTTTGGGTATGAAACAGCGCCGAATCGGTCATGCCCTGTTGGAAAAGCGTAAAGGCGTAATCGATGCGCGCGTTGGCGTTACTCGAATCGATCTGCGTCAGGTAGCGCTGATACACTTCCGATGCCGACTTAAACAAAGAGGCATCATAGAGCGCATTGGCATAATTGACCATCAGATCCGGATTCAGTGAATCGTTTTTCAAAGAATCCCGCAGTTGCTGCAAAAAAAGCATCTGCTGATGCTGCTGCAGACCATCGGCTTCCGAAGCGCGGCGCGTTGAGTCCGTTGATTCGGCTGTATTGCGTGCCAGACGGTCGCCGGCGGGTTCATCGGTCAAAAACCGCGTGATGCCGAAGGAGAGCGCCCCCAGAACCATTGCGAGTACCAGTGCCGCAGCGAAGGTGCGGCCGAAGGACTGTCCTGCCATTATTCTCGTGTCACCCTTCTCAATATCGCTATCGATTCTCATGCCGAGCCGGGCGGCCGGTTAAGAAGCCGGCGCAGCGGCAAGCACTTACTCGATCTCGATGTTGCTGCCTTTGAGATTGTTGTCAACCCGTTCGCGCAGCTCGCGCGACACTTTGAGAATCGGCACGTAATGTTCGTCCAGCGGGACGGGCTCGCCCGTACGGGGGTTGCGCGCTATCCGCGGTTTACGTTTTTTCACCTTGAAGGTGCCGAAACCACGAATTTCGATGTGCTTGCCTTCCGTCAGGGCTTCGATCACGGTTTTGATAAAGCCATCTACAACCACCTCGGTCTCGACTTTCGTGAGGCCGGTGGCGCTGGCTATCTTGTCGACTATATCGGCTTTCGTCACTGAACGCTGCACCGTTAATGTCGATAAAAGCGCTTGGATGCGCAAAAATGAGCGGCAAAATACAAAACTTGCGGGGAATATCGAAACAAATAGATTAAAAAACTTGATTGGTAATTCCCGCTGATCTAAATTTGCTGTTCTATCGTAACATTGAAAATCACGAGCTGGTCTCTGCGGCGATATGTTTACATTCCTGATTGTTATTCTGATGATTCTGGCGCTGCTGCTTACGGTTGCGGTGCTCTTGCAACCCGGTAAAGGCGGCGGACTTGACGGCACCTCTTTCGGCGGCATCGGCGGCCAATTCGCTTCGCAGTTCGGCGCCCGGCAAACAGCCGACTTTTTGCAGAAGTTTACCATCGGCGCCGCCATTGCGATCCTGGTGCTGACCATTCTGACTAATATGTATTTCCTTGAAAATACGGATGCGACGCGCGCTCCCGTGACGGTTGGCGCGGAAAGACCATCGACGCCAACTCTGCCCGGAGCCCCGGGCGGCAATGCCCTTCCTGCACCGACGCCCGCCGCTGAAACGCCAGCGCTCGAGCCGACGCCTGATCCGCCGTCGGAATCGGACGGCAACTAATTCTGCGACAGGCATTACGATCTGACCCTACATCGGGCAGTCCAAAAGTGGGAAGCGAGAAATGAGCTGCGGGCATTTCTCGCTTTTGCATTTTGTGGCCACCCCGTCCTGCCCGATCAATTATTATTCTCATCTAACGGAAAGGACCATGCTATGAGCCTGGCGAATCAAATAGTGGACGATATTAAAAGTGCGATGAAGAGCGGCGACAAGCTGCGCCTGGAAACATTGCGCTCGCTGCGGGCACGTATTCTGGAGTTTGAAAAAAGCGGCAGCGCGCAGGCGATGACGGAAAGCGATGAGCAGAATATTCTGCTGAGTGAAGCGAAGAAGCGCAAAGACGCCATCGCGCAGTACGAGCAGGCCGGGCGCGAGGAACTGAAAGCGAAGGAGGAAGCCGAGCTTGCCATCATAGGGGAGTATCTGCCCGCGCAGCTCACGGAAGATGAGATCAAAGAGGCCGTTCAGGCGATAGCCCGACGATTGGGCGCCGGCGGCCCGCAGGACTTTGGTAAAGTGATGGGCGCTGCAATGAAGGAATTGCGCGGTAAAGCCGATGGCGCCCGTGTGCAACAATTGGTCAAAACACTACTACAAAATGAATAGAGCTATGGAGGAGTCCACAATCCTCAGCGAGAAAGAGCTCATAACGCGCTCACTCGCTGAACTCGAATTTCACAAAGTCCTGGAACGAATCGCCGATTTCGCTATTTCGGACCTCGGCAGAGAGCTGATCGGCGCCGCGCTTCCCAGCGACAATCTTGCCTGGTTAACAGAAGAACATCAGCGAATCGACGAACTGCTGATCCTGCTTTTCGAAGGCCGCGTCCTGCCCTTGGAGGGTCTGAGCGATACGCGGCCGCTTCTGCACAAGACATTGGTAGAACACGCATTTCTTCAGCCGACAGAGCTGCTTGCGGTTCGCGACACGATGCGGACCGCCAGAGTGCTCCGGGCGGCGCTCCTGGAACGCAGCGGCGACCTGCCGGCCCTGGCGGCCTTTGTCGATCCGCTCCACGAAAATCGCCTGCTGGAAAAACATATCCACGAAGCCATCGACGACAACGGCACGGTTCGGGATAATGCCAGTCGCGATCTGGCGCGCATTCGGCGCGATATCTTCGATACGTCCAACCGTCTGCGCCAGCGGCTGAACAAGATACTCTCCAAGGTCAAAGAAGCCGATGCCATTACAGATGAATTCGTGACGCAGCGTGACGGCCGCTTTGTCCTGCCGATGAAAACCGAGTATAAACGCCATATCCCGGGCATCATACACGGCGTGTCGAATACAGGCGCGACTGTCTTTGTCGAGCCGGCGGAGACCTTCGACCTCAACAATGAGATTTCCTTGCTTAACAATGAAGAAGAGCGGGAAGTACGCAAGATTCTGACGACGCTTAGCAGCGAGCTGGGACAGGAGGCGCGTGAATTGCTGCGAACGGTGGATATTCTGGCGCACTTTGACGCCGCCCTGGCAAAGGCCCGCTATGCCCATGAATTTGGCGGCATGAAGCCGGCGATTCGCGACGACAGCCTTATTATGCTGCGAGAGGTTCGCCATCCGCTTCTGATGCATGCCAAACATCGCGGCGGGGTTGTGCCGCTCACGGTCGAGTTCGAGGCGCCGGTGGCCGGTCATCTGATTTCAGGACCCAATGCGGGCGGTAAAACCGTGGCATTGAAGAGTATCGGTCTCAATGTAGCCATGGCGCTCGCCGGCATCTTTCCGCTTGGCGAATGCGCAACTGGTTACCGGACGATTTTTACGGCCATCGGCGACAACCAGTCGATCGAGAATGACGTCAGCACCTTCTCGTCGCAGCTCATTCGCCTGCGCGAGATTCTGACGAACTGCTCGTCGACGGCGCTTGTCCTGGTCGATGAAATCTGTTCGGGCACCGACCCGCAGGAGGGATCGGCGCTGGCGGTCGGTATTCTGGAAGGCTTCCTGGCTCGCGGCGCCTCCTTTATGGTGACCACGCACCAGACTTCGCTCAAGAGTTATGCTCTGACGCGGCAGGAGATTTCCAACGCAAGTATGGAGTTCGACGCGGACAAACTGGAGCCGACCTATCGTTTTCTGGCGCGGGTCCCGGGCAATAGCTACGCCTTCGTCCTGGCCGAGAGTCTGCGGATGCCGCCGGCGGTAATGGCGCGCGCGCGGGATCACGTCGGCGAACGACACAATGAGCTGGAGCGGAGCATCGAAGTCATTCAACGTTATCGTCGCGAATCCGAAAATCTGCGCAACGAGGCCGCGGCCGTCAAAGCCAAAGCTGAACAGGCGCAGCGCGATTACGAGGCAAAATTCGAAGATTTTCGCCGGAAGTATAAAGACCTGATCAAAGCCGCGCGCGCCGAAGCCGCGGCCGTGGTGGACAACGCCAACAAACTGGTCGAAAATACCATCCGAGAAATCCGGGAAGAAAAGAAATCGATTGCCGACGTGCGCAAAGAATACGATCGCGAACGCAAAGAGATATTGCGCAAGGCCGCTCAGCAGGAAAAGCAGGTGACCCGGCGCGAAGAATTCCATGAAGGTGACGTTGTCGTCATGGAGGGTTTTGAGAAGCCCGGCGTCATCGTTGCGCTCGATGAAAGCGGTGATTCGGCCGTTGTAGAGTTCGACGCCGTCAAATTCAAAACCGCGCTCGACAAACTCAAGCGTTCGGGCAAAAAGCTGGAGGCGAAGAAGAAGAGCAGCCTCGAGTTTCGGACCGATGCGCAGACGCGCGTGGATTTGCGCGGCATGTACGCCGATCAGGCCACGCTGGAAGTCGAGAATGCAATCTCGGAAGCGCTGATGAGCCCGATCCGCGAAATAACCATTGTGCACGGCAAAGGAACCGGCGCTCTGCGCAGCGCGATTCAACGCATGCTCAAGAGTCACCCCGCGGTGGCGAGATTCCGCGACGGACGATTGACCGAAGGCGGCGCCGGCGTGACCGTGGCGGAACTGAAGTAAGGACCGAAGCTTGCCGGAGACAATCGTCCGGACGCCATTTGACGGCGGGTGCGGCAAGTGCATTGAAATGATCGGCCCGGGCATGATCTCATGCTGAAATGTCGTATTTTGACGGGCACCGGCCTGCCTGCCATATAATCGGACACTGTTCATCAAATCGACAGGTGCTTGTGTTTAGCAAAATTCTGATTGCAAACCGCGGTGAAATTGCCCGCCGCATCATTGCTACGTGTCGTCGAATGGAAATCGCCACCGTCGCAATCTATTCCGAGGCCGACGTGCATGCCCTTTATGTGCGCGAGGCGGATGAAGCAGTTGCCATCGGGGGTTTTACGCCGCGTGAAAGTTATCTGCTGATCGAAAAGGTGCTGCAGGCCGCTGCTGACACCGGCGCCGAGGCAATTCATCCCGGCTATGGTTTTCTGGCGGAAAATGCCGTGTTCGCGGAGGCGGTAGAGGCGGCTGGGCTGGTCTTTATCGGGCCGACGCCGGCCGCAATACGTCTCCTGGGCGACAAAACGGCGGCTCGCGCTCTGGCGGAGAAAGCCAACGTACCCTTTGCGCCGGGTTCGACCGGCGCCGTGGGCACACTGAGTGAAGTACGGGAAATCGCGGAATCGATCGGTTATCCGGTGCTGCTCAAGGCAGCGGCGGGCGGCGGCGGCAAAGGCATGCGCGAGGTGTATGCCGCTGAAGATCTCGAAGCGGCCTTGGAATCGGCGCAGGGCGAAGCCTCGACGGCCTTTGGCGACGATCGCGTTTTCATTGAAAAGTATATTCTGAATCCCAAGCACATCGAAATTCAGGTGCTGGCCGACAAGCAGGGCAATGTACTGTATTTTCCCGAGCGCGAGTGTTCCATCCAGCGTCGGCATCAAAAAGTAGTGGAGGAATCGCCTTCAACGGCCGTAACAGCGGCGACCCGGCAGGCGATGGGCGAGGCGGCGGCGCGCCTGGTGACGGAAGCGGGCTATCACAATGCCGGCACTATCGAGTTTTTGCTGGATGCCGAGGGTAGCTTTTACTTTATGGAAGTTAACACTCGTCTGCAGGTCGAGCATCCCGTTACGGAAATGGTCTCGGGTGTCGACCTGGTTGAGCAACAACTGTTAATTGCGGCGGGAAAAGCGCTGGAACTCAAGCAAGACGATGTTCATGCCAAGGGGCACGCGATCGAGTGCCGTATTTGCGTCGAAGACGTCTACAACGACTTCTTTCCCGATGCGGGAACCGTGTCGCACCTTGCAGAGCCCGTCGCGGACTACATCCGTCACGATACCGCTCTTTACGAAGGCTTCGAGAGCAGCCTGCACTACGACCCGATGGTAGCGAAAATGATCGTCTGGGGATCGGACAGGTCGCAGGCCATCGAACGCTGCCTGGATGCTCTCGACAACTATACGATCGGCGGGCTGAATACGACGATTCCTTTTTGCCGGATCGCCGTTGCTTCCGAGCCTTTTAACGACGGCAGCTATTCGACCTTCTATGTGCAGGAGCACTGGCGTAATCAGGTGCCCGCAGAAGTACAGCAACTCCTGTCGGCTGTCGGCGCTTACGCCCGTCACCGGTCGACGACAGGCCGCAAACCACAGTTTCCGCAGCGCAGCCGCTGGGCTGACCTGGGCCGCATCGGCCGCTGAGCGATTTGGACGCCCGATTAGATTGAACTGATAGGAACCAGTTATGACATCGAAAGAATTGCGACAAGATTTTCTGAATTTTTTTCGCGCCAGGGAGCATCGGATTGTTCCGAGTGCGCCTGTCATTCCGCACGGCGACCCGACGCTGCTTTTTACCAACGCCGGTATGAATCAGTTTAAGGATGTTTTTGTCGGTTCGGGTTCGCGACCCTATTCACGGGCGGCGGACACGCAAAAATGTATTCGCGCGAGCGGCAAACATAACGATCTGGAAGACGTTGGGCGCGACACCTATCACCATACCTTTTTTGAAATGCTCGGCAACTGGAGTTTCGGCGATTATTATAAACGCGAAGCAATTGCCTGGGCCTGGGAATTGCTGGTCGAGGTCTGGGGGCTGGAAGCCGAACGCATCCATGCAACCGTGTTCCGTACCGATGACGAAGCCTTTGAGCTTTGGCAACAGTATCTCCCGCAGGAGCGCATTCACCGTTTTGATGAAAAAGACAACTTCTGGGAGATGGGCGCCACCGGACCCTGTGGCCCTTGTTCGGAAATTCACTATGACCGGACCGCTGACTTCAGCGGCGGTCCACTGGTAAACGCCGGTTCGCCTGAGGTAATCGAAATCTGGAACCTGGTGTTTATGCAGTTTAATCGCCAGATGGACGGTAGCTTGCAGCCGCTGGCGCGCAAGCATGTGGACACGGGAATGGGATTCGAACGTATCTGCGCAATTATGCAGAATCAGTCCTCGAATTACGACACCGATATCTTCATGCCCTTGATTAACAAAATCGAAGAGCTGTGCGGGCGCAGCTACTCGCGCGAGTTAACACAGCCGGACGGCGTAGCAATGCGGGTGATGGCTGATCATATTCGAACACTGACATTCTCGATTGCCGACGGCGCGCTGCCGGGTAACACCGGCCGCGGGTACGTGCTGCGCCGGATACTTCGTCGCGCCGCGCGCTATTCGCGCAACCTTGGCTTTAGGGCGCCGGTGCTTCACAGCCTCGTAGCGGAACTTGTTAATATGATGGGCGATGAGTTCCCCGAGATTCGCGAACAGCAGACGATGATTGAAAAGGTGATTCGGGCCGAAGAAGAAAACTTTCTGCAGACGCTGGACCGCGGTCTCGATAAGTTCGACGACATTGTTCGCGGCCTCGAATCTGAAGGCAGGGAGCGGCGAATTGCGGGCGCAGACGCTTTTCTTTTGTATGATACATTCGGTTTCCCGCTCGACTTAACACAGCTTATCGCTCGCGAGCGCGATATTGCGGTTGACACACAAGGCTTTAAGGAGCATATGCGGCGGCAGAAAGAGCGCAGCCGCAAAGCGCGCAAGCAGCATCACCAGGAAGTCGAGCTGCCTGCCGTGGAGGGACGAACGCATTTTACCGGTTACGAACAATTGCGCGGCGAATCGAAAGTTCTGCTTGCCGCCGATAATCGCGTAGTGCTGGATGAAACGCCCTTTTACGCTGAGTCCGGCGGTCAGGTTGCCGATACGGGCACAATTACATTGGGCGGCACGAGCTATCGCGTAGTGGATGTCCGCAAGGTTGGCGACATTATCGTACACATTACCGAGAGTGACGTGGAACCTCTTGCGGGAAGTATTGCATTGGCAGAAGTGGACGCCCAGCGACGGCAGAAAATCTTGGCGAATCACACCGTTACGCATCTGCTGCATGAGGCCTTGCGGCGTGTGCTGGGCTCGCATGTGAAGCAGGAAGGCTCACTTGTCCATCCCGAACACCTGCGCTTCGATTTTCCGCACTTCCAGAAAGTCAGCGCCGAAGAGCTCCTGGCAATCGAAACGATGGTGAACGAAAAGATTCGTGAGTTTATCCCGGTAATGACAATGGACCTGCCGATTGAAGAGGCGCGCAAGGTGCCCGGCGTTAAGATGTTTTTTGGCGATAAATACGGCGATCGCGTCCGCGTGGTGGTCGTCGACGAAAACTTTTCCGCTGAATTCTGCGGCGGTACGCACGTAAACAACACCAGCGAAATTGGCTTGTTTAAAATAAGCGGCGAATCGTCGATTGCGGCGGGCACGCGGCGCGTGGAAGCGGTAACAGGCCAGGGTGTGGAAAAGTTGATTCAGGGGCTCGAGCAGCAGATCAGGCTTCAGCGTCAGCAGAGCGATGAGTTGCAGCAAAAAGTTAAGGATCTGGAAAAAGACCTGGCGCGTCTGCGAATGGAGGAGCTGGCCGGCGGCGTGCAGGCTTACATTGATAAAGCAGGTCGCTTCAACGACATTCAAATTGTCGCCGAACAGGTTGACGGAACGATGGATCAACTAAAGTCGCTGGGTGACGAATTGCGCGATGCCTTGGGTAACAACGGCATCGGCCTGCTGGCGACGGAAGTCGACGGCAAGGCTCAACTTGTCTGTGTTGTGACTGACGATCTTAAGCAACGCTATCCCGCCGGTAAACTTGTCGGAATCGTTGCCCGCCAACTTGGCGGCGGCGGCGGCGGCAAGCCTCATATGGCTACCGCCGGCGGACGAGACCTGGAAAAACTACCAGATGCGCTGGCAGGATTTGTAACAACCGTCGCCGAATATGGCGCTTAAGAGATTGGAACAAAATGACAAGCCCACATTCTATCCTGATTACCGGCGCCAATCGTGGCCTGGGCCTTGGATTAGTGCGATGTTTTCTTCGTGAAAACTGGCTGGTAATCGGCAGCTTTCGTCAAGAATCGGCCGCGAGCGAGTTGCTGAGCTTATGCGATGAGTATCCCGGCCGTTTGTTTGCTTTCGCCTGTGATGTTAGCGATGACGAGAGCGTTCGCCGCTTCCATCACGAAGTAGGGCAGCAGCTGAGCGCACTCGACGTGCTTGTTAACAATGCCGGATTGCTGATCAAAGGCGAAAGCAATTTTGAGATTCCTACGTCGGCTTCAATTCAGCAGTCATTGAATGTTAACACGGTCGGCTCGTTTCGCATCTGTCAAAGTTTTCTGCCGCTGCTGCGCAAAGGCAGACGGAAATGTATCGTACACATCTCATCCATTATGGGCTCAATTGCGGCAACCGAACGCGGAGGCTCGCTCAGCTATCGGATTGCCAAAGCCGGAGTAAATATGCTGAGTCGCAGTCTGGCTGCAGAGTTGGCAACCGAAGGAATTATATCGCTCGCCCTGCATCCGGGCTGGGTGCAGACTGAGATGGGTGGCCCGAATGCGACGCTGAGCATTGAAGATTCGGCCGACGGCATAGCCAGAGTAATAATGAATGCCAAACTTGAGACTCACTCGGGTCGTTTCTTTGACTGGCGCGGTGAAGCGCTCGAGTACTGAGTTGAACTATTGTGATGCTGAGATACGAGTCCCGATGTTTAGTTGTAAAGCACTGTTAATTTGACGAGTATCTGAAGAGAAGTTCCTGGAAGTATTTGGGACGGAGCGTAGGCTGGAATGAAATGTCAGAGTGGTGGTTAAGCATTAATGGGTGAGTGTTTGTGGTCGTTGTGAGTAGATGGGTGAAATGGTTGTTGTTGTAACTATATTCTTCAATCGGAATGCCCCTTCGGGCCCTCCCTCCGCCACCACCAAACCAATACATCTCAAGCGACGTCCACAAGCTCTCAACGCCGATACCTCCAGTCATCAGCGCCAAAACCTGAAATTTTCGCAACTCTTTCGCAGTCAACCTGTACAGCCTGCAGCAACATTACGCATACTTTTGCATACAATCACAGCACTATTTTCTCCGGATAGCTACTAAACGCTGAACGTACTGTTAAAGAAACTAAATGGGCAGAAAAGCATAGTAAACGGAAAAATTCAGCCTGACGAGCAGGGCACCGGTCCTCAATCGTGTCGAACGTTAGAAGTTTTACCTGAATGTTTTGATGTCTTTGAAAACTTTTCGTAAGAATGTCGCCGGTGATTCGAATTTTCTTTGTTAAAGGAATCCTCGACGGCTAATTTACCGATTACCTAACTTCCAATATTTAGCTGACTACGGTCATTATGAAGACTTACTTGCGCAAGATGCTTCTGCCTTTCCTGCTGATTCCATTCGTCACGGTGGAGTCGCCCGGACGTGATGTACCCGCTGAAAATGTGGTGCGCGAAAAAATTGTGCACCCGGATCACGCAATGAATATCTGGGTCTATTACCCGCAAAGTGGCTTTGCAGACAAAATACCCCTCATCATCATACCGCCTGCCGGTACCTCCTTGTTCCACGGCATTCAACTCTCCGATGGCGATGCCAACGAACACATTCCCTATGTGCAGGCGGGCTTCGGTGTTTTGAGTTTCGACATTTCCGGACCGGTACCCGATGAAGCCGGCGAGGAGGAATCGCTGGCTGCGGCACGACTATTCCAGGAGCGAAAAGCCGGAATAGATGATGCGCAGGATGCCTTGGCTTTGGTGCTTGCTCGATTTGATAGATTCGATGAGGAAAAAATAGTCGTCGCCGGTCACAGTTCGGCAGGTACGCTCGCCTTGTCCATCGCCCAATTCACTCCCGCAGTCAAGGCTTGCATTGCCTTTGCTCCGGTCGTAAATGTGACCCGTTTCCTGGGCGAAAATATGGAATTCTTTGAGTATTATATTCCAGGGTTTCAGGACTTCATCGAAAGCACCTCACCCCACAACAACCTTGAGAAGTTAAAGGCACCCGTCTTCATTTTCAATGCCCTTGATGATAATGTTGTCACGGCCGATCAAATCGCACAATCTATTGAGCAGATGAAGGAAAACGGCGTAGACTATACTCATAAAACTACCGACTCCGGCGGGCATTATTACTCGATGATGGAAATCGGCATGCCGGCCGCAATTGCCTGGTTGCAACAACTGAATTTTGAATAGAAATGACCTACGAGCTGCAAGGGCTGTGCTATTTGAGCGATGTCCTTCGCCTTGGCTTCTGTATCTTGTAGAGGTGTCTGATAAAGGCTCCTACTTTCGCCAGCCTTGGATTCGGGAAGAAATTCAATCTACTTATCGATGACTCTACTTTTCTGGCCACGATTGTTGTCGGCAAATGTTAAGGCGGATTATTTTGTGTGGCGATAGCTGAAGGCAAAAGAAGTCTACACTGCTGTCGGGCAACATGGTCTATGTCGGCCGATGAAATGATAACTGTCGTGATTCGCGTTAATATGCTTCAACCCGGACACCTTTCAAGAGTTTATCGGATATGACTTCTTCGCTTGTCTTGAGAACAAAGAGTCGAGTTAAAACTGACTTGGGCGAATTTGCTCTTGACTTCTCAGCAATTCGACGGTGCCTGTCAAAGCGATGTCCACTGATCTGATGTTACCATTCGCAGGCCAGGAAGGAGTTCACAAGTTAGCTGTCTTCGGCTTCGCTCAGACTGCAGTACTCAGGCAGTAGCGGAATTCCAGGGAGCAGGTGCTGACGTCATGAACACCGCGCAGCAACAGTCCGGCGCGTCAATGGTCAATTCCATTGCATCCAGCCGGCGGCCAACAGACATTCCTGCAGGACGAACCACCCGAACACAGCTGCCAGAGCAAAGCCAACAGACAATTCTACGCGACGAACCTCCAAAACACCGTGGCCTGAGCGCAGCCGAAGGCCACACTTAACACAATTGTCGATAAAAAGAAGGAGCGGTTATTGCTATCGCGACTATCATGCGATAGCCCGAAATCAGATGAGTTGCCTTCACTAAATTTTGACAAAAGCCCGGCGGACGAATGGATTGCCGGAATCTGTGGAGTTGTCATGGTAGGGCAAGGCTATCTCCGACCACGACAGGCGATCTAGGATCGAGTCCGCTGTGTCTGTCTGGCAGTACTTTTGATTTGGATAAGATAATTCCTTTGGGCAGATTGCTATCGCGGCAAGGCGTCGGCGCCACGTTCGTACTAAATTTGACAAGTATTTTTTCATCGCCATTCATCAGCCGGCAACCCTCCGCGAACACCAGTTGATAATCTGCTGATCGAATCAATCGAACCGTGTAATTATGATAACATTGGTCAGGCATTGCTATCAATCGGGAATCATGTTATGAATGTCTTGCTCATAGGCGGCGGCGGGCGTGAACATGCCCTGGCGCGCGCGCTGGCTGAATCGCCTTCACTCGCAAAACTCTATGCAGCGCCGGGCAATCCCGGTATTTTTGAACTTGCGGAGCAAGCGGGCATCGATGCGAGCGATCATAAGGCCGTGCTGGATTTTTGCCGCTCGCAGGCGATCGATCTACTGGTCATCGGTCCCGAGCAGCCCCTGGCCGATGGTCTTGCCGATGCTGCGCGCCGCGAAGGGATTGCCGTCTTCGGTCCCGACCAGGCTGCCGCGCGTCTCGAATCTTCCAAGACCTTCGCCAAGGAGTTTATGGCGCGTCACAATATTCCTACGGCCGCGTTTCGGCGCTTTACTGCGGCGGAACGCCAGGCTGCGCAGGAATATCTTCAAAGCCATTCGATGCCAGTCGTGCTCAAAGCTGATGGACTGGCCGCCGGCAAAGGCGTCATTGTCTGTGCCACACGTGATGAAGCCCTGCAGGCGCTTGACCGGATGTTCGACGGTATGTTCGGCGCGGCGGGCAACACGGTGGTGGTGGAAGAATTTATGGAGGGTGAAGAAGCCTCGGTCTTCGCAATCTGTGATGGAAATGACTGCGCCCTGCTGGCCAGCGCGCAGGATCACAAGCAGGCATATGACAACGACCGGGGGCCGAACACCGGTGGGATGGGCGCTTATGCGCCCGCTCCGATTGTGGATGCAACAATGATGGCCGACATCCGGAGCCGCATCATCGAGCCTGTTCTGAACGGAATGAAGCAAGAGGGCTATCCCTTTGTCGGCTGTCTGTTCTGCGGGCTGATGATTGCCGAAGGCGAGGCGCGTGTCGTTGAATTCAACGTTCGTTTTGGCGATCCCGAGGCACAGGTTGTCCTCGCGGTATTACGGGCCGATTTTGCGCGTCTGCTCTCGAGCGCCGCCCGTGGCGCTCTGGATCACAGCGCCATCGACTCGCCGGCAGAGGGCAGCGCCTGCTGTGTGGTGCTCGCATCCGAAGGCTATCCGGCTGCTTATGAAAAAGGTAAAGTTATCAATGGTCTCAGGGAGGCGGCGAACGAGGATGCCTATGTTTTCCACGCCGGCACTGCATCCGTGAATGGATCAATTGTCAGCAACGGCGGGCGAGTGCTCGGAGTCTGCGGTCAGGCTCCGGTCCTAGAGGAGGCGGTAAACAATGCCTATCGGGCGGCAGAGCGCATCGAATTTGCCGGTAAGAGTTATCGCAGGGATATCGGCGCGAAAGGAATCAGGCGTCTCGAAGGCCGACAGCGTGTCGAAGGCGATTAACAGCGTTATTCTGGCTTTTTTGTTGTATATTACAGCTTTTGTACACGTCAGAGTACATCGTCGTTCGCGGTGGATCACCAGCCGCCAACCGGCGCGGCATACGAATTACGATGTGAGTATACCGAGGTCCTTGGCATCGAATATAGCGGCGTAGCGGCTCAATCGCTGAATCTCCTGTAAGCGTTCAGTGCGGTACGTGTCATCGTGATCCGAGTTCGAATCGCAGCGCCGCCGGGGCAGAGCCGTAAATGATAATCGGGCGCTGAGGCATTCCGTACGCCGTCGCGCAGCCACTCTTACAATGGCGGCAAGGGTCTGGACAGGCGTCCCGTTTGACTTCGAATGCGATCCAAGCTAACGAGAGGGATGCCGGAAACCGCTCAGCAGGGCTGATAGGTTGCGTTTTTACAAACTGAATATCTGGAGCTGAGAGTTGTTATGAAAATTGCAGTGACCGGTGGAGCCGGGTTTGTCGGTTCGCACATCGTAGATGCGTACATTGAGGAAGGTCACGACGTTGTCGTCATCGATAATCTCTCGACGGGCAGCAAAGCTAACATCAACCCCAAAGCCCGCTTTGAGAAGATCGACATCACCAATCCGAAAATTCGCGACTTATTCGAGGCCGAAAAGTTCGACGTACTCAGCCACCACGCAGCGCAGGCCAATGTTCGGCAATCCGTGATTGACCCGAGCTTTGACGCCAACGTTAATATCATTGGCGGCATCAATCTCTATGAATCGGCGCACAAGACCGGCGTCTCGAAAATCATCTTCGCATCCACGGGCGGCGCGATTTACGGCGAGCAAAAATATTTTCCGGCGGATGAACGACATCCCAAGCGTCCCTGCTCGCCCTATGGCGTCTCGAAACTGGCCAATGAAAAGTATCTGGTCTACTATAAAAGTCTCTTCGGCATCGAACACGTCATTTTCCGCTATACCAATGTCTACGGTCCGCGGCAGAATCCGGAAGGTGAATCCGGCGTTGTGGCGATTTTTGTCAAAAAGATGTTGAAGGGCAAAAATCCGGTAATATTCGGCGATGGCACGCAAACACGCGACTATGTTTATATCGAGGATGTCGTCAATGCCAATGTCATGGCCCTGGACGAAAAAGCTAAAGGAATCTATAACTGTTCCACGGGCCGCGAAATCAGCGTGAATACGATCTTTCGCATCCTGAAATATCGACTTGGCGCCGACGTAAAAGAATTGCACGAGGAAGCGCAGAGCGGCGAGCAGCTCCGCTCCGTCTGTTCGCATCGCAAATTGTTTAAGGCGCTGGGCTGGAAAGCCGACGTCGATATCGAGCAGGGGCTGATCAAGACTATCGATTGGTTTCGCAGTCAGAAGTGATAACGGCGCGGTCGCAGCGCAGCATCAGATGCTACGCGCAGAATGTAAATATGCCGAACCTCACCGATCACAATTCGTCGTGAGGTTCGCTTCGTTTAAAGGGCGTTTCGCCGGCACGCTGTGCTGCCCTTACCACGCAGACCCATGTAGACAGGAACGACCATGCAACGTGATTTGCATCCCTGCTTTTATCAACACAATGCCGCAGTCAGCAGCCCCGTTGTGGACAGGCTTGTCGGCCTTAGCCTGAAGGCGATCCGGTGAATCTCGCAAGCACTGACCTCCTTATCATCGCGCTCTATTTTGCGGCGCTGCAAATTGTCGGCTTTGTCGCGGCGCGGCGCGGCCGCAACGACAGCTCAGGGACGGATTTCATTCTCGCCGGACGCAGTCTGACGATGCCCTTTTTTGTCAGTACGATGGTGGCGACATTTTATGGACTCATCCTGGGCGTCGGTGAATTGATCTATAGCGGCGGTATCGTTGCGTGGTTCTGTTTCATGCTGCCCTATTATCTGACGGCATTTGCCTTTGCCATGCTTCTGGCCGAACGCGTCCGCCGTGCGCAGACACAGACAATTCCGGAACAGCTGACTGCCGCCTACGGCCGTGGCGCAGGTATCCTGGCATCCATGCTGATCCTGCTCATAACGGTGCCGGCAATGTATATCCTGACCCTGGGAGTGCTGACCCAGATGGTCACTGGTTGGGAGCTGTGGCAATGTATTCTCACCGGCGCTCTGCTGTCGGTGGCCTATCTCTTGATCGGCGGTCTCCGCAGCAGTGTCTACACCGATGTTATGCAGTTCGGACTGATGTATCTGGGCTTCATCCTGCTGCTCGCCTATGCCGTTGCCAGCCTGGGGCCGCCGGAGCTGATGCTGGCGTCGCTGCCTGAGGGGCACACTGATCCCGCCGGAGGGTATTCATGGCAATACATCGTCGTCTGGTATGTCATCGCACTGTATGCCTTAGTCGACCCAGCCTTTCACCAGCGTTGTGCCGCAGCCCGCAGCCCGCGAATTGCCAGGAAGGGTATTCTGATCGCCATCGGCTTCTGGATACTCTTCGATACGCTGACCTTGGCCTGTGGTCTTTACGCGGCGGCCTATCTCGATCTCGATCAACCCCTGATGGCATTTCCCGCTCTCGGCGAAGCCGTCCTGCCGACGGCGGTCAAGGGCCTCTTTGTTGTCGCGCTGCTGGCAACCGTGATGTCGACACTGGACAGTCTGGGTTTTATCAGCGGGGTGACGATTGGGAAAGACATTATCGCAGCCGGAATGACCTGGCTGGCGGAACGGCGCGGCATCAATGCTCCTCAAACAAACGTTGCGGCCCTGACAAAGGCCGGTATTGTGATCAGCGGCCTGTTGTCGGTAATGATGGCGATCCTGGTCCCGTCGGTTGTCAAGCTGCTCTACGTCACTGCTTCGGTCGCAATACCCGGTTTATTGCTACCGCTCGTCTTCAGCTTTACGCCTCGCTGGCATCTCGGCGGACGTCAGGCGCGCTGGATGCTGCTGGCGTCATCCTCGTTCTCGGCTCTATGGCTGGCGGTGGCGCAGGGCATGTTTGCGCTCCCCTCGGAAATGCTCGCGCTGGCGCAGTCGGTGGAGCCGATGTTTCCGGGCCTCCTGTTATCACTCTTGCTGGCAGCCTTGTTTGTGCGCAAAGGCAAGCGAATCACTAGAGAACAATCCCTATGAAGCGCGTCCTCAACATTTCCAACAGTCTCAGTTTTTTTCGGGTCCTGCTGATTGTCCCGATGACCCTGGCCCTGACCTACAACCATCGCATGCTGGCCGTCGGGCTGGCCTTGCTGGCCTACCTCAGCGATATCGCCGATGGCTACGCGGCCCGCAAACTCAAGCAGATCACCGACTTCGGCAAAATCATCGACCCCGTGGCCGACAAACTCTTCGTCGGCGCCGTAGCCTTGACGCTGCTGCTCAAGGGTGAATTAAGCCTGTGGTTTGTCATAATGGTTCTGCTGCGCGATCTGTTGATCCTATGCGGCGGCCTCCTCGCGGCCCGGCGAAGCGATGTGGTCCTGCCTTCGAACTATACGGGCAAAGCTGCCGTGCTTGCCATCGGCCTGGTGCTGATGGCGGTTTTACTTGGCCTTCCCGCGCTCTATGTCGACATTTTGACGGGCCTTTCCGCCATCCTGGTGCTGGCCTCGCTGGTAGTCTATGGTAGGCGCCTCCGGCAGGTGCTGCGCAACGCGCCGCCGCAGGGAAAAAGGAAACAGTTTAAGGCCTGATTCGTCTAAAGCGCCTTAACGAAAAAGCAATGCCACTTTTTACTCGGGAGAAGCTTCATGGGCTTGTTCGATAAGATCAAGAAAAAGGTAAGCGATACGGTATCGAGCGCCGGTGAAAAGTTATCCGACGTGGCCAGCGGCGCCAAACAGGCTCTGAAGCTCGACCGCCTGAAAGTGGGACTCGCCAAGACGCGCAACTCCTTCGTCAGCCGCCTTGGGACGCTGCTGCGTTCGGGACGCAAGATCGACGAAGCGCTCCTGGAAGACATCGAAGAGATTCTCATCACGGCCGACATCGGCGTTACGACGACGACCGCCATCATAGACAATGTCCGCCGCCGGGTGCGTAAGGACAAACTCGAGAATTCCGAAGCGCTGCAGGAAGTGATCAAAGAAGAGATCAGCGCCATCCTGGTTAAATCGCCATCCGCCGAAGAAGACCGTACTTTTTCCGTGAGCGCCGAGAACAGTCCGCACGTAATAATGGTCGTGGGCGTCAACGGCGTCGGCAAAACCACCAGCATCGGCAAGCTGGCGCGCAACTACCGCGAAGGCGGCAAGAACGTTGTGATCGGCGCCGCCGACACGTATCGTGCTGCGGCTAACGAGCAATTGGAAG
>JANQRB010000029.1 GCA_028284775.1 Candidatus Kapaibacterium sp. | reverse complement strand
AAGACGTAATCGTTCGGGGCGATCTGGAAACTGCCGACGCCGCCCAGGTTCAGACCCGAGCTGCTGACGACCTGCACACCGCCGCTGCCGACCGGCTCTTCGACTGTCAGGACGATCGTTCGTTTAAGTGCGTACTGCGCCGTTAAGACGATGTCGCCGGGATCGTCGCAGGCTTTGTTGAAGTCCAGCACGGAGGTCGCGCTGCTGCTTATCGTCAGACCGTCGACGATCGTCCAGCCCTGGAACACGTAGCCGCCGATGTCTTCGAAGACGCCGATGCTTGTCGTCTGGCCGCTTTGGGCGTAATAGGTCGCTTCCTGCGCAAGAATGGCCGGCGGCAGTGTCACCAGCGGATCGACATTGGCCGTTTTGATTGTAATCGCATAGCCGTCCTTCACCTTGAGCGGCGCCCTGTAGTCCTGGTTGGATTCGCCGGTCAGATGCGAGACGTTAATTTGGGCAAAGTACTGTTTATTTGGATCGAGCGGCGCGACGGCCTCGGCGTAGACAATGGAGGCATTGGCGGGATCGAGCCAGGTGTTTGTCGCAACAGGGGAAGTGACGTAAGTGATTTCATTGTTAAGCATCTGAATGTCGTCGACCTTCTCGATACTGATTATATCGCCGAGACCTGTGGTGGGCGCAGCCAGATCGCGGTTAAAGGCGGCAAAGACCTTGCCGTCGCAGCCCACATGTGCATCGATATTGGTCGCCATTAGCTCGTGCAAAGGCTCGACGGTGTTAAAACAGATACAGGTGTCGCCGACCATGAGCGTGTCGTGATCGCCCGGAGTGGTAGTGTCGATAACGCAGAGGTTTTTGATGCAGGCGAGGTAGGCGGTATTGGGGGCGAGGGGGCTGAGCGGCGTAAATTCCAGTGTGTTGTCGTCGGTGACGGAGAAGGTACCGGGCTCGGCGAAAAAGCGCCAGAGGCTGTCGGCCAGGGAGTCGGCCAGCATTTTCGGAATGATTACGACGCTTGGATCGTGCGGGTTATCGTGGACCGATTCGGCGACGTCCGGGTATTCGAAGGTAATACAGTTCGTCGCAATCTTGAGCTGTGTTTTAATAATGAGCGTCGGTGCGAGCGGCACGCCCTGCTCCTCGTTAAGCGGCGACTGGAACCAGGCCTCGGCTGTCTGACCGTAACAGGTCTCTGTTTGTAGCAAGACAATGCTCAGAAGCAAAATTAACTTGAACAGCAGTTTTTTCATTCTGTTTCTTGGCTAAATTGAACATTAGTTTTTTTAACGGCATGATACGGATGGCCTCACACTGTCATTACCGTAGAGCTTACCGTCCAAACAACTCTGCTCGGACAAGAAGCCCGCGAAATGTTAAACTTCGTGAGGCAGACATGAGACAGCATCCCTTGCACACAAGGGGGCATTGCGCTTCAAAATGGATTGTAAGGCTATCGCGGCGAAAACAGTACCCGCGTTGACTCAGATCGTCTGCGTTTGCCGTTGTCTAATTGACTGTATGGAGTGTTTTGCCCTAGGGCTGAAGCGATAACGAGCGTCTTCCGCAGACACAAGTGGTTGCGGTCATGCAATGGAGCTTAAACTCAAATAAACTAGCGCACTTTGATTTCAGCCGGCCTTTGCGACCGGAAGAGCTGAAGCTACTGTTCCTGCCTTCAACTCAACAGGCTAGTGCCCCTTGTAAACTACGACTGTTTATTTAACTACAATGAGCTTGCCGTAAAGCGGATTTCCACTTTTTGTTCGAACTTCGACAAGATATGCGCCGGGTTCCCAAGCTCGGAGATCTAGCCGTAGGGAAGCGGCTGTGACTGTCGCGACGCTTGCGACACGAGTGCCGGCAAGAGTCCAGACACTGACCTCATCTGCCTCGCCAGGCCAGGATACAAGGGCATACTCGGCCGCGGGATTGGGAATTATTTCGATCGGATCTCTCGACTCGAGCGCCTGATTTCCGGGGAAAGGAGTGTTAACACCACGGATCGTAAAATAGCTCGCGCTCATGCAGTAGGCGGCCGGCCTGTTATGATCTTTGACCATCAGGCGAAACCGATTACCGGCCAATCGCGGGTCGATGCGCCAACGGTACGATCTACTTGACGCGGGAATTCCGCCGGCAATTTGCGACCAGGTTCCCCGCAAACCGTCCCACAGGTCGATGTCCACCGTGCTCTCCAATTCGTCAAAGTCCCATCTGATTTCATATTCCTGCCCACCGAACCAGGTTTCGCCGCCGAGGGGTGTTTGTAAGGCCCCCGCCGCTGTTAACACATTACACAAAGCGAATATTATTGCAAGACGCAAAATTTTCATGATTCTATCAGGACAGACTTGTATCACAGAAGTTAATACGCGGAACTTATTTCGCCGGGATTATCGGATCAATTCACAATGTATCGTTTGCGATATTTGATGTACCATTTGCGAGATTTGCAATGTCGTAATCCGGCGAATGTAGGGTAGTGGTAAAAAATCTAGTTGAAAAAGCGATAGTCTGATGCTGTGAGATAGACCAGATTTAGATCGAAAATTCAAGGGATTCTTAAGTCGGTGATCGTTTCCAGCGGATTGTCAGGGAGCAATCGCATGGAATTTTCAGAACCTGATGCGAAGCAATGATGCCGTACGATGGCGAATACGGCATCGTCAGAATTTCCCACGCGCGGCTGGACTCGATTTCGCATGTACCGTCCGGCAATGCCATCTTTATCCGCCCGGCTGTTTCTTCCAGCGGCAGGGAAGGGTGCAGGTGAAAAAACGCAAAGCCCTTAACCGCCGCAGCGCTGCATTCCAGCTGGTCGTCTATCTGTAGGGTACCGCCCTCCGACTCTTCATTCAGGTCAAAGCGGCGTCGATGCAATGCTTGAAAACGCGACAGATAGCCCTGGTGGAAGGCTGTCATTTGCAGTGCCTGATCGCTGCTTTGCTGAATTTCCTGTCTGGGCGCGGTCTCATCCTTTTTAATTCGCCAGAGTCCGCCGAATTCCACTTGCTCGGCGCCGCCGACCTCCACCGTATTATGCGCGCGGGTGGCCCGCAGACTGTTACGCATGGCCGGATCGGCGGTATAAACGCCGGTGCCGCTGTCGCACAACAAGCATTGTCCCAGCAGCCAGAATTCAAAGGACAGACAGTCGTTGTGGCCGTGGCCGCCCCAGCCGTCCATCCCGTAGTCGCCGACATCGATCATCAGGTGGTGCAGGGGCGAGCGGTGGATGATATAGCCG
Source organism: Candidatus Kapaibacterium sp. (assembly GCA_028284775.1). GTDB lineage: Bacteria > Bacteroidota > Ignavibacteria > Kapaibacteriales > UBA7675 > JANQRB01. Next base: position 9,158 of record JANQRB010000029.1, on the reverse strand, counting down.
CCTTTGTCAAAACATGGCGTGCCGATGAAGGACACTTTTGTCTGGCGCAGGGCCATCAGCGAATCACAGGCAGCGGGACCCATGGTGAAGAGCAGGTCCGGCGAGGGCGCTTGCGCGGCGGCGGCGAGATCGGCCCGTTGAAACATTGCGGCGCCGAGAGCCAGATTCGCCCGATGATCATTAAAGTCTTCATCGGCGAAAAATCGAAGGATGCGACCGTTATCGGCATCGCCGAAGGCTGGTACGCTGCCGTCCGTCCTGCAGGCGGCGGCTGTGAAATTGTACATTGCTTCCAGTCGCTGCAGATAGGCGGTTGAAAAGTCGATCCCGCTGCCGTCGGCAAAGATGCGCGCCAGGCTGAAGATTTCCATTACCAGCCGGTGATAGGCGGTCGACTTTTCATAGCTCACGCCGTCCGGATACACCTGGCGCTGCATCTCGCGCTCCAGCATGCGCATTCCAGTCTGCAGCCAGCGTCGCCCGGCGTCGGTGCGATAGAAGAAACATCCGAGCGCTACAAGCCCCAGGCAATTGGAAGCGAAATGGTTGCCGGGGTGACGCACATATTCCAGGTTGAATTCCAGATATCGTCCATGACTGTACAGCACCCGCAAAAATCGCAGCCAGAAGTCATCGCCGATTGAATCCGCGCCATAAAAGAAGGCATAGACAAATATCCAGTTGACAGCCCGGATCGCTACTTCCATGGGCATGGCCCAATTGATGCCGCGGCCGAGTGGATTGTCGGTGATCCAGCCCTCGCATTCATGCCGGAAGGCGTCGCTCCAGCGTTCGTCAGGTTGATCAAGATAGGCCATCCCGAGCCACAACCACCACTGACAGCGGTTGACTTCCCAGGGATTTTTAACATCCGCCCCCGCGGGCGAGTTCAGGAAGTCAATGCGGTGACTGGGCTCTCGCGACCAGGTGTAGCCGCTCACATAATCTCTGTGCCAATCGATCCGACGGCCGTAGTCGCGGTAGCTGTCTTCAAGCAGGCGCAGTTGATGTGCCTCCGCCTGTTCGGCCTGGCGCTGAATTGCCTCCGATGTCATAATCGTAGCAAGGGCTCGCCGCAGCGACTCATCCTGTCCCCGCAGCGTAAAGGGCAGACGCGGCGCGACGTCCCGGTAGAAGCGTTCAAGGAACTCAGCATCGCTGCCATAAGGGTCTTTCAGCAAATGGCGCAGTTCTTTGCTATCCTGAGGAATGCCGAGCAAAGGTTGCGCGGAGCGCCAGAGCGCCGGTCGCAGCTTGCGATAGTAAACAACGCGGGCATAATGTAGTGGCTGAAATTCCTTCATGGGCTTGTCGGGCCGATCAGCGAAGCCGGGGTGATTAAAAGTTCGATTCGTCGCGCCAACGCTGAATCAGCCAGGGCCCTTCGGGATTGTCGCGTTTCAGACGCAGATTGACGCGTCCGTCGACTCGCAGGACGTCCTGCGGATTGATCGCGACGGTCAGGTTAAAACCGCGCGAGACATCACTCAGCACAGAATCGCCGGTTGCAATGATGACTTCATTCCAGACAAGATCCAGATTTTGCGCCGTTTGAAACAAACCGGTTGTTGCAATCATTTCCTCTTCACGGCCCCAGGTTACATCGACGGGATTTTCGACGTTGTCGTAATTACGGTAAATAAATGTAAAATCCGGCGCCAGCAGCCGGCCGTAAATCAGGGTATCCTTAAAAGTGTAGGAGTAGCGAAAATTCTGGAAAACGCCGGCAAAAGTACGCTGATCGCCGAGCAGGTCGCCGGCGCCGGCATTTTCTTCGAGCCTGGGCGCGAATGGGTTGGTGCAGGACGCGATTATCGCCAGTACAATGGCTGAGCTCAGCATCGTGAAAGTTCTGCGCCTGATCGCCATCTCCGGCTATTCTCCCTGCTTATGCAATTTGACGCTTGTGTCATTGGTAGCGCTGCCTGTGGATTTCAGCATGCAGGCCGGCGCACTCAAGCAGTTGCTTCACAGCCCGCCGCTGCTTCCATCAGATGAACCTGATCCAGAGGACTTAATGTACGAAGATCGCCGGGAGGAAAAAAGGGATGTGGGCAGGTAGGATCAATTTGTCAACTGGCCTTTCAGAGCGCTCCAGGTTTCCCGTTCCGATCCGCTTGTCGTGATTGCCTGATCGGTCCAGCGGCTGATGGCCCAGGTGCTGTTGGCAAGGCGTGCAATCGTAAACGTCAGCTTGCCGACAACCGTGTCGGCCGCAACTGGCTCGGCAAAGCCCGGAACGAACTGATAATCCGAGACATAGATTACGGAGTCGGGCGTCTGTATCTCGAATTCCGTGAAGGGCTTCGTAAGCAAGAGCGAAGGGATGCTGTGCTCCGGCACATTGGCGATCATCGCCACAAAAGCTTCCCGTTCGCTCTTAAGGGACCAGCCGCTGAAGACGGAGACAAAGCGTTGTGCCGCCTCGGCCGAAGGTTCGAAGCAATAGGCCTGCAGCTCATCGATACCGGCGCTTTCTTCCGGCACGAAGCAGCGCTCGTAGTTGGCGTCGTTCTTTTCGCGGATCGATCCGCTGAAGTTCTGTAAGACAATATCGGCCGAGGTGGGCTGAACAAAGCTGCTGCCGCTGCTTTCGGGATCTTCCGGATCGCGTGTAGTCAGAAAATCGCAGGCAGCGAGGCCGACAATCAGGCTCAGTGCGAGTAAGGACAAGCGTGTGTTGAGCATCCGGCGGACTCCTTTATTCAGCGCGCGCTATAATGATCAATCGTGGCGATGTGGGCGTGAAGGGCGCACCGTCGTAGTTGCCGAAGGTTTTGTGAATCCGGAGCGAGACCTGGCCGAACATTTTTTCAAAATCATGCAGCTGATAGAGACGCACCTGTTCGGTGAAGCTATGCTCCCGTTCGCAATCCCTGATCGTGATTTCCTTGCGCACGAATGGCTCGACGATGCTGCGACGCATTTCAACGCTGATGCCGCCGAGCGTTTTATGCTCATGCGCCAATAGCGCCGACCGCGTATAATCTGCGTTCAGGTAGTCAAAAAAGAAATAGCCGCCGGGGCGCTCAAGAGCTTCCGCAACCCGATGCAGGACTTTCAGATCATCGCTGCGTTCATCGAAGTATCCGAAGCTGGTAAAAAAGTTCGTGACACATGCATAGGGTGCATCGGGATAGGCTGCTCGCATATCTTGCCTGACATAGTTCGGGCCCTTCATTCCGTCACTGCTCTGCCGCGCGATTTCGAGCAGGGTGGCCGACAGATCGATGCCCAGCACGCGGTAGCCTTCTTCCGCCAGCGCGCGGGCATGCCTGCCGCTGCCGCAGCAGAGATCGAGCACCTTGGCGGCCCGGGGCAGCGGCACATTGCGGCGGAACAGCTCCATAGTCGACTGCGCTTCCTGCTCCGAACGATGACTGTATACCCGCGAATACAGTTCACTACCGAACCACTCTTCGAACCAGGGCGGATTGGATTGAAGGGGAATCATACTTCTACTCTGCCTTGCAGTGCTCTTGAGATAGTCGCTTCATCTGCATACTCCAGATCGCTGCCGACAGGAATGCCGCGCGCAATGCGTGACACCTTGACGCCCAGCGTCTTCAAAATCTTGGTCAGATACTGCGTTGTCACCTCACCCTCGACGCTCGCATTCATCGCGAGGATGACTTCTTCGACCGAATCGTCCAGACGCGAGATCAGCTCTTTGATTTTCAGATCGTCAGGACCGATGTTGTCCAGCGGGTTGAGCGCGCCGTGCAAAACGTGGTATTGGCCGAAATACTCATTGCTGCGTTCGATTGCCATCAGGTCGTTCGGCTCTTCGATGACGCAGATAATGGCCTGATTGCGTTTCGGCGACATACAGACTGGGCAGGGGTCCGACTCGGTGAGATTAAAACAACGGGAGCAATACGCGACATTATCTTTCATAGCCAGCAGGGCATTTGCCAGGCGCGCCACTTCTTCCTGGGGCCGCCGCAGCAGATGCAGCGCCAGCCGCTGGGCCGTCTTGCGTCCGATAGTAGGCAGGGACGACAGGGCCTCAATCACCGACTCGATGGTTTGCGAGGAATATTGCATACGATGTTGGTGGATTTAGAAGGGTAAATTGAGCCCCGGTATCTTGGGGATCATCGACGTGGCGCGCTGCATTTCGTTGTTAATCATCGTATTGGCGTCTTCCATCGCTTTGTTAATGGCGGCAACAATTAGATCTTCCAGCACTTCTTTGTCGTCTGCTGAGATGACGTCCTTTTCAATGGAGATTTTGACGATCTGATGAGCGCCGTTAACAGTGACGGTCACCATCCCGCCCCCGGCGTCGGCCGTCACAGTCTTCGCTTTCAGTTCATCCTGAATGCGCTTCATTTCCGACTGCATTTCCTGCGCCTTTTTCATGATATCCTGCATTCCCATTGCCATGCTGCACCTACCGCCAAATCGTGGATACATCGAAAGAAGCGACAATATACGAAAACACAAAAAGTGGTAAAAGTTCGATTGAAATCAGTAATTTTGCAGCTGTCCTGCATTCGCCGTTCCGGCGGCCTGCGCAGTCTGGTCTATGCACCGGGCCCCCGGTGCGAAAGGGTGGAATTTCTGAAACCTAGCCAGGCAAAATTCGTTTGTTGGCGCAAAGATTGCTAATTCTCCTGTCATACATTTTCTCTTTGAGCGAGGTACAGTATGGGAATTTTTAGTCGCATCTCCGACATTTTCAAAGCAAATGTGAATGATGCTTTGGATAAAGCGGAAGATCCGGAGAAGATGATCAAACAGATGGTTGTCGAAATGGAAGAGTCGGTCAATAAGGCCACGCTGGCTGTTGGCAATGCCATCGCTAATGAAAAACAGTTGGAACGTAAGATCACCAAGCACCGCCGGTTGACCGAGGACTGGCAAAAGAAAGCTATGCAGGCCGTACAGGCCGGTCGCGATGATCTCGCGAAAGCCGCACTGGAAAAAAAGTCCAATCAGGAGCGCAGCGTGCGCGATCTGGAGCCGGCCTATGAACAAGCCAAAAAAGTGTCGCAGAATATGCGTTCGCAGCTCGATACCCTGAAGGCCAAACTGGAAGAGGCGCGTTCACGCCAGAATACGCTGATTGCGCGCTCGCAGGCGGCCAAAGCGCAGAAGCAGATTGCGCAGTCCTTCAGCGGCGTCGGCTCCGATGCCTTTTCAAAATTCGACAAATTCGAAAACAAAGTGGAACAGCTGGAATCGCAGGCGCAGGCCTTCGAACAACTGGCGGAAGGCGAGACCAGCCTCGATTCGGAATTCAAGCAGCTGGAAGCCAGTGCCAGTGCGGATTCGGATCTGTTGGCGCTGAAAGCCAGCATGGGATTGTTGCCGGAAAGCAAAAGCGAAGAGCCCAGCTCTGCCGCAAATGATAAAGAAAAACCGACTGCCGAGTGAAGCCGCATACCCGATGCTGCATTTTCATTTCATCAACAAATTGAAAAGTGAACATGGAAATCAAAGATATTCAAAAGCAGGAGAATTCAATGAGAACTCCCGAGGACTTGCTGCTTCAAACGGTGCAGAGCGTCGAGTCGATTCTTAAAGATAAATTTCCGGATTATGTTGCCTTCGGCGATGGCTCGTTTACCATTTCGCACGGTTCCGCGACGGTCATGATTGTCGTGCGGCCCTTTACGGAAACCGAAACCGTTGTTGAATGTACCTCGCAGGTGGTGAGCGGCGCCCGGATCTCGGTTGAGTTAATGCAATATCTCTTGCGCAAAAATGCCGAATTGCATTTCGGTGCCTTCGGTCTGCTTTTTGACAATACGATTAATTACTCTTACGCACTGCCCGGCTCCAACCTGGACGAGCAGGAATTTTATACGGCGGTAAACGCTGTGGCAATCATTGCCGATCACTATGATGACGAGATTGTTGCGATGGCCGGTGGTCAACGTTCGGCCGATGAGGCTATCACCGACCTCGAAGCATAATCAATAAAGTGTCCCGTACACTTTAGCTGATCCCCGCCATGTGCATGGCGGGGATTTTTTTTGTCTGATAACAAATAAGCCTTGACTTTTGATTTGTTAACTTTTAGTTTGTCACCCGATTCACGTCTTTTCAAATATGCAATTACGTACGCCAACGTAATTATCACGTCAACTGCCATTGATATACTGCGGCCCGATTGCTAAAGCCATGCTTAGCTGTTGAGCTTCATCTACAGAAGTCTTAAATACTAATAAGTAGAAGTTCACTGATTTGCAGCTTGTCCGATTTTTAGGTGCATAGTTAAGTCGATATCACTACTCTCCTGTCCTTCGGTACAGATAGATATTGGGGGTGTGGTATCATGTTCTCGCAGCTGACTTAACACTACTAATTCACTGTCTTAACCTGCTGTTAAACACAGCGGATTGAGATTTCCATGAGTCTGCGAATTGACTTTTCCTGTCTGTGGCGGTCCGGGGTGTTCCGGGATGATGCCAGGCCAGGGGTTACCCGGGATCGGAGATGATGAGTTTCAGCAATGTACAAAAGTGTAAGTGTGGACTGTCTGGACTGTTGCTGTCGACGCTTATGTCCTGGGCACTCCCGGTGACGCCAAGTCAGGCCCAGGCCTGGGAGGCGGTTTACGGTGGTCTGATGCCCGAAACGGCGTATAGTGTTTGTTCCGCGCCGGACAGCGGTGCGATTATGATAGGGACTAGCTGCAGCTATGGGCGCGTCACGCCTCGAATGCCCAACATTCACATTGTTAAAACTTTGCGGGGGCAAGCACTGCCGGAATGGGCGACGACCATTCATGCCGAGTGCAAGGGTGACCTTGCTCTGCGCCCCTATCCCGATTCCGCGGGAACGCTGGTATGGGCCGCCGGTGCCTTTCACCGCCGAACCGCCTCGCTCGATTTTATAGTCGGCCGCTTAAGCGCCCTGGGCCTGCCGATCTGGACGCGGGCTCTTGGCGGAATGGCGCCGGATGCCGCTGCCGATCTGCTCGTCAGTCGTGACGGCAGTATCGTGGTCGTTGGCGCCGGGGCAGGTGTCGGCGGCAGCGATGTCCTCGTCGCCAGACTCGCCTCCGATGGTACGCCGCTTTGGACGTACAGCTATGGAAGCAGCGGTCGTGAACGTGCCTGGAGCGTTGTCGAAGACGCTCGCAATGGCCGCCTGTACCTCTGCGGTGAAATCACCAGGTCCGGACGCGAAGACAGCGACGTCTTGCTGCTATGTTTACGCGCCGACGGGCGCCTGCGCTGGGCACGCGCTTTCGGTGGCGATTACAATGACTATGCTTATGCGCTGGCGGGGCCCGGAAGACCTTTCCTCGTATTGGCGGGGCTGACATGGAGCGCCAGGGTCGGAGCCGGCGGCGATGCGATGGCTCTGGCCGTCACTGCCTCGGGAAGTCTTCGCTGGGGCGCCGTTTACGGCAGCATGGGCCACGACGCGGCTTACGATTTGCTGCGGATCGGCCGCGACAGTATCGTGATGGCCGGGGAGAGCAGTGCCCCCGGCGGCTCGAAGAGCAGCGGTCTGCTGTTGTGGCTCCATCCGCGGCGCGGAACACTTAGCAACGCCCTGATTTATGGTGGCGCGGAACACGATTGCCTGCGCAGCCTCGCCCCACTGCAATCGACGGGTCGCCGCAGCGGTCGTCAATTGAGCTATGCAGCCGGCCGCACTTATAGCTTCAGCAGCGGGGACAGCGACAAGTATTTGCTCAGGTTTAGTGACAGTGCGGGCGCAGGAACTCTGCTATGTGGCCGCCCACTGCCGCTCGTGCAGCAAGACTTTGACCCGCAGGTTAGCAGCCCGGCTTTCGTCACGCTGGCGCTGAGCGATTGGCGTAGAATTAACCTGCGCTATTCGCGCCGAACGAATTTTCGTCCCAAGTGTGTTTTCCGATTCTTCGATACGGGTCGACTGTCGCAGGAAGGCAATGCCGACGTGGATGACGAAGGCCGGCTAGGCATGCTTCCGACACTCGGCAAAGAGAAGAAACTGAGCATCCATGCGTTCCCGAATCCGCTTGGTCGCGGCAATCAATTAACAGTACACGTTGTGCCGGCGGAGGTGATGGCGGTTAATATTGGTCTCGTCAACATACTCGGGCTGTCCGTTTTCAGCTTCAGCGGTTGGCTGCGCCCGGGCCTGAACGAATTTAAGCCGTCAAGCAAAGATCTGGCCGCCGGTACGTATCTGCTGCGTGTCGAGTCCGTCGCCGGCATTCAGTCACAAGCGATTGTCATCGTTAAGTAAAGAAGCACTGCCTTTCGTCATTGGCGAGTTTGTAGGCGCTGTGACAATTCAACGCACTAGCCCGAGATAGCTGCATGCAATTCTTACTTAATGCCGCTTGAATTAATCTCTTGAGCAAGCCTCGGAGATTCAGCCCAATGGGCAGCTTGAACAAAACGCGCCGACTCCTGACTGCCATCGACCCGAGCTGATCGACTGATCGTCAAAGAGATGCTCGTTCCTGACAGTTAACTGATGCCTGGTTTCAATTGCCAGGGCACAGCATCCCGCAACCAAATTCCATACGTGTTAAACAATCACGTGTGCAGGCTCTCTATTGCCCAATAAACCATAATGACTAAGTGCACTTAAACCAGGAGTTCTTTATGAAGTTCATTAACAAATCGAGTACTTTCTTCCTCTGTCTTGCCTTCTGCAGCCTGGCTACCATCCTTTGTATTACAGCATCCGCCGAAGCCCAATTCTATGGCAACACGTCGGGAGGGCTGTTCAGCGACGAAGCCTTCGGTCTGGATGAAACATTTCCCGACGGCGGCTCCGTCATAATCGGACCAACCTGCAGCTTTGGCAATTTTTTTCCCAATCCTCCCAACACCCATCTTGTCGTGCGGGATGTGGACGGGACCTTACTCAACGCGCTCACCTACCAGGACAGCAAGAGCTGGGGCCATGACTATTCGATTGCCGATCTGATCAATGCCTGCGACCCCGGGTTTGTCTGGACGACCGGAATGTTTACCGAGCAGTTTTTCGGCGGCGGCAATGCGTTTCAGAGTTTCGATATCATGGTCACCCGTACCGGTCCGCTTGGCGTTCCTTTGTGGACGCGCGGCTGGGGCGGCCAGGGCGAAGACGGCGGTACGTCGGTAATCTGCACGAATGACGGCAACATCGTTGTCGCCGGCTGGACCAGCGCGCCATTCTGCGGCTTCGGCTGCGTCGACATTTTCGTTGCTAAGCTG
>JANQRB010000025.1 GCA_028284775.1 Candidatus Kapaibacterium sp. | reverse complement strand
CAAAGCGAATGTCGACGGCAGCTACAAAAGATGATTCGTCTGTTGAAACCGCCCAAAAATGCGAATTATGATTGTTTTTGATGTGTTTAATTCTTTTGTAGTGTACAGTCTAACTACTATATGACTTTTGTGATTACGATCTGCGTGCTTTTCATTGTCAGAGGTACATCGGTCGAATTCGCAGCTCCACCGCACAAGCCTGTTGTTCGCGATCGCGTTAGCCTAGAAAAGAAAACAGAGTTCGGCTACGGTCAATTGATTAATGTCCTGAATGATTGGAAAATTCAACCTTTTCATTCATCTCAATAGCTGTAGTGGATCGAAAATTCGTGCTTCAACCGAGGAATAACTTGATTCTACGGCGATGAATCTAGTGTTGGTTTTCAATCAAATTTCTTGCATACTCTTCTCCCCTTAAGGTGAGGGTGTGAGGCGTGTCTGAGCGCCGAAGGATGAGAAATTACAAATTTAGGGCATTTCGAACTCCCCTAACTTTTCTTTCGTTAAGAGAAAAATGAAAACAACTAATTTGAAAAAATGCTAGGATCTTGCTTGCAGGTCCTTCGAACGTCCACAAATCGTTCAAGCGTTAAAAGGATTCACTATTGCGCGATGGGGAAGCAGGCCGGGATGCCAGCAATATCGACGGTTTGATTTGTACTGCACAGTCAGGAGTACAAAACGCGCCCGCTTGCTATCGAATTCGGCCAGGAAGGTGTCGTCTGTTCAGCGAACCGTAAAGGCAGCTGAAAACATCAGCTCAGCGGCCCTCGCAATCCCTTCTAGCTGGCTGAAAGGCAATGTCACACGGTAGCGGCCCGGTTCGTCGGTTTTAATTTTGTAAATATCCGCGTGAACTTTGGTGAGTGGAAGGGGATATGTCCAAGAAAGTCTCGTCAGTTCAACGTACACTAAAGGCAGCTGAAAACATCAGCTCAGCGGCCCTCGCAATCCCTTCGAGCCGGCTGAAAGGCAAAGTCACCCGGTAGCGGCCAGATTCGTCGATTTTTGTTTTTGCAAATATCCGCGTGATCTTTAGTGAGTGGAAGGGGAAATGTCCAAGAAAGTGTCGTCAGGTCAGCGAACCGTAAAAGCAGCTGAAAACATCAGTTCGGCCGAACTCGCAATCCCTTCGAGTTGGCTGAATGGCAAGGTCACACGATAGCGGCCTGGTTCGACGATTTTTATTTTGTAAATATCCGCATGAACCTTAGTGAGTGGTAGGGGATCTGTTTCACAGCCTTCTCGACAATCGCTGCCGATACTGCGGTAGGTTTGCCATAGATTGTCATCCATCCGTTCGACAAAAAATGCGATAAAGCCACAACACTGATTTACATGTATTTGAGTATCGTCCGGATAGTGGAAGCGAATGATGATGTCCTGATTCTGTCCATATTCAGCCTTGTCGGTCTCAACCCGAACGCTTTGACGTTCTCCGGGGGCTGTTGGTTCCGAACAGCCGACAGCCAGCAGCAGCATTATCAGAGTTATTGCGCGTATCATTTTGTGCCTACCTTTTCAGTCCTGTGTGTATTCGCCCGAAGTTTTGCTTTCAATCGATACAGCGAGGGACCAATTGAGATAACCATTAGTTACAGGTGGAGGACCGGCCGAAAGGAAATTCAATCCAAAACTGGTACATTTGTAGACTTTCCTGCAATCGAATTCCCGGGAATGATCTAAATGGAGTACTTCGCCTGGTTTCTGATCGTACTGTACGCCGCGGCAGGGCTCACCTACCTGCGAGCATTCAGGCACAAGAGCATTGCGACATTTAAGGCGGGGCGCTCCCTGCTTGCGGCTGTGGTGATACTCCACTGCGTCTTTATAGTCTGGCAGACAATTGACGCGGGGCGCATTCCAATCGCTACTGTTTCTGAAGCCCTGGGGACATTTGTCTTTGTGACTTCGGCTCTGTACCTGGGCCTGGAGCTGCTGTTGCGGAATTTCGCTATCGGACCGTTTATCTTGCCGCTGCTGACGATTATGATGCTGATCGCGGGGCTCTTCTTTGAACCGGGGGGCGAAATCGCGGCCATATTGATGAATGTCGAATTCGAGATTCACGTCCTTCTTCTGATGTTCGCCTACGGAGCCTTTGCGCTTTCCTTTATCGCCAGTGTCTTATACCTGTTGCTGGCGCGCGAAATCCGCGAAAAATCGCTTGGAATTTTCTATAGTCGCCTGCCCTCCCTGCCGTATTTCGAGCGGATCGCTAATTGGTCCGCGAGTATTGGCCTCGTGTGTTTTAGTGCCGGTGTACTCGTCGGAATACATATCGCCTTTCAGGTCTGGAAACAGTTCTCACTATTTGACGTCAAGTTTCTGATTGTCTACCTTAACTGGCTGTTGTACCTGGCGCACTATCTAGGACGGCGATTCCTGCATTGGCGCGGCAAACGTGTAGCATGGATTTCCGTTGCCGGATTCCTGTTGGTCCTTTTTTCCTTTCTAGGGGCATCGCAGTTGTTTCACGGCGCTCATTCATTTAAGTGAATACGCTATGCCGCTTACTGCATTTCATATCGTTTTCGCTGAACCGCCAACTGGCGTATCCGGACCGACGCCCTCCACGACGCTCCTGGAGAACCTGTCGGCTATGCTGGCGGCAAATGAGCTGATCTGTATTCGCTTAAGCGGCAGTCTTACTGTGTTTGCGGCGGATGTACAGGATCCGGCTGCACACGAAGCGTCTTTGAAGCGCACTCTGGTCGAGGCTTTTGACCTTCAGGCGAGCGCGAAGCTCACATGCTCCCTCAAGCGCGAGCGGAGCGCGATTCACTTTTTTCTGAGTGTCGCGACCGGGCTCGCGAGGGATGTGACGAGTGGACGCCCGCATGAAGCTTTCGAACAAGCTTTTGCTCAGGCGGCGGAGTCAACACTGGTAGGACCTCTGCTGAGTTATCTTCACCAGCGGGCGGTGTGGCTCTACGAGAAAATCAGGCTTGAGACGGATTTCTATCGCTATGCGGTGCAACAGGAGACGGCGGTACGCGAGCTGGCCGAAAAAGTACTCGAAGGGCTGAGCGAGCTCAGAGTCGCGATTTTGGGCTACGACGCTGTGTTTCCGGCCGTCCTCGATGAGCTGGCGCTTGCCGGATGCCGTCACTTTGAGTTTTTCTGGTCAGATGATGAAGTCCGCGAAAGCCTGGTACGGCGTCTGAATGCCACGGTCAGCTCGCCGGAGCTACAATCGCGAGCATCGGCCATTGCCGATATTGTCCTGGCCGGGAAGGGGAGTCCGGTCGCACTGTTGCAAGGACAGGCTCGTGCGGCGGGGCAGGGAGGACGCAAGGAGGACGAGGTGCTGTTGTTTGCCTTTGATGTTTCGCCGCCGCAAGCAGCCGCCGGTGTACTGGTCTACACGCGTGAAGACCTGCAATTGGTAATGCGTCATAACCTCGAGGAGCGAAGCGGCATCGAAGCCCGGGTGGAAACCTGGATCAAAGATGAAGTACGAAATTTTTACTCGTGGGTGCAGAGCGAGCAGCGTTTCGAATTCGAAGGCATGATCAGCCGCAGCCCGCAAATGCAGCGCGTCTTCGAGATGATTTCGCGTATCGCGCAAACCGACATTACGGTACTGATCGAAGGTGAGAGCGGCACCGGCAAAGAGTTGGTGGCGCGTGCCATCCACCGCCTGAGCAGCCGTTGTGAACAAGCATTTGTCACGGTCAACTGCGGTGCGATTCCCGAGAATTTGCTGGAGAGCGAGCTCTTCGGTCATGTGCGCGGTGCCTTTACCGGCGCAAATGCCGACAATAAAGGACTGTTCCGCGAGGCGGACGGCGGGACCATCTTTTTGGATGAGATCGGCGAACTGGCCCCGCACTTGCAGGTGAAATTGCTTCGTTTTTTGCAGGAAGGCGAAATTCGGCCGGTAGGCGCCGCCCGGTCTGTAAATGTTAAGCTGCGAGTCCTAGCCGCCACGAATCGCAACCTGGCTCAACTGGTCGCCGATGGCGACTTTCGCAGCGACTTGTATTATCGTCTGAATGTGATCGAGTTATCGCTGCCGCCGCTCCGTAACCGGCCCGATGATATCGCCTTACTGGCACAGCGTTTTATTGGAAAGTTCAGCGCCAGGTATAATAAAGACATTTCCGGTCTATCTATCGAGGCGCTCGATGCCCTGCGGGCGTACCACTGGCCCGGCAACATTCGCGAGCTGGAAAACGCGATGGAACGTGCGGTCGCCTTGACTATCGGCTCCAGCCTGGCCCTGCATAATCTGCCGGAAACGCTCAGCGCGCCCAGCGACGTTGGAGAATCAAACGGACATGGCGGAGATGCGATGTTAAGTTTACGCGAGCTGGAACGCCGTCATATCCTCAGTACCCTCGAGCGATTCGAAGGCAATCACGAGGCTGCCAGCAAGGCGCTCGGAATCGGCCGGACGACTCTCTGGCGCAAATTACGCGAGTATGGCATGGGAAGTGAGACTTCCAAAGATGTGAAATGAAGTCAGCTTGTACGAACTCGGCAACCGGCTTCGTTTTTTGACCGATGGATCACAATGAAGGAACTTGACAGAGCTGTTTCACTTTGCAGCCCTTCAGCAACAGGCCGAGTTTTGCTGCGGCAGTTGTCCTTGGCTCCCAACACAAAAAATAGTTGAACACTATCGTTGAATTACAATTCGGGATGTTCTGCTTAGGTCATTATTGAGTCGACACTCAACAAAGTAATGTCCTTGTGCCAGGTTCCGCCAATCTATCTCGAATGTGTGTGCAGGGATCTACTTCTCCGAAGTTTCGTTCTTGTTGTAAACGACCTGTGGCGTCAATAATGCGAAGATCGACTTCAGAGGCATCTGCAAGCTGCAAGCGCGGGAATGCAATGTCGCTTGCAGGGTTGGTTGCCAGAAAGACACCGATAGTTGCAGGCAGGGCGGAACAAAAGTCGACGGTGCCGAGAATATTCAATTAGGAAGACAATCTTTGTTCTAGCAGATAGTTTCCGGCCGCCGTCTTTCGGCGCCGGAAAGCGGTGTGGCGCCAGATCAACGCAGCACCAGCATCCGGCAGGTAGCCTCGTAATCCCGGCCAATACGACATCGGATAAAATAGTGGCCTTGAGCCAAAGCGTGGAATGCAAGCGGCAGAATGTGTGTGCCGGGCGCCAGCTCGCCATAGTCCTTCGTGGTGAATACGCGACCGTTGGCGGCAAAGATTGTCAGACTGACAGCAGACGAATCCTCCAGTCGGACGGTCATCTGCGCAATGTCGGCCACCGGGTTGGGAGTCAGTGTGAAAGCCGAGGACGGAGTTAGTACCGGCGGAATGTCGATGTCGATCCGTGGATCGGGCTCGCAGTCGAATTCGCGCAAAAGTTCGGTCAGGCTGGTGCGATACATTCCCTGGCCGCTAGTGAGAATATACACCCGGCCGCCGATCAGCCGCAGGGCTTGCAGGGATACCGGAGCAAAATAAGGACTGCAAAGCTGCCAGCTGCGGCCTCGGTTCGTTGTGATGTCAATTGCGAATTCACTGCGTGCAAGAACACAGCTATCGCCGACTTGCAGCAGGCTGTTGACTCGGGAGCGTGAGGCTCCCTGAGGCTGCTGCCAGGAGAGGCCGGCATCACTGCTGAGCAGTATACCGGTATTCATTGCGGCAATCAGGTCACCGCTTGAAAATTGAACCACATCCAGCGGGCTGACGTTTCGCGCTTCGAACCCGGTCCAACTACGGCCTTCGTCGCGTGAGCGCTGCATCCCGCCGGCGGAGCAAAAGATGAGCTCGTCATTGTAAGCTCGCGCGATAGCGTTTCCACGAACATTGTTAACTATCCGCAGGCTTGCATCGTCGGGGTTAAACATTTCGAGCGAGCTAGTTAACAAAAGCGCTTCATTGCGTCCGGTGATAAAAATGCGCTTGCCGTTACGGCGGCCCATGCTTTGTATCTCAGAATCGAAGCTACGCAATCGTGTCCAGTGCGAAGCGCTTGATCGCAGCAGGAACACACCGTCGCGACTGAAGGCGTAAAGACCCGCTTCGCGATCCTCGCGCACAGTGAACAACTCACCCGACAATCCATCGAGCCGCGGAAATTGTTCCCAGTTGAAGTGGTGATCCATCGATCGGCTGATCGTGTGACCGTGAGCCAGCAGGATTGAGCCGTCGGACGCCGCTGCGATATCTTGCGCGGGCAGGGCGCGAATGCCTCTATGCAGCGGCAGCACCGTCCCCCGCTTCAGATCGATCCGCCATAAGCTGTTCGTTGCGCTGCAGGCCACGATGAGTTCGCCGGCCGCATTGACAGTCATCGCGCTGACCTGTTGTGCGGGAGTGTTAAGTTCCAGTTCTATCCAGCGCGGCGATGTCCCGTGAGTCAAACGCAATAGCTGACCGCTATTCGATGTTGCAGCGTATATGCTGTTGCCTGTGCCGGCGGCCATCGCGCTAATGTCCTGGCCGGACTGAGCTGCCTGCACCTGAACTGCCTGCACCTTGACTGCCTTTAGGGAACGACGGCTGCAATACCAGGCGGCACCGGCTGTCGTATACACGACATCGCCATTTTCACGCATCATCGCCAGCATGATGCGCTCCGCCGGCTGACCTGCGGGCGCTGTCCATTCCTCTGTATGCCGTGCCGAAAATACCAGGCTTTGACCATTGAGAACAAGAGCCAGATTTTCGTAAGCGTCGACATGAAAATGGCTCGCGTTTCGCAAGAGGTGAAAATTAGGCCGAATGCCCTTCCAGCTGCGACCATGATCCGAAGAACGAAAGATACTGCCGCCCTCTCGCAGGCCAAACAAAACTCCCCGGGGATTGATCGTTACCGTCCGAAACTCCGGCGATTCCAATGCTTCCCAGCTGCGGCCACGATCGCTGGACCTCTGAAGTGTCTGTCCCGTTCGCGTGAAACTGAAAATCGTAGCATCGGGGCTTACTCCCAGGAGAGCCTGACCACGATACTCCACCAGCTGCGGTAAGCTGCCGTCGGAGCGCGCGACGTAGAGCCGGCTGCCAATTGCCTGACCGACCAGGAGCTCTTCAGGGCCGCTGAATAGTGAGAGGCAGCTAAGGCCGTCGGGTCCGGGCACCTGACGCCAGATCTCGCTTTGCGCCCACAATAACGCCGGAATCGTCAAAGAAGCTACGACAAGGGCGCATGCGGAGAAAAACAATCGCAATTTGGGAACAGTCATAGATTGTAGCCTTTACAACGTTGACGTCGGGCTAAACTCGACGCCATCACTGCGGAGGGGTGCGAATCCTCTCTACGAAGAAATCGGCATCCCAAAACATAGGGCAGAGTGAACGACTTCACAAAATGGGCAATAACAGCTGATGGGAACTCTGGAAATAAACGGCTAATTCATGTGTAAATCAAGATCTGATTTTTTTGCATTGAAAGTTTACGAATCCGTTCCTTATTGTTAACTGCGAGGCAAATTTGTAAAAACCGGAGCTCGACATGCAGCGCTCACTGTCTTGCCTTCCTCAGCGTACGATCACAATCTGGCGAGTCATGTGAAAAGTGTCGCCAATACGGCAAGCGGCATAGTAGCTGCCTTGTGCCAGTGCGCTGAGGTCAAGCGGCAATGCATGGACTCCGGGGGAGAGCTCGCCGTAGTGCTGTGAAGAAATCAATCGTCCGCTTGCATCGTAGATCGTCAAATCGGCCCGAGCGCTTTCTATCAACTGCAGGCTAATCTGAGCGATGTCGGCGACAGGGTTGGGCGCCAGTGAAAAACCGACCATTGCCGGCGGGTCGTCAGGATCAGCGGGATCGTCAACCGAATCGTAGCGACATCCGAATTCGTCTGCCAGATCCTTCAGCGTCGTGCGGTAAAGACCGCGGCCACCGGTAGCGACATACAAATGATCGCCAATCCGGCAAAGCGATTGCAAACGAGCCGGGCTGAAATCAGGGCTGCATATCCGCCAGCTGCGTCCTCGATCAGTCGTGATGTGAACGGAGAAGTCGCCACAAGCCAGTGCGCAACTATCGTCCAGACGCAGCAGCGTTCTCGGAAAAAATGTTTCACTTTGAGTTGGTTTTGTCCAGGAACTGCTCGCATCGATGCTCAGCAGCAGTCCAAAGTCGGTCACCGCAATTAACTCGTTGGTGGAAAACTGTACTACATCCCGATAGTTAATATTGAGGCTGCCGAATCCGGACCAGGTCCTACCTTCGTCAAGGGAGCGCCGCAGCCCGCTTGATGTGCATAGCAAAAGATCCCCGTTGATTCCTCTGCTGATACTGCTGGCCGGTGACTGGATGAGTGATCGCAGTTGTTTATCGTTCGTGTTATAGATGTCAACGCTATTGTACAACAAAAGCGCCTCGTTGTGAGCGTTGATAAAGATTCGTTCATTGTGACCGGATGAGTGGAAGCTAATATCACCGAATGCTCCTTGAAATGAATGAATGTTTTCCCAATGCGATTCCGAATCCGCTAAGTGAAAAACGCCATCGATGCTGCTTGCAAACAAGCCGGATTCTCCAGCGGAACGGATGCTTGTTAACTCACCGCTCAGGCCCTGCATTATGGGAAATTCTCTCCAGTCATTGACGTTCTCCGCGGAGCTTGTCAGACTTTGCCCGTGAGCCAGAAGAAGCGTGCCTTCGGATGTCAGGGCAAGATCACTGACCGGCAGGGCGGAAAGACCCTCGTGCAGGGCTGAGGCCGCGCCACTGTCCGGATCAATCATCAGCAGGCTGTTTGATCGTCGGCAGGCAACAATAAGTTTCCCCTCGATAGTGACTGTCATAGCGCTGATCCAGCCCAATGGGCAGGCAAAATGCAATTCCTCCCAACGGGGTGCTGCGCCATCGATTAAGCGAAACAACTTTGTGTCGATGTTCGAGGCGCTGTACAAGCTGTTGTTGGGGCCGGCTGCCATTAAGGTGAGGGAGGAGCTTTGATGCTCTGATTGCAGCTGCCGTGCTGTCAATGATTGCCGACTGCAATGCCAGCTTGCGTCGTGCACGTGGTAAACGACATCGCCATTTTCAAGCATTGCGCTGATCCTGATGGAATATTGCGACCTGGGCTCTGTCAGTCCTGTCGGCTCCTTCCATTCATCCGAATCCCGCGACGAGAAATAGAGACTGCGTCTGTTGATAATGATAGCGAGATTTTCCTTCGCATCGACATGCAGCGTGCTGGTGGAACGCAGCAGCGACAGATCCGGACGAATGCGCTCCCACCGTTGTCCACCATCCGAAGAGCGAAGAATACCGCCTTCTGTCGTAACTCCGAACAGGATTCCTTCTGGATTGAGCGCTGCGGCTCGAAGGCTCGGCGCCTTATAATATTCCCATGATTGTCCTCGATCCGTGGAGCGCCGAAAGTGTTGCCTGGAAGATTCGTAGGCGATGACCTCAGAATCAGGAGTGACGCCGAGCAAACGATGGTCGTCACGGTCGTGAATGATCATCGGCTCGCTGCCGTCAGCCTGTGCCGTATATAGTACACCGCCTTCCGCCAGACCGGCCAACAGTCCGTTGGGACCGCTGACAAGCGACTGGCAGTGCAGTCCGTACGGGCCGTTTAGCTGTTGCCAGATTTCGCTTTGTGCAGGAAGTGAAATGTGCGCGGCAAGGCCGCTAAGCATACAGGAGAGTGTGAGCAGTAATTGTCGTCTGAAGATAATTTTCAAGGCTAGCTCCCGATAAGTGCATTGAAGCACTGTGTTCATAGTGAAATAGCGTTGTTTCAATTTGAAACCGCGACTGATATAGGTCTGCACTTTGGGGAGTGGTATTTCCCTAAACCTTGAGTCTGATAAACGTTGCAATTGATTGGATACGCAGGCCTTAGAGGAATATCAGTTAAGACATCCTGGTTCAATGCCTTGTGTAATTCACAGATGTTTTTTTGGTACAAAAATTGCTGTAGCACCACTTATTCGGGAAGCTGTGCAACAAAGGGCGATCCTGTCACTTGAATTCCACGTTTAGAACCGGACTTTCACTCTCTCTTCTGACAGTTTGTACACTTGTCTTTGCGCCTTTCCTCATCGCTGAGGACGGCAATCGCCTGTTGACCGGCAAGGTTGAGACAGGAGAAAAATCCACCGGGGTCGCCGGCGCGACGGTCTCCATTCCGGCACTGGAGCGCAGTGTGCAAACCGACCGGGCCGGCATTTTTGTTTTCCATCGCATGCCGGTCGGAAATTTCACGGTCGTCGTCAGCGGCGTGTGGTTCGAGAAGCAGGAGCGGAGCATCACCATTCAGGACAGCAGTAGCGAAAGCAGGCTGGACTTCCGCGTTGTCGAAAGGCCGGTCGAAACCAGGCCCGTTGTCGTGACGGGCTTGCTGCGGGAGCAGGAACTGGATGATTCGCCGCTAAGCACCGACCTGATCAGTGCCAGCGAGATTCAAGATCTGGGCGTGGCGACCCTGACGGAAGTGATGGCCGAAGAGACGGGAATGGAATTGAGTTACGGCATCGGCCGAACACAGAGCGCCCAGGTGCACGGTCTTAGTGACTCGCACGTTCTCATCCTCGTCGATGGTCAGCGCGTCACCGGCAAAGTCGACGGCGCCTTTGACCTTGGCCAGATTCCGCTTCATCAGATCGAGCGCATCGAAACTGTCAAAGGGCCGCTGTCCTCCGTCTACGGTTCGGATGCCCTCGGCGGCGTTATTAACATTATCACGAAAAAACCCGACCAGTCCGCTCCGCTTGCTCAGGTGTCGCTGACAGGCGGCAATCACGGACGCTGGGATGCCTCGGCCTCGCTGACCCACAGTTTTGAATCTCTCGGCGATGACGACAACAATCTCTCCCTGGCTTTGTATTCATCCGCGAACTTTTACGACGGCGTCGACTACGTACTGTCCGATAATTTTTCGGAAGTGCCCGGCTACGATCGATATGATCTATCCCTGCGCTCGCTATACTCCATCGGCGATAAAGCGACGCTGGATCTTAAGGGCTCGTATTACAAGGATGAAAGCGAATGGCTGGAAGGCACGAAGTTTAACCTCTTTCGTGATGTTGCCAACAACGAACGGCTGGGGTTGACGGCCGCGCTGGACTGGAAGCTCCAGGGCGAAGGCCGCGTGCGATTTTCCTATAACCACTCCGCCAACGATCATCGTCTGCGTGAATTCACCAAGTCGGGCTTCGTGACGCTCGACAATCGCAACATTGAAAACTATCAGGCAATCCAGGCGCAGTATACCAGGTTGATAGACGAAACCTGGCTGGTAGCGCTGGGCAGCGAACTCAGTGATGAAAGCATCGAGTCCGATCGCATCGTCAGCAACAGGGAAAAATATCTGGCGACCGCTTTTTTCGGTGAAGGCTCATATTATGCGGATGAAGTGACGGCGACGCTGGGCGCGCGCTGGTCGCATAATTCCGTCTACGGCTCTTTCGTCGCGCCTAAAGTCAGCCTGATGTACGACGCAGCTGAAAATCTGAAGCTGCGCCTGTCGTATGGACGCGGTTATCGGGAGCCCAGCCTGAAAGAGCTTTATATCGACTTCAGCAATACGGTTGGATATCGGGTGGTTGGCGAGCCGGCGCTGGGGCCGGAATCCTCCCACGGCTTTAACGCCGGCATCGAGATCGATCCGGACGAAGCCTTGTCGCTGAAAATTAACGCCTACTACAATGTCGTTGCGGACCTGATTAACTTTTATCGAACCGGCGAAGACGGCGGACGAACAGTTTTTTCCTATGAAAACATCGACGAGGCCGTGACGCGCGGCTTTGACGTCGATCTCAGCTGGCAGGTCAGCGAGTTGTTAGGGGCGTCGCTCGGCTATGCTTTTACGAATGCCGAGGATGGCGAGGGCAACCGCCTGGCCTTTCGCATTCCGCATGCGCTCAATTACAAACTTGCCTTCAGCTTCGATGAACTCAAGCTGCGGGCCACAATCTATGGCCGGGTAGTGGATGAACAACCGGTCGCTGACATTCAGTCCAACCGCGACATTTTTAGCGGTGTTGACGAGGCGCAGGATCTGAGCGTGCCGGCGCATGGGATTGTCAACGCTCGCATCGAAGCGCGGCTCTTTGATGACCTACAGCTTTTCGGCGGTGTGACCAATATCAGCAATGTGACGCTGTATCCTTATGGACAGCTTAAAACACGTGAATTTCATTCCGGATTTCGATATACATTTCACTGAATCTTCTTCTTGGAGGGATAGGATTATGCAATTACGACGCTTTGCAGCACTGCTCCTGATGACGGGCTTTCTGGCATTCACCGCCTGTAGCGACGACTCTGGCACGGGCCCCGACACGGATGGCGATTCCTTTCCGACGCTTACATCGGATAATGTGAAGACCGCATCGGTCTACTACAGCTTTGACAGTGAGGCGAACGTTCATGTCTACGACCTGAAATTTGCGACCGTCGGCGACTTTGGCAGTCCTGAATTCTTTCTTAATGATGCTAAGCTGGCCGATAGCCATGTGATGATTTATGACAGCGGCGAAACGGATTTTGCCGGCGTCACGACGGTTGACGCCGCAATGCTCGGTACCGATCCTGAAAGTCTCATCACGGGCGACAATTGGTATACCTACAATCCGCAGACGCACCAGTTAAATTCCAATGGCGCGGTCTATGTTCTTAGCGGCGCCAATGGCAGCTACCTGAAGTTCCACATCCGTTCGTACAGCCAGGGCGTCTTCACGGTGGACTATGCGCTGTACGATGCGACAAGTGAATCTTTCGGCACAATGCAGACGGTCGTCATCGACGTCAGCGAAGGCGAGCAGTATTTCTCTTCTGCTGCCGGCGGCCTCATTACGCAGCAGGACTGGGACATCAAAATGGCGGTGCTGCCCACCGAGGTTCCCAATGCGGGCACCTTTAACTTCCCGGCTATTCTGATGAACAGCGGCGCCGGCGTAAAGGGTGCGATGATCGACGATCAGAACTTTGCCGATGTTGATGCAGCCGCTGCCGGCAACCTGCAGGGCGAAGAGGAAGGCGCCTGGCTGATCGGCACCGACTGGTTTAACTATGATCAGAATACGCATCGCGTCAGCAGCAAAGAGGCGGTTTATGTCATTGAAACGACCGGCGGCAAGCGTGTGAAGTTCCAGGTGCAGAACTATTACAACGAACAAGGCGAATCCGGCTATATTAGCATGCGATATGACATCGCCGGTTAACATCAACGCGGTGGCGAGTTCCCGCCGACACGGCTGGTCATATCGAATCAGACCTGGTTTCTTGCTGCGAATGTAATCACACAAGTCTCTGGCCGTCCCGACATCTGTTGTCGCCCACACACGACGAACACGATGTCGGGGCGGCCGTGGTTTTAGTGTGAATTAGTGTTTTACTTGAGGGCGTCGTCCCGGTATCCGCCGGGAGTTTGGCAGCTAGAGCGCTAAGCGCATCGGGGTACTCGGCGCATTCTCTATTACTCTCGAAGGATCTCGGCCGGGCATCAGCGGCAAGGCGATGCGGGACGGAAATGGTGAAGCACCCATCCCTGTATGCTTCCTCGGCATAGTTCTGCGATCCATTGCTTATCGTTTAAGAGCTACCGTAAAAGCTGTCGTCTCGGATTCAACTGGCACCGTGGCGATATCCTCAGGGGTAGGCGGGTGTAGGTGATTGTCGCTCGGCAATGTCAAGTCCACCGGCCCGGCACTTCATCCGAAAAAATGCGTATCTTTGCAGCCTGGACAAGAAGACCGACAATGCTAATCCTTATTATTGAAAGCCTCGTTCTATGGTACACGAAATTTCACTGACCGACGCAAAAAGCGATCTGGATACACGATCTGCGCTGTTCTGGGATATCCGCGACCCCGCTTCTTACGCCGAAGCCCACGTTCCGGGCGCGACGAACCTCGGCGACAGCAATGCCGAATCACTCCTGGGGTCGACTGAGCACGCACAAAAAATCATCGTGTACTGTTATCACGGCAACTCCAGCAAAGCGACGACCGCCTTCCTGCGCGAGCGCGGCTTCGCCAATGTATTCAGCATGACCGGCGGCTTCGAGGAGTGGCGTCGTCGATTCACCGAAGATATCGCTAAGAGCTGAGTACCGACAATTTGTTAAGAAAGCGAATTCGATTCTATGCTCAACAAAGAAGGTGTCACCGAATACAAGCGACCCAGTTGGGACGACTATTTTATGGAGGTTGCGCATGCGATATCCAAACGCGCGACCTGCAATCGCGGACGCAGCGGCTGCGTTATTGCCCGCGACAGACAACTGCTGGTGACGGGCTATGTCGGATCGCCCTCGGGCCTCGACCACTGCGATGACGTCGGTCATCTGTTTAAGGATGTCATGCATGAAGACGGCAGTGTGACCCAGCACTGCGTACGTACGGTCCATGCCGAGCAAAACGCCATCAGCCAGGCCGCTCGCCTGGGCATCGGAATCAGCGGCGCGACCCTGTATTGCCGGATGACGCCTTGTCGCACCTGCGCCATGCTTATCATTAACTGCGGTATCCTGCGCGTTGTCTGCGAACGAAAATACCACGCCGGCGCCGAATCGGAAGAGCTGTTCCGACAGGCCGGTATCACGCTCGAGTACAAATTCAACGAAGTGCAGCGCTACGAGCCGAACTGACGGCCACGTATCCGCGACGTCAAAACTATAGCTCCCCGACTATAGCTGCCGGGACGGTCTCTGACTTATCGGGCGCTTTCGAGTCCCCGTATCCACGACGCGAATGTGTCGCTCATTGCCTGAAATGAAGCGGCATCGCTGCTGCGGGCAATGTGTTGATCGCCGTGGGCAACAGTGATATCGGCCTGCAGATCGACGGGGCCTTCGTAGGGAGCTTGCTTTTTGGCGCGTTCGACAGCGGCCTCGGCTTCTTCATAGACCAGTTCCAACGGTTTATTCACCAGCGCTACCGTTGCCTTGGCGGAAAAGGCTTCGCCGGTCAAATCTTCAACGAGGTCGAGAAAAGACCTGGAATTGCCGGGCTGCCAGTATTTGTCTGCGAGCGAGGGGCCGATGGCGGGGTTGTCGAGCAGGAAACCGTCACGTTCCAGGAAGTAAGCGCGGGTCTGAATGACAGCCATACGGGCCAGGACATAACCGTGGTAGTAGGCGGACGCTTCACCGGAAAGCAGGTGCGGGATACTCAGGATCGGCCGGCCCGATTGATGCAGAAAGAGCATTCGGCGTTCGATGTCGCGCAGGATCGGCATAATCCGCTCGGGCGTCAAATCACTTTCGGGCATCTCGTAGAGCGCTTTCTCCGCATAACAGACCGTTAGCATTTTGCGCAACTGACCGGCGCGGAAAACGTGCTCCTTGCGCAGAAAGCGTTTGCTGATGTCGAAGGGCAGGGATTCACCTGCCTCATTGCGGGCGTAGCGCCACAGCCAGTCGGCGTCACCCATCAGACTGTCGAAAAACATGGACTGCGTTTCGGCCATTGCCACCGAAAAGGGCGCGAATTCCTGTGAAAAACAGGGTGCGGGCATCCTGATATTACTGAAGTGCGCCGCATGGCCGCCCTCATGCAGCAAGGTCTCGATTGCGCGTTTGCCGCTGCCCACCTGGCCGGGCACCGCATTGGCCGTAAAATTGATGCGGGCCGGACGAAAACGTCCCTCGTCGACAAAGCAGGGAAGGGGGCCGTGCATAAAACCGTTCTCATACTTCCCCCGGCGATTCACCAGGTCGAGCGTCAGGCTTGCGCCATTGTACTTCACGCCCATCGCCGCGAAGCTGCGTCCCCAGACGTCTAGGGATGTCGCAAAGCGCATATAGGGATCGAGCAGGGAGGCCAGACTGCCGCCGATCAGGTTGTCAAAATTCCAGGCGTCACGCGCCTGCGGACCGTGGTCCTTAACAACCTGCTCAACACCCTCGCGGCAGGCTTCGCGGGTGTGAACTTCCAGTTCGTCCAACAGCGTAAAGAGCTTGCGCTTCGAAAATCCCTCGTTAATCGAAACCTTGTAATCGTAATAGTCTTCGTAGCCAAGCATGCGTCCAAGGCGGTTGCGCTCTTTAACGATATCCAGGAAGCCTTTTTCGAGGACAAATTGTTCGATTGAGGCGAGACCCTGCCATGCGGCGCGGCGCAAGGGCTCGCTATCGCTGGCGATCATCTTGAGCGCCAGTTCAACCGAGCCGCAGGGCACGAATTCGCCACTCTGCGGGTCGGTGTAGCCCAGGTCCATCGCCCGACGGGCCTCGTCGAGCTGACCTTCCATCCGGATGATTTTTTCCTGCAGCGCTCTGGCTTCGGCGCTTTCGATGGCGTTGGCCGTAAAATAGTGCTGCCATCCCTGTAGTCCGATGCGTTCGTTTTCACTCAGGTTGTCTTGCGCCATGGCGCTGCGAATTAAAGGCAGGTTGTTCGCGTCGCTCGCGAAGGCTTTCAATGCAATTTCCCTGCTTTCGTATTCGCCCTGGCGGTAGCCCTGCAGTCCCATGCGCGAGGACCAGAATGCCTCTTCCTTAGCTGTATGAACATCCAGATATTGCTGGTTAAGTTTCTTGAGTAAGCTCATTCTCACAACTCCGAATTCCGTTAATTTCTCAGGCCCGCTGTTTTTTGCATAACATACAAGTTAGAAAATTCCCGCGGATTGCAGACCTGAAATCGAAGGCCGCAGATCGCCGCTTCAACTGGAGGATCACTGCCCTAGGCAACTATAAACGCGCTGAGTGATCAGACCACCGGTCGGCAGTTGACAGGCAGCCTTTCGTATTGCTGGGACAAATCAGTACATGCAATAGTGACGAGCTCGCAATGATCCTGCCGCAGCCACCAGCATGCAAAGCGAGCGGACCGGATGTAACTTCTTGCTGCCAATGCAGCACATCCTGTTTAATTGCTCAGTCCCGGCACTTTTCGGCTTTTCGAGTCGGAGCGTCAGGCGCGGCAGTCTCGAGTTTTTAAGTGAATTGAGGAATCGAATAATGCGATATGAATTGCTTCTTGTCGTGGGTCTGATTTTTGCCTGCCAATCCGCCCTGGCCGCCTTGCCCGACAGTACAGTGCCCGGCCACAGAGTGCAGGACGGGGTGGCGCCGTCGACATCGCAGCCCTTACGTCTTAGCTTCAGGTTGATGCTCTTCGCCTTTGATGCTGCCGATCTTTCTGCGCGGCATCTGCAGACACTCGATTATGTTAAACGCTTCATCACGCCAGAGACGCAGATTTTTATTCGCGGATTTACCGACGTGATCGGAAACCCGCGGCGCAACCGTGAATTGGCGCTTCAGCGTTGCCGGAGTGTTGAAAGCTATCTGCGGCGCAATACCGTAGCGGCAGATATCCGACTGCAGGCTGTTGCCAATGACGAAATTCTCTTCCGCAACGACAGTCCGGAAGGGCGATTTTATTCGCGAACGGTGGAGATCAGCATCCAGTCGCCCGGATCATAACTAAATCCCGCTCGCTGCCGGTCTGCAACTTGTCCGGAGCGCAGCTGAGTAACGAAGCGGGAAAGGGTGGGCCGACTTGTCGGATCTGTCAGTGTGGAGGCTCTTCCGAATTCAATGTCTTCTGCTGCAGTTGTTCACATTCCCAGGTCAGCCCAATCACAAGGTAAAGCGAGGCTATCGGCATCAGGACCCAGCCGACAAAGGGAATGAGCGCCAGTAGCATCGGCAGCGCTCCTACTTGCAGCGGCAGCCACTTTAGCGGCTTGCGAAGCGCATCGAGTGGCAGACCGTTGCTTTTCAGGGTGTCTGTATACGTTCCGACGAGGCCCTTGCCGGCCAGGAAGGCTTCCGCGACCAGGACCAGCGGCGTGCCCACCATCGAGATAAATCCGATCGCCAACAGCACGACACCGATAGCGATATCGCGAATCGCCCCCAGCAGAGCCGACCCAATGCCTTTGACGGTCTGGGACCACGAGAAGGGCATTTGCGGTACGTCCCTGAAATGCGCGATTATTTTGGTGACCAGCCCTTCATACCACAGGGCCGTGAGCGCTATCGTGAAGCGCAGACCTATCACTGCCACCACCGCAGCTATCACAAATTGCAGCAGCCATCCCAGCACGGCGCCGAAGTTATGCCAGGCGCTGTCTTCACCAAAAATATACGCTACCAGCGGGTCCATGACAAAAATGTACAGGGCTACATTAAATGCTATCGTCAGTGCCAGAAACACAATGAAATTAACCCAGAATCCCTGCCACATACGCGCCCGCAGACCGTCGATGCTCTTTAGAGCCGCGCGCGCTCCCTGCAAGATGCTGAAGAAGTGAAGCCCCCGAGCCGTTTGTTTGTGCGCGCCTGTCGTATCAGCCATAGTCAATCACAATAAAATATTATACAGAGACGAAGCCAGCCGGTGCCGGTAAAAGATTGCACCAGTCCGAAAATCCCGCTAAATGGCCATTTATCCAAACGCTGCCGGCCGGCGAGCTTCCGAGCACTACTCGGGCACTAAGGGAAACCCTTAGGGAAAAATCAGAAATACTCTGATTGACTTGCTTGCGGGCCTTTGCGTATATTTTCCCGCTTTTCAGCAAGAGCAAACGTCACGTACGCCGAGTCCGCCGGTGTAATAGCTGCCGGTGTGATTTGCACAAACAATCATTCCAAATAGAATTCGCATTACAGCCGCGTTCCTTTGTTGAGACTCACTGCCTAAAGTCAGGAAAGGTTCGTCGGCAATCGAAGTTTCGTCTTGTGACCTTGAGTACAAACCGCACTGTTATCGTACGCGATCTACACTTTTTTTTACGCGACAACTAAGCAATGCTGCCTTTTAGCTTTGAGGATGTAAACGCCGCACTAAGAAAAGGTCGAACCGACAAAGGCACTTCATGAGTTTACATCCCGTAGTTCACCCGGAAGTCCATCGGCTAGCATTGTGATCCGCCCTGTCGCTTTGGGTCGCTGCCGGACATGAAGTTTAGTTTTAAGCAGTACTGAAACTCTGTTAACACACTGCCGGCGATACGCAAGGGCAGAGATCGCCATACTTTAAATCAATGACCTTACTCCTGAACTAAGGAATAAACTCCACAGGAGCAGTCATCTCTTTTCTTCACTTTTTTTGGTGCTTCAATGATGGTACATCAACACATTTTACGTCGATCGTTTCTTGCAGAATTGTTCGGTTCGGCCTTGACCGGAAAGCCAGTGGTAGCCGGAGCCCTGAACGCCGTGGCCCGCATTAGCGTCGTGGCGGCAGTTTTTGCCTTCGTAACAGCGGGCACGCTGGCAGCCGAGGTGACGGTAAAAGGTAAGTACTGGTATGACGCCAACGCCAATTGCGTCTTCGACGATAACGAGCGAACAGTTCCCGACTGCAAAATAATCTTTATCAATCAGGACAAGGAAGTATTCTCGACGACGACCGACGAGGCCGGCTGCTATGAAGTAAAAATTAACGGCGGGCAGATCTATAGCGTGATTAATGTGCAGCAGCCAGGATGGAAAACGACCTTTCCATGCAATGGCAAACACACGATTGGTCCGCTGAAACCGGGCGATGTAGCGATCGCTGACTTCGGCTGTTACAAAGCGGGCTTCATCAAGGGTATGAAGTGGGCTGATTACAACTGCAACGGCATCAAGGAAGATGGCGAGCCGGGGCTGGAAGGCTGGTGCATTATTGTCGATAACTGTTGGGCCGCGACCACGGATGCCGAAGGCAATTATTGTATCTGTGTGCCGCCGGGCACCTACAAGGTCTGCGAAGTGCTGAAGCCCGGCTGGATTCAGACATTTCCTTCGACGACCGCCGATCCGCCGGGGAAACACATTGTCACGGTCGGCGAGTGCGAGACGGTGACAGACATTGACTTCGGCAATTTTAAATACAGTAAAATACAGGGCATGAAGTTTGCAGACTGGGACTGTGACGGCGTTAAAGATCCCGGCGAGCCCGGCCTGGGCGGCTGGACAATTAAGTTGACCTCGGCGAACGGCGGCAGCGGGCAAACGGTGGTAACCGATGCCGACGGCAATTACTGCTTCTTTGTTAAGCCGGGTACCTATGTGATCTGCGAAGATCAGCAGACCGGCTGGACCCAGACGCTGCCCGCCGACGATGGCTGCTATACCGTGGTTATCGGCTTTTGCGAGACGATAACGGATCTCGATTTCGGCAATTTCAAGTACAGCAAACTTGAAGGCTGTAAATGGGAAGACGCCAATTGTAACTGCAAGTTCGATGATAATGAAAACAAGGTGCCGGATTGGAAAATCGTGCTGAAAAACGAAGACGGTCAGCCGATCGACACGACCTTTACAGACGCCGACGGTAAATACTGTTTCCTGGTTAAGCCGGGCACCTATATTATCTGCGAGTGCCCTCGCGAGGGCTGGCAGCAAACCTTCCCCAAGGATGATCCCTGCCATACGGTCACAGTCGACTTCTGCGACACGCTGCGCAACCTCGATTTCGGCAACACCAAGCTCAGCAAAATTCAGGGATGTAAAATCTGGGACGTTAACTGCGACGGCGTTTACGATCCCACCGAAGATCGGAAAGTGGGCGGCTGGGTAATTACGCTGACCGATGTCAACGGCAATACCATGACGACAACGACTAATGACAAAGGAGTCTATTGCTTCTGGGTCAAGCCCGGCACCTACGAAATCTGCGAAGAGCTGCGTCCGACCTGTTTCCCGACCAATCCGACTACCGGCTGTTGGACCGTTGATGTTAAGTATTGCGATACGCTCGATCACATCGATTTCCTGAATTGCTGTGATGTGCCGCCGGTGACGCAATGGAATGATGATGATCGGTCGCCGACGTCTTCGGTTGCCGTCGATCAGACGCAGCTCATCAAGTCATTGAGCACCAGGCCCAATCCGGCCTCCGATAAACTGTCGATCAGCTACGAGCTGCAGGAAGGCGGCAATGCCTCGATCGAAGTCTATGACTTGCAGGGTCGTCAGATCGCCATTGTGGCAAGCGGATTCAGGGCCGCCGGCCAGCACGAACTCAACCATGACATTGCCAGTCTGCCCGCCGGCAGTTATCAGTTGCTCCTGCGCTTGGGCAATCAAGTGCAGACCCTCAACTTCGTGGTTGAATAGACCGAGGCCGCTTGTCGGCAATCCTGCAGAAGCTTGATTTCAAGCCGGGCGCTCCTTTTGGGGAGCGCCCACCCGCGAAGGTGTGGTCGTCGCTGCTCGCATCGGGATATGCCTCCGACCGGTGAAATAATTCATCATCGGGACAGGCTTGCGGATCCCTCGCGGCGGGCAATGGCGAACCACGCCTGCGCTGTTCTAGGCTGAGCTGATCGGTTCTTCTGCGATTCGAGGCCGCCACCGCTGCTCTTTGCCAAGGTGTTCTTTCGCAGGTATAATAATTGCCGCCAGAACGAGTCTTAGAAGCTCTTGTTGATTCTCATTAGCAGCAGCATTGGTTAAGCAATGAAAATTGCCGTTTTACTGTCCGGCGGCGTCGATTCCTCCGTGGCGCTCAATCTCTTAAAAGAGGAGGGAGGGCACGAGCTCAGTGCATACTACCTGAAAATCTGGCTCGAAGACGAACTCGCCTATCTGGGCGATTGTCCCTGGGAAGAGGACCTGAGCTATGCCCGCGAAGTTTGTGAACGCGCCGGTGTTCCGCTGCATATCATTTCGCTGCAGACGGAATATCTCGACAAAGTGGTGGGCTATGCCTTGCGGGAGCTGAAAGCAGGTCGGACTCCCAGCCCGGATATCTTTTGCAATCAACGCATCAAATACGGCGAATTTTTTACGCGCCTCGATGACTCCTATCACAAGGTTGCTTCGGGACACTATGCCGCGGTGGAACAAGTAGAGAGCCGCTTTGTGCTGAAAACGGCCGCCGACCCCATCAAAGACCAAACCTACTTTCTTTCGCACCTCAGCCAGGCGCAGCTCGGACGCGCGCTTTTTCCGCTCGGCCGCTATACTAAAGCGGAAGTCCGGACCCTCGCCGACTCCATGAATCTGCCCAACAAAGACCGTAAAGACAGCCAGGGCATCTGTTTCCTTGGCAAAATTCAGTATCGCGACTTCGTAAAATTTCACCTGGGCGAGCGCAGCGGTCCGATCAAAGAGCTCGGCAGCGGTCGCGTACTGGGCGAACACCAGGGCTTCTGGTTTTACACGATCGGCCAGCGGCAGGGCCTTGGGCTCAGCGGCGGCCCTTGGTTTGTCGCGCAAAAAGATACCGAACAAAACATTGTGTATGTCACTCACGGTACCCGCCTGACGGGGCGGGCGAAACTTTCCCTCACCGTGGCCGATGGTCATTGGATTGACGCCGCGCCCCTTGCCTCGGATCAGATCCGCGTTAAACTGCGGCACGGTCCGGCATCAACGGCCTGTCGTCTGCTGCCGCTGGGCGGGAAGCGCTGGTGGCTGCGGATGGAGCAGGGCGATACCGGCATCGCCTCCGGTCAGTTCGCCATATTTTATTCGGCCGACCTTTGCCTGGGGGGCGGTATCATCGAATGAATTGCCTAAGCGGATAAAAAATCGACTGCGCTGGATCCGGACAGTTAATGAAAATTTATCTTGATTCCCTATTTTGCCATTGCTAAAATTTTCGTAGTTTTTGCCTCGAAATTCGGCAGCTTCGCTGATTTAGTTCCTTAGATCAAAGGCTTTCAGCAAGCGGCGGTACCAACTGCAGAGAGCACTAGTTTATTGTAGCTGTCGAATACACTGAGCAATCCGGATCGCAATCGCAAATAATTTTGCGGTGAATTTTTTATCGCTATTTTAGCTATGTTATTAAATCGGTAGTACCCGCGCGGCGCTGATTCCATGGCATAGCAATAGTAACATAGGCAACCATTACTTCGGAAATCCGGTACAAATCAAGCGAAACAGCCAATCACCGCGCGATCGTTCTTTCGGTACAAAAACTCCGTAATCTCCAATTATTATAGTTCAAACTCCTTAACGACTATTCCCCTGACTGGAGGTTTTATGGAAGGGACTATTGGCGATCGCATTGATTCGCCGATAAGCGCATTTCCCTTACAGCGACCTACCGCTGCGCACGCTTTGCCTCCGATAGCTAAGTGTCGTAGCCGGTATCGGGCTCTGTCCCAGAGACAAGGGGCCGGCAGCGAAGCTGATTTAACTTTTCACGCCGAAGTGCATCCGTCAAAGCATCGCCGGGCGACGCAACCATGTGCGTCCCGTCTCGATTCGTTGCGGCGTCATAAGTGTGGCCGGGTCGCCATTGGACGAACGGGCGACTCTATGGCTACAGCCTACGTCTCGTCGTCATCGGCAGCATTCACAACTGCAGCTTGCCTGGCAAGCTACGCATTTCCAATAGTCCTACGCCGTTGCGAACAGGCATGGCGCTATCTAGGCTTTGCTCAAAATCGAGACCGGCGTATGTGTTCCTGCTCCAAACTGTGGCATTTCGGCCCAGCTTCATCGGCGTTCAGGGGAAATCTGAAGCGGGGTCAGGAATCATAGGGGGCGAACATTTTCCTGACGGTCTGCCTCGACGATCATTCTAAGGGTGCAGCCGTAGAAAACTTGAAAATTCTACAATAGTCACAAAAAATTCATTCCGTTATTATTCTTTTTACACGGAGATTTCATGAATCCTACAATTGCCGAAGTCCGGCTCTTTGCCGGAAATTTTGCGCCGCGCGCCTGGGCTTTTTGCGAAGGGCAGTTATTGGCAATTTCCTCGAATGACGCACTCTTTTCCATTCTCGGCACGACCTACGGCGGCGACGGCCGAACGACCTTTGGCCTACCCGACCTGCGGGGCCGAGCTCCGATAGGCCAGGGTACGGGTGCTGGTCTGCCCCACTATAATCTCGGTCAAAGGACCGGCACGGCGACCGAGCTCTTGAATATCACGCAGATGCCGCCCCACAATCATCATCTTAATTGCAACAACGATTCTAACTTGGGCGACGAGAATAGTCCGCAGAATCACTTTTTCGGGACCGGCCCGCTGACCGGCAGCGGCCCAACGGCCGGCCCCGAAAATACGCGCTACGCCGCGACAGCCAACGCACAAATGAATAGTCTGGCCATTAGCACTGTTGGGGGCGGGCAATCACATAACAATATGCAGCCTTCGTTAGCACTGCATTACATTATCTGCCTGTTCGGAGTTTATCCGTCGCGCAATTAAATATGTACGTGGGGCTCTCGACAGCTCTGATAGCTTTCTCAGCGGAAAAGGCCCCTGGAAGATGCCCGACGCCGCTGCGTCACTGCGGGCCAGTCAGATGAAGTAGTTGAAAGCTTGAAACTCAGTTCTTTTTTTTAAATCAGTTCATCAACTGTAACTAATTCAGAGGTATCACATGGAAGGTATGATAGGTGAGATTCGTCTTTTTGCCGGCAACTTCGCGCCGCGCACCTGGGCGATTTGCAGTGGGCAGCTTTTGGCTATTTCGTCAAACACTGCTTTGTTTTCCATCATCGGCTGTACCTACGGCGGCGACTGCCGCACATCGATGGCACTGCCGGATCTGCGCGGCCGTACGGCTATCGGCGCCGGCACGGGAGCGGGATTGCCGACCTACAATCTCGGTCAAAGAACCGGTACAACAACGGTGACGCTTACCGTCAATCAGATACCGCCGCACACCCATGCGCTCAATTGCAACAACGACAGTAATAGCGGCGATGAAAATAGTCCGCAGAACCATTTCCCCGGTACCGGACCTCTGACCGGCAGTGGCCCAACGGCGCAACCCATTAACACGCGCTACGCCACTACGGCTAACTCGCAGATGAACAGCTTGTCTATCAGCAATACCGGCGGCGGCCAGGCTCACAATAATATGCAGCCCTCGTTGGCATTGAACTACATTATCTGCCTTCAGGGTATCTTTCCATCGCGCAATTAAGTCGTATGCCGATGGTTGGAACAAATTGGCCATTTCCCGGCGTCTGTCCGGGGAATGGCTTTGCCATTTCCCTAACTATGCCAAATTATGCCAAACTATGATTGAAGAGCGGCAATGAACGTTGCCCGACACCCGCACGTTGCCATGTCTTTTATCAGTCGACTACAGAACAAAGCGTCCAACAAAAAGCCCGCGCCAGGTGGCATGATCGGCTGAAGTGGAAAAACCCTCGCTTGTTCTCCATCGTTTTTTCTTTTTTACACGGTTGGAGTTTTCTTCATGAGCAAGACGACTGTCTTTTGTCTTTGTACCCTTCTTATGGCGTTGTGCGCCGCGCCCCTGACGCTCAATGCGATCACGAGAACGGTGACCAGTAATGGCAACGCTGGTGCGGGAACCCTGCGTCAGGAGGTAATTGACGCCGCCAACGGCGACGTCATCGTGTTCGACGCATCGATATCTCTTATTACGCTCAGCTCGAATATCGAGATTGACGTTAATATTACCATCGACGGCCCGGGCGCCGATGAGTTAACAATTTCCGGCGGCAACAGCGCCCAGATTTTTCATGTATCGGCTGGCGGGACAGTTGAAATCAACGGGCTGACGCTCGAAGACGGCCGCGGTGGCGAAGAGTCCTTCGCCAGCGGCGGATTTACGTTTCAGGGCGGCGGCGCCATTTATATGGATGGCAGCGGAACACTGAATATCATTGATTGTGAATTTGTCGATAACAATTCACAGTCCGGCAATGGCACCACAAGCTTTGACTATGGCGGCGCAATTTTCTACGCGGGCACCGGTACTTCGACTATTTCACGCTGTCTTTTCACCGGCAACAGTATTACGACCAGCAGCGGCATCAGCGGCGGCGCGGTTCACCTCTTTGAGGATGCCGATGTAACTGTTATCAACTGTACCTTTACTGCTAATTCTTCGCCCAATGAAGGCGGCGGTATCGTCATCGACGCCTTTCCCGGCGGCTCTGCTCCCTCGCTGGAAGTCGTTAACTGCACCTTCTTCTCCAACACTGCCAGCGGCGCCAGCTTCGGCGGCGACATCCACGCCCTGGGCAACGGCAAGACGGTTATCCTGCAAAACAACATATTTAACCACGGCGGCGCGCCTTCTACGCTGTCGGTAGACATCAACGGAACGGGGACGGCCACTTCGCGCGGCGGCAATATCTTTCGGGATACGCCGAGCGGCATCACGACCATCGTCAGCGACAACGTCGCGGGCGGCAACACCAGCGCCGGGCTGACAGGCACCCTGGCCGCCAATGGCGGCGGCACGCGCACGATTGCCATCAGCGGCGTCGGCAGTCTCGCGACCGGCTTCGGTACGACCGGATTTACCGAACCGTCACTGGATCAGCGCGTTCACGTGCGTGACGGCGACATCGACGCCGGGGCATTTGAATTCGACGGTTATTTTAACTTCGCGGCGCTCGATCCTGTCGATGGCGCTACTCTGGTGCCGGTCACCAGCAACCTCGTAATGTCCTTCCTGCACAACGTCACGATCAGCACCGGCAGCGTGTCGATCCGTCGCACGAGCGATGACACACTCATCGAGTCCGTCGGCACCGGCAATATGACCGGCGGCGGCACAAAACACGTTACGATCAACCCGACATCCGACCTGCCCGGCTCGATCGGCGTCTATGTTGAAGTACCGTCTTCACTCTTTACCGGCCCGCTCAGCTCCACCTTCGGCGCCATATCCGGCAACTCGACCTGGAACTTTACAACGGCCGGCGTCCCGGACCAGCCGCCCGTCGTCAGCACGACCCAGACGGCGCGGACGGCGCAGGAAGATGTGGCCACAACGCTCAGCGTGACCATTACGGATGATTTTACGGCGACCAGCGCTCTGGTGCTGACGGCAACCTCGGGTAATCAGTCGGTAGTCGCTGATGCGGGTATCGTGCAGCAGGGCGCAACCGCCGCTACCTCGGTCTTTCAGGTGACACCGGTGACAAACGCCTCCGGGATTGCCAGTATCTTTGTCTCGGCTCGCGACACCAACGGCAATGTCAGCACGGCGACATTTACCCTGACCGTCAATGCCGTCAACGATGCGCCTGTCATAGCCACGAATAATACAGCCGTCAGCACGAATGAGGACATTGCGACCAATGTGACGGTATCGCTGGTGGACGTCGACACTGCGCTTAACACCATTGCTTTAACAGCGACATCCAGCAATCAATCGCTGCTGCCGGACGGCAATATCACACAGGTCGGCGTTACACAGGCGACATCGCAATTTAGTTTTTTGCCGGCGATGAATGCCTCTGGTGTCGCCCAGGTAACCATTACCGCCGACGATGGCGGCTTTCAGCGCAGTACGACCTTCACGCTGACGGTCAATGCCGTCAATGATCCGCCGACGATCGCTACCAACAATATCGCGCGGACGACGAACGAAGATAATGCTACGACTGTAACCGTAACTCTGTCGGACCCCGAGTCGCCGATTGCCAACCTGCAGTTAACCGCTACCTCCGGCAATGTCGCGCTTGTCTCAAACGCTAACATCGTGCAGCTCAGCGCAACGCTCGCGACGACGCAGTTTCAGTTTACACCAACGACAAACTCCAACGGGACGGTTGACATTACCATTACCGCCGACGACGGTCAGTTGCAAAGTTCGACAGTGTTTACCTTGACCGTCAATGCCGTTAACGATGCGCCGGTCTTCAGCACCGGACCCAATCTTTCCTTTCCGGAGGACAGCGGTTCCGTGACGAGCGCCTCCTGGGTGCCGGCGGGATTCGGCCCCGGCGGCAGCAGCGACGAAAGCGGGCAGACCTTGACCTTCAATCTGACGACGGCCAACACGAGCCTCTTTGCCGTCCTGCCGACCATCAACCCTGGAAACGGCGACATCAGCTTTCAATCCGCGCCCAACTCGACCGGCACGGCTGTGGTGGATGTTACCCTGAGTGACAACGGCGGCACCGCCAATGGCGGACAGCCGACCTCGGCGACCCAGAGTTTTAACATCGTCATCAGCGCATTAAACGACGCGCCCGAGTTTACGACCGGCCTCGCCGTTACGGTCCTGGAAGACAGCGGTCCGTACAGCATGCCCTTTGCGACCGGGATCAGCGATGGCGATGTCGAGTCCGTTCAGACGCTGACTTTTCATCTCGTGAATGACAACACGAGTCTCTTCAGCGTGCAACCCAGTATCGTGGCGACAAATGGAACGCTGGAATTTACGCCGGCCAGCAATGCCAACGGCACGGCGCTCGTGACTGTCAGTTTGAGCGACAACGGCGCTAATGGCGGCGGTCACGTCAACACGAGCGCCACGCAGCAGTTTACTATCACTGTGACGCCGGTTAATGACATTCCGAGCTTCGCGACGACGGCCAATGTTATCGTACCGGAAAATAACGGTCCCTTTATTCAGGCCGGTGTTATAGCCAGCATCAGCGATGGTGATCCGGAAACGACGCAGAGCCTGACATTTCATGTGACAACGAACAACGTCCTGCTCTTCAGCAGCCAGCCCTCGATAAGCTCGACCGGCGCGCTGTTGTTTACGGCGCAGAATAATTCCACCGGTACGGCCCGCGTTTTCGTGAGCCTGAGCGACGACGGCGGACCGGCCAATGGCGGCGTCTTCACGTCGGCGACGCAGTCATTCCTGGTTCTTGTTAACAACTTCAACGACCCGCCGGTGTTTACGACCTCGGGGAATGTTGTGGTGCCGGAAGATAACGGTCCGACAACAAGTCCCTCGATCGTCGTTGGCGTCAGCGACGGCGATCCCACGACGACCCAAGTGGTCAGTTTTCATTTGATTAACAGCAATCCGGCGCTCTTTGCGCAGCAGCCTACTGTTAACTCGACCACCGGCACGACGGCCAACCTCTTTTTCACGCCGGCGGATGACGCCGTGGGAACGGCGCTCGTCACGATTAGCGCCAGTGATGACGGTCAGACTGGGGTCGGGCATAACAACACCAGCGCGAGTCAGACCTTTCTGATTACAATGACGCCTGTTAACGATCCGCCGACCATCGGCAATATCGCCGACAATTCGATTCCGCAGAATACGACCGGCTCGTCGGTCTTCGCTATCGCGGATATCGATAATCAGGTTACGACGCTGACACTAAGCGCCACGTCGAGCGATCAATCGCTGATCCAGGACAGCAATCTTATTTTTTCGCCGACAGCGGCGACAACAACACTCTTCTATACGCCGGATTGCGGCGAGGTCGGCAGTGCTGTCGTAACTGTTACGGTCCAGGATGCTTCGTCGGCAACAGTGTCGACGAATTTCACCGTGACTGTTCTGCCGGTTCCCGCCGCCGACATTACCGGCGCTACCTGCGCTTGCCCGGAGGTGCCGCTTGTTTACAGCATCGCTGATCAGACCGGCGCAAGCTACTCCTGGTCGATTGTCAATGGCATCATTCTGGGCGGGCAAAACAGCACGAGCGTTTCGGTGGACTGGGCACCTGGTACGACCGGGCAGATACGGGTGGATGTAACCTCGCAGGCGGGCTGTACCCAGGCCGCGATTTTGGTGGTCGAAGCCAAGAATGTTGCCGCCAACATGGACCTTGCTACTGTTACCGCCAACCTGACGACCGTCGCCAACTTTTGCGTTACCTTCGATGTGCTGGGCAACGACGACGGCACGGGCCTGCAGCTCATCGCGGTTAACAATCCTTCCAATGGCACCATTACTACCTGGAGCAGCAGCGGCAGCGTGACCTACAAACCGAATGTCGGCTTTGAGGGCATCGACGGATTCAGCTATCGAATTCAGGACGTCAACGGCTGTAAAGTGACCGGGAATACGGTGGAAGTTGTGGTCTCTAATTCGACCGACATTGTGAACCTCTACTACGTCGAACGGCAAAAGGATCGTTCGGGCGGCGTGCGTGGCCTGCGTTATGCCCGCTCGGTGACGGTGAGCCCCGATGGGAAGCATGTTTACGTCGCCGGCCGCAGCGACCATTCCATTGCGATATTCAGTCGCAGCTCGTCTGACGGTGCGCTGAGCTATCTCGGCCGCGCCCAGCACGCCAAGAACGGTATCACCTCGATGAAGTTCCCGATGGATGTGGAAATAAGCCCCGACGGCAATCATCTGTATGTGAGCTCCTATGGCAACAAGTCAATAGTGGTATTGGCGCGCAACGCAACAACGGGACTGCTGAGTTTTGTCGAACGCAAGAGACATGGTCAGCAGGATGCCGGCAAGACGATTCTTGGACTGAATCAGCCGATCGCACTGGCCCTGAGCTCCGACGGCAAATCCCTCTATTGCGCGGGTTATGGCGACCATACGGTGTCCGTCTTCAGGCGCGATGCCGGCACCGGCAAATTGGAGTACCTCGAACGACAGCGTGATGGCGTCGGCGGTGTCGACGGCCTAAACCTGACACACGATCTGACGGTCAGCCTCGACGGTAAAAATGTCTATGCCGTCGGCTACGGCGACAATGCCGTTGTGGTGTTCGAGCGCAATCTCAACAGCGGTTTACTGAGCTTTGTCGAGCGACTGCGGGACGGCATTGGCGGTGTGGACGGCCTTAATCAGGCCAGCTCGGTGCACAGCAGCTTCGACGGCAAGCACGTCTATGTCAGCGGTTTTGCCGATGACGCGCTGGCGCTCTTCAACCGCAGCTCCGTCGACGGAAGCCTCAGCTTTGTTAAACGCTATAAAGACGGCAGTAATGGCGGTACGGCGCTTGATGCGCCCTTCTCGCTGCGTGTGTCCGCCGACGGCAAAAATGTCTATGTCAGCGCCGAAAGCGACAACGCCTTGACCGTATTTGCGCGCGCTGCCTCCGATGGCGAACTGACCGTGCTCGATCACGAAAAGGACGGCGTCGATGGCGCTGATGGTCTGAGGCAGGTGCAGGGAATCGCGGTGTCCGCCGACAGCAGACATATCTATTGCAGCAGCAGAGGCGACAATGCCGTTTCGGTAATCTGGCGCAACCGCGCGCCGGTCGCCCTGGACAAAGGTACTCTGTCAGTGCTGCCGAGTGCCTCGCTGGTCGTAAGCGGGCTGCTGACCAATGCCGACAAGGATGGACAAGCGCTAACGATAACGGGCGCTACCGGCGCTACCCTCGGCGCGCTGTCGATTACGGGCGGCGGCACGACGATTACCTATGATGCGGGCGCCGTGCCCGGCAGCGACTCCTTCGACTACACGATTGACGATGGTCACGGCGGCAGCTCCACCGCGACTGTGACGGTTAACGTATCGGCGATTAAGCTGTCGTTTGACAATACCTCTGCACTCGAAAACGGCGGAGAGAGTGGCGGCAATCTCGCTCGTTTCATGGGCATCAGCCCCAACCCGGCCCGCGATGAAGCCCTGATCGAATTCGAGCTCTACGCCGATGCCGACATACGTCTGCGAGTGGTCGATGTCAACGGGCGGACAATTACGATCCTGAGCGAAGCGCCCCTGGCTGACGGACGTCACCAATTCATCTGGGATACCCGCCTTAAGAATGGTGCGCCGGTCAGCGCCGGCCAGTATTATCTGGTATTGGAACTCTCGCAGGCTGGCGATGGCGGCAGCAGTGTCAGCGCGCCTCTGCAAGTCAGGCGTTAACATCCGGCCTTCGCCGTCGGCACGCTATGCGCGCAGGAACGGCGCCCGACAATACCGTGCACCATAAACTCATACAAGTCCCCCGTACTCCGGGGGACTTTTTGTTTCGGAGCCGGGCTCGCGCAAAATCATGGAGATTGCCTTTGGCTGAGCGGCGCGATGCTTCTTTTTGCCAGGGGCCAAATTTAACGTCACCGGCCTTTTCAAGATCCGAGACAGCGCAACAAGGTAGTGGACGGGTTCGAAGAATGAGAATTCCTTCGCTTCGAAGACGGGCCGGCAGGATATCTTGAATGCCCGATGCGCAGGTAACGTCGACTCACGCGTCGTCCATTCCGCAGGCTCCATGATTCTTCAAAATTTTCACGTGCTTCGCAGAGTCAATCCTTTAATCGTGTTAAATTGGGGGAAAGGAGCATTCGCAATTCGCAATACGGAAAATTATGTGGCGCTTAACCATCGCCCTGGCCATCGCTGCCATTGCGCTTATCTTCATCGATCGTTTCGCTACGACGGATCCCTCTTCGGCGACATCGAATGTTAACAGGGGAGTCGCGCAATCGCAGGTACCTCAGTCGGATACTCTTCCGGTTCAGCGGTCGGCTGCGGGCTTCGAAGCACGGCGTCTGCGCTTTCGCGCTGCGGAATATGACTGTTGCATCGTTGATCCCCGACGTCAACAAATTTCTCTGGCTTGGCTGGAGGCGCAGGGCCGGCCGATCGGATCCATCGCCCGCTTGCGGTCCTTGCTCGCGGAGCAGCATCGCCACCTCCTGTTTGCCACTAATGCCGGTATCTATACGAAAGAAAGCCGGCCCCTCGGCTGGTTCGTCGCGGATGGTAAGGAGCTGGTAGCGCTCAACCGCGACGAGGGCAAGGGTAACTTCTTCCTCAAGCCGAACGGTGCTTTTGTGCTGACGCCGTCGCAGGTGAAAGTCCTCACAAGCGATGAAGCTGCGCAATTGCAGGATAGCGTCATCCTGGCGACACAGTCGGGACCCATGCTGCTGCACCAGGGCCGAATTCACCCTGCATTCCGCGAAGGATCGCCCAACACTTTTGTACGGAGCGGGGTCGGCATTGCGCCAAATGGGGAAGTGGTCTTCGCGATATCACGCTCAGCCGTCAACTTTTATGATTTCGCTCTGATGTTCAGAGAGCGTTTCAACTGCCGCAATGCGCTGTACCTGGATGGCTTTGTCTCACGAATGTATCTACCCGATCTGGAACGAATGGATCTCGACGGCGCCTTTGCCGGTCTGTTGTGGATTGCAGCGCCGCCTGGATGATTCTGTAGCCATTTTAGCGAAACTACTGTTATTCAGCTTTCCGTGTGCCGATCCGACTGCAATCGAAACGGCGTTTAGCCTGATTGCCGACGGCGGTTGCCATTGTGACGGGAATGTTGTAGACTCGCGCCCTATATATGTGTGCCGACGGCTATTCCCCGGCAGATCGATACTCTGTGAATCGGAATGCTGCCGCGTCTGAAGCGTGTAGCTTGCGCAGCCTATTCGCTGCTCTTTGTTGACGTAGTCGGATAAGTGATCAATTGATCGTTTTGCTTATGAATAAATGTATCCTTCTTGTGCTGACCGCCATTGGGGCCCTTGTTTCCCTGGATTACACGACGACACCGCTGCTTGCAGCCTCCATGCAATCCTTCCGGGATGACCAGCTCGTGTTTACGCACAACAAAGGGCAGCTGTGCGATACGGATGGACATCCCCGACCGGATCTTCTGTTCGTTGCCGACCGACCCGCGATGCGACTCTATCTGCGGGCGACCGGCTTTAGTTATGTCTTCCGGCGCGTAGAGTATTTAGATGCCGCAGATCAGAATATCGAGTCCGTACCCGCAAGCGATCGTTACCATAGAGCGCGGCCGATCCGCGAAACACTCTACCGGATGGACATGGAGTTGCTCCATACCAACCCCGACGCCGTGGTTGAAGCCGTGAATCCCCGCACCGGTCACAGCAACTATTATCTCGCCCATTGTCCGCAGGGCATTACGGATGTCCGCAGCTACGGCTGGATTTGTTATCGCGACATCTACCCCGGCGTCGATCTGCATGTGCGAGGCAGCTCCTTCGGCCTGAAGTATGACTTCGTCATTAAACCGGGCGGGCGGCCTGAACACATTCGCATGCGTTATCCGGCCGCCTCGATGCTGGAACTAAGCGGCGGCGGCGAATTGCGCATCGAGAATCCCCTGGGGCAGGTTGTCGAACAGGCGCCCTTTAGTTATCTGTCCAGCGGCGCGCAGGATGAACACACGCTGCAGCGGACTTCCGACGAGCAGACGCCGCGCTCGCTGGATGTTCGCTGGCGTATCCGGAATGATGTCGTCTCCTTCGCGCTGCCGGATTATGACCGAACGCAAACCCTCGTGATCGATCCCGATGTTGTGTGGGCCACTTACTATGGCGGCCAGGGAGAAGACCGCGCCACGAATGTCGCGGTGGACCGCAATAACAATCTCTTAATCACCGGCCGTACCGAGAACCAGAGTTTTCCCACTTCGCCGGGCGCTTTTCAGATCTCGCGCAGCGACAATAACTGGGACGCCTTTCTCCTGAAGTTCGATGCCCTGCGCGAGCGTCTCTGGGCGACGGTGATCGGCGCCGACAGCGCCGACGAAGGCAGCGGCGTTACGGTGACGCCGACCGGCATCGTGGCCCTAACCGGAACGACCAAGAGCCGCAAGTTTCCCGTTTCCGCTTCCGCCTTTCAATCCACAATCGGCGCCGCCTCGGACACGGACGCCTTTCTGGCTGCCTTCAATGTCAATGGTCAGCGAATCTGGGCAACCTATTTCGGCGGGTCGGATGAAGACCGCGGCATCGATATCGATGTCGGCCCGGATGGCCTTTATGCCGTCGTCGGGATGACCAAAGCGAAAGGCTCCGATTTTCCGACGGAGAAAGCACTGCAGAGCGCCAACAAGAACGAGAGCCGCTCGACATTCGTGGCGAAGTTTACCGGCAGCGGCCAGCCCTTCTGGTCGACC
The DNA here is from genome assembly GCA_028284775.1 of Candidatus Kapaibacterium sp. Classification (GTDB taxonomy): domain Bacteria; phylum Bacteroidota; class Ignavibacteria; order Kapaibacteriales; family UBA7675; genus JANQRB01. The sequence goes on along the minus strand of JANQRB010000025.1, from coordinate 108,132 downwards.
TTTTACGGCGGCAGCGCTCAGGACTTACCGGAGGCGCTTGCAGTGGACAGGCAGGGATTCGTCCTGGTTAGCGGCACGACCCTGAGCGATGACTTTCCCGTCACGCACGATGCCTTGCTCAAGGTCCGACAGGGGAACTCCGATGCATTTGTCGTACGATTTAAGCCCACGGGCGACACCGCCTGGGCATCGTATTTCGGCGGCAGTGGCGATGATCTCGGCCTGGCCGTTGCCGTGGATTCAAGCGGAAACTTTTTGATCGGCGGCAGCAGCGAAAGCGAAGATCTGACGCTGAAGAGCGCCTTCCAGCCGGCCCTGAGTTCCACCGGACTCGTCTTTCCACCGGCGGACGGATTCCTTGCTAAATTCAGGGCGAACGGCAGCCTCGACTGGTCGACATATTATGGCGGACGGGATCACGATCTGATAACCTCCCTGGCATTTTATCCCGATGACAGCTTTGCCGCTGTCGGCTACGTTGTCGATCTGGTGCGGGACATAACGACTGGCAATGTCTTTCACATCAGCGACGACGCCTATGCCGCTGACCGTCCCGGCCTGAATTCCTGTGTCATGATGAAATTTGAAGCAGACGGCCAGCCCTACTACAGCAGCTATTACGGCAGCAGTCTGATCGATCGCGCTCTTGGTCTTGGGCTGGAGGTTGACGATGGACGGGACGGCAATCTGATCTTCGTCGGGTACACGGAAGGCGACGACACGCCGCTGGTCGAAGCTTTTCAGACCAGCAAGCGCGGCCTGCGCGATGCCTTGATTGTCGAGTTCGGCTGTGATCTCGATCCCGCCATCGAAGTCCTGGGCGAGGCCGAATTCTGTGCGGGCGATGACGTGACGCTGCGCGTCATAGAAGAAAGTGAATTTTACGAGTGGTCGACCGGCGAGACCACGCGCGAGATCGTTGTCGCAAAAAGCGGAGCGTACTCAGTGCGAGTTTCGGACGCCGCCGGCTGTGCCGCTGAATCGAAACCAGTCGACATTACGGTGCATCCGCGGCCGGTCGCGAACATAAGCGCCGAGCCATCGCTAAACTTGTGTCCGGGCGACGTGGCCCTGCTGGATGCCGGCGAAGGATTTTTGCGCTATGAATGGGGCGACGGCAGCAGCAGCCAGACTATCAGCGTCGATGCCGGCGGCGAGTATAATTTAACCGTCTGGAACGAGTTCGGCTGTTCGAGCAGCGCGAGCGTCCAGGTGACGGCACGCACGATTCCCAATATCGCCATCGAGCCCGCCGCGCTGGATTTCGGCGCTCTCGACGCCTGCTCCGCTCTGGCGGACGACGTGATTCGCCTTCGCAACCCCCTGCCGGACGATGTCGAAATAACCGCCGTCAGCTTTGATGGCGACGCGGTGTTCAGCCTGATTGAACCTGCTCTGCCGCAGACCCTGGACGGTAATGGCAGCCTTGAACTGCGTCTGCGCTATAATCCGCAGGCCGAGGGCAGCGCCAGCGGGACGCTGCGCATTCAATTCGGGCCCTGCCCCTTTGAAATCGCGGTAGATCTCAGGGGTCGCAAGTTATCGCTTGCCCTGAGCGCCGCTCCGGTGAGTATCGATCTTGGGCGCCGTCAGATTTGCGCGGCGCCGGTGGACACCTTCGTCGTACTGCGCAATACCGGCAGTGACGATGTGGAACTGCGCGGCATTCGCGTCGACGCTCCGTTTCAATTTCTCGGCAGCGATGGCAGCGGCCCCCTGGCCCCGGACCAGGAGCGGCGAATCAATCTGCGCTATCTGCCGGATAGCGAAGGAATGGCTGCCCGCGAGCTCATATTGCCTTACCGCGCCGGTCCCGATTGTATCGACACCATTCGAATTGCCCTGAGAGCGGAAGGAATCGATCCCGAACTGAGAGCCGCCGATCTCAGCCTGGATTTCGGCGTGCTGACCGACTGCGAAACCAGTTCGTCCGGGACTCTGCTCTTGAGCAATGAGAGCGATCTTCGAGTCACTATCAACGAGGCGGTGATCGGACAGCATTTTCAACAGGGGGAGACCCTGCCGCTGTTGATCGCCCCCGGCGCCGAGCGCAGCATCGAGATAATCTATCTGCCGGTTGAAAGCGGAACGGCGGAGACCGATGTGCGACTGCGTTACACCATCGGCGAATGCGAGAAGGAGCTGCTGGTCAGGCTCACGGGGCGGCAGGATGCCTCGGGCTTTGAAGCGCCCGGCAGCGTGGACTTTGGCCGGGTCCTGCTCTGTGGCTCCGGCAGCAGCAGCCAGACCATCAGCCTGCTCTTCGACAGCGACGGCCAGGAAGAGGCCCGTATCAACGACCTGACGATCACCGGCCCCTTCAGCACGCCCTTGCAGGCCGGCGCACTCCTGCAACCGGGCGAAGCGCGCCCGATCGAGCTTAGTTTTACCCCGGTCCAGCGCGGTCCGGCCCAGGGCTTGCTGACACTGGTCCTGGAACCCTGTAACGTGAGGCTGGAAATCGAGCTCAGCGCAATTGGCGCGGCGATTGCCCTGAACGGCCCCACGGCGGTCGATTTCGGCCTGGTAAACGAGGGCGGCAGCGCCGATCGCGAGCTGCTGTATCGCAATGATGGCGAAGCGGCGATGACGGTTGAATCGCTCGGCTGCATCAGCGACCCCTTCGAGCTGCTGGCCGCCGATCCGCCGCTGCCGGCTTCTCTCAATCCTGGTGAGACGCTCCGTCTGACGCTCCGCTTTCATGCCGGCGGGACGAGCACGCAGGCGACACTATGCCTGCAAGGAATGGAGCCTTGTGATTTCAGTACATCGAGTGTTCTAAGAGGTCAGAGCATCAACAGCAGCCGGCCGATCGTGGTGGCGATTCCCATTCTGAGCGCCGACGTCCGGGACCGCGACTTTCATATCCCGGTCCTTCTACTGGAAGGCGCCGGACTGGCGGGCCAGCTGCTGGATCGATTTGAAATCGAACTGCGCTTTAACGCCAGCCTGTTTTTTCCCAAGAGAGTGGAAGCCGGGACCCTGTTGGAAAACCGTCTCGACGGGGGGGAGCGCGTCCTGCGCATTGCGGCCGACAATTTGACCCTGCCGGAAGAAGGCGGCGCGCTTCTGGAGCTTGTCGGCGACGTCTTGCTGGGCGATGCGATTGCAAGCGATATCCTGATCACTGACCTCAGCCTGACGAGTCCCGACATCGTCGTGCGCGAGCGCATCGACGGACAACTGAACCTGGAAGGCATCTGCGAGGCCGGCGGTCATCGTCTGTTGAGCGGCGGTAGCGCATTCGGCATTCTGCACATCAGCCCGCAACCGGCGCAGCGGCATATTACGGTCGAGTTATTCGACGTGGCGGGTGCTGCGTCCAGTCTCAGAATCTATTCTTTGCAGGGTGCCTGCTTATTCAATACTTCATGGCAATCTCCGGGCTCGGCGGCGCGGCGGTTCGATATCGATGCCGACCTGCCTCCCGGCCACTACCAGCTCGTATTGACCTCGTCGATTTGGCGGGATACGGCGCAACTTCTGATTGTAAAGTAAGATCCAATATTTGCGGCTGCCAACCGACATACTGAGCTGTTGAGCGCTGAACCTGCAGCCCGGCCTGCGGGTACAGGACGCAGCGGCAATAAAGAATGCGGAGCCGCGCCGCCTCTTCACAATCGAAAGCGAAAGCCGTATGGATACAGGGCTCGCCTCCGGACCGGACAGCCGTCTTGTTTCACTTGACTACTGCAGCAGCCTGACGGAATACCAACGTTGGCCGACGAGGGAAGTGCAGATAGGCGATGTGCCGCTGGGAGGCACCAATCCGATTCGCCTGCAGTCCATGACCACCACCGACACGATGGACACAGCGGCAACGGTTGCGCAAAGTATCCGAATGATCGAGGCGGGCTGCGAATACGTTCGTATTACGGCCCCGAGTTTACGCGAAGCCCGTAACCTGGAAGTCATTCGCGGCGAGCTGCGACGGCGTGGCTACAGGGCACCGCTCGTAGCCGACATTCACTTTACGCCGAATGCCGCCGAACTTGCCGCTCGAATTGTTGAGAAAGTACGCATTAACCCCGGCAATTATGCCGACCGCAAAAAATTCCAGACCATCGACTACAGCGACGATGCTTATCAGGCGGAGCTCGATCGCATTTACAAGCGTTTTGCGCCGCTGGTAGCGGTCTGCAAGGAGTATGGCACCGCCATGCGCATCGGCACCAACCACGGCTCGCTCTCCGATCGCATCATGAGCCGCTATGGCGATACACCGCTCGGGATGGTGGAGTCGGCGCTTGAATTCCTGCGTATCTGCGAAGATTTGAGTTTTCACAATATCGTGCTCTCGATGAAGGCCAGCAATCCGCAGGTGATGGTACAGGCCTATCGTCTGCTCGTCGCGACGATGAAGAAGGAAGGAATGAATTATCCGCTGCACCTGGGAGTCACCGAAGCCGGCGATGGGGAAGACGGGCGAATTAAGTCCGCCGTCGGAATCGGCACCCTGCTGGAAGACGGGCTCGGCGATACGATTCGCGTTTCGCTGACCGAAGAGCCGGAGCACGAAATTCCGGTCGCGCGCGCGCTGGCCGAGCGCTATCGCAGGAGAGACGAGGCAGCGCCGCTGCCGCCGGTTATTCATTCGCCGATTGACCCCTTTCACTACAGGCGTCGGACAAGCGCGCAGCGAGCTACGATCGGTGCAAAAGCCGTTCCCGTCGTCGTCGCCGATCTCAGTCATCTGTCAGCGCCGGGACCCGCCGTTTTTGCCGGACTGGGCTACAACTATTCGGTCCCGCTGGACAAGTGGCATATCGCCGACATGGCCTGTGATTTCGTCTACCTGGGCACGGCGCGGATCGACTTCGAGCTACCGGGAACGCTGCGCTGCATCAGCGACTATGCCGCGTGGCGATCCGCGGGGTCGGAGCGGGGCGCTGCCCTGCCCTTGTTAACTGCCGATGAATTTCTTGAGAACGCTGATCGTTCAGACGAACTAAACTTTGTCAGCGCCGGCATTCAGGACCTGACAGACCGTTTTATGACGGCCCTCACCGACGATCCCAGCGCCGTGCTGGTGCTCGATGCCGCCGGGTGGCGCGGAATGCCGGAACAGCGTCGGGCCTTCATCAGCCTGCTGGAAGCTAATTGCCCGGCGCCGGTCATCATCAGGCAGCGTTACCCGGATCTGCAGCAGGATGATGTACTCTTATACGCAGCCACCGACTGCGGCGCATTGTTGCTGGACGGCCTGGGCGACGGACTCTGGCTGCAGGCGGCGGACATCAGCCATCGCCGGCTTAACAACCTGGCCTTCGGCATCCTGCAGGCAACGCGTACGCGAATTTCCAAAACCGAGTACATTTCCTGTCCATCCTGCGGGCGGACCCTCTTTGATCTGCAGGAGACCACCGCCAGGATTCGCGCGCGGACGAATCATCTGAAAGGTGTTAAGATCGGAATCATGGGCTGCATCGTCAACGGCCCCGGTGAAATGGCCGATGCCGATTACGGATATGTCGGCTCGGGACCCGGCAAAATCTCGCTGTACCGCGGTCAAGAAGTGGTGCGCAAATCTGTTAATACCGCCGAAGCTGTCGATGCCTTGATCGACCTGATTCGGGAAGACGGCAATTGGGTCGAATCAGAGAAATAGTCAGAATCTCGTTTACGGCGGCTGTCGCCTCCTCAACTGAGCATGTTTAATGTTCGTGTTTAAAGATTGGGATCACTGGCAGTTGTCAATTTAAAGATGTTTAAACCTGCCGCAACCTTAAACCCGATGCGTTTCTGAGTCCTGGTCGGGACCTCGATTGTTGGCCTTATATCTGTCTTTGGAAAGAAGTAATCATCTAAATAGTCTTCAGCAATCAATGTTCTGCGATGGCAGTGGACCGTGGTGATCAGCTCGAAGTCATGATCCATCTGTGCAGGCCCGGCATCTCCACGACTGTTGTTAACCGGCAGCAGACTGCCGATTGTCAGAAATATCTTGCAGAGCTGTGAGACAATACCGGCAAAGCGTAAAATCAGCAGGTCGGATGAAGCACTCTCCAAGGGCATTGTCCTGGCCTTACTGTCTTTGTCCACATTAACCACACTGGGCAAGACAATGGAAGAGCTTATGTGAATGAAACTTCCCGGAAAAAGGACGCTGTTGATTGAGAATTTTTAGTACGGCTACCGGAAGACCTCACCGCCTTGGAGATTGTGATCGGAGTAGTATTTCCGGTACAGAGCCTAAATTTTCTTTCCATTGCTCAACGAGAAAAATCCCTTGTCCTCAATTGTTTTGCTCTTATATTTGTCACAAAAATATGACAGATGTCTCAATTGTGAGAAATGACTACAAAAGAACTTCTGATCCGGTCGGCGATTGCCGTGCTCAATGAAGACCCCTCTTCCAATCTGGATGTGATCGCGGAGAAAGCAGGTGTCAGCCGAAGATCATTGCATCGCTATTTCAGCTCACGAGAAAACATGATCAAGGCCTGCGCACAGAGTATTATGCAGAGAATGCTGGCCGATGTAAAAACCAGTATTAGCCTGCATAATGCTCCGATCGACCAATTGCGGAAGATGTTCGAAGACGATATTGCAAAGGGGCAGCATTATGAGTTCTGTCAGAAATTTGCCGATCAATTTGCTGAAAGTGACATCCAGGCGCAATTCAAGGAAATGAGCGCTTTATTCTACGGTGTACTTGATAAGCTGAAATCAGAACATGTGATAGACATACGGCTCGATAATGAGTGGTTGGCTTACGTTTGGATGGCCATCGTCAGGAGCACAAATCAGGCTGTGAACGATGGCGTGATCGCTCCCAGGAAAGCAAACGAACTGGGATGGAATGCTTTTGTTAGTGGAGTGATGTCGCCCAGGGGGTCTTCAGTTTAAGGTGTCAAGATGAACAGTGGAGAGTGTCACGAATTCGAATCATAGATATCGGTGCATCCACGGTTTGATGCCTTAACGTTTTTATGATGCTACTGCTTTTTCAATTTAGTTTATTCTAGTTCCCCTCTTTTGAAAGAGGGGCCAGGGGAGTTAGTAAGACCTTGAGAGTTCATAACCCCTCCCAACCTCCCCTTTTTCTAAAGGGGAGGAGAATACTGAATAACTTAATTGACAAAGCAGTAGTATTACAAATACATCATAAGAGAATTCAATATGAAGAACGAACAACTGGATGTCTTGATCATCGGTGGAGGGCCGGCCGGAATGAGTGCCGCTCTTGTGTTGGGAAGAGCAATGATTAACACGGTCATTATTAGTGATGAAATGCCCAGAAACCTTGTCACACAGGCATCGCATGGCTTTTTTACGCGCGACGGATACCACCCCGGCGAGCTGCTGCGGATTGCCAAAAAACAACTGGAACAATACGAAACTGTCGAGTATCGTAAGGGACGAGTAGAGCAGGCGCGCCAAAGCGAATCAGGGTATACCATCACAACTGACGGTGGACGCGTGTTTAACAGCAAACGCCTTGTCTTTGCCAGCGGATTCAGAGATAATGTCTCAAAAATCGGTCTGAAGGGCATTGAAGAAGTATATGGCAATACAGTATACCCCTGTCCCTTTTGTGATGGCTGGGAGCGGCGTAACGAGCCGCTTGCCTTGTTCGGACAGGATGAAGGAGTCGGGCAGTTTGCGAAAACGATCAGCAATTGGACAAGCGATTTGGTTGTGTTTACTGCTGGAGCGAATGCAATCAGTGAGGAAGAGAGGCTGACTCTGGCCAAAAACAAGATCCGGGTCATTCAGGACAAGATCGCCGAGCTGATTTCAGAAAATGGCAAACTGCAGGCAGTTAAGCTCGCAGGCGGCGAGCTTATTTCGCGGACCGGTGGCTTCCTCTTCAGCACCGGTGAAAGGCAGGCGACCGATATTCCGGCAAAACTGGGTGTTGAAACAGGCGAATGGGGGACATACAAAAGCAATGACTGGGGTAAGACGGATGTGGAAGGTCTCTATATTGTCGGTGATGCCAAAAACGGCTTTACGGGTGTCATTGGAGCCGCCGCCGAAGGTTCCTATGTTGCCGAAATGATTACGCAGGAGATAATTGATGAACGATGGATTGTTTAATTGTCACAAGCCATTTACCTGAAGGGCTATCAGCGCCCGGCATGGCCCTCAGTAGGGAGGGGCTTGCAGTAAAGGACGAATGTCCGTGATAGCACAATAATTGCGCCCCGTAAACGGCCTTTGCATTCGGCGAGCTCAGCCAGAGTCTCTCTGCTGGAAACTACCTGGCGCAGAATACGACCTTCATTGCGAAAAGCAGCAAATTTTGGAAAAGACATTCAGAATTTTGTGAATTTGTCTCGGACAGCAGCGCTATGAAATTAGAAAGTTATCCGATTCAAGGTTATCCGGAAGAGGGTTGGCCCTTACCGGCCGGCGTCGAACTCATACCTAACGTCTATCTGGCGCGTGCGGGCGAAAGTGAACTGCACCTGGACATTATCAGACCCAGAATCTCGCCACCTGATCCGATGCCGGCTTTGCTCCACCTTCATGGCGGCGGCTGGCGCTGGGGGAATCGCAGAGCAGCTTTTGAACGCTTGTTCGCCTTTGCGGAGGCCGGCTATTTTTGTGTTGCTTCAGATTACCGCTTAACAGATGCGGCCGCATTTCCCGCTCAAATCCATGATGCCAAATGCGCTGTTCGTTGGATTCGGGCAAATGCCGCAAAATATAATGTCAACCCTGCGAAAATTGGCGTATGGGGCGGCTCTTCCGGTGGCCATCTGGCAGCTCTATTGGGCGTGACCAGTGATGCTCCCGCTCTGGAGGGCGAAGGTCCCTGGCCTGGACAGCCAAGCTCAGTGCAGGCTGTTGCGGCGTTTTGTGCACCAATTGATTTTAATCGGATGGATGAGTTTCCGGAAGAAGTGACACCCGCCATGGAACATTCATCGCAGGATTCCTGCGAAGGGCGACTGTTAGGAGGAGCATTGAAGGATGTTCAGGAAGCAGCGATAAACGCCAGTCCTCTTACCTATGTTAAAGAAGGGCTGCCGCCATTTTATATCATGCATGGTTATCTGGATGAAATCGTTCCTGTCTGTCAGGCGGAGCTTTTGCATGAGAGCTTAACTTCCCTGGGCAACGAAAGCACGCTCAGAATAATTTCCAACGGAAGTCACAGTACCGGGGACTGGGTACGGCATTACAAGGAAGAGCTAAGGGCTTTTTTCAGCCGTCATCTGAAATGAAATATGTTTAACTCCGGGCTTCCAGCCAGGCAATAATGCACCGGGGGCTTAACTTACCCATAGCGCGAAATTAGCGATATCGTATCTGTGGTATCCGACAATATTTCGAGCGCCGGCATTGAGGAATCGGGCAATAAGCGAACAAATGGATTCTTAATCAAGCTGACGTGACACTTCATCTAATTGGATCTTGTCCTGATCGGATAAATTGAAATTCATTGCCCCCGCACTTTGCTCTATATGACTTGCCTTCGTAGCGCCGGGAATTGCCACGACCACATCGCCATGGAAGTTAATTAGCCAGTTGAGGGCAATCTGGGACGGTGTGACATTGTAGCTTTCCGAGCAGACCTTAAGCAGCTCGATGAGCGAATGGCTTTTCCGGAGTTTCTTGCGTACTATCATTTTCCGAAGAAGAGGAGTGTTAAGCAATAATTCCGGATTGTCGTGAAACTTGCCACTAAGCAGCCCCATCTCGAGCGGAGAATAGGCTATTATAGTGATCCCGAGCTCTTTGGCCGTATCCAGCACGCCATTTCTTTCGATGCGGCGATCGAGGAGACTATACTTAACCTGGTTAGATGCAAGAGACAGGCCGCGGCGAGCAAGAGCTTTATGCGCTCGTCGCATCTGGTTTGCAGAAAAATTACTGACTCCCACAGCCCGAATCATACCTGCTGCCGCCAGCTCCGCCATCGCCTCCATTTCTGCTTCAATTGATGAGAATGATATAGGTTGGTGAATTTGATGAAGATCGATAGAGTATCCTGCGAGACAGCGAAGTCGTTCAGCAATAGTATTTTTGATCGAACGCGCTGTCCGGAACGCAGGTGACCACTTTGTAGCTATGACAACTTCGCCATTTGATTTGCCGGCCTCTCTCAGAGCAAGCGCCAGAGCTTGTTCGGAGCGCCCCTTGCCATACATTTCCGCGGTGTCAAACCAATTGATACCATGGTCCAGCGCAGTCTCGACAATTTCATTTGTTACTTCATCTGCTAGAGTCGGCCAAAAGTATGTACTCAATCCCTGAGCAGCGGAAAACTGCCACGTTCCAAGACCGATAGGGGAAATTTTAATGTCTGAGCTACCTAAATTCCTGTGTCTCACAGACTTCGGGATTGCCGCCATGTACATGTTCTTTCAGCTTGTGTGCAGAAGTTTAGATCTATGTCTGCGCTGCCTGACAAATATTGTATCCGGTTGGCTTCGTCGAATTTCGCATGACTTATACCGATGGAATCCGCAGTTTCGGAATTGGACCCGGACTAACAATTTTGGTCGGGCACAGGACATTATTCCACAATCAGTCTCTGCACAAGCTCGCTGTCGGTCATTCTCAACACAAGCAAATACATGCCCGCGCTCAGATCGTGAACAGAAAACACAGAGCGATGCCGGCCGGCTCTCAAAAAGCGCGGCTTGCGTATCACACGAATCTGTTTGCCGTCGACCGTATGAAGCGTCACAGCAAGCACTTGGTCGCTCTGAAGCTGAAATTTATACTCGCATTGGTCATGCGCCGGGTTGGGAAAGACCCTGAAGGAAGTGACGTGATCCGAGCTGTTGCGCCAGATATTCATCAACTCGTTGCCGGTCAGAGTATCATGAAAAACTTGATCTGCAAGAGCAGTTGTCCTGTCGTCTGTCGATGCCGTTGCAGGGCTGACAGCATAATCCAGTGGCCGCTTGTTAATTATGGCATTAGCTGAGAGGCGGTGAAGCTCGGCCTGCAGCTGTCGGCGATAGGGCTCCGGCAGGACAGCAAGCAGGGCCTTCTCGGGCCTGTACCACAGGATGCAATCCGGTCGCCAGCGCTTATCGGATTTATCCTGAGTCGTGAATTCGTAGCCTGTGCGCACGAGGATCGGGACAAGGGTATTGATGCTGCGATCGACATTGTCCCGCGCTTGCTTATGCAGCACTGCTTCAAGGGAATCTCTCAAGGGCGAATCCAGCGGCAGGCTGTCTATCGCGGCGGCCAGGGCGGTATCCGTTTTTTTGTCGTCAAACTGCATCATGCGTTTGGCGCCCAGATCGTCGGTCACCAGAACCGGATTGCAGGGCGGAGCCGCTAGCTGCTCGGGCAGGTCCGATTCCTTCCGGATGAAGCGCGTCCCATCCATCAGGATGTATTGTCCCAATATGCTGCCGGAGCTGTCATGTCGCCAGCGAAAGACAATCCCCCGCTCGACCGGGGCGATACCGAGCGGCAGCAACTCGTCGGCAGTTAACTCCAGCAAGCGGGAGCCGTCGATGCTGTCCTGCGCAAACCGGGCAGCCGGACTAGTGGAGGCCTGATCATGCCGTCGTCGATCAAGGGCCCTGTTGCGATATCTCACCCGAATCTTTCGATCGGGCTTGCCGAGAAGCGAGCTTTTGGGTACCAGAGCGACGGACCTGAGCTCGGCGGACACTATTGTATGCTGTGTGAAGAAGCGGGTAGCCGGAGACTCGGACGCATCATTCGATGGGATCGACGTCGACGATGGGATCGACGTCGACGCGTGAGGCAATTGTTCATTAACGACATTGTCGACATACACTACCCGGACTTCTCCGTTAGGCCGGCTGCGAAGCGAACTGTCGGGAATAAAGGCATTGCTGCCGGGCTCGTTCGGTATTTCGCGCCGGTCTTGCTCTGCTTGATCCGCGATCGCATTGGTCTGGCGCAGCTCCTGGTCGCCCGCTTGGAACGCCGACTCATCGGGCTGCGATCGGGCCTGGACCCGTTCGGCGGCGGTCGTCCTTCCTGACGCTGGTGCCTGATCCTTGCCGGCCTCGACTTGCCGGGCTTCTCGGACCAAAGAAGTGGTTGCATGATCGAGCGTGACGTCTTCCGTTTGATGCAGGGGGCGCAATTTGTTGGTGGACTCAACAAACAGCAAATAAGAGCTGCCTCCAACGGCGGCGACGGCCAGACCGACGAGGAGGTAATTGATTGCGGGGCGTCTTTGCGCGCGCAAGATCCGAACCCCGCTGCCGAATGTCTGGCCTTCGCCGCGAAGAATCGAATCAAGTCGTTCCTGAGAAATCAGTTCGCCTTGACTATGTAAGGCTTTACGCGCCGGTGCAAAGAAGCGATTCAGGAATGTATCGTTTAGCTGCATGCTGATACCATTGTTTAACATGTGTTAACAGAAATCTGTCGTCAGACTCGAACGGTGGCTTCCTTAAGATTATCTTGCCCCCCCAGCTTCTTAAGGTCCGTCGACTTCGCTTTCGGAGCACTTGGCGGGCGATCGGCAGGGGCATACTCGCGAAGCTGACGCGCCAGCGATTTTCTTCCACGTACCAGGCGCGATTTGACGCCGCTGAGCGAGCCGCCCTGGATAGCGCGGATTTCTTCCAGCTTCATACCCAGCAACTCAAAGAGCAGCAGCGTTTCTCTCTGTTTGGCGGGCAGGCGATCGAGTGCCTCGTAGAGTTGACGCAGTTCGGCCTTATGTTCGGTCGAATCAGCATCATCGGCGCGTGCCTCGGCCGATTTTCTGTCAAAGACGCCAAAGAGCCGTGCCCGGCGTCGCTGCCGCTTGAAGATGCGGCTGGCGACGGAAAAGCAGAATGACTGAAAAGCCTGGTGATCGCGAATCCGGTCAAATTGTTCGAAGGCGCTTGCAATCGTCGCGGCAGCCAGGTCGGCGGCCTCCTCCCGATCGCGGGTCAGTGCTCGCGCAAATCGTTCGAGCGGAGCGCGGACCGGTTTCAGCAGAGCCAGGAAGTCTTGCTGTCGTTGAAGTTCTTTCTCGGTCGCCAATCCTTTCACCTCGCTGCAATCTCGGTTCGCAATGCCGGAATTCTATGTTTTGTAGTATGTATCACAAGAATAGCAAAAAGTCGCAAGGCCACGAATTCCCCTTCCCGCAATGCGCATCCCGTTAGGGGGGAGTCGCGAAACAGCCCTGGCTGTTTTTGCCGTTCATTCGAAAGTAGCAACAGTTCATTAGCGCTGAACCCTCGTTCACTTCTTTGCTCTTTCACCATTCGCTTCCTGTTCTTTTTTTGCCGTCGGTAGTTCAAGAGTTCGCAGGGCAGGCGACCGCTACATAGCGAATGACTGCGGTGAGTACTTCGGTTTTGTGAGCCGGGGGGCAGCTCTAAGCTTGAAAACAATGCGCGGCTATCGGCACATCCTGTGGAAGGTAGAGCGGAAAATTATCAGCGCCGGAATTATTATGCTGTATTCGAAATATCTCTCGCGATTAGTTCTGTTGACGCTTGTCGTAGCGGTGTTAATTCACCCCTTCACGGCGGCAGGAGAGACTCTCCGTTGTTACGATCCCGATGTACCGCTCTTGTTGTACACTGACCCGACGGTCGAGATGCACGTGGCGCGTTTCGACCTTGCGGCACCGGGCTTTATCGAGCAGGTGATGCTGCTGCTCGTCGGTGATGCCACAGCGAATGCGGCCGTGCTGCACCTTTACGGTTACGAGGGCGGCGCTGCTCTGCCGGCAATCGGCAAAGATCTGATCGAGCCTCTGGTAATCGATAAAGAGATTAACGGCAAGGAGGCGGTGCTTGTTAAATTGCCCAGACCGGTTTTCGTCGACAACAACCAGGTTTTCATAGGCATCGACAATCTCAAGCCGGGCGTGAGTATAGTTTCGGATTCCCGCGCCAGGGAGGCTCGTTGCATCAATCGGAGCGGTGAACGCTATTTCTGGCAGTATCTTAAAGGCCGCGATCAACAGTGGCGCTATGGGGTATTCGCTTATGCCCTGGACCTGGAAATTCACTATACCGATACATTCCTGACGCCGGCACTCCGCGATGTGACGATCGAGAGCGCCTTGCCTGATTCATTGAACTTTAATAGCGTAGCATGGGCTGATGTGGACGAAAACGGTCGTATTGACTTGCTCGCGGACGGACGCCTCTTTCTCAATACGGTCGATGCCGGTTTCAGAGAGGTTACTGCTGATATCGGTCTGTCGGGCAGACCGGGCGCCGGCGCCTTTATCGACATGGACAATGACGGACGCAGCGATGTCCTGTTTATCGGATCGTCCGACTCCCTGAAGCAGCCGCTGCGCATCTTTTACAATCGGGGCAATATGCAGTTCCGCGAACAGGAGTTACGAGGCCTGACGGCTTTAGGGGCAGTGAGCAGCTTTAGCATCGCCGACTTCAATAACGATGCGTATCCCGATATCTTCATTGCATCGGCAGGCAACAATGCCTCGGATTTCAACAGGGGGTTCCTGTTTGTTAACACTAAGGGCTCTGGCTTCAAAGACAGTACAACTCTGCTGTATTCAGAGCCGGAGACCGGAGTTTTGCGCGGCGCATCCTGGGTAGATTTCGACAGCGATGGTGACCCCGATCTGTTCGTGAGCAGCGCTTCGTCCGGGCGTGGAAAACTCTGGGAGAACCGCGCAGCATCGGCATTCGGCAATGTAATGGAACGCTTCGCCCGGAATGCCGGCCTTGGCATGCAGGAAGGCATCGGTGTCGGCGGCGACTGGGCCGACTATGACAATGACGGCGATCTTGATTTGTTGCAGCCATATATGCTGTCGGCGCGGCATACCAGCCGTCTGCATGCCGATTATATCCTGCCCAACGAACAGCGTAACGCGGCGACCGCGGCAACGGCCCTCCGGCCGGCAGGGCTTGCTTTCGACGAGCGTCTCGGCGCCGCCACCTGGGGTGATGTTAACAATGACGGTCTGCTGGACATTTATCTGGCATCGGGCGATGAATGTCACTTCGCCGAGCTATACATCCAGCGGGCGGATCATAGTTTCGCCTTACGCTCCCACGAATACGGTCTGCACGAGTCCGTATTCGAACGAGACGGGATGTTGCTTGATTTCGATTACGACGGCAGGCTGGACCTCGTCTGCTGCGATCGCGGCAGGCTGCGTCTTTTGCGCAATGAATCGTCGCAAAGGGGAAATTATGTTAAGCTCAGACTCAAAGGTCTATCGGGAAACAAAGAAGCGATTGGTGCCTTAGTTCGCCTCTACGTCGGGGACATAGTACTTACCCGCAGCGTCACGTCCGGCCGCGGCTTGCTCATGCAGGATCCGAAATTGCTTCACTTCGGTCTGGGCGCGAACAGTGTGATTGACTCCGCCGTCGTGCAGTGGCCGCATGCCGGCGAAAGGCTCGAAACGTTTAGCGGACTGCACATCAATGGCGATAACCTTCTCGAAGAAGGTCGGGGACTGCAGAGGCTGCGCCAAGCGCACAATCAGATCAGCGTCTTTCCCAACCCATTTACTTCGAAACTACATTTCAACATTAACATCGATCACGCCGGCAAGGTCTTGCTCGCAATTTATTCGCTCGATGGCCGGGAAATTGCGCGAGTCATCGACGGCGTCCTGCCGGCGGGCAGCAGGGAAGTGCAATGGGACGCCGCGAACAGCAAGGGATTGCGGCTCCCGCCGGGCAGCTATGTGTATCGACTGTATACCCCGGACGGACACAAAAGCGGCATCGTAACCTGTACAAAGTGACTAATCGAATATTCCGTGACTGTAACAACGATCGGCATGGCCTGCCATGCAAGGACCGTCTGATGAAAACGCTTTATGTCATAAGTCTCTTAGTGCTTGCCGGACTGAATATCTGTTTACTTGTACTGACTGTTTCTACCAAGCCGTCTATCGCATATATCCGTTCCGGCGTCATCCTGGCGGACTACGAAGGCATGAAGGAAGTACGCGACGCACTGGACGACAAGAAGGAGCTCTGGCATTCGAATGTCGATACGCTGGAGTCTGATTTTCGTCGCGCCCTGCATCAATACAACAGCGACTTTAAGGAAATGAGCGGAGACGACCGCCGCCGCCGAGAGGAATATCTGGACTTACAACAGCGTAACCTTAACGACTATCGCCGCTCGCTGGAGCGCAAAGCGCGAGAGAGTGAAGATAAACTACTCGAAGGCGTGCTCGAGCAAATTAATGTGTTTGTTGAACACTATGGGCGTGAAGAGGGCTATGACGTGGTGCTCGGTACAACCGCCGACGGCAACATTATGTACGGTGATGCGGCCTGCGATATTACGGAAGAAGTCTTGCGGGAATTAAACAGCGCGTATCGGGGAGAGAAACAATAATGAAGCGCGGCGGCCGGACAGGGAAACTTCTTCCCCCATCCATACGGGGATCGCTGTGCTTGCAAAAACCTGTTAGCATTAACACAGTTCTTGTTTTGCTCGTGTTCTGCGTGGCCTGTGCAAGCGAGACAGAGGGCGAAGCATGGGAGACCGGCTTCGACAAGGCGGCAGACGGCGGCGTGACCATCAGCAAAAGTCTGAACGGTCTGCGACTTAGCGCCAGGATGCTGCCATCCTCGCAGCTTGTGGCGCAGGATCTGCGCGGCGAGCGCCGGCCGCAAGCCTATATCGACAGTTTAACGGCAATCTACGCCCGCAATATCTACATAGCTCTGAGTCTCGTGCCTGAGGGCCAGAGCGGCAACGAGGTGGACCTGATGATGCGCGACCTCGATTCCTACGACGAATATCGCGAGCGCTCCTACAATATGAATTTCGGCATGGAAGAGCGTGTGAAGCTGATCGTAAACGACATCGAGTACCGGCCGGTCTTATCGACCCTCGAAAATGTTTACGGATTGCACCCAGGTCGGACGATTCTGTTTGTCTTTACTCCGCAGCGTGAAGAGAATGAGTTCCGCCGAGCCGAGACATTCGATTTCATCTTTCGGGACGAGCTCTTTGCTACGGGCCTGCAACATTTTGTCTTCCATCGAAAAGATATGTAGCGGCCTTGCGCCGCAGCGTGAACCTGCTGATCTATTCTTCCGAGTGATTTAACCATGCAACGACAAACGAACATCCTAAAAACTCTCGCACTGCTGAGCGGCCTTAGTCTCGTCCTGCAATTTGTCGCACCGATCGCGGCCCCGGCGCTGACGGGCGGTCCGGCCCAACCCGAGTTCAGCAGTTTCGAGCCGGTGGCCACGACAAGTATGGTCAACGAGTTCAGCGGCTCCTTCACCTACAACCTTCCCCTAATTAACATTCCAGGGCCTAACGGCGCGGGCTATCCGATTTCGCTGTCCTATCACAGCGGTCTTACGCCCGAGCAGGAAGCCTCCTGGGTCGGCTACGGCTGGACGCTCAACCCCGGCGCGATCTCGCGGCCCATCGCCGGTTTTCCGGATGATCATTACGCCGCCGATGTTCGGTATTGGACCCGGACGCACTCCCACCAGACCATTAGCGTCGGCGCACACGCTTCCTATGAGTTTTTCAGCGCGGATAAACCCGACGCCAATAATAAACCGGCGCAGGATGCAATGGCGGGCCAGAGCGATGTTAGTTCAGGCAAGGTTAACGGCCTGCCCAAGAATGGCGCCAGCAGCAATGAGTACAATCCGAATCTTTCAGCCTCGCTGACCCTGCGTTACAATAGCTACAAGGGATTCGGTTTCGACGTCGGAATTTCAGCCTATATCAAGGGGCTCGCCAGCCTCGGCACTTCGCTCTCGGCAGACAAGGGCTTTGGGTTTTCCTACCGGCTCAACCCGGGCTATTATCTCGAAGGATTTCGCGAAGTCGGCAAAAAGTCTTTTGTGAAGGGTTTGAAATCGCTGGGACTCTATCAGGCATCAAACTCGCTGCTGATGACGACGGCGCGCTACGGCCTGGCGCTGGCCTCCGACCCGGTGCGTACCGTAGCCTACAAGCCGAGTTACGGCTACTCTTTCAACGTTAAAGTCGGCGTCCTTAATACCAAGGGCGGCAAAAGCAGTTTTTTACCTGATGGGTATGAAGGCGGAATCTTCGGCAATTACACGAATCAGATTAACTACGAGCAGATCAACCGTGACGCCTATGGCTATATGTATTCCGGCGATGCGCTAGATGCCAACACGCTTATGGACTATTCGCTGGAAAAGGAGCTGCCCTACACGCGCCGCGACCACTTTCTGGCTATTCCACACAGCAATGCCGACAACTTCATTGCCACCGGCGAAGGAATGATCGGCGGTTTTCGACTGCACCATCGGCAGCCCGGCCAGTACCGTCCCAACCGTGTATACAATGGCAGCACGATCCAACAATTGGGCATGACATTTAACGCGCCCGGCAAAGATGGCGAAGAAGAAAGCGGAGGTCCCGCCGGCGGCAGCGAAGGCACCAATACCGGTTCAGGCGTTCACGTCGGAATGGGATACAGCCATAGTGTTGTCGAAGGCTTGCAGAATGCAACCGCTTCGATGCCGCATCACTTTCGGACGATCGACGAGAATGCCGCCGGCAGCGACGGCGAACCCTATTTCTTTCGCTTTATCGGCGACCGTGGCGGCAGCGTGGAGTTCGCGCAGGACGACAAAGCCGTTGCCGTCAGCAACAACACCGAAGTTGATGCAATCGGCGGCTTGGTGAATAATGCAAGCTTCAGCATGTCCACCAACAAGGTTTTCGCTTCGCTGAATGAAGGCGAGCGCAGCGGAAGGTCGTCGCATATAGCCTATTCAACGCTGGAAGAGATGCTCGTTCACCAGCAAAGCGGCGGACAAAAAATATACTATCGCTCGTTTAACAAAGATCAGACCTCGCGCGACTACTTCCTCCGCTACTACGAAGACAACTTCGACAACCTCAGCGGCGAGGAAAAAAACTTCTTGCGCTCGATCGGTGAAATCGCCGTCTGCAAGCCCGACGGCGCGCGCTATGTCTACGGTCTGCCGGTATACTCACGCAAGGAGTCTACGCTGCAATTCGGCCTGAACATGGCCGGGTCCGAAGATGACACCGACAGCGACAACCTATTCTCGGTCAAGGACTTACCCAATGATCAAGGCGACGTTACGCAGGAAGCTAACGCTCCTGTATTATCCGGGGAAGAAAGGCCGACGCCCTATGCCAATTCCTATCTGCTGACGGAAATTACCACGCCGGACTACCTCGACCGCACGAACGACGGACCGACGCCCGATGATTTTGGCGGCTATGTTAAGTTTAACTATCGATACGCTATGCTGCCCTATGTACAGAACGACTATTCCGCGGATGCCCTGAATCATCTCAGCAACAAGAGCGGCGCGGATGACAAATACTGGTATCAGTGGCGCGTACCCTACAGCGGAATGCTGTACGAACGCGGCACGCTGAGCGACGGCCGCGACGACGTAGGGCAGGTGTCGCGCGGACAAAAAGAAGTGTACTTCCTGGAGTCGATCGAAACGCGTTCGCATATTGCCTATTTCGTTACGAATCATAGCGATCTGACTGTCGGTGCGGCCAATGAGATTGTGCTGCAGGGTTCGGGCCTCGAACGCGGCGACGCCTTCGAAGCGCTGCAGAACGAAAGAAGCGCGCTATCCAGCCTCAACGCCACGGCCGCTAAAAACAAATTCGATACCTCCAACGATGGTCCCGACGCTACGATTCGCAACGCGCAGGGTGAAGCGCTTAACAAATCCGAAGTGCTGGAACGCGTCGAGCTTTTTGCCAAAGACGCCGACGGCAATGCGGAATCGCTCGTGAAGACAGTCCATTTCGAATATGTCAACCGAATGGATAACGGTTACCATCTGGATCCCGAGGAGCCCGAACCCTTTCATGAGCTTGTGCCGGACGATCTGCCGAATGCCAGCACCGTAACGGAAGTCGTCGGAGGCGACATCGCCTTTGTCCGCCGCAGGGGCAAGTTAACGCTTCGCAAGGTCTGGTTTGAACACGCCGGCATTGTCAACGCCCGAATTGCCCCTTACACTTTCGGCTATCATTATCGTAACGTGCTTGATTTGGAGTTACCTCCGGAATCTTCCTCTAAGTATGCCGATCTCTTTGACTGTGTTGATGAATACAAGAAAAACGACTTTTACGATATTAATGAATTCGATCCGCAAAATCCTCAATACCATGCCGCCAATACCGATCCCTGGGGTTACTATCGCATGGATGGCGCGATCCGTCACAGGGAAATGCGCAACTGGCTGGACCAGACGCCGAACGCAGATTTCGACCCTGCCGCTTGGCATCTGAAATGGATCGGCCTGCCTTCGGGCGGCGAAATCCACGTGCACTACGAACAGAACGACTACAGTTACGTTCAGGACCGCCGCGCCACCGCCATGGTTGGAATGGTCAACAGCCCGAACGACAGCGACACGCGAATGTACGTGGATGTGGCGGGCGACCTCGGTATCCCGATGAGCGCTCCCTTTACCAACCAGGCCAACAACCGGGAGCTGCACCTTTACAGGGAGTTTCTGCGTGACTACTTCTCCATTTCGCCGGGCTACAATCAGGCGCGCGAACGAGTTTACTTCAAATTGCTGTATGCGCTTAATAACGGCGCCGCCGCGAACCTGGATCGCAACAATGGCGAAGCTGAATACATCAGCGGCTATGCTTATGTTGACAACGTCGATATAGATAACGATGGGCTTTTTCTTGAGCTCGGCACTCCTAACGAAGATTTCACGATCCCGCGAACAATCTGCGATGAGTTTCTGAAAACACACATGCGCGGTGTATTTACGGAGTCCGGCGGTCATTTTGCGGCGCTGTTTAACAATAAGATTAACGGCCTTCTGACAAGTGCGCAGGACGACATTCCGGGATTGGTTGAAGATCTCCTTTCAATTGGCGCGAATGTATTCGCGGATCCGGAATGCGGTGAAATGTCGAACGCATTTTCATACTTGCGTTTACCGCTGCTGCGGCGCAAGCTGGGCGGCGGCGTGCGGGTGAAGCACCTGCTGCTCTATGACCGGGGAATGACGGACGAACAGGGCATGCTGAGCGAGGAAAGCGCTCTCTACGGTCGTGAATATCATTATGAAACGATTGAAAACGGTCTGCGCATCAGCAGCGGCGTGGCGGCCAACGAACCGCGCTCCATCCGCGAGGAAAACGCCCTGCTGCGGCCCATGCAGAAGCAGCGCGCGCTGACGGGTTTCTGGCGGAATGTCCTCTCGGGCAATAGCAAGTGGCAGATCGAGGGACCGCTGGGCGAATATCTGCTGCCGGCGCCCTCGGTGGGCTATTCAAGGGTAATCGTTACTGACATTCACAATCCGGAACGGGCGCAGACGGGGAGCGCAAGGCCGGGACAGACTACCAGCGGTTTCACCGTGATGGACTTTCACACCAGCCGGGACTGGCCTCTTGCGCGCCACACGAGCTACACGCAGCCCAATCGCAAGCAGTGGCAGCCGCTGCCCGTCTTCACGCATTTTGGCGGCGCCATTGTGGACCATGAGAGCGTGACGCAGGGCTATAGCTTTGTGCTATTCGATATCAGCGGTCAGCCCGCGCAGGTATCAACCTATGCCGGCTCCTGGGCCGATTTTCTCGATGAAAATCCCCCTGAAACTGCCGACTGGAGCCCATCGACGCAAATTAACTACAGCTACTTTCAGCCCGGCGACAAGATACAACTCTTTGACGGCGTACACCGAGCGCTGCGCGAAAGTTACCCGGGCAAGGAAATGGAAGTTGTGATGGCCGGCAAATCGATAACGGACATCACGGTCGACGGCAGACTGGAGATGGATATCGGCGTCAGTCAGAAAGGCAATCCGCCCACGGCCACGCCAACATTCAGTCTCTTTCCCGAGGCCAATTACAATGAAGCCGAGCTACGCACACACGTAACGAGCAAAGTCGTTCGATATCCGGCCATCGTCAAGAGCATCGAAACCAAGACGAATGAAATTCACAAAATAACGGAAAACCTGGCCTTTGACCCGCGCTCGGGCGCTCCCGTCATAAGCCGGACACGCGACGGATATGACGGCCTGACGCCCCTGGTGACCAACAATTTGCCGGATCACGACGGCTCCTACTATACGGCATCCCTGCCGGCGGCTCAGCAGTACGACGCCATGAGCCAGAAAGCGGACAATGAGCGTCTAATCCTCCGCTCCAACACCCTTTGTAATTTGTCCACGACCTACGGCAAAGACGGCAACGGCGTGTATATCGGCGTTTATGCCGCCAGCGACCAGTGCCGCTGCCTCTTCCTGGACAAGGTCGGTCCCGGCGACCTGCTGGAAGTCGTCCATGTCGGCAGCGGCGACATCCTCGGCGTCTTTCACGTGGAGAAACTCAGCGGCCAGCGCATCGACCTGCTGCCCACCTATTACTCAGCGGCGCATGACCCCGCCATGCTCGGTGAAGTTGTGACCTTTTCCATTGTTCGTAGCGGCCGGACAAATCAACTCGGTCTGTCGGCGGGCAGCCTGACGAGCTATGGTGGCAATCCCGGCTTTGTGCTGCCGGAGGAGTTAAGGCGCCGGCAGCAATTCGTGGATCAGCTTAACAAATTGCTGCGCGCGGGGGGCGGTTCGATACTCGGCTCCGAGCTTCCGGCCGGGCTGCAATTTATTCTCGATCCCGATATTATGCCGCCGCCGCAGTGCATGGCGCTGCCGCCGGACGAAGCGATCGATATCACGGTGAATGAGAATGAAGTGCTGATTGAGATCGGCCGCGGTCGTACTGTTAACACGCAGGTGCAGGGCAGCCATCCGCTGGTGTCGACGCTTAACGGCCTGCTCAATCAATTCTGGGGCCACGTCGTTGACGGCAATATAGTATCGAGCGCCGATCAGACGATCGTTCAGAGCTGCCCGGTCGTCAGTTTTGATGACAAACAATATCGGCGCGCCGCCCTGCGCGCCATCCAGGAAGCGATTAACAACGCTATCGATCTACTTCCCGCGTCGAACTTCGCCAAAATAATGAACGGCGAGGGTGAGCCGGTCGAAGGACTGATTCTGGCGATGAGCCTCGTGCCGACAGATGACGACAACTACGATCGCGAGGGACCCACGGCGCTGCGTCACGACGGCGTCGGCACGCCCTATCTGTCTTCGCTGCGGCTGCTGCTCGGCGAGGACACGATCCTGGAATCCTGGGCGCAGGGCAACAGCCTGTCGAATCTTATGCTGGCGAACTTTCCCTGGTCCAGCAATGTGCCGGCTCCCTTGAAATGTGTCGAAGCGGTAGTCGCGCCGGGCTTTTTCACTTCAGCCATGGGCGCTTTTTCGCAGGACATCGACGGCTATCTGTTGTTTAACGATTACGCGCCCACGCCGCCGCCCGGCCAGCCCTATCGCTACGACGACATCCGTTTTGCCTTTCTCGAAGTTGTCGAGACGCAGACGCCCTACTTCAGCTCCACTATCGGCAATCCCTGCCCGGCCGATAATATTTTGCAGAGCAGTCGCTACGACCGCTGGACGAAGAACTTCGTTTCGGCGACAATTCCGCCCGACGCCATGCGCTTTCTGCTGGACGAGGACGGCAATCTGAAGCTCTATCGCGGCGCCGAAGAATGCTGCCCGGTGGATGTGGCAGACGACGGCAGCGCCCTGGTCTGGAACTTTTGTCCGGACACTGACGCCATCCTCGGCGGCGCTTTCGTCCGTAGTGTCCTCTCGGCTTCGGCGACAAGCTACAGCGACGACTGGAATTACAGTGGTCAGACCATCAGCGGCATCACGCCGGCCGGCGCCAACATTTACGAGACAGGGGAGCGCGGCAAGTGGCGTCTCAAAGCGGCCTACACTTACGATACGCAGGTAGTAGGCGGAGCCCTTGTTAACAACTATGATCCGACCTGGACGCCGCTGGCACAACCTCAGGATCGCAAAGTTCACAACGATGCCGGCGTATTCCATAACTTCGAGTTTTTCGATTGGCGAGCCGCATCGCCCGCCGCGGCTAACGACTGGCTGGAAGTGAGCGCCGTCACCAGGTATTCGCCCGATGGCGCGGCACTCGAAGAAGTCGATGCTCTGGGTATTTACAGCGCCGCCAAATTCGGCTACCGGAATATGATGCCCTATCTGACGGGCCGGAATGCGCCCTATGATGCGCTGAAGTTCGAGAGCTTTGAAAATGTTTATCCGGGCAACTTCGCGGAAGACGGTCTCGCGGTGGATCCACAACTCATCGTCGATGACTACGTGCACACGGGCAGACATTCGCTGAAAATCATGCACAATACCGCCGGACCGAAGTATGAAGACATTCCGGTGCTGCGGGATGCCGACGGCGACAGCAGGGGTTGGACCGTCGACGTCTGGATGCGCGTGGGCGAGCCGCGCTACGATGAAAGCGCCCTTACACCGCCCTTGCGCTGCGTTGTCACTGGCGGCGCTACGAACTACAACTTCGTCCAAATCGCGCGCAGCGGCGAATGGGCGCTGCTGCAGGCCCACATCGCCGGAGGTGAGTTCGGCGTCGGGGGAGCGGGGCCGACCAGCTTTGACCTGACCATCGAAAACACGGCGGCATACAACCTTCGGATCGACGATCTGCGCGTACAGCCCGAAGACGCCTCGATGACCTGTTATGTCTATGACAAGGACAGGCTGCTCTTGCTGGCAAGCCTGGACGATCAACATTTCAGTACGCTCTACCGCTACAATGCCGAAGGCCGGCTTGTGCGGCGGATGCGCGAGACCGAACGCGGCATCAAAACCCTGACCGAAAAACACTACCACGTGCCGCTCAGCGATCGCCATAAAGCTTATACATGGGATCCTATTGAATCACCCTTTGATCCCTTTAACGATGAAGATGACGATCCGAATATCGGCACCTCGCTGGTTCAGCCGGGCACTGGCGCGACCAATGCGGGACAGCTGCTGCCGGGTGTGAAGAGCGGCGCCGCGCCGAATCGCTTCGATTTGTTAAACATTCAATTGAGCCCCGACAAACAAAGCGTGCAACTGCCGGACAGCGTCGAGCTCGAGCTGCCGAACTTCCGCAAGCCGGGCTTAGCCGATAGCAATCTGTTACGCGGCCCTGATTCCGCCGGCTCCGGACTCAAAGGTGCCGTCAAAAATAGACTTAAACAAGAGATTAACACTTCCGTGCAAAAGGCGAGGGGCAAACAGTGAAAATTTGTTCCCGATTCTTCTTAACCCTCATGCTGCTTTCGGCGAGCGGCCTCAGTGGAGCAGGATTAGCCTCTGACGGGCCGGAAGACTGCCGCAGCCTCGCGCGCAAGGCGCTGCATCCCTTGCTGCTGCTCACCGTGCCGCCGCGCGAGGGCACTGTCCATCGACTGAGCTTTCGCCAGCATTGCGAGATTGACGGGCGCAGCGAGAGCGCCGAGCACAGCCTGCTGCGATCGAAGGACCAACTGCGCTATCGTACGGGGATCATTGACTATTTCCTGGATAAGGGACTGACGGCGCTGCTGCGACCCGCGCGAAAAAGCATGTATCTGCGCGCCGGCGCCCCGGGAGTGGCCAACAGCGTCTGGCCGCCGCGCTATCTGCCGCTGCGTGCCCTGGACTCGCTCCTGCACTGCGGCGCGCTGCAGAGCTGCCGGCTTATTCAGGCGGACGGTCAGCAAGAGATTAAGCTTAAGCTGTTGGCGGCCGATCGTCAACGTCTGGGAGTTAAGAGCTTCACCTTGCGATATGTCGGGACGGAAGTCCGCCTGCTGCACTTGAGCGCGGAGTATCTGTCGGGACTGCCGGTACGAAAACTACATCTGGAATTCCGGGAAATTGAGCCGGGGAGCGCCGTTGCAGCCAGGCTGAAACCGCTACAGGAATTCCTGCTGCGAGCAGACGGTGGTCCCTCGGCGGCCTTCGAAGGCTACGAAGTGATCGATATGCGCGAGGGAGTAAAACGTGAAGCGCTGCAATGAGCCCTTAGCCGGAAAGCGAAAGGGCCAAACTTCGAAAACGAAGAACAGAATACTTATGAACCTGAATCCGATATATTCGACCTGCCTGGTGACCGCCCTGTTGATAATAGCGGCTTCGGGCGTCCCGGCAAAGCCGGGGCCGGAGGCTGCCGCGCAAAGCAGTCTTGTTGAGGACCAGCGATGGCGCCGGGCTCAACACCTGACTTTTGTACAGAATCGCGGTCAGCTCGTTGACAGCGAGGGCAATCCGCGCGGCGATATCCTGTATAGCGCGCGGCAGGGCGGCGTGCAGATTTTTTTCCGCGAATCCGGTGTCAGCTACGTGCTGGCGGTGGAGTCCGAGGCAGCGACAGCGCCGATAGATGAGTCCAGTGGCCGACCGATTACAGCGGCCGCCGAGCCGACGGAATTTAACAATGAGCCGCCATCCGACCTGATCCTCTGTCGCATCGATGTGAATTTCGGCTCGGCGGCCGCCAGCCTGACAGGCGAAGACAAGGTCGATGAATACTTTAACTACTACCTGGGGCATTGCCCGCAGGGCATTACCCATGTACCCGGATTTCGCCGACTGGTATATCGCAATGTCTATGACAAGATCGATATGGTTTACTACGGCAGCGGTGGCGCTGTGAAGTACGACTTCATCGTTCATCCGGGCGGCGATCCACGTGACATCGCGCTGCACTACGTTGGGGCGCAGGCCCTGCGTATCGGTCCCGAGGGAGGATTGATCGCGGAAACGCCGCTGGGTCAGATGCGTGAAAGTGCGCCGCGCAGTTTTCTGTCCCCTGCGCTGAATCCTGGCAGACAACCGTCTTCATTCCGGGAAGTCGCAAGCCGCTACGCCCTCGCGGGTGACACGCTGCGATTCGCGCTGGCCGACTGGGACCGCAGTCAGACGCTGGTCATTGACCCTGAGTTGCATTGGGCGACCTACCTGGGCGATGTGTTTAACGAACGCGCCACGGATGTCGCTACGCAGGGCAATCCGGCCGCCGGCTTTCAACACCTCGGATACTGCCATCCCGATCTTAACATCTACGTCTGCGGCTGGACACACTCATTCGACTTTCCTTTGTGTCGTCAAATTGAATCCAGCTATCGAATGCCTTATAGCGCCGCCGCGGATGCCTTTGTTTCGTCCTACACGCAGGACGGGGACTTGCGCTGGACCACGTTCTACGGCGGCGGCGGCAATGATCGCGCCGAAGCGATAGAGGCCAGCTGGACAGGCAAACTGGCAGTCTGCGGCACTACTTCCAGTGCCGATTTTCCCCTCAGCGCCGCCCTGCAGAACAGCTTTGGCGGCGGTTCCTCGGATGCATTCGTGGCGGCGTTTAACACCTATGGTCTGCGCCAATGGTCCACATACTACGGCGGGAGCGGCAGGGACCGGGCACTCGGCCTCGACATCGACGAAGTTGTGGACAACGGCGCCGTGTTCGTTACCGGTTCGACCGAGGGCGGCCTGGTCGACGGCAGCGGCGCGGCCATAAGCGGAGCGCATCAGTCCGCCTTTGGCGGTGGTGTCAGCGACGCATTTATTCTTGCGATCGATGAGGACGGCGCCTATAAGCAGGCCGGCTACTACGGCGGCAGCCAGGAAGACGTCGGGGCGGATATCGCGATAAGCAAAAGTGTTAATATTAATCCGGAAACCTACCACCTTGTGATAACCGGCTGGACCAACAGTACGCTATTGGCCGTCGGCAGTCATGCAGCCGATTTTCAGAACGAGCCCATCGGCGGTCATGCCGGCTTTGAAGCCCTGTTGGCGAAATTCAGCTACGGCCTGAATTCGATCGACTGGGCCTTCAGCTATGGCGGCAATGGCGACGACCGGGGGCTCGCCATCGATGCGCGGGGCAGCCAGATTGCCGTCGCGGGCCGGACGTCGAGCGACAATCTGTACATCTGGCAAAACTGGTCCGCCTCATCCGGCGGCGTACTGGCGGACGGCAATCCGGCACAGCCGACATACGGCGCCGGCCAGGATGCTTTTCTGCTTAACATTCAGGACTTCCTGCCCGCGAATCCCGGCGGCTACGACTTCCATATTCAGTGGTCGTCCTATTTCGGCGGCGGCAACGTGGATCATGCCGAAGACCTTACAATCGACAGCGACGGCGCCCTGTGGACAACGGGCTTTACGCAAAGCGACGATCTAAATTTGTCGCCGGACTGGTTTGGCTACAGCGGCGGATACTACGGCGGGGGACATCGCGGCAATGACGATGCTTTTGTCGCCGGCTTTCAATCATCCGGTGAATTGCTGTGGTCGCAGTACTTCGGCAGCCCCAATCACGATGTCGCTCGAGGCATTGCCATCGATCGGCTGCGGGGACTTGTCATCGCCGGCTGGACCAACGGCGGTCAGAGCGACCCGCTTAAGCTGCCCGGCACAGAGGACAACCCCGACAATGATGCCGAAGACTGCGAGCTGAAACGCTACAGCAATGGCTGCGAGGACGTCTTTGTCGCGCGTTTCCAGTTTGTGGCGCCGCAGATTTTTGATGCCGCACAGTTGGATCTGGCTGAAGTCGGCGTATCGCAAAACGTTGACGTCGCCACCGATAACCTGGGCAATATCAGCGTCGTGGGAACAGTTGCGCTGCCGACGCTGCCGGTGAAAGCCGGCGTGCAAATGACGCTCGGCGGCGGCAATGACGCGTACATCGGCCACTTTACTCCGGGCGGTAAACCCCAATGGGTAACCTACTATGGTGGCAGCAACAACGAAACCGGACGCGGGGTATGTGCCGATCCGAATCGCAATGTTGTCGTAACCGGTGAAACCGCCAGTGTCGATTTTCCATTAACAAGCGGCACGCACGCTGCTAATGTCCAGGATGTTTTTGTTCTTCGACTGGAAGAGTCAGGGCTCTTGGACTGGACGTCGATCCATGGCGGCCCTGGTCGTTTACATGTTCGTGGTCTCGACGCCGATCTGAACGCCAATGTTGGAATTGCCGGCTGGAATAATGACACACACGAAATGTTTGTCCTCAGGCTAAACAGCTCCGGTCTCAGCGACTGGTCATTCCTGCGCGGCGATAGTGACCTTCTGCTGCACGCTCATGCACTGACCTTTGACGGCAATAACAATCTGATCGTATCGGGGCTGGCCGCCGCCGGCGACACCGGCCCCTTCAGCATCAGCGGCGTCAGCGGCACGCTCAAGGCGCAGTTGTCCGATGCCGATGGCGTCGACGCACTGGTCGTAAAACTTAACAGTGCCGGCGCTCCCTTATGGTATAGTTTCTTCGGCAGCTCGGGAATGGATATTGCCAACGGCATTGCGGTAAACGGGGCCAACGATATCGTCGTGAGCGGTCTGAGCAGCAGCAGCGACTTAAACAACCCCATGAACCTGCCTGATATATCAGCCGAAGCGCTGGACGGCGCCTATGGCGGCGGCGGGCGGGACGGCCTGCTGGTAAAGTTTACAAGCGCCGGCCTGCTGTCCTGGTGGTCATATTTCGGTGGTGATGACAATGATGCCTTTTCCAGCGATCCCGCGATCAATTGGATCAACGGCAGCTTTACGGTCGGAGGCTCCACCTCCAGCTTGAATCTGAGCGCCGAAACCGGCATTGTGCCCAGCCCGATTGACTATAGCGGTCTTGGATATGATGACATCGAAACCGGTCTGCTTGTCAAGTTCAACAGCGCCGGAGCGCCCCAGTGGTTGACGAACCTCGGCTTGCACAATTCAAGCTTTATTTCCAGCCTGGCGATCGATCCGTATACAAATATTGTCCTGGGCGGATATAATCTGTACAGGTCCCTTGACGGTAGCAGTCCCTTCAGCCGATGTTTCGGCTTTCGATATATGGCGAAATTTCGGCAGGATGGAACTCTGTGGACAACTCTTAACAATTAGGGA
The DNA here is from genome assembly GCA_028284775.1 of Candidatus Kapaibacterium sp. Lineage (GTDB taxonomy): Bacteria > Bacteroidota > Ignavibacteria > Kapaibacteriales > UBA7675 > JANQRB01. The sequence continues at coordinate 78,457 of JANQRB010000025.1, read as the reverse complement.
ATGCCGGCCTGTACAACTTAACAAGTAGTTCCGGAAAGACGGCTGCGGAACAACGAGCGGCAGCGATCTAGCCTTCAGGATCGGATATCACTTAGGAATTAAGCTATGAACGAATTACGCGATACACTGCGCGGCCTGGCCGCCGCTCTGCTGCTTTGTTTATTGCAGGGCCTTAGCCCGGCGCCGGCGGCCTATGCAAAATCGCAGGACGATATACTGGGCGGTCCGGCTGTACCCGCTGAAGCCTACGACTATGTGTTCCGATCCACGAAAGAGATATACACGGCGGATAACTCGCCGACTGGATTGTTTCAGGCCCAATCATTGCCGCCGCGCGAGCTGATGATTCAAGGGCATGTATCCTGGCTTGACGGCACGTCCTGTACGGAGAAAGTGCTGAAGGAAGCCGTGTTGTACGCGCAGTTACGTAGCGGCAGGGAGCACCAGTTGGGCAGCAATGCGTTTGCCGTCCAGATTCCGCTGAAAATCGACTACACACACAATTCAGTGCCGCAGACAATACGATGCACGCTCAACATCGACCAGGCCGCGCCGGAGCAGGTCTATAAATTCGATTTCACGACGCTACACACAGCCAGTGCCAATGGCGATGTCGAAAAGTTTACACTCACGATCGAAAGTTTTAACAATACCTGGAGCGCCGATACCGATGTCGATGCCCGTCTGCACGAAGCCGGACGGGTCGAGCTCGCGGTGTTTTATACCGAGGAGTGGCAGATCAGCGGACGCGACAAAAACGACCGCTTCCGCGTCCTGGTGGAGACGGAAGAGGTGCTCGGCACGGTTAATCCCACAAGTTTTTCCTGGCATCAGATCGACGCATGTCCGGGGGAAGTTTTCCCTTCCTACGAATTGCAGGTAATGCGTTTGTTTAATATCGACCGCGACAATCAGTTCGACGAGTACACGATCAAGGCCGAAGTGGACTGGGAAGAGGCGCTGAGCATCGAGACCGGCAGCAGCGCCACGCTGCAAACGCTCAGTCTGACCGAGGGGCGCGGTTACTACATCTGGCGCGTCCGGCCCATCGGCAACCTCCACGGTGAAGGCGGCGCCGACGCCCGCAACCTGGGGCCCTGGAGCGCCACACCCGATGTGACGTCGGCGGCGGACGGCCGCGACTACATTACGATCAACGGCGCGGCGGCCGATCATTCGGTCTTTTTTTACCATCAGTTCGACGACAACAAAAACTGGATTTACGACCGCGCTTTTAGCGAAGGGCTGCGTATTCACGAAGGCATCAACTATGCCACCTCGCTTCTGCAGGCCCGCCAAACGCAGGTTTACAGCGCCGGTCGGAATGTGGTGCTGGCTTCGCAGTCGGTGCTGGACTATAGCGGGCGGGCTGCACTGACTTCGCTTTCTGCACCCACCGGGCAGAATGCTTTGGGCTATCATTTCGGTCTGCTGCAGACCGGGGGGACAGTCTACAGTGCTCAACACTTCGATGCCGATTATGCGAATCCTTCGCCTTTGCAGGGCGGTGCGGTGGCGGACTATTATTCGGACGCCAATCCGGATCTGAGCATTCCGGGCGCCGAAGGCTTTCCCTTTCAGCGGACAGCTTTTTATCATGACGGCACGGAAAGGCTGCGTGAGCAGGGCGGTCTGGGCCCCGCGCACCGCGTTGGCGCGCCGCATTCCGTAAAGACGTTCTACGGCGGCGTGGCCGACCAGGAGATCGTCGCGCTCTTCGGCGACGAGACGCCTAAGCCGCAGAGCGTGATAAAGAGCGTCACGCTCGACCCTAACGGAACGGCATCGATCAGTTACATTTCGCTCGACAACGGCAAAACTCTGGCCACCTGTCTGGCGCAGCCGCAGAATCCAGGGCCAACGCCGCGTCTGCTGCCGCTTCCAACAGTCGGCGAGGGCGCTGAAGCCGTTCTCGATCTGGCTGTCGATGATCACGTCGAGAGCGAAAGCTCCACGCGCCGTCTTGGCGAATTCGCGCTCGTCGGCGGCAAAAGCATTGTCTTCGACGCAGCCAACCAGCTCGAAATCTCCTACGATATCGAGCCCAATGTCATAGACGACGGCTGCCTGCAGTTCTGCCGCACCTGCGATTACCTCCTTGTTATAGTCGTGGAAGACAGCGACGGCGTCGAGGTCTTTCGCACTGATCCCCCGCTGGAGGTCGCGGGTACGCAGCTCTGCAGCAGCCCCGAACTGCCCGCCCAGCTCCAGAATCAGGTGGTACCCATCGCGCAGCCCGGTGCCTATACCGTCAAGAAATATCTCAGGGCCAATAACCCCATCGCGGTCGTCGGTGGTCAGGCCCCCGCCCTGCAAGCTCACCTGAGCGATCTGGAAGCAGAGCTGTGGAATAAACTGGAAACCGATCCTCAACTGGTGGCGGTCAAAGCCTACCTCAGCGCCGATCCTCCCGACCTCGAGGGCCTGGACGACTATATCGAGGAGAGCCTGGACGGCGAGCGCAGAATCACGATCGACAACTGCGTCAGCCTGGAGATTCCCGCGCGCTCCGACTGCGAGGATCACGCCTGCGACGAGGGCCTGATTCCTTCCTTCGAAGAATATCTCTACGATAAATGGGGCCACATCGCGGTTGATCCGGGTGATCCCGACTTCGATAGTAAGCGCAAGGATCCCAACAAGTATTTCTGGACCGGCAATACGCTGACGCTGCCGCCCGCCCTGCGCGCCACGCCCTCCGCGCCCGGACGCTGGGCCGACGGCAATTGGCAGGGTGTCTTCGACCTGATGATTCAGCACATGGTCGACGACGGCTATTCCTGCGCCGAGCTCTGGCGCTGCTGGCGCAGCGTCGTCGACAACTTCGGCACGATGGCCAAACGACCTTACGCTGAACTAAGCAGCTCGTACAGATCGACCGTCGCCGACGGCGAAGAATATGCCAATGCGATCATTGAAGCCGACAATCGCCAGGACAACTTCGACCTGATGGATGCCTTCCTGAACTGCGCCGGACGCAGCTATAGGGACATTGTCGATGGCGGCGCTACCGGTCCCATGGGTTACCTTGAATATGCCTACAAGTATATCTATTTCGATCCGAAGGATCTGAACGACGGCGGGCGCGGCGCGGAGTGCAAGACATTGCTTGAATTCGACAAGATCGCGCCATGGCAGGACGAACAGGCTATGTGGGAAGCGCTCTATCGCTGCCTCAACGAGAAAGAGATTTACCACGACATCGGCATTAGCAAGACTTTTTCTCTCAGCGATCTGGCGCAGCGCTGCGAGTCGAATTGCGCCGCGCGTTTCTTTGAATTTTACGAGATAATCGAACAGGCTTATCGCAACGCCGGCAAAAAGATCGAAGGCGACGAACTTGGGCCGGGCGAGAGCTATGACATCACGCGCCGCGAACTGGCCTGCATGGCCCACGGGGTGGTGGAACACTGTGCTTTCCTCTGCGATCCCAACGACTACGAAGCCAATCTTCCGGGACTGCTGTACAAGCTGCGCGTAGCGCTGCCCATTGGAATGAATTGTCCGGTCGGGCCGCCGTTGAGCTATCAACTACTGCCGGGCGCGGCGCCGGATCTCAACCAGGTGCAGAATATCTTGGACCTGTACATCAATCCGGCGCTGGATGATTTTCGCGATAAATTGGCGAGTGCTTCGGAAGGTTTCTGGTATAGCGAATTGCAGGATTTGCTGCATCTGCATCTGCCTGACCTGGATGTCTGCTGTCTGGACGAACGCATTCTCGTCGCTAAAAGCGATGTGGACGCCTATGTCGAAATTCAGGGTTGCGATCTGGTGTTTACGCGCGTAACTTCGGCTTCTACTTCCATAATCCTCTGTTCGAATCTCTGCGATCCCTGTCCGGACATTTGTATCGCCTGGGAAAATATTTACGAAGATCCACCCGTTAACAACTATCCCGAGGGGCCGCCGAATCTTGTGTCCCAATTCAACTGCGAATGGGAAAATGCTGCGCAGATACTGGCCTCGCTTAACCTGCAGATGAGCGATTTCGTTCGCGAACGAATGGCGGCCTTCAGCGACAATTACAAACTACAATGCGTCAATCCGGCAACGCTGGTCGACGACCTGCAACTGAAGTACGACCTGAGTTACTATCATTACACTCTCTATTACCACGACCGGGCCGGCAATCTGACCCGTACCGTGCCGCCCGCTGGTGTTAAGCTGCAGATTCCGGCCGATCTCAGCCGCCAAACGCCGACTCTTCACGAAATGATTACGCACTATGCCTTCAACTCGCTGGGGCAGCTCATCTGGCAAAACACGCCCGATGGCGGTGACGAACGCTTCTGGTACGATGCGCTCGGCCGCCTGCGTTTCAGCCAGAACGCGCAACAGGCGCTGGACATGAACTTCAGCTTTACCCGCTACGACGAGCTGGGTCGCGTGACCGACAGGGGCGAGTGTACGGAAGTGTTCAGTACCTTGCATGCTCAACCTTACTACGAGCTGGCCGACGAGGCCGAGTATCCGAACAGCGATATCAGGGATCGGATCGCCAATGTCTACACGACGCCCGATCCTGGCACGGTGTATCCGGTCGGCGAGCACGCCGGGCCGCAGCGCTACCTGCGTAACCGCGTGGCGCAAAGCAGCCGCGAACAGCTCGATGCTCTCGGCGCTTCAGTGACGGTCGCCAGCTACTTCAGCTATGATCCGCATGGTAATGTCGAGTGGCTGGCGCAGGACATCCCCGGCCTGGGACGCAAGTTTATCCGCTACGAATACGATCTCTACAGCGGCAATGTGTTGCAGGTGATCTACAACGAGGGCATGAAAGATCAATTTATCCAGCGCTACACCTACGACGGCGACAACCGCTTGCTGCGCGTCAGCAGCTCGCGCGACGGCCTCCTCTGGGATCGCGACGGCGAGTATGAGGACTATGATCACGGCCCGCAGCGACGCCTGGAGCTGGGCGAGGATCGCGTACAGGGAGTGGACAACGTCTATACTATTCATGGCTGGTTAAAAGCGCTTAACCATCCCGATCTGGGCGACCGCGCGCTGGACCCCGGCAAAGACGGACTCGCGGGCAGCGCGGCGCGCAAGGAAGTGGCTTACGATGCTTTCGGCATGGTGTTAGGCTATTACTCCAGCGGGGCGCAGGGCAGCTTTGCCGATTTTAAACGCAGCATTAACGGCGGCGCCGTGCAGTCGGTGTTTAATGCCGATGCCGCCAACCAACGCAATCTGGCGCCTGACATTACGTACGTGCGCAACCTTTACAACGGCAATATCTCCACCTGGACCGCCAAAAGCAGCGTCTGGGCGAACGGCCTTGCCAGCGAAGCCTGGACGGGCAACAGCTTTATCTATGACGAGCTCAACCGCATTATACACAGTCATTATTTCAGCTACGGCGGCGGAGTCTGGCCCCCCACGCCCGGCGACGACTATCTCTCGGAATATGCTTACGACCCCAACGGCAACATCCTGAGCCTGCAACGCTGGTCGAGCGGCACGCTGATGGACGACCTGAGCTACGACTACAGCTCCGGCGGCGCTCCCTGGAACCGCCTGCAGAGCGTAACCGAGACCGTGTCGACACCGCCTTTGACGGAAGACATCGATCTCGGCACACACAATTACAGTTACGATGCGATCGGCAATCTGACCGTCGACCCCGACCAGACAATCCAATGGGACGCTTATGGCAAGGTCCGCAGGATTGTCACAACGACTTTTCCTGCCAAACAGATCGAATTTTTCTATGATGCCCAGGGCAATCGTGTTAAAAAACGCTATAGCGGCGCTGCACCGGAAACTCAGAATACCTACTACGTCCGCGCTGCCGACGGCAAGGTACTGGCTAGCTATAACGCCAGCGAAGTTTCCACCCATAACGAAGAAGTCCGCGTCGCCGAGTGGATCATCTACGGCCGCCAGCGCCTGGGCATGGCCACCGCCGATGGCTTAGTCATCAACGGCAACGAGCCGCTGCCCGCCTCCGACTACTGCAGCCGGCGAATCGGCGACAAACGCTACGAGCTGACGGATCATCTCGGCAACATCCGCGCGGTCATCAGCGATATCAAGGAGCCGCTCAGTGTCATCAATACAGATCTCTTTCCTTTTGTGCCGGAGGTATTATCGTTTAACAATTATTATCCCTTCGGGATGCTGCAGCCGGGAAGGTATGGGCAGAGCGGAGATTACCGCTATGGGTTTAATGGGAAGGAGATGGATAATGAGGTTAAGGGTGTACCGGGCACACAGTATGATTACGGGTTTAGGATATATGATCCGAGGATAGGGAAGTTTTTGAGTGAAGATCCATTGACGAAAGAGTATCCGATGTTAACGCCATACCAATTTGCGAGTAATACACCAATACAAGCGATTGACCTAGACGGCTTGGAAGCAGTCCGATATTCTGCACCTGTACCCTATTCCAATCCAATGCAGCCGGTTTGGGAAGGCTTCGCACGAGCTATAGAATGGATGGCCGATAAGTTCAGATCGAGTGCTGGTGGCGAATTGAAGCTTACAGTTCCCATCGTAAACAAATTAAAACTCAAGCAACTGCCTGTGCAGATTTCTGATAACATTGTACTTACATTGAAAAACGAGTATACCGATGATTGGGCAACCGTACTGGGCGAGTTAAGGCAAGGTGGTGTCATGACTGATGCTGAACTTTATCAAAGTAAATTCACTTATTCACTTGCGAATGAGGGTGTGGTTGAATTAGATCTGAAGACTGTAAAGGTGACAATAAAAGATTCAGAAGATTTGATAACTGGAGTTAACACCGTTGAAACAAGTATCACACTCGACGGGAAAATTCGTGGCACACCCTATGCAATCACTGTTAATACAACGGAAAACTCAAACGATGAGAAGAAGCACACCGTCAGTGTCACACTTTTTGATAAGAAAAAGATAGGTGAGGCTGGGATTAGCGTTACTTACTCGGAGAGTACGAATAAGACACCTTCATCGTTGGACCTAAATTTAAGCGTAAGCAAGGAATCTGAGTTGCCGATTTACGACGCAACGCTGACAGTGAAGAGCTACGTGAATCTAAAATTGGTTGGTTCGGAGAAAGACGAATAGAGATCTCTCTTAGAACAAAATGTAAATATGTTTCAACAACCGAAACTTGCAGCAGGCCAATTAATTCGAGCGCACTTTGACCTTGTTTTGATCTGTTTCTTTACAATGAAATTTCTCTACTTTTACCAAGAGATCAACTGTGGGTTAGTCAGTTTGGATCTTTTAGGGAATAGGAGGAACAATCTCCTCAGCAGTATTTTACATTAATTAGCTAGCAGTATGATGGATCACCCAACACAACCTGTAGTGAGGTCCTAGCAAGTACCCGGTAGATATCAGCACACGCGAATGGACAATTGACCATGAATTGTTTACACCTTTGAGAAAGAAATTTATTCGGCAGAGTTCACACAAGAGTTTACTTTGGCTTATCTGGAGCGTTTTCATCAAGAAGTAGACAGAACACTCAGGCTTTCACACTGGTCAGCAAACATCGAAGTCACTTTTTTGGACCCAATGAGTGACCAAACGAAGTATTAGTTGGTGACTATTAGATAAGTAGAATGCGGCCATCTGGCCTAGAAACCAGATACATTTTTACAAGTCCACGTCATCAAAATTGCAAGTACGCAATCTGGTAAACAGTCGTCCTCGGCTACAAAACCGTGAATTTTCCCCCAATCGCTCCTTCGTCTTCCTCCTGCGTTTGCCTGCCCATCACGCACGTTCACACACTAACTATTGGCGTTGAGAATATTTTATTGTCAGATTGCCTGATGCGCGTATTTTGCGGCCTGTAGCAGATAACATGTTATAATTCGAAGTTGCGTGTAGGCGGAAACCGGCCTGTCTTCCGTGGCTGAGGATTGCATCCCCGGGGTTTTATCCTTCACGAATTCGGTTGGCCGGCAATGAAAAAATTGCGTGCGATTATTATTGACGATGAGGCGAAAGGCCGCAAAAATCTCCACAAACTGCTTGAAAACAACTGCCCGGAAATTCAGGTCGAAGCTACGGCGGACTCGGCTGTCGCCGGACGCCAGATGGTGGAGCGCCACCAGCCGGATGTGGTATTCCTGGATATCAATATGCCGATCCACAATGGCTTCGATTTCCTGGAATTTTTTACGGAACGGGAGTTTTCCGTTGTTTTTGTCACGGCCTACAATGAATATGCGCTGCGGGCAATCAAATCGTCCGCCGTCGATTATCTCCTGAAGCCCGTCGATATTTTCGAGCTCAAACGCGCCGTCAAAAAGCTGCAGTCGATTCATGAGCGGCCGGACAGCGAGCAGGAGGCGGGTGAGTCGCTTCGCGGCGAGCAGACGCAGCTTCTGCTGGAAAACCTGAAGGCCCGCGGTTCCTACGAACGCATCATACTCCACATGCCGCGCAGCATCAAAATCGTGCGTATCAGTGAAATTGTGTATTTGCAGGCCGAGAGTAACTACTCGACGGTCTTTCTGGACGATGGCGCCAAGGTGACCATTAGCAGAACCTTAAAGGAATTCGAGGAGATTTTAAGCGGCGACATCTTCTACCGGATTCACAAGTCTTTTCTGATCAATCTACAACATGTTAAAGAGTACTTTTTCGCGCGCGGAGGCGCGGTATGCATGAGTAACGGTCATAAGCTGCAAGTGTCGTCGCGCCGCAGTAAAGAGTTTTTGCAGCACATCGAAGCTTTCGCCTCCAGTACGCACTCGGGCAATATTTCGTGAAAGTCCTGTTCCGGATAGTCATTTGTGTTTTACTGCTTTGCCTTATGCTGCCCGCTCCCACTCGGACGCAGCAGATACCGATGCGTCACTATACCGTTAAAGACGGCCTGCCGCATTCGAATGTATTTCGTGTTTTTCAGGACCGCCTCGGCTATATCTGGTTTGGAACCGAACATGGCATCTGTCGTTTCGACGGCAAACGATTCGAGCAATTCGAAAGCTACCCGGAAGTACAGTCGCAGCAATGCCTGGGGCTGTTCGAATCGAGCGATGGACGCCTGTGGGTCAATACCTATGATGGCAGGCTGCACAACTACTTCCAGGGACAGTTTACGGAGTACTATGCCCGCGACGGAAAAATTCTTAATACTCTCAGCTTTATGTCCATAGACCGCTCGGATCGCATATTCGGAACCGGTTACACTTCAAAGACGCTATTTGCAATTGTCAACGATAGCGTGCGGCATTTTGAATATCCACTACCGCAAGAGCTGATCGATAATTCACTGCGCATCGGTCGATTTTGCGCTTCAAGGGACGGAAGCCTTTACATCAGCTCCAATTCAGGCGTATTCACGTTTAAAGACGGGCACATAACTCGCGGAGCCCGCGGACACTTGCTCGACCGGAATTCCCTGGGTATCAATGAAGATGGAAACGGCACTCTGTGGATAGGTCTTGAGTCAGCCCTCTTAGGTATTGCCGGGAATGGTGACACGACCTTAATTCGGGGTGCAGCATTAAACGATCGCGTGCCGGTTGTTATTCATCCGGATTGGCGCGGCAACATCTGGTTTACGGCCAGCGGCGATGGTATCGGTCTTGTCACTGCCCAGGATTCTCTCGTGAATCTTAAACAGCGCGCCGGCCTGAGCAATATCGTTGTTAATGACATCCTGACCGACCGGGAAGGCAACACCTGGTTTGCTACGTTCGGATCGGGCGTCTTTTGTCTGTTCGACTGGCATATCAGCAACTTCACGATTGATAATGGCCTGTCGAATAACTATGTCCATGATCTGGATGAAGACCACAATGGCCGAATTTTCGTCTCAACTTTTGACGGCGTCACCGTAGTAGAAGGGGATTCACTGTACCGCATGGATCTCGCTGTCGCCAAAAAAGACAATGAGCACCATCCGCTTGAACATATTCACAGTAGTACCGTGGACAGTAGTGATCGCATATTCACGCTGATGCTGCCGAACCTCCTAATTGAAATCGGGCCCAACCAGCAAAAATACCGCTACGTGAATTCGATGGGTAAATTACTTTACACCGACCGTGAGGGTATCGTTTACACCGACTTTCACGAGGGTATCGGCCGCTATGTCAATGGCGAATTTATTTTAGAAATTGATAAACATTCTATGGACCTCGCCACAGCCAATGCGATGATTCGGCACAGCAACGGCGATGTTTGGGTTGCATCTAAGTTAGGCGCTTTTCGTTTTCGGGACGGCGAATCCAGGCAGTTCTCCACCAAAGACGGTTTGCCGGGCAACAATGTTCGTGACGTCTGTGAAGGCCTGGACGGAGCAATCTGGTTCGCGACAAGTGAAGGCGCCGCCAAACTGTCTGACGGCCGCATCGAAGAGATAACACCGGAGGAAGGGCTGAGTCATCAGTACTGTACGTCGCTTGCCTCCGATTCCTACGGCAATATCTGGATCGGCACGATCAATGGTCTCAGCCGGATCTCTTCACGGGGAATCCGAATATTCAATACCGACCGGGGACTCGTCGGCGACGAAGTGCGAACTTTGTTAGTTGATCGCCGGCACAAATTATGGGTTGGGACAGCTAAGGGATTGACGAGACTTACGATCGAAGATGAAGCGGCTGAGGAAAAATCAGCGTCGGCCGTATATATCTCAAACGTTGAATTCGACGATCAAAAAGTTTACGACCCCCGGGAATTGACCCTGGAGCCCAATTTTACAAATCTAACGATCAACTACGCCGGTATCGCATTTGCTTTTCCCGAAGGTTTGGAATTTGAGTATAAGTTGATTCCGCTCGATGAGAACTGGCGACCGACCCGCGATTGGTCGGTAAATTATCAGCATCTGAATGCCGGGAGTTATCAGTTTGCCGTTCGCGCCCGCAGCGACGGAGCCGGCTGGTCGCCAACACCCGCAACAGTCAAGGTAGTGGTGTTGCCGCCTTTCTGGCAATCCTGGTGGTTTCGGGTTCTGCTGGCCGGTTCGATCCTGGGAATCGCCTTCGGCATCCATAAATATCGTAGCAACAAAATCAAAAAGCGTGAGCTGGCGAAGCTGGAAACCCGCAATAAAATGCTTAAGCTCGAGCAACAGGCACTTAACTCTTCGATAAACCCACACTTTCTCTTTAACTCGCTCAATTCGATTCAATTTTACCTGAATGACCGCGAGTCGGAATTCGACGCCAATATATTTCTGTCCCGCTTCGCCTATTTTATTCGCCTGGTGCTGCAGGACGCCCGTAAAGACAGTATCACGCTTGAAGAAGAACTACGCCGTCTCGAGCTTTACCTGAAGCTGGAAGAAATGCGTCTGGAAGATAAGCTTAACTGGACTCTGAGCGTCGAAGCCGACCTGGAAATTGATTCGGTTAATGTACCGCCGATGATTATTCAACCTTTCGCGGAAAATGCCATCTGGCATGGCATTACGCCGCTTAAGGGCAGCGGTACGGTATCGGTCGAAGTCAAATCTCAGGCTGACAATAACATTATCATCCGAATCTGTGATGACGGCATCGGTATGGCCAACAGTCAGGCAATGAAATCGAAACACAATATTCATCATGAATCGCAGGGAATGTCGCTTACGGAACAGAGGATGGAAGTCTTTGAACGAATCGGCCGGGGCAAACTGAGTGTCACCGTCAGAACGAATAATCCCGACAATGCTGAACAGCCCGGAACCTGCGTCGAAGTTCTGCTGAGAACTTAGAGGTAGTTCTGTTCCGTTCAAGCAAGATCTTCACCAGTCCCTTGTTGTCTATCTTGCGGCCCGCCGGATCAGCCAATCGTGAACAAGCTCTTGGGACTTGTCGTGGCTTTCTGCAAACATTCGCCGCCTGGGTGTAGGATGCGCTCCGGCTTTACTATAAGCGCAATCCTGTCCGCTGCCGGAAATTAACAGACGCGATCGGAAGCAAGAGTAGAGCAAGGGCTACACCTGATCCTTTTTGCCTTTGTAGACCCATTGCAACAGGCCGACCACGATTGCGCGTTCACTCATTCATTGCGCACATTCGCATAGAGGATCAGCACGTTAAGAATAACATCCTTTTCAATGAGCGTACAGCATGGCTTCTTGCGACAGATACTGATTGGTTCTAGCTGGAGGTCTGACAATCGGAAACGAAACTTGGCATTTCGACACCAATACCGCGTGTGTCATCCATTGACCATCAGGTCACGCGTGGTCAAAGATCAGACAATCCAGCTCGAGAGACGAACTCCAATACACGAACTGTCAATCAGTACGCTGCCATTATGTAGCATTTGCCCCCTTGGCTACAGATTGAGACTGAACGTATAGTCAAAACATAGTCTCCACCCTTCAACGCTTGACGCAGTATTTGCCACGTAGCGGCAAATGATACGCAGAGTTTAATCGACATTTAACAACAGAATCACAGTTAGTACATTGTACACAAAAGCAAGGCCTGCTTGCAGGTGGGCTTGCCGAGCGGGCTGCCTTGAATTAAATCTTCGGAACGATGGAAGGGCCGCCAGTTCGGGCATTTGAAGGTCCAGCTGACCTGCGCGGTTCGGCAGAGATGGGAGTAGAGCGGACGTTGAAGCATGATAAAGTGTCTTTATTGTAAACTTGTTTTATGATGCAACATTCTATCGCCGATTTACATCTCGGCGGTGATGACGTCAAGGCATGCTACTCAAGGACTACGAGACGGAACATGGCATCAGCCTGTGACGTCAGTTGGACCAATGCAAAAATTGATCATAACAGACCACATTGGGCTTTATCCCAGCTGGATTCATCAAATGCCCGGCCGCGGATGAGAGGCGCGGATACTGATGCAATACGGTCGATGCAGAGTACTCAAAATTGTAGAACATTTAATTCCTATGCCAAGGGACGGGGAAACCGCCGTCCGCTTTGTACTTATTCTCAAATGGGTGGAGACAAGTTTCAGGGCGGCGGCGGCGACTCCGGTTGTGAATACGATTGCGAAGCCTGAAACCCAGGACAGTGACTCGCGCAGAACAAAGGCTTATTGCATTCCGAATATCCCGGTATCGCTGCCGCGAGAAACGGCAATTGACGACATTTTCATAGACCTGTAAGCGCTCACTGAGTGATGCTTCCCGGGAGCGGGACATCTTAACGCCTTGAATCGGCGGCCAGCTTTTAATGGAATGCAAGTCATAGGATGCCTTGAATTCTGTCCCGAAAGCTGGCTTGCCGGAAGAAGTATAGGACAGTCTTGATTTGCTGTGCAACATGTGCGCCCGACACATGCGCAATACTTGTAGCTGATTATCTGTAAACGCGACTATGCAAGACATTGAATCGGATTAATGCATTGCTTGTGCGCTGATCACGCACTCATTGTTTCACTGCGCGAACTTTTCCAAATCACAAATTTATTTAATCGAAGGAGCTGGAGTTGATGTTTAACATTAAATCACAAACAGCAGGCTTAACACTTGCGAGATCATTCATTTTGACAGTACTTATATGCCTGACGAGCGTCGGTCCAGTGGAGGCGCAAACCAGAGAATTCCAGTTGACTATGGGATTCGGCAGCTCAGATGTCGGCGAATACGCCAGGCAGACGGCGGAAGGCGGGTATATCATGGTTGGAACGACTGATATTTCGGCTGATAAGACTATCTGGCTGATGAAATTCGGCATCAACGGCAATCTCCAATGGGGACGTCAGTTCGGCGCCGGCGTGCAGAATGAATCAGCCAGGTGCGTACAGGAAGCGGACGATAACCTTGACGGCGAACCTGATGGATATATCGTGACAGGATTCATCGAGGGGACCGACGGCAAGAACGATGTTTATTTACTGCGCACCGATCTGAAAGGCGCGCCCCTTTGGGGTAAGGTATTCGGCGGCGGCGGGGACGATTACGGCAACTATGTTGCGCAGCGCTCGAATGGAGGATACATCGTTGCGGGGCGAACGACCAGTTACGGCTTACCGTATTCAAGCGGCAATACGACATTGGGTAACTTGTTTATCCTGACGACGGATAAAGACGGCAATTTCGATTGGGCGACGGTGATTTCCTCGACGGCTGTCGAAATCGACGAAAGCTTTGCTGTGCGTGAAATTACGGGCGGCAGTTTTGTCCTGACGGGGAAAATCGGATCCTACGGCAGCGGACGGGAAGACGTCGTTGTAAGTGTACTTAACAGCAGCGGCAACCTGCAATGGACACGCGTCTATGGGGGCGGCTCGGCTGACCTGGGGCATGATATTCAGGAAGTAACTGCCCCCTTTGGCAATGATGGCTTCATACTCTGCGGTTCAACACGCAGCTTTGGCTCGGGAGGATACGATGTTTATGTACTGAGACTCAATTCGAACGGCACGGTACGCTGGAACACGGTCCTTGGCGGAGCGGCGGATGACTATGGATACTCCGTGACACAAACGCAAAACGGCGATTTTGTCGTCGCCGGCAACACGCGCAGCTTTGGCGCCGGTCTCGGCGATGTTTATGCGGTCAGCGTCGATGCCAATGGCGTTTATCAGTGGTCTTACACCTATGGCGGCGGCGGCGAAGACATCGGCCGGTCGATTCAGCAGACACAAGATGGCGGATTCGTCATTGGCGCGGTCACACAAAGTTTCGGCGCCGGTAGCGATGATTTCTATCTGATTAAGACGGACGGAGTGGGACGGAGCGGCTGTCACGAAACATCCGAGCCGGGCACCAAGATCAAATTCGGCGTGACTGAGGCTCCGGTATCCCCATGCTGGTCGATCGCCCGGCTGAACTGCATCGAAGACTTCACAGGCAATGCCGTCCTGACGTCGGACGTGAATACCCTGTGTTTTTCAATGACATGCCCGGGCGGGCCAATGTTTCAACGCAATTACGGCGGCGTGGAGGCGGATGCCTTTCATTCTGTTGAACAGACAAATGACGATGGCTACATCCTTAGCGGATACACCGACAGCTACAGTCTGAACAACAACCGGGATGTCTTCACGACGAAAACCGATCCGGCGGGTACTGTCGTCTGGCAAAAACACTATTGGCCCGGGGCGGTCGAAGACATTTCAACCGACTATGCCGAATCGGTCGTGCAAACGAGTGACGGCGGGTACTTTATTACGGCCAACACCGACTATCGCGGTCCTAACAACGGCTATGTCATTAAAACGGATGCCAGCGGTCTCACGCCCAATTCAGTGATTTTAACAACGACGCCGGCCAACGAAATGTGGCGCGGACAAGAGTGTCGGGATCAATCCGGCCAGCCCGACGGCTATATCTGTGTCGGTCATGGCGGCACTCCCGCGCAAACACTGATTGTACGTCTCAATGCTAACCTCAGTACACGTTGGGCCAACTGGTATTCACTGACGTCTCATTCCCTGAACGGCTTTTACATTCAACAAACGGATGATGACGGCGATGGATCCCAGGACGACGGCTTCGTAATCTGCGGGGTGTCGGGCGTTTCCGGCGAAACCTCGTTTATGTTTAAAATTGACGCGGCCGGCGCCGTTCAATGGGGCAATAACTACAGCGTTGTGAGTACTCTTTCCTTGGCCAACCGCGCATGGTGCGTTCAGCAGATGTTCGGCCTGGGATGCATTAAAAGCGGCTATATCATGGCTGGCAAGGCAGGCAATGACTACCTGATGATCTGTACCGACGAACTCGGAATCGTCCAATGGTCGAATGTTCTGTTCCGGACAGCTTCGGATGAAGCTCTGTCAGTTCGCCAGAGCACCGACCTCGGCTTTATCGTTACCGGCCAGAGCGGCGGCAAAATCTGGTCCGTCAAAACCGATCTGACCGGACTTGTCGAGGCGGGGAGATACTATGGCGGTCTTAATACGGACGACGGCTTTGAAGTATCGTTGACGTCCGATGGTGGTTTCGCCTTTGCCGGCCTGAAACAGCGCGCGGCGTTTAACGACCAGGGCTATCTTGTTAAAACCGATTGCAATCTGATCAGCGGCTGCTACGAAAACCCGGCTTTGCCGGTCGAAATTGCGAACACGGCCTCGGCAAACAGCCTGACCGTTAATGTGGCGCCGGTACTGATTGACGACCCCGTGGCAACGCAGGTTGCCGATGCGCCGGGCGACGAACTTGTCTGCAGCTCTTTGCCCGCGCAACTCACCACTGCCAATGCAGAGTCCGGCAATCTGGTCGACGGGGCCGAGAACGACCACCTGCCCGTGCGCCGGACGACTGATGTCGACCTTTCCGCTTCGGTCGGCGAATCGCTGGAGGTGTTTCCTAATCCCGTTCAACGCGGCAGTATGCTTAACATTCGCTCGGCGCCGGCGGATGACAATCTAACGCTCAGCGTGTCGAACGCTCTTGGCCAGCTAATCTACTCCGCGGCTTTCGATTCTCCCGGATCTGCGAAGCTGCACCAGGTAAATACCGTCGGCTGGCCGGCGGGCACGTATACAATTGTGCTTAAGTCCGCTAAGGGTGAAAGCGCCGGCCGCCTGGTGATTGTCCTGGAATAGGCCAGGGAAATATCTTAGCTCAGCGAAAGGGACTAGGGGCAGTCTTCGGACTGCCCCTGGGTATTCAATATGAAAGTTCTAACAGTGTCACCAACCGCCGGAAAGTTTATGTTAATGTCGATGACAAATAGTGAAATACGGGTAAGCCGGTGAACCGTCTTCCATTCACGCTAGCGAACCAGTAAGCTGAAATTCTCAATACACTACAAGCAAAAAATACCGGTATTTTGTTCTGGAAGAAATTGTTGTATCTTTGGCACGTTGCTTGTCAATCATTCGCCGAATCCTGACATAGTATGCACGAGTTTCGACCACCCTCGGAACTCTGCGCAATTGCCGCGAATACGAGGCAGCACGGTGTAACACAATCGCCCCACTCAGTGTTACGAGTTCTACTTCTCTGCTTGCGCCGCTGCCCTAACGGGATGTAGCATGTTTACGCGAACCTTCCTTTACGGTCTTTTACTTTTGACCTTACTGTTCAATTGTCCGTTTGCCGCTGCTCAGCGCGAAGCCGACAGATGGTATTTCGGCAACAATGCCGCCATCTCCTTTGCTTCAGGGACGCCGCGGGCCGTCGGGGGCAGCGTAATCCGATCGTCCGAAGGGGCCGCCTCCATTGCCGATCCGTTGACCGGCGAGCTGCAACTGTACAGCAACGGATCGACTGTCTGGAACGCCGCGCACGAAGTGCTCGTTAACGGCGAGGGCCTGCTGGGCAGCGAGGATGCCGTGCAATCGGCAATCCTCGTTCCCGCGCCGGGGCTGGCGGATCACTATTATCTTTTTACCGTCGCCGATGTGCAGATGTACTCGCGCGGTCCTGCGTCGCGCGGCTGGCGTTATTCAACGATCGATACGAAGGCCGCTGATGGACGCGGCGCTGTACTGAAAGATCAGAAAAACCAGCTGCTCCTGGATGAAAACACGGAATGTCAGACGGTTGTACGACATTGCAACCTGACTGATGTTTGGTTAATCAGCCGGCGCTGGCTTTCCAACGAATTTCACTGCCGCCAGGTCTCCGCCGATGGTGTGCATTCTGTGCCGGTCGTCAGCAGCCTCGGTATTAGTAGCGCCGATCGGCCGCGGCTCAATCAGATAAGCTGCCTGGCAGCTTCACCCGACGGAACAATGCTGGCCTTCGGCATCGGCGGTTTCGTGGAGTTATTTTCCTTTGATCCTCAAACCGGGCTGGTCAGCGACAATCGGGTGCTCTTCGATAATGTCAATGCCCAGGTGCTCAATTACGCGCTGAGCTTTGCGCCGGATAACAGCAAGTTATATGTGGTCAACAACTTGAAGCAGTTGTGGCAATTCGATTTAAGTCTGTCCGATATTAACGTGATTCGCGGCTCGCGTCGTGTGATCGCCGAGGCGCCGCGCGGTCGCTTTTTCGGGATGTTGCAGCTGGCGCCCGATGGCCGTATCTATCTTGCCGAGCGTGACCACGACTTCCTCCACGCCATTAATTTACCCAACGAGCGGGGCGCTAAGAGTTTGTTCGGCCGCGACGCCGTTCATCTGGGCGAAGGGCGCGCCAGCCTCGGCCTGCCCTCCTTTGTCGATGGACTGTTTCATGAAGGACCACCGCCGTCAACCTGTCAGTCGCCGCTCGCCGCTTTTGGAACGATGCCGACCGTTAACGAAGGCGAGCGCCTGCGCATCTGCGCCGGTAGCGCGATTGAAATTAACGACGAGTCGCTTAACAATCCCGGAAGCTGGGAGTGGGAATTCGAAGGGGGTAACCCTTCGATCAGCCTGGAGCGCAATCCGGGCGTCGTCACCTACAACAAGCCCGGCGTGTTCAGGGTCCGCTTGATAGTAGCCAATGTCTTCGGCGCCGATACTCTGTCGCAGTCGATTATCGTCGACGATGCGCCGATGGTTTTCGCCGGCAACGATACGACGCTCTGCCGCGATCAGACGCTTCACCTGCGCGCCAGCGGCGAAGGAAGCCTGAGCTGGTATTCCGCCGAGGGCAGGCTTTTGAGCGAGGGCAGCGAGATGACACTGCAGACCGATCGCAGTAGGCGCTTCACCGTTGTCGCCACAAATCCCACCGGTTGCAGCAGGCTGGATGAAATCGAGGTCATCGTTCTGGACAACATCGATCTGACCTTGTCTGTCCCGACCCTGGATGCCCGTGTTGAGCCGGGTGATTCACTGCTGCTGCCCGTCGAACTCGCATCCAATATCTCCAATTTGCCGGGATTAACATTGACGGATTCGATCTATGCCGAGCTGGTTTTAGATACGCGGGGATTGCGCTACCGTCCGGGCAGCGTGCGCGGCGTCGGCGAAGCAACCGACTGGTCATTCGAGCTGCGCGAATCGGCAGCGGAAGAACTGCTGCGTCTGTCGGGCCACGGTCCGCCGCTGCGACGTGCCGGCCGTCTCTGCGAGCTGCTGTTTGATGTCTACCTGAGCGATCTGGATACCACGTTTTCCGCTGTAGCGTTTAAGACAGAGAAGAGCTTCGCCGCCGGTTTATGTACCGACTTACAGACAGTTGGCGGCGGAACGACGATCGCCGAACTATGCTTACGACGGCAGCGTGGGATTCATGTTTCCGGAATGGCCTATACCTTGCAGCCGGTACGGCCAAATCCCTCGCGAGGCAGCGTAAGGATTCATTACACGATAGCGCTGGCCGGTGAAGCGCAGCTTGAGGTATTCGATCCCTTCGGCCGCAAAGTTCGAACGATTGCGACAGGATATCACACGCCGCAGGCCTACGAAGTAAGCGTTAACAATCTTGACCCCGGCTTGTATTATTATCGTCTGGTCGCCGGCTCCTTTGTCGCCTCGTTTCCACTGATCGTTCTTTAGCGTGCCGGATCTCCCTGTCGCCGGCTCGTCGGATCGGCGGGATGCAGTTCAACAACACTTTCGGTGTTTAGCAGTGGCTTTAGACAGTGGGCTTGTCCAAGTGCACTTCACCGTCTCTTAGATCCAGTCCCAAAGTCGACCCACCGCGCCTTCCAGCAAAAACACCGCCGAGGCGATCACTACGAGTATCAGAATCCAACGCACGAGGCGCGGGCCCCAGGTGACCGCAATGCGCGTCGCGACAAGGGCGCCGGCTATGTTACCGGCCGAAAGAAAGGCGGCTGCCAGCCAATCAACCTGGTCGTTCCAGATGAAGACGGCGATGGCGAAGGGTGTATAGATGAGCACGATCAGCAGTTTGAGTGCGTTGGCGCGGACGAGGTCGAAGCCGGCGCTGAGCACAAGGCCCGCCAACAGTAAAATGCCGATACCTGCCTGAATGAAGCCGCCGTATACCCCGATGGCAAAGAGAGCCGCGCTCTGCATCAGCGAGGGCTTCGGACGCCGCAGCGCCGGATTGCCGTGCAGCCATTTGCCGGGCTGCAGAATGATGACTGCCAGCATCAGCAGCATAATACAGCCGATCATGGTTTCCATCGTCTGCGCATCGATGTCGACTGCGATGAATGCGCCCAGGAGCGCGCCGGCGATGGCCGGGATCGAAAGATAGAGGCCGGGACGCAGTTCGAGTTTGTCGCTGCGGTGAAAGCCGCGCAGGGCAGTGAAACATTGAAGTAGGATCGCAATCCGGTTCGTACCGTTGGCGATCGGGGCCGGCAGACCGGCGAATATCAGAGCGGGCAAGGTTATCAGTGAACCGCTGCCGGCCAGAGTATTGATTATTCCCGCCAGAAAGCCCGCGCCCATCAGCAGCAGACCTATTTCCCATTGTATCGTCAATCGCCTTCTCCGCTGCTTGCAGATCGAAAAGGCATCAAATTAAGACTGGGATTGTCAACACTCCAAACTTGTGCTCATTGCGACACAGTCAGACGGCAGGTGTCACTCGGTCCTGGGAGGGAAGGCATTCCACCGCCTCCTGCAAGAATCCGCTTGACAGCGTCGACTTGATCAACGATGAAAGTAGCTCTACTCACATCCATTTGCGCCTCCGCGTTTCTGCTGGCTCTGGCCTGTAGCGACGAAGACACTATCCCGATCGACGAGCGCGAAATGCGTAAAGAACAGCTTATGCCGCTCGGCGGGGGGAATTCCTGGACCTATGATCGCGAGGACGTGATTAAGGGCGGGCAGGATAGGTATCACCGGCAGATGCAGTGGAGCGGAGCGGTACCGCGTGAGCTGCAGGTCTGGAATGCGACGGAGGAGGAATGGGAGCTCCTAGGCGTCGGAGAGGCCTTTGGTTTGTTTGAGTCGCGCGCCCTGCTGAGCGAAGACTTCAGTCTGCTGCAGATCGACGATGAGTTTCATCTGATGGCCGGCGACAGCCCCGTCGCCTACGATGATCCGATTCGCTACTTTTGGTATCAATTGCCACTGAGACCCGAGGAAGGCAGCAGGTACCGCTCGCCGCCCGACGCGGAGGGACACTTTAGCATCGTGGAATGGAAAGAACTGGATGTAGCGATCACCGTGCCTGCCGGTTCATTTAGCACGATGCTGCTTGAGCTCGAGCGCTTTAACGCCGAAGATCAGCTGCAAATGCGTATACGCCGCTACTTTGCTCCCTCAGTCGGACCGGTGATGATCGAGCTGGAACACTTTGACGAGTTTGGCCTTATCGAGCATGAACTGAATCGTCTGAGCTCTTATGAGATCGAGTGATTATGACCCTGTCTTGACCGATTGTTATCACCTGGAGACGCTGGGAAGCTGCTGGCGGGCCAGGACAAAATTTTATTGTGCCGACTGTCTGCTTGGCATTCGTTGATGGAGGCTATAATTTCGCGTCGCCCGAGCGGTCTCATCCGGTCGGTCCACAAACAGTAAGAGAAGGCGCAGTGAGGGCGCATCACAGGCAGGAGGATACAGGTGAGCACAGAGCAAAACACTATCTGGCAGACGGATGCCGACATTGAGCGCCTCAATCAATTCAGCCGCAATTCGATGCTGGCGCACTGCGGCATCGAGTATACCGAAATCGGACCTGACTACCTGATTGCGCGGATGCCGGTGGACCATCGGACGCGGCAGCCTTTCGGGATTTTGCATGGCGGCGCTTCGGCAATGCTGGCCGAGACAGTTGGCAGTACGGCGGCAAATCTGACCCTGGTTCAGGGCAGGCAGCATTGCGTTGGGCTGGACATCAATGCCAATCATGTGCGAGCAGTGCGGGAGGGCTGGGTTTACGGCCGGGCCGAAGTCCTGCATCTCGGGCGGAGTACGCAGGTTTGGCAGATTGCGATCCGTAACGAGCAGAGCGAACTCGTCTGCATCGCGCGATTGACGATGGCGATTCTCAGCAGCAAACAATAGCCGCTCTTATTCGTCTAAGTGGCCGATTTGGTATATTGCGGCTCTGCACTGAGCGGCTTAAGCGGAGATGCAATGTTGCTGTACATCAGGAAGAGGCACACGCGCCAATGATTGTCGTTATCAAAGACGAAGCGACTCCACAAGAACTTCAAGCGATTGAACAGTTAATGGCAGGCTCCGAAAGCCCGCATTACACCCGCCTCGACGGCAGCCTCATCTTATCCAATGAACGTCCTCTGCAGCAGGACACGGCCTTGCGTCTGCTGGAATTTGCCTCTGTCGAACGCGTGCTGAAGGCCGATAAAGCCTACCGCCTGGTCAGCCGCGAGTTTCGGCCGGCAGGAACGATCATTCGCGTCGGCGATGCCGTCTTCGGCGGTGATGAAGCCGTAGCGATAGCGGGCCCCTGTTCGGTAGAAAGCGAAGATCAGATCCTGCGTATCGCCGCCGAAGTGAAGGAAGGCGGCGCCAAAGTATTGCGCGGCGGAGCCTTTAAGCCCCGCACCAGTCCCTATGCCTTTCAGGGTCTGGGCGAGCGCGGCCTGGAGTTGTTGGCCAAAGCGCGCGAAGCAAGCGGCCTGCCGATCGTCACCGAAGTGCTCGATGCCGCCGATCTACCGCTCGTGGCCTCCTATGCCGATATCTTGCAGGTCGGCAGCCGCAATATGAAGAACTACAAATTGCTGAAGGCGGTCGCTGCTTCCAACAAGCCGATACTACTGAAACGCGGGATGGCCTCGCACCTGGAGGAGCTCCTGCTGAGCGCCGAATACATTATGGCCGGCGGCAACGGCGACATCATTCTCTGCGAACGCGGCGTCCGAACCTTTACAGATTACGCCCGTAATACGCTCGACCTCAACATCGTGCCGACCATCAAAAAAGCAACGCATCTGCCGATCATCGTCGACCCGAGCCATGGCACCGGTATCCGCGATCTGGTGGCACCGATGAGTATGGCCGCGATAGCCTGCGGCGCCGATGGTCTGATGATCGAAGTACATACCGAACCCGACCGCTCCTGGTCCGATGCGGCACAGGCGATCAGCCCCGAAAATTTTGCCGACATAATGCACAAAGTACGGAGCCTCAGTGCCTGGCGCACAGCCCATGAAGCACTATCACTTACACCTGAGGGCTGAAGACCGGCAGATTCCCATCGCCATCGGCGTTAACCTCTTCGATGAACTCAAGGCATTTATCGCCGACTCGTATCACCGCCATCGCGTCTTTATCATTTGCGATTCCAATCTCGAACGAATTTATGGCGGACTGCTGCGTGATAGCTTTGCGGCGCTGCCTCGATTCGGCGGTTTGATCAGTTTTCCGGCCGGCGAAGGCTCAAAGTCACGTCAGTGGAAAGCCGATATCGAAGAGCAGTTGCTGGATGAAGGGGCGGGACGCGACACCCTGCTGCTGGCATTCGGCGGCGGCGTCACGGGCGATCTGACGGGCTTCGTGGCCGCAACCCTGCATCGTGGACTGCCTTTTATCCAGGTGCCGACAAGCCTGATGGCCCAGGTCGACAGCAGCATCGGCGGCAAAGTGGGGATCAACCTGCGGCAGGGCAAAAACCTCCTGGGCGCCTTTTATCAGCCGGCGGCGATTTTTATCGATATCGACTTTCTGCAGACCTTGCCGCAGGAAGAATTTCTCAGCGGACTGGCTGAAGTAATCAAATACGCCATTACCCTCGATCCGAACCTGCTGGCGATGCTGCGTGACGAGGGAGAGGGAATCCTCGAACGGCGGAACGAGTTGGTGGAAGCTGTGATAAGTCGCTGCGTGCGCGCCAAAATCGAAATCGTCCGGCAGGATGAACGCGACCTGGCTGAGCGCGCTGTGCTAAACTTCGGGCATACCGCCGGGCACGCGATCGAGACCTTGAGCGGCTATCGCATTCCGCATGGATTTGCCGTTGCGGCCGGCATCCGCATTGCCTTGCGCCTGTCAACGATGCTGCTGGGACTACCGGATAGCGAGCGCCAGCGGCTGGAGAACCTGCTTCGCGATTTCGGCTTTGCCGCCAGCGCGCTTGCCGACATCGACCCGGAACAGTGTTGGCAGGCAATGCGCCGCGACAAAAAAGCCCGCGAGGGGCTGCCTCAGTTCTGTTTGTTGCGTGCACCGGGACGGGTGAAACGAGCGGTACCGGTTGAAAGACGGGATTTTACGCGAGCCCTGCAGGCTAATCGCTCTTGCCTGAGTCTCTTGCCGCGCGATCAAGCCGAGATCAACTATCTATTGAGTCGCTGCGCGCCCGCAGATATGATCGAGCTGCGCCTGGACTTCCTGCGCGAGGCCGACCTTCCAGGTCTGCGTTCGGCCTGGCATAAGCCCCTGATCGCCGCCATTCGCGGACAACAGGAAGGCGGACACTGGCAGGGCAGCGTTGCTGATCGGCTTATGCTCTATCAACGCGCACTCGATGCCCGTTTTGACTACCTCGATATCGATTTCAGCGCCTGGAACGCTCTGCGGCCGCAGCTATCGCCGGCGCCCAACAGCAAGTTTATCCTCTCGTATCACGTTCGCAGCAATGACCCGCTCCCGGACCTCGAAGGGATGGCGTCGATCGAGGCGGATGTCTACAAGCTGGTATTCAGGTCAGCCGGCGACAAGGAATTGATGTTGACCGACCGCCTGTTGCGCAGGGCGGACGAACTGGGTCTGCGGAATGTCATCGTCCACGCCGAGGGCGCCGGCAGCAGTGCTTCGCGCCTGCTCGCCGCGCGCCGGGGCAATGCCTGGACCTATTGCAGTCTTGACGGCGAACACGCCAGCGCTCTGGGACAGCCGACACTTGATGAGTTCGCGAACGTGTATCGAATGCCGCTCAAAACCGAACGCAGCCTGTTGCTGGGCTTAGTCGGGCATCCCGTCAGCCAAAGCTTGGGCTGGCGGCTCCACAATGAATTGGGCGCTCGTCTGGGCCACAACCTCCTCTATGTAAATTGCCCCTGTGAAGATTTTGCGCAATTTTGGGAAACCGAGCATCTCTGGGATGGATTGAGCATAACGCTGCCTCACAAGCAGGCAATTCCGGCCTATGCCGCCAAAGTGTCACCGGAGGTTGAGCGGACTGGCTGCGCCAATACCTTGCTCAGGGGACCAGATGGATGGGAGGCCTACAATACCGACTACAGCGCTTTGGTCGAATTGCTGACTCCCTTTCGCGAGCGGCTTCAGCGCTCCGCGCTGGTCTTCGGTACCGGCGCCACCGCGCGAAGCGCAATTTCCGTCCTGCAAACTCTTGGCGCGCAAAATATCGTCATCAGCGGTCGCAATCAGAGCAAGGGCCGTGAACTGGCCTCTCTGGGATCGGCTGTCTTTCAGCCGCTTGAAGACATCAAAACAGAGTTTGACTGTGTTGTGCAGGCCAGCTCGGTCGGGATGGCGCCCGGCCGAAATGAACTGTCGCCCGCCGCGCGCTTTCTGGCCGATCAGGCGCTGGCCCTCGATGTCGTGTACAATCCACCGCAGACGGCCTTTCTCAGCGAGGCCGCGCGTCGCGGGTGCACTACCATCAGCGGCGAAGAAATGTTCCTGCGCCAGGCAGCCGCTCAGTACGAGCTGTTCACCGCTTCCAGGCCGTCAATGCAGGATTTGCGGACAGTCTGGCGCGACATACGTCCTCTTGACACTGGCGGTTCTCAGACAGGGTAGCCCTAAAGGATGTCAGCATCGCAACTGAATTTGGAGCATTACCAGACAACGTGCCTTCATCGATCGAAATACCGCCCGGCAGCCTTCGGGGAGCAATCCAGGCCCCTTCATCGAAGAGCGACACGCATCGGGCTCTCATCATCGCGGCCCTGTGCGAGCAGTGTGTGGTGATCGAGCGTCCACTCCGCTGCGACGACAGCCTGCAGACGCTCCAGGCGCTGCAATCGCTTGGCTATGTCTTTCACTGGCAGGATGATGCGACGATAATCAGCGAAGCGACCAGAGAAGAGATCGAACCGGCCGTCAGCATTAATGTCGGTGAATCCGGCACGACCGCGCGTTTGCTGACGGCTGTGGCGGCCCTTAGCCCTGCCGCCGTGACGCTGAGTGGCGCCGGGCGCATGCTGGAGCGTCCGATGCAGCCTCTTCTCGATGCATTGCAAATGCTTGGCGTCGAATGCAGTCTCAACGAGGGACGCTTGCCGATCCGTATCCGGGGCCCCTTGACGAGAGGCGGCTCGGTCGAGCTGGACACTTCGCTCTCTTCGCAATTCCTGTCGGCTCTGCTGCTGGTTGCTCCGTGCCTGGAGGGTGGATTGCAGATTCACTGCCGCGCGCCGCTCAGCTCGCTGCCCTATATCCACCTCACCTTACAAAGGATGACTGAAGCGGGTGTGGAAGTTCATCGCCACGGGCCGGATTTTGAGGTAACCGAGGGCCCCTACCGAATTTCCTCGATCCGCTGCGAGGGCGATTACTCTTCCGTGGCAACACTCATCGCGGGAGCGCTTATCAGCGGCGGACAGCTTGATATCGGCAATCTTGATCCCC
The DNA here is from genome assembly GCA_028284775.1 of Candidatus Kapaibacterium sp. Classification (GTDB taxonomy): domain Bacteria; phylum Bacteroidota; class Ignavibacteria; order Kapaibacteriales; family UBA7675; genus JANQRB01. The sequence continues at coordinate 52,277 of JANQRB010000025.1, read as the reverse complement.
GTTCACAACAAGGCGATCGGACAATTCTGACGATCGCGCAAGGAGCCGGCGCGCGCGTGGAATGGATGGCCGAGGACGCCGTAAGGGTAGAGGGTCCGTCCCGCCCGCAGGCGATTGATGTGGATGTTGCGGATATACCTGATCTGGCGCCCGCTCTGGCGGTAGTGGCGCTTTTTGCGGATCAGCCATCCGTTCTTCACAATGTCGAGCGTTTGCGCTATAAGGAATCGGATCGTTTAGCGGCCATAATCGAAAATGTCAGGCTTTTGGGGGCGCAGGCGCGCCTTGAAGGAAACAGTTTATGGATCGAGCCGGGCAATCTGCGTCCCGCGCAAATTGTTACGCGCAGCGATCATCGCATTGCGATGAGTTTTGCCCTTGTCGGCTTGCGTGTTGCAGGAGTCATTGTCGACGATGCTGACTGCGTCGGGAAATCGTATCCGGATTTTTGGCGTGATCTGCGGAGGGTACTTGTTCCGCAGACGGCGGCTGAAGTCGAACCGAAGCGCAGCGGTTCTTGCGAAGCCAGCGTAACGGCAATCTCCGTGCGGAATAGCGGTCTCCTTCCTCTGGCGTCGGCGAATCTATTTGCGAAAAATGGAGCTGACGCCGGACGAATCGTTCTCATCGGTTATCGAGCGGCGGGAAAGACAAGTCTGGCACAGCGTCTTTCGGCCTTGCTCAACTGGGAACACCTTGAAACCGATGCCCTGATCGAAGCGGCCTGCGGCCTTCCGATTGCCGCATTCGTCAAGGAGCGGGGCTGGGAGGCTTTTCGATCGCGGGAGCGCGATATTGTGCGGGAGCTGCACGATCGCCGCCGGGTGATTATCGACTGTGGCGGCGGTCTGCCTGAAGATGAATGCAGTATGCGGCTGCTTGCCGAAGGAGCCGCGGTGATATGGGTCACGGCGCCGGCCGATACGATTGTCGGTCGGCTGCGAGCCAGCCCACATGGTCGGCCCGCGCTGCGTGGTGTGGAGTGGGAGCGTGACGTGGAGCTGACCTTTGCCGCGCGACAGGCGGTGTATGAACGCTATGCGCACCTGCAGGTCAGTACGCTGCTGCAATCGCCGGATGCCCTGGCGCGGGCAATTGTCAATTATCTGGATGGAGCAGTATGAGCGGCAGTCGTTTCGGTTCGATGTTTCGAGTTACCACCTTCGGCGAAAGCCATGGGCCGGCAATCGGACTGGTGATCGAGGGCGTCAGGCCCGGAATGGAATTCGACGTCGAAGCCATTCAGCGCGAGCTGGATCGCCGCAGACCCGGCCAAAGCGAGCTGGTAACGCAGCGAAGCGAAGCCGATCGGGTCGAGGTTATTTCCGGCGTCTTCGAAGGGCGCAGCAGCGGTACGCCGATCTGCTTGTTGATTCGCAACAAAGACCAGCGTCCGCGAGACTACCGTTCGCTGGCAAAGGTGCTGCGTCCCGGTCACGCAAGTTTTAGCTGGCTCAAAAAATATGCCGTTTTCGACTACCGCGGAGGGGGACGCGCCAGCGGACGTGAAACCGCCGCGCGGGTGGCCGCCGGCGCTGTCGCCCGCCAGATGCTAACCCGGCGCGGTGTGCAGATAGTCGGCTTCACGCGCAGCATCGGTCCGATCGAAGCACAGAATATAGATCTGGCGGAGATCGAGCGCAATGCGGTTCGATCGCCCGACCGCAAGGCGGCGGAAGCTATGACGGCCCTGATTCTTGATACGCGCGCGGCGGGCGATTCCCTCGGCGGCGTCGTGGAATTACGTGTTCGCGGTCTGCGGCCCGGCCTGGGCGAGCCGGTCTTCCACAAGCTGGAAGCCGACCTGTCCGCCGCCCTGATGAGCATCGGCGCCGTCAAAGGCGTTGAAATCGGTTCCGGCTTCCGTGCGGCCGTGATGAAAGGCAGCGAGCATAACGACAGCTATACCAGTGATCCCAACGACGGCAGCCCACGGACGCGCAGCAACAACGCCGGCGGTGTTCTCGGCGGTCTCTCCAACGGCGAGGAATTAGTGCTGCGCATCGCCGTCAAGCCGCCTTCCTCGATCAGGCTGCCCCAGGAGACGATCGATCAGCAGGGGAATCCCGTCACGCTCGAGACCGGCGGCCGTCACGATCCCTGTATTTGTCCGCGAGTAGTGCCGGTAGCCGAAGCGATGGTCGCACTTGTGCTTGTCGATCATTATCTCCTGCAGGAACGGCTGGAAGAGCAAGGAGCCGCGGCTCTGCTAAGAGAACACATCGATACAATCGACACACAAATGCTGCTATTGATGAAACAACGTGCACTGCTGCGCGAGCGCCTGGCAGCCGAAGACCTTTCCACGTCAAGTGAAAGCGCCGCCGAGCGTCGTCGGCAATTAGGTGAAAGCATCAGTGAACTGAAATTGTCCGGTCGCGAAGCTGAAATAGCTCTCCGGCTGTTGCAATCCGACCCCGGCGATTCCTTCAACACGGCGGACAAAGAAACATGACTACAATGATCGACACGCTACTGGCCTCTGTGGAGCGGCAACTACGGACTTCCGACTACCGCGGGCTGGCACCGGGCGAAAGCGCAATCCTTCGTATTACCATACCTATTGCGGACTGCGACCCCTTAAGCTGGCTGCGCGCTCAGCAAGGCGACTATGGAATGTATTGGCGTGATCGGCGGGGCGCCTGGGAGGCCGCGGGATTGGGGCACGCCGACCTGGTACTCGACAAAAACGATCGCAACTTCAGCGCAAGCGCATCTTACATTGAAAAGATGCTGCAAGGAGACTGCGGTAATGCGCGTTATTTCGGCGGTATGCGTTTCAATCCGCAGACACGCGAAAGTCGGCTGTGGCTGCCCTTTGGGATCAGCTATTTTGCGCTGCCGGAGTTTGAAGTACTGCGGCAGGAGTCGGGCTGCGAATTTGCCTGGCAGGCCATCGTCAATCGCGATACGGATATGGCAGAGCTCGAAGCGCAGGGATTCGCCGCCGCAGGCCGCTTAAAGCCGCCCCCCTCAGATGTGGACGAGATTATTCCCGACATACGAAGCCGTCGCGATCTCCCCGGTGAAGATGGCTGGGGACGCAACATAGCAACGGTCCTGGAGCTTATTGAAGCTGAGAAAGCTGAGAAAATCGTACTGGCCCGCCGTTCGACTCTTCAGTTTGCAGGCGCCGCTCCCGCCTTGCAGGCACTTGATCGCCTGCGAGCGATCAACCCCGACACCTTCCACTTTTATTTCCGCCCGCAAGCCGGATTGGCCTTTTTCGGTGCCACGCCGGAGCGCCTGTACAGACGCAGCGGTGACAAGTTAGAGTCGGAAGCTGTGGCCGGGACCCGTCAGCGCGGCGCCACAAAAGAAGAAGATGTCGCACTGGGTCGCGAGCTGCTCGGGTCCGACAAGGACGTTCGAGAACATGATTATGTCTGGCGGCGGATCAGCGCGCAGCTCGGGCGACTGGGTGTGCGCGTGGATGCCAATCGCGAGACGCGCCTGCTGCGGCTTGCACGCGTCCAGCACCTCTACAGCTTTGTCAACGGCAGTCTGAGCGGGGCGGTCTCCAATGCGGAGTTGTTGGCGGCCTTGCACCCTACACCTGCTGTCGGCGGCAGCCCAACGGATATTGCACTTGCTGCAATCGACGAGCTGGAGCCATTCGATCGCGGCTGGTACGCCGGTCCCGTCGGATGGATCGGCAAACAGTCGGCGGAATTTGCGGTCGCCATCCGATCCGGCCTCGCGATCGACTCTGCGCTGCATTTATATACGGGCGCGGGCATCCTGCGCGGTTCGCAGGCCGAGTCGGAGTGGAATGAGATCGAAAATAAAATGGCTGCATTTATGAATGCTCTCGCTGTTTAGAGCGAATTTGATAATTTTAGATGTCGCTACACTGAACCGAAGGTCCACCAGGTCTGCGCACTGCTTCAACTGGGAGCGACGAATGTAATGTCTATTGAGGAGATCAATGAGCACATCGGATAGTAATGTCATGAATACACGCTGGGGCTACCTGCTGATAGAAGAACTGCTGCGCTGCGGCATCGACTATTTTTGTATCTCGCCCGGCTCGCGGTCCACGCCGCTGACTGCCGCTGCTGCGCGCAACAGCAAGGCACGAACAATTGTGTGTCTGGATGAGCGCGCCGCCGCTTTTCATGCACTGGGCTATGCGCGCGCGACGGGCCGTCCGGCGGCGCTGATCTGTACCTCTGGTACGGCAGTCGCCAACTACCTGCCGGCGGTTGTCGAAGCCGCGCAGAATCGTGTGCCGCTCTTGCTGCTGACCGCTGATCGTCCACCGGAGTTGCGGCAATGCGGCGCCAATCAAAGTATCGATCAGGTCGGAATCTATGGTGCTTATTTGCGCTGGCAGGTGGACATGCCCTGCCCGGATCCCGCTATCAGCCCTCAGATGCCGCTGACGACCATCGATCAGGCTGTTTATCGCAGTAGTGCAGCGCCTGCCGGTCCGGTGCAGATCAATTGTATGTTTCGTGAGCCCCTGGCGCCGGTTGAGACGGACTCAGAATCCCTTGAGCCGGATGAGGCGCGCGGCTGGCGTGATTCGGGACGCGTACATACGAACTATGTCTTGCCGACAAAACGACCGCCGCAACGCGAATTGGAGGCCCTGGCCAAAGTCATTAACATCGAGGACCGGGGAGTGATCACTGTCGGCCGTTTGCCGACGGATCGGGACCGCGCTTTTCTTGTGCGGTTGGCCGATAAACTTAACTGGCCGCTCTTTCCCGATATTCAATCCGGCCTGCGACTGGGGGAGTTGTCACAAACCACGATCCATCATTTCGAGTGCCTGCTGCGCAGCGATCGATTTTTTGCCGAGTATCGCCCGCGCACGATTCTTCACTTTGGCGATCAACTGACCTCGAAACGATTTTACGGCTTACTTGCCGAACTGCCGCCTGAGCGCGTGATTGTCGTCAAAGACCATGCCGAACGTCATGACCCGACGCACAATATCACCCATCGCTTCGAGGCGGATGTTGCTGAGCTCTGCGAATCATTGATGCCGCTTGTTAATCATAACTTTCCCGGCCCCTGGCTGCAGACCTATAAACAGGCCTCGGAAAAAGTAGCCCGGCTGCTGGAAGGGAATTCAAAGCCCGATGCCGCCTGCGATGAGATCAGTGTCGCTGGCATCATTTCGGCACAAATTCCGCGCGATCATGCCCTCTTTCTGTCCGGCAGTATGCCGATCCGCGATATGGATGTCTTCGCCGCCGCGGGAGGGATGCCTGCCACGGTCGCGGCTAATCGCGGCGCCAGCGGTATAGACGGCATCCTGGCCAGCGCCTGCGGATTTGCGGTCGGAAATCGCAGCGCACTAACGCTGGTGATCGGCGATATCGCGCTGATACATGATCTTAACTCCTTGCTGCTGGCTGCATCGATCGACCGCAAAATGATCATCGTGGTGCTCAACAATTATGGTGGCGGCATTTTTTCTTTTTTGCCAATCGCTGAGCACGAGGACATCTTCGAAACCTACTTCGGCACGCCGCATGACATCGATTTTGAGGCGGCGGCACGAATGGCCACCCTTTCGTATATGCGGCCTCAGAGCAATGCGGAATTCAGCGATGCCTACAAAAAAGCCATCAGAGGCGAAACATCCGTGCTGATCGAATTGCGCGGCGATCGCGTACAGAATGAAGTCCTGCATCGTGAACTTCACGCCCGTCTTCAGCAAAGCATCGAGGAAATGCTGCCTTGAGCACCAGGCCGGAATTGCATTATGAGATTGCGGGCAACAGCTCCGGACCGTGGATCGTCTTGCTGCATGGATTTATGGGCAGCAGCGAAGATTGGCGCGAACTGCTGCGTTGTCTGCGGGGCACATACCGTGTTGTGTTGATTGATCTGCCTGGGCATGGCGCTTCTCTGCCGGGACCTGTACAGACCGCGGCCTGCACGATGACCTCAACTGCGCAGTCGGTGCTGCAGGTGTTGGATGACTGCCGTATCGACCAATGCGCCTTGCTGGGTTACTCGATGGGCGGGCGTCTCGCTCTTCATCTTGCCCTCGCTCATCCGGAACGGTTTCGGGCTGTCGCGCTCGAATCCGCCTCACCCGGTCTGCGCACGGAAGACGAGCGTCGCAGGCGACGCGATCACGATGATATGCTTGCCGCGCGGCTGGAAGACGAGGAACTGGCACTGTTTCTCGACTCCTGGTATCGGCAGCCCCTCTTTGCTACCTTGCGGGCTCACCCCTCTTTTGAGGGCCTGCTGGAGCGACGACTTCGGAATGAATCCGCCGAGCTGGCAGCCGCATTGCGAGCCTTGAGTACCGGACGACAGGAATCTCTCTGGTCCGAACTGGCCGATTGTCGTCTGCCGATACTGTTTGTAGCGGGCGATAAGGATCATAAATACCGGTCAATAGCGCAGGCCATGGCTCAATCCTGTCCTGCCGGCCGGCTTCAGATTATTTCGCGAGCAGGACACAATATTCATTGCGAAAGCACGAGAGTGTTTGCCGAGCAGGTAGAAGACTTTTTTTCCGAACATATGGGAGTTAGTTCATGAGTGCAGCGGATTGGCAGCCGGTAGGTGCGTACAGTGATATCAACTATGAGAAAGCGGAGGGTATTGCCAAAATCACGATTAACCGCCCTGAAGTGCGCAATGCCTTTCGCCCACAGACGGTGATGGAAATGATGCAAGCGCTCGACGATGCGCGCAACGACCACGAAATCGGCGTCATTATTCTCACCGGTGCAGGCGAAAAAGCCTTCTGCTCCGGCGGCGATCAAAAGGTGCGCGGCGAAGCCGGCTATCAGGATGCCGGAGGCGTCCATCGGCTCAATGTGCTTGATTTCCAACGTATGATTCGAACCTGCCCGAAACCCGTTGTTGCCATGGTGGCGGGATATGCCGTTGGCGGCGGTCACGTACTTCATCTGATGTGCGATCTGACTATTTCAGCGGACAATGCTATTTACGGTCAGACGGGTCCGCGCGTGGGCTCATTTGACGGTGGATATGGCTCATCGTATATGGCCCGCATTGTTGGGCAGAAAAAGGCTCGTGAAATCTGGTTTCTTTGTCGACAGTACAACGCAGAGCAGGCCCTCGAGATGGGGCTGGTCAATACCGTCGTGCCACTCGAACGCCTGGAGGAGGAAACGCTGCAATGGTGTCGTGAAATTTTGGCCAATTCGCCGATCGCAATCCGCTGCATCAAAGCGGCGATGAATGCTGACTGCGACGGACAGGCAGGTTTGCAGGAGCTGGCCGGTAATGCTACCATGCTGTTTTACATGAGCGAAGAAGGGCAAGAGGGACGCAATGCATTTCTTGAAAAGCGTACACCGGACTTTTCGAAGTTTCCGCGCCGTCCCTAAAGTTGAGCTTTGGGGCTTAGCTTGCCGTCGCCGAACGAAATGCTGAGTTCTTCGGGGCAAGGGCGGCGAGAGGACCGAAAATTGTTTTTGGCGACCATTGTCATCTGACGCTAGGTGTGTATTGATCGAGCCAGGGAGTAATCCGGGCCGGCTTTCCGAACAAGAACGTTTGTGGTTTAGACCAGGATGATAGGGAACCTGGGCTTGCCGCACTGCAAAATAATCTGTGGCTGGCAGTTCGATTCAGGCTGACTATAGGTCCTTGGCGCTTGAAGCGAATTGAATGCCGAATCCGTAGAGCTCGAATTCAGTATCGTTCAGCGCGGATAGAGGACCGTTGAGAATTTATTCGATATTTTCGGGCAGGGCAGCGATGTTTAAGAGCTCAGAGCTTTGTATTGTTGCACTTCGAACTGTGTGCATGCATTGTGGTGAGACTGTGCTTAATCGCTGATTAAACCTTGTGATGGGGAAATTGGCGGGGGATGGTTGTGGACTTGAGTTTCGGAAGCATTCCGGTGGTGGAGGCGGGGGCAGGGCCCAACGGGCCAAACCACGCCGAAATTTTAATTGCTCTAGCAACTATTAATTCGGCAATTATCACAAAAATATCGTTCAGTCATTGCTTTCTCAATTCCCAATTCCGGCATTCGTTGACAGACGCTACCCTCATTCGCAGCACTTGAACTGTTTCGAGGCAACTCTAGCGGAGAATCTCTCATTGCAAATCGTCAATATCAAGTTGTACCGATATCGTCTTCCCTTACGGAAGCCTTTGATAATGGCTGGCAAAACCTTCAGTCAGCGGGATGGCCTGTTGCTGAAGTTGACGGACGAGGTCGGCCATTGCGGCTGGGGCGAAGTCGCGCCCTTCGGTCAATTGCACCGGGAATCAATCGAAGAGGCCGCCGCACAGCTTCGACTCGCCTATCGAAATCTGACGGAATTGTCGTTTGCGGCTACGCTGGATGCAGCAATGGCAATGATCTATCAGTGTACTCCCGAACGGGGCTGGTATCCTTCGCTGCGCTGCGGCCTGGAATTTGCACTTAGCAATTTGCTGGCCGAACATCTCGGACGATTACCAGCCAGTCTTTATTCCGACAGCTATCAAAAGCAGGTTTTTGTTAATGCTTTGTTGACCGGAACGACCGGAACTCTTGCGGCTGATGTAACGCGACTCAGAGCGGAAAAGTATCCAACGGTCAAAATCAAAGTCGGAAGGCAATCCCTCCATAAAGACATTGAACTGGTACGGAAGGCGCGCGAAAGCCTGGGATCTTCGATCGAGCTCAGGCTGGATGCAAATCGTACGTGGGATTTTGCTGAAGCTCGACGATTTGGCCTTGCCGTCGCGGATTGCCGTATCGCCTTTATTGAGGAACCTCTTCGTTCATCTGACAAATTGCCTGCTTTTTATCAAGCGACCGGCCTGCCATTTGCTTATGACGAATCCTTGTATCGGTGCAGCGCTCGCGAGCTTCAATCGGCAGATGGACTCGCGGCGCTTATCATTAAACCTCAGGTAATTGGCGGGCTTGCCGTATCGATGGAATTCGCTCGATTCGCAAATCGCTGTGGTTGCCAAACCATTGTCAGCAGTGTTTTTGAGAGTTCCGTTGGCCTGGCTTCTTTAGCAAACCTGGCTGCCGCCATAAGTGATAGTGGCAGTGCCCATGGTCTGGACACCTATCGTTGGCTTGCACAGGATGTCTGTGTGCCGCCTTTTGCAGCACGGGAGGCTCGCATCGATGTTGCAGCCGCCCATAATGCTGCAGCGACGCCGCATCCCGCCAAAATAACTGCGCTTGAAATGTGAATATTCTTCAGAGTTTGTTTTCCATTGGACATATCAATTGAGACTCTCTTAAACATTTGATGTCCTGGCACTGTCCTTGTGTTTAAGCTACTTTGCTTCGTCGACTCTAGAAATAACCCTATCAAAGTAGGCATTTTAAGTGAAACAATTTATTCCGCTAGAGGCTATCCAAATGGTGCTGCTGGCAGGCCCGGTTTTCACCCGTCTGGCAGGCCCTGAAGATTCCACCGCGTCAGCGAACTCCACGGCAGATTCTAGTACGAATGACCCATTCAACTCCAAAAGTTTCATTAAATCCATGGCTGCGAAGGCCGGAGTCTTCGTGGTGTCGACTTGAAATTGTTGCCTTTGATTCTACTACCGCAATAATCGCCTTAATCTTGCAATCAAAGTTTTGAATGTTCGCTTGCAAAGATTGTGATTGGATTAGCCCTTCAGTTTTTAGCAGGCTGGAAGCAATATTGAATAGTGGAATGAAGTCTTTTGAGTCTCTTTCTCATATTCTTCGGATTGGTGCAGTTAAGCAAGACGACGGGCAAGCCACGCGAATTCGAACATTTCCAGCTGTGCTGGCAAACATGAAGCATTTTACAACATGATTGTGACAGGCGCTGTGTGCAGAGCCTTGTTGCAAAGTCCATCGGCCACGACCGGCGTAATATGTGTTCTGGCCGGAATTGAGACTCATCAAACTGGCTGCTGCCTTCATCTTAAACTGTGGCGCTACAGTCGGCACGGAGATAACAGTTGCGGATTTATTCAGATGCATCTTGCCGGGACTGCCGTACGACTGTCTATTGGTGAAAATTCCTTTCCCGTAAAATATCCATTGCTGACCATTTAGAGATTTCAACGAACCGATGAATCGAAAAGGCGGACTGATAAAAAATACACCGCGGATGTAAGGGAAAGCATTCGTAATGTTGTAATTCATTCGTACGAAGTTGAAGACTACTGGGAACTACACTTTGTTCGTACCGACACTGAAATGCAGGGAATTTTGGTGGTGGTAGGCCGTTGAGTGTACTCGCGGTTGATCAAAGGTGGTGGTGGAGGGGGAGGGCCCTCCGGGGAATTGTATCCATGAAGTTAAGTCTCTAAGACTCTAAACTCCCCAAAAACCCCACACCAACCCACCATAGTCCTCACCCTCGTTACTCGCTATTCTGTTTTCGTCCCGACAGCCGGTTTCATTTGCATCTGGCCTCATTCCATCGCTTTAAGGATCGGTGGCAAAGCCTGAACGAACCGTCGGGACGCCAATTCGAAATTTCTTATGATACATCAGAACTTCGATCTTGATCAGTTGCTGCGGCGCCACGCCGAAAGACCCTCTGTCATCAGCGCTGACCTGCGGTGGAGCTATGCCGAGCTCGCGACAGCCATCAAATTTGCCAAATCCCGCCTGCAGTCCTGGCAGATCAATTCAAGCGAATATATTGCTGTTATTGCAAATTCGTCATTTTTCACTATCCCTTGCATCCTCTCGATTTTCGCCAGCGATTCTGTAGCCTTGCTCATCAACTCGCGATTTCCGCCCCTTCAGGTACGCGAGCTGTTACAGAGTCTCGCTTGCAGGCGCCTTATCACTTCGGAGCCCTGGCGACAATCCTCTGAACTTCAGGCTTTTGACATGCGATCTATTGACGAGTTTGCGATCAGCGGACAGCCGGATCAGATTACCCCAGCCGATTTGAGCTTAACACTTGATCAGCCCGCGTCAATCATGTTTACATCCGGCAGCGCCGGGACGCCGAAAGCGGTGCTTCACAGTTTTGGCGCTCACTATTACAATGCCCTGGGATCCAATCGCAATATCAGACTTGAACCGGGTGATCGATGGCTGCTGTCCCTGCCATTGTATCACGTGGGAGGGCTGGCTATTGTCATGCGCGCTATACTAGCCGGCGCTGCCGTCGGATTGCCGTCGGCCGAAAAAAATATTGCTCAGGACATTCAAGACCTCGGCATCACTCACATCTCACTGGTGCCGACTCAGTTATACCGCCTGTTGTCCGATGAGTCGGCGCTGCCGGCCTTGCGATCGCTCAAGACCATTTTGCTGGGCGGCGGGCCGATTCCGGAACTATTGCTTACCAAGGCGATCGAGCTTGACCTTCCCCTGAGCATTAGTTACGGCAGTACAGAGATGGCATCGCAGATTGCGAGCTCGCCCGTTGGCGATCTTTCGGCTTTGAAGTCTCGATCGCTAATAACTTTGCCTTACCGCGACGTGTGCATCAGTGACGAACAAGAAATTCTAGTCAGGGGCAGCACGCTGTTTTCCGGCTATGTGAAGCAAGGAGTGCTCGAACGACCATTTCGTGACGGCGGCTGGTTCGCGACAGGCGATCTTGGTACACTTAATAAGGACGGATCACTGCAGGTGAAAGGGCGGAAAGACAACATGTTTATCTCCGGTGGTGAAAACATCCAGCCGGAAGAAATCGAAGGGTGCTTGTTCAGGCATCCGGATGTTCTTCAGGCCATCGTTGTGTCCGTTCCGGATGCGGAGTTTGGCGCGCGGCCGGTCGCTTTTGTCGAATGCGCCGCTGGAAAATCTTTATCACCAGCTGTTCTACGCGACTTTCTCAGGACTCGAATTGCCGGCTACAAAGTTCCCCGACGTTTTTTTGACTGGCCTAAAGAGGACAATGACGGCTCTATTAAGACTCGCCGTCACGATTTGCAGAGGCTGGCTCAAGGTCTGATGGCTAATGAAGACTCCTAGCGCTTTCCTTCGCAACCTGACAATAATCATTGTTGACGCAAGCCTTTGCGCCGCTGCCTGTATTTACGCGGCCGCCTGTCATCCCACCTAATAGTTGTCGTCAAACAGCTGCAATGGACTACTTGACTTTTTGAATACACCAGTTTGTCATACACCGTTGGCCTTGCACATTAACTGTCTTGATAGGATCGAGTAAACTGCCGTGAAGTTCATCTGTCAGCGACACCAGGGTCTCTTCGTCAACCAGGAAGCGGTCCGAGCCGTCCGGCAGACGAAAACGGTTGTCGCCGAGGGCCTGTATCCTTGATTCAATCCCAATCGAAGACGCCAGGCGTGCAAAGAAAATGCCACCGGGTTTCAGTACGCGCCAAAGCTCATTAAGCATGGACCGGAATGACCCAGGATCTTGAGCAAAATGGAGCACCGCATTACACACAATCGCATCGAAATAGCCCGAATCAAAGGAAAGCTTGTTAATATTTTCTACCCGAAAATTGGCGGTCGGAAGCTGTGGCGCCAGTGCAGATGCCATGGTTCTGACCTCTTTAACATTGGCGTCGGACATGTCGACGCCAAATACTTCGAATCCGCTGCGCATAAAATAACGCAGGTTACGGCCACTGCCGCAGCCTGCATCGAGAATGCGCATGGCCGGTGTAAAACGACGCCGAAGAATCTGGTCAAACAGATAGATATCGATAGGGCCGAAGATGTCTTCGAGATTTGCGGGGGCGGTAATAGCGGAGTGAGCTTGCGACATTCCTCATCCTGCATTGTTTACGAATAAAACTGACTACTTCTTCCGAAGTCGCACGGCAGTGCCGTAGGCCAACAGCTCGGCGGCGCCCTGCAAAACAGTCGATGTGCTAAAGCGGATGCCGACGATGCCATGCGCTCCCAGATCTTCCGCATCTGCAATCATACGTTCCAACGCTTCCTCGCGCGACTCATCCAGCATTCGTGTGTATTCGACTATTTCGCCGCCGACAATTGAACGAAAGCCGGCCACGATGTCTTTTGCAACATGACGGGCGCGTATGCTGCTGCCGCGAACCAGTCCCAGGGTCTCGATTATTTCGAAATCGGCAAACTTATCTTGCGTTGTTTGCAGCATTGCTTATTCCGTTGACGGATAGGAAAGATGAACAACGCGGGTAAATGTTCATTACTCTAATCTGCAATGGTTAAGGCGCATTCTTACCAGCGGTAATTGCCTGCTGCATCCTTGCGGATGGTAAACATTCCAATATGAGGAAAGAGCCGGCGAGCAAGTATCAATGCCAGCAGGCCAACCAGCCAGATGTCGAGTGAATTGAGGAGCAGCACCAGACGCGATATACCGCCGGCTGCGAAGGTGAACACCAGCAGTCCCAGTTCGATTAAACAAAAGAGAAAAACAAAACGATACACAAAACCGCGAAACTGCAGAATCTGAATCGTCAGCCAGATCGCGAGAGACAAAAACAAAACGAGGAGACCGAAGAATGTTGACGGCACATTACCGGAACTCAGAAGATAGACTTTGAAAAGTACGTCGGCGCTCAGCGCTGCCACCAGCAGGTTGTTAACAGTCCTGTACTTTTGTTTTGCATGGGGCGTGGGAACCGCGGCGACATATCTTGCGAAGATGTCGCGGTCTTTGGCCTCGGGCTTCAAATCATCGAGAATTCGATCGCGACTGAGGCCTTGCGCAAGCTGCTCGGCAACGTAGGTGTAGGTTCTCTCGGACGGAATGCTGGGGCTGCTCATGCTGTTCACAGTTACGCTGACGCGTTTGCAAGTGTGCGTTGATACTTACGAACCGTTTCGGCCAGTCCAAATTTTAGCGCATCGGCAATCAGGGCATGCCCGATGGAAACTTCGGCGACTGGACCGACGGCTCTCAAAAGGGTGGGCAGATTGTCGAGATTCAGATCGTGACCGGCATTGACGCCCAGTCCGGCCCGGCGCGCTGCGATGGCGGCCAATTGATAGGCTTCCAATTCTACATCTAGACGATCGTGACCATACACTTCGGCGTAGGGGCCGGTATACAATTCAATCCTGTCGGCGCCCAGTTCTTTGGCCAGGTACATATGGTCCGCGTCGGCGTCCATAAATAAACTGACGCGAATATTCAGGGCGCGCAGCTCCGCAATCAGCGGTCGCAATCGGGCACCGTCCTGTTCCAGATCCCAGCCGTGATCGGAAGTTGCCTGATCGGGAGCATCGGGAACCAATGTCACCTGCGTGGGCTTGACGTCTTTCACCAGGCTCAGAAAACCCGGGAAGCCGCCGGATGCCTCGGCGAAGGGGTTGCCTTCCACATTAAACTCGAGCTCCAGCATTTCCGCCAGCATATAAACATCGTCCGGACGAATATGTCGCAGGTCGGGGCGCGGATGGACCGTGATCCCGTCAGCGCCGGCATCCACACAAATAGCGGCGGCTTCCTTCAGGTTCGGTATCCCCACATCACGCGAATTGCGCAGCAGGGCAACCCTATTCAGATTGACACTGAGCTTCGTCAAACTGCACCTCCTTATTTTGAGCTAGCGCTAACGATGAATCCTGACAGGTGGCAGGACGGAATGTTTCGTAAAGATTCGCAAAATAAATATTCAGCCGCTGGTGTGCAACCCCGTCCAGGTCTTGGCCAGCGCGGCAAACAACTCCATCAGCAGCGCAATACCGATGTGGAGCAGGACACCGCCCAGGATGCTGCGACTTTGATAGGCGATGACGCCGAGCGCAAAACCGCCAAAAACTGCGGCAATCGTCTCGGCCGGCGGTTTGCCGAAGTGCCAGAAGACATAGAGAACGACCATCGGCAATACGGCTTCACGACCCAGAATGCGGATCAGGCCGATCACAAGGAACCCGCGAAAAAACCATTCGACGAGAACGAAATTCAGGGCGTAGCTAAATTCATAGGCTCCGATTGTCAGCACCGGAGAAACGCCCAATGCCGTCTCAGCGCCAAAAGAACGGTAGGTTGGGTAAACCTGTTGAAAATCAGGCAGCAAGGCGGCCGCGGCCAAAAAGGGCATCGAGGCCATGAGCAGCAGCCAGTAGTTTTGGAAGTGATCGGCGCGCCGAAAGCCATACCAGCCCTCGGCACCTCTGTCGAGCGTCAGTCGAAGGATAATCAGGCCGAGAGCAAAGACCATGATACTGCTGAAATTGAGCAGCAGACGCAGAACATACTGCCAGAGTTCATCACTGATGGGAATAACTTCGACCAGCCAGAAGAGCGGGAGCAATGAACCGTTCAGGCCCACCATAAAAAGTGCCGCCGCTGCAAATCGCCAGAAGCGCGGTGCGCGCCATCCCCTGAACTCTTTGTCAAAGACAGCCCTGAGAGCAATGCTGGTGACATACGCAAAGGCATAAAAGCCACTGAAGACCAGCAATCGTGACCAACCGTATGGCCATTGAAACAAGACCGTGTTCTTGAAATCAAAGGCATAATTTGCAATGATCGAGCCTGTCATAAAGATCAGGATGGACAAATAAGATGCCGGGTGAAAGTCTGCCCGCCAGAAGTCGCGAAATTCATTGAACATTTGCCGCATAAGCAAAATTAGTGAATTCCGATACGGCGGCATACAAAATCACGTATTGGACCCGGCAGGTCGATTCACGCATCAATTAGGCTGAATCACGTCGATCAGGGGCGGGTTGATGGGCATTTTCTTGGGCACGCCGACATCAGGATATACATTCCAGTTTGGCCATAGAATAACGTGCCCGATCGCAATCGGGTTTTATTGTTTGAGGAAGCTGGGTATTTTTGGCGAGTCAGGGGAATGACAACATCGTCTTTGATAGTGAATCTCGAAGCATCTATGCTCAGCCTGAAATTTCGCTTCGTTCTGATCCTGCTGACAGCCATTCTGTTTTTCGGCGTATTTGAATTCTTGCACGTATCGCAGGTTTTCCGCTTCGAAATTTCAGACCTGTCGATTTTTTTGATTACGCTCTGGATAGTTGCAGCCAGTTGGGAAGGCAATCGACTGCTCGTGGATTGGCTCGATAAGTTCATCGCGCCGGACTACACCGACAGCCGGACGATGTGGAAGCGTTTCCTGGCTACCTATCCGCTCGCGACGCTGTATTCGGTCGGTATTGTCGTACTGTTGCCCGCCGGCATATTTTGCATCGTCTTTGATGTTGCGATGGCCGATATCGCTGCGCCGACGCGCCTCTTTTCCGTTTTCGGATTTCTAATAATGAATCTGCTGCACACCGCCAACGCGCTACATTATTATATGAACAAGTGGCGCGACACGCTGCTTGAAGCGGAGCGTTTTAAGAAGATGAGCGTGGAGTCGCAGTTTGAAGCGCTTCGCACACAGGTTAACCCGCATTTTCTGTTTAATAGTCTCAATACACTGGCGAGCCTGGTGCAAAGCGATCGCGAAACGGCGGCCGAGTTTATCCATCGGCTGTCGAGCGTGTACCGCTATATGCTGCAGCACCAAAACGATGAACTTGTCACGGTGGCCGAAGAGCTCGAATTTGCAAATTCCTATCTTTACCTGCTAAAAACCCGTTTTGACCGGAGTATCCGAATCGGCGTGGATATCGAGCCGCGGATTGCCTCCCAAAGTTACATCCCGCCGGTAACACTACAGTTGCTGATCGAAAATGCTATTAAACATAATATTGTGTCGCGCGGCAAACCCCTGACAGTGGAGTTGTTCCTCGAAGGGGAGGAGTGGGTGGTGGTGCGTAACACCTTGCAGCGCAAGTCACAGCGCCAGCCCTCGACACGGATCGGGCTGAGCAATATTCGCAGTCGCTACCGGTATCTTAGCCGTCGGGAATTGCAGGTATCGGACGATGGCGAGTTCTTTACCGTCCGATTGCCCTTACTATTTTCGGAATGAGGTAGCAATGAAAGTTGTAATTGTTGAAGATGAAATGCTGGCTGCCAGGCAACTGACGCAATTTATTCAGCGTTATGATGATTCGATAATCATTGATGCGACGATCGATTCTATTGAAGATGCCGTGTCCATGCTTCCGGAGCGCGATGACATCGATCTTGTTTTTATGGATATTCATCTCTCGGATGGACTGTGTTTCGAGATATTCGCTCGGTGCGAACTCCGGATTCCCGTCATATTCACGACAGCCTACGACCAGTATGCCATCAAGGCGTTTAAGGTTAACAGCCTTGATTATCTGCTAAAACCTATCAAATACGACGAACTCTGTGCCGCGATCGACAAGCTTAAGTCCTTACGTACGCCGCAGACCGTCTTGACCAACACGGCCATCTCAAATCTTCACGATACGCTGTTGAATCTTACGCGCAATTACAAAAATCGCTTTCTGATCAAGGCGGGCGAACACATCCGCTTTAAGAATGTGGAAGAAATCGCCTACCTCTTTGCCGACGGGAAAATCACCTACCTGGTGGATGAAGACAATCGCAAGTTTATTATCGACTACACGCTTGAAGAATTGGAGACTAAACTTGATCCGCTGCTCTTTTATCGCGCCAACCGTAAAGTCATCGCCAAGATATCTTCGATCGTAAAAATCGTCACCCACCAGAACAGCAGGCTGAAGATATTTCTTAAGCCTGATTTCGGTCAGGAGATTGTCGTCAGCCGCGAAAAAACGCCCCAGTTTCTCAAGTGGCTTGATCGCTAAAGCATCGGCGAGGCCTGCTCAGAATTCAAAGATTGCGCCCAGTGTCGGCAGCACGGTGTTGCTGGTGTTTTCAATGAATCTGACCAGATATCTGTCCGGATCGGCGGGGTCGACGATCGGTGCGCCGCTCTCGTCGCGTTCGACATCGAGATAGTCTTGCTGTACCGTTTCGAATCCATAGGCATTCTGGATATCGAAGTAGAGCGTGAGGCTCCAGGTATCGAAAAAGAATTTCTTGTCAATCCGCAGGTCCAGCTGATGAAATGCCGGTACGCGTTCGGCATTGACGCGTTCATAGTCTTCAATGCCGCGGCCGCGCACATCCCAGTTTTCCCGACGAAGCGACGCTTCGACATCAAATGGTGTGAATGGCGCCTCACTGTAAAAACTCCAGCGCAGGCCAATCTCCCAGCCGTCGTCAAATACTTTGCCGCCCGTCATACTCACAATATGTCGAAAGTCCCAGGCCGAGGGCTGCAGGATGCCCCTTCCGTCGCTGAATTCGCTGCGCATAAAGGTGTAGGCGGCGATGCCGTAGAATCCGTCCGTTGCCCGCAATTGACCGAGCAGCTCGACGCCGTAAGCACGCCCATCGGAGCTGGAGCTGACCGGGTCGTTGCCGATGACGCCGAAGTCGCCGCCGAGGTTCGCCAGCGACACCTGCTCCACCAGGAGAAAGGGATAATTATCGTAATTCTTGTAAAAGCCTTCCAGGCTGAGCTTAGCATTGCTGTTCAGCGACACATACTCCAAACCGGCCACCAGATGCGTCGTACGAATGTATTTCAGTCCCTTATCCTTGTTCGTCAGGGCACCGCTTTCCGAGTCGCGATAGCCCATGACGGTATAGGAAGGCAGTTGGTAGTACAGGCCGCTGTTAAAATTCAGACTGACGCTCTCGCTCAAATAATACGCGGCCGAAAAGCGCGGCGATACCTGATCAAAAAGTGAATTCATGGCATCGGAATAGTCATTGGCATCGGCTCGCACGCCAAGGGAAAGCAACAGGCGTTCATCGAACAATCGGGTGCTGGCCTGGCCGAAAAGACTCCATTTATTGATGTTTAATTCAGTCTCGAAACGTCGCGTCACCGGCCCCTCCCTCGTCGCGATTCGGTTGAAAGTATTGTTGCTGTAACGCGCATGCTCTACTCTCAGGCCGTAGGTAAACTTCCAGGAATCAACAACCCGAAAATCTTCGAAACGGAATTTGTTTTCTATTTCTCGCGACTCGTAATCCAGGGTCAGATTCTGCGGGCTGCTGTCGTCATTGTTTTCATATTTGACAATGTCGTTGTTTAACTCATTGCGTGACAGAATGAAAGTATAAAACCCATCTTCGCGGAAGTGATCGAAGCGCGCCCCGAGTGTGTAATTCCATTGGGTCTGGATCGGCAGGAAGTTAAGTAGATAACGTTTCGTTTCCGTGTCGTCGGCGTCGAGGTTTAACTCAAAGTCGTCGATAGCGCCCAGGCCGATGATACTAAGGCGGTTTTGCGAATCGAAGGTGTGCTGATACTTGAATTGGGCATCATTATAGGTCGGTAGAAAGGGGAGCCCGATTACTTCGAATAGAAATTGCAGGTAGGAACGTCGCGCCGACACTATCAGTGAAGAGTTATCGCTAAGCGGGCCGTCAACCGTTACGCCCAGGTCGCTGGCGCCCACGACGCCGTTAAAGGCAAACTGATCATCGCGGCCTTCCTTTTGTCGGAACTCGAAAACCGAAGAGAGAGCATTGCCGCGGTTGGCGGGAAAAGCGCCCGAGTAAAAATCCACGCCTGTTATCAGATCGACATTCAAGAGGCCAACGGGACCGCCCGAGGAGCCCTGAGTGGCGAAATGGTTGATGTTGGGTACTTCAATTCCGTCAAGGTAAAATCGATTTTCATTGGGAGCGCCGCCCCGGATAATGATGTCATTGCGAAAAGAGACCGTCGTTGCCGCGCCCGGCAGCGTCTGAATGACGCGTGAAATGTCGCGGTTGGCGCCGGGGCTGCGTTTTATTTCAGCCGTGCCGATCGAACGTAATGAGAGCGGGCTTTCTTCAATCTTCTGGACAAAGCGAGGGGGTCCTACCTCGACGCCTTCCAGCTCCACAGCCTCCTCTTCGAGCCGCACTTCGATGAGCGCCGGCCGCGCATTCGTCACTTCAATCTCGAAGACCACCTGGTTTTTGTAGCCAATCGAAGTTACCTCAAGATTGTACAGGCCCGGGCTAAGCCCCCGTATCTCAAAGCTGCCGTCCGGCCGCGTGATCGCCCCGGCCTTCGTATCCAGCACTCGCACGCTTGCACCGGCGACCGGCTGATTGCTGACCGCGCTGACTACCGACCCGCGAATGACCCCGCTTTGCGCCAAAACCTGCAGAGCGACAGCGAGATGAAGGCAGAATGTTAAACCGAGTAAGCGTTTCAAGCGACTGTTCCTTTGATTTGTCCTAACGTGAGCTAGTCTTTAACATCCCAAGCTGCAATTTGGCGGTTTTCCGGGCATTGTGAAAATTAAGAGGTGTCAAGCAGCGCTACGGCATCACGAATGTTGACGACGAAAGAATGAACGGTGGCAAATTCAACAGCGCATCAACGAGCTATGGTTAGACGAAGGACCGCTACCGTTCCGTCGGCGGCTTCAAGGCGCAATAGATAGTGACCGTTTGCCAGTCCGGCGCTGGAAACCGGCAGCTTATAGGTGCCGGCCGCAAGCTCTTCGTCGACGAGCGTTTGCACCACGACACCCAAAGCATCATAGAGCAAAAGGCGGACGGGGCCGGCGACGTTGATGATGTACTCCACTTCGCTCTGATCGATGAGCGGATGCGGTCCGCTGATGCGCAGGCGGGGAATGATAGGAACCCATTGGAGTCGGTGCGGCAGACAGACGCTCTCGCCGAGATCCACCAGCCCGTCGCTGATTTCGGCCGGCACGATCGAGCAGTCCAGCCATTCGAAACCTAGGATGCGTACATCGCTCGTATGCTGAGCATCCACCAGGGTCAGAAATTCGAGTACTTCAAGCGTATCCAGCAGAGCCGGCTCGCCACTTACCTGGCCTTCAATAGTAATCCGGCGCAGCTCAAGCTCGTTCTCATCGCTCACGATGCGGCTGCCGTGGAGCAGCGTAAGCAATTCCAACACATACTGGTTGAATTGAATTTGCACGCGAAAGCGGCGCGGCGGACAGGCATCGAGCGGTGGTCGCTGCAGGATTAGCGGCATCCCTACGTTCGATCCTGGGCTGCTCGCCACCGTGTCGGCCATTAGGCTGCCGCGCCCTTGGCTCAGATCGATGCGCAGGCCCTCCGAACGAAACTCGCAGCCGATGTCATTGGTGACGGTCACGTGGTATTCTGCCGATTCTGTAGCTGTAATGACACGGGTCTCAGCATTGCCGGGTTCCCAGCGGTAGGCTGCAAAGCCTTCCGGCGCTCGCAGTTCCAGCCCCTCTGCTCCGCAGGCACATTGCAGCACTTGGAGGTCGGGCGTCACGGCAACCGCGCCCGCTCGAATCTCGCTGACCGTTATCGGGCAGTCTGTCCATTCGAAATCGCGGAATTCGATCAGGCTGTAATTGTCCGCAGCTCGCAGCCCGCGCAGGCGAATTTCCTCCAGGATTTCCCGGCCGCTGCCGCTGATTGTCAGCCGCCGTTCACCATTGCTGCTGTCGTCTGTTTCGATTCGGCCGCCGCGCATCAGCTCCAGAACTTCCAGCACCGCATCCCGAAAAACCAGTGTGACTCGGAATGGCCGTGGCGGACACGTTGCCGCTACCGAACTGCCCCTGAACGCGAGCGTAAGGATGCCTTCCTCGTCCGGATCGAGCTTGAGTGTGTCGGCGCTCAGGATACCGGGATCATCGAGTGTGCGGACGCTGAATGGCTCAGACGTGTAGCGGCAGCCGAATTCATCCGTCACGGTAACGCTGTAGTCGCCGCCGCGGCTGATCTGTAAACTAGCTGTACTGGCTCCGCCCGGCTGCCATTCATAGCCGACAAAGCCGGCGGGTGACTGCAGCGTTTGATCACCGCAGGGACAAATCTCCTGTGGCCCGGTGATGCGTATGACGGGCGGTTCAATGCCTTCGAGCGCATCGTAGTACTGCACCGGATCCGTCACACCTTCAGCGATGAGGAAGGTCTGATCGCGGGGCATTGCAATCTCGCGCAACGGCGGCATTCGTTGATTGGGATCGTCGACGACCAGAATTCGGACGGTCGAGGCAAAATAGAGCTTGTCGTCCGGTCCAAGCTCCACCTGGCCGACATCCAGATCGTAGTCATAGAAGCGAAACTGTTCGTCGTCGAGGTCATATTGCAGAATGTTGTCCGAAGAATGACGCCAGCGGGTTACATAGACTTTCGAGGTATCCGGCGAAAACTCAAGGCCGTAAGGACCGGTCAGCGGCAGGGCGGGGAAGAGACGAATTTCGCGGGCATTGCGAACAATGCCCCGCCAGGGGTCGAAGTCGGCGAGCAGCATGACGCCACTGCTGTTAAGAGCAACGCCCAGCTTGCCGCGATAGTACTCCAGCTCGCCGCGGCCGTCGGCTTCCGGCGGAGCCGTCCAGGGAAGCAGAAGCTCTTCATCATGGATTCCATCTTCGTCGATGCGCCGCGCCACGAGCCCCCGGCTCAGATTAAATCGCAGCAACCAGTAAAAATCTACTTCCTTAGTGCAGGGATCGAGCACGGCCACGACTTCGAGGCCTTCATGTTGATTCTCGCTATCGTCGAGCAGAACGTTGCTCTCCACGACATCGCCGGCGCCGCCGCGGGCTGCCATATCCACAGTCGAGTAATAGAAAAACGAATTGGCGATGCGCTCATCGAAATCCGTGCTGACCTGGTGGAAAATATAGTAGCGGTCTGGCGAGCCGGGAACGGGGCAGACGGCGCTCTCGGTCGTCGAACCCAGGGCCTGCATCGAACGGGAACCCGGCATCGGCTGTCCGTTGCGATCCACAACGAGCGTGTCGCGCTGGGCCTGAGGCCAGGCATACCAGAACAGGAGATCGCCATTGGCGTCTTCCCAGTGGCCCAGGCCTTCCTGGCTGCGAAAAGCTTGCTGCGTGAATACCGGTGCACCGCCGCGAAAGTCGGCCCGCATCGCGAATTCAGCGCCGAAGAAGAGATTCTGAATCCGAATCTGACTGTTAAGGAAGGCTGTCGATTGACTGAAGATCAGGATTGTCAGCAGCGCCAGACGGCTCAGGGCAGCCCAGTCGGCCGGTTGAAGAGAGTGCTGATGATTCCGGGATTGCTTCATGAGCGTCAATCCAGCATAACTGTTCTCTCAAGCTCGATCCAGTCCTGCAACTGGTGCTGATCGCGAGCCCGCGCAAAGGCGAAGTTTCAAGATAAGGCCGCCAATTTCAGCCTAGATCCTTCTCAGCGCCTGACGACGTTCATACTCGCATTTCCGTCTTTTGATTCCGCCAACAGCAGATAGACTCCGGCGGCCAGGTGATCGCCGTCGAGCTTCAGACGGTGACGGCCGGCAGCAAGATTCAGGAGGCGCGGGGCCACAACATCGGCGCCGAGCGCGGAGAGCAGGCGCAGTTTCACAGGACCTCCCAGGGGGACGTCGAGCGTGAACCCGATATCGGCAAAGTAGGGGTGCCTGCCGGCAAGCTTGAGCTGCAAGGGCGGCGGGCTGTCGGTTAGTTTGACGTCAACCGTTCCATCCAGCCTGACGATGCCGTCCTGCATGCCGGAAGGCGCCAGCTCGCAGTCATCCAGGCTGAAGGCCGCAACGCGCAGCAGGCTGCTGTCGCTCTCCGGGTCGCGCGCCTGGAAAACAACTCGGGCGAGAGTATCGGATCCGACGGCGTTGAAACTGATGTTGCGGACACCGTCCTTCGTAATGTCGGTTTGTAAATTTACATCGCCGCGAAAGCGTTCGAAGCTGAGGACGTCATTGGCAAATGCGATTGTCGCGTTGAATGCCATGACGTCGCATGGCTCCGCGCCGGCAGGAGGAGTCAGGATCATGGGGATCTCAAATCGGGCGCCCCGTTTTACCGTCAGCTCAGGCAAGGCGAGCACGCCGATGTCATTCAGATTGGTGACGCTGAAATCTGCCGACGTATGGCGAAATCCGAGTGCATCGGTTACCACAAGAGTGTAAATGCCTGCTTCGTCCACTTCGATGCTGCGGCCGCTACGATTGCCGGGTTGCCACTCATAGCCGTCGAAGCCGGGCGGCCCTTCCAGCAAAGTCGGATTCTCCGAACATTGGCAGACGACGCTCGCCCCGCTGACCGCGATAGCGGGCGTGACGACGAGAAAGGCACTCTGGCGCAGCTCGACCGTCTGGCTGCAATCGATCCACTCAAACTCTTCGACGATAACAGGTATTATATGCTCTTCGGCGGCCAGGCCGCGCAGTTCCAGTCGCTCGATCTCCAGGCGGGCTTCGCCGCTGATTGTCACGAGCCGCAGACCATTTTCAACCTTGTCCTCTTCGATGCTGCTGCCGCGTTCCAGGCTCAGCAATTCGGCGCCGGCGGCGGGAAAGGCAATCCGCATCCTGAAGGGACGGGGATCGCAATCATCCGCCAGCCCGCTGCTCACGATGCGCAGCGTCAGGAAAGCGCTGCCGCCGGGGTCGACGCGCAGGGTGTCGCCAACCAGCACCTGGTGTTCCCGGATCTCCTCGACACTGATCGTTTGCGATTTCCGTTTGCAGCCCCAGTCGTCGACAACTTCCAGTTTATAGTCACCGGGCTCGTCCACGATAATCGAGGCGGTTGTGGCGTCGCCGGGCGTCCAGCGGTAGCTCTCAAAGCCTTCGGGAGCGAAGAGCGTGGTACTGCCGTTACAGGCACAAATTTGCGTTGCCCCCGTAACGACCAATTCCGGCAATTGCACACCGCTGCCCGGCGTGAAATATTGAACCGGGTCCGAAATGCCTTCGGCGATCCGAAAGCGCCCATTGCGTCGCATATCGATTTCGCGTAGCTCGGAAAAGGGGCTGTTGGGGTTGTCTATCACGACAATCCGGACATTGGAGCTCATATAAAGGCGTCCGTCAGGTCCTTGTTCGATCTGCGAAGCGTAATTGTCGAAGTCGAACTGACGCTTCGCTGAAGTGTTGATGCTGTATTGAAAGAGATTCGTGGTAAAGTTGCGCCAGCGGCTCACATAGAGTTGGTTGCCGTCCGGTGAAAACTCGAGACCATACGGTCCGCCATCCTGGCGCTCCTCGAAGAATTCGATTTCAAAGGGGTTGGTGACGGTGGCGTTCCAGGCATCGAATTCGCAGAGTAAGGCGCTTCCGCTGCTTTCAAAGGCAACGCCGACCATACCATTGTGATACTCCAGTTCACCGCGGCCCGAGAATGACGCCGGCGCATCCCAGGCGAGCAGCAGCTCCTCGTCGTGAATGCCCTCGCGGTCAATCCGCCGACCCACAAGGCCGGTCTCGTGTTTATAGCGCAGCAGCCAGTACCAGGCGACCCGTTCATCGTCGCAGGGAGAAAGGACGGCGACTATCTCCATCCCCTCGCTCTGATTGTCGTCGCTGTCGATCAGTGTGTTAACACTGTGCATGTCGCCCAGGCCGCCTCGCAGCCCCAGATCGACAATCGAGTAATACAGTTTGATATCATGGACCCGGTCGTCCTGATCGACGGCCGTCTGGTGAAAGACATAGAACTGGTCTGTGGTACCCGGGACCGGGCAAATGCCCGACTCGGAAGTGCTGCCATGCGCTTTGAGTTCCCTTGAGCCCGGCATTACTTCGGACTGTTTGTCCAGAATAGCGGGTCGCTCGCTTGGCTGCGGCAGTACCAGCAAGAACTGTACCTCGCCATTGTGTTCCCAGTGATTCAGCGCTTGCTGGCCCCGAATATTGACCTCGCTGAATTCGACATCACCACCTCTGAAATCGGCCGCGGTAATGAACTCCGAGCCGAAATACAGATGGTTGATCCTGCCTTGAGCAGTCGCCGTCGAGTTGATGAGAAGTACTGCCGGCAGGAGAAGGCCGAATGAAAAAAGGCAGAGCTTAGTCACTCTGACGCCTTGCCCCGCAAGTATTAATATTGACATTCACCGTGACTCCCTGAATGACGTGAATCGGAATTGTATGAGTATTAGTGGAATGGATGGGCGGCGCTCGACCGCTTCAGACAATAACAATCAGACCCGAACACCGCAGCGGATCAGCGGTTACAAGGGCCAGAGCGCATCGGAGTGAAAGCGCGTCTTTCCAGGCTCGCACGGAGAATGTCGGAGTCCAGCAAATTCGGGGACGGAAAGTAGGACGTGTCTGCTCACTGAATACTCTCTCATTCCAGCAGACTGATACGGAGCAATTCAACGCTCCCGCCCGGCTTGTTCAATTGCAGGAAGTAACTGCCGGCAGCGTGGCCTGCGAGTGAAATGCTCGCACGATGCGTCCCCGCCGGCAATACCGTCTGAAGCAGGGTTCCGCAATCTCGCCCCAGAGCGTTGAGCAGAATTAACCGCACCTGGCCGCCCTGAGCGAGTTCAAATTCAATCTCTCCTGCACCCACGAGCGGATGGACACCGCTCACCTGCAAGGTCCGCAGCGCTGCAAAGCTTCGCAGGCGGTGCGTAACGCAGACCTCGCTCACATCAACGGCGCCATTCACGATGGTCATTGCATCGGCGGCGCAGCCAAGCCATTCGAAATCGCGTATCGTGACATCCGAATAGTGTGTCGGATCGGCAAGGGCCAAAAAGTGAAGGACGGTCAATGTGTCGACCACACTACCTTCGATCCGGACGCGGCGTTCTTCCCCGATCGTCTGCAGAATTTCCATCGTCGCGCCGTCTCCCAGCGACTGCAAAGCCAGTACGTGATGATTAAAGCCAATCGTGGCGCGAAATGCCTGGGGTTGACAGCCCTCGCCGGCCGGTCCGTCATTCGGACCTGATTCGCGTTCGAACAGAAGCGGCAAGGCAAGCTCGCTCCCTGGAGCGGCAACGACCGTGCCAATGCTGACGCGGGCATGAAATTCTTCGCGTCGTACCAGCACCGGGTCGGAGCGAAACACACAGCCGACATCGTTGCTGATCGTCAAGCGGTATTCGCCCGGTTCCTGAATCCTGATAGTGGCCGTACTTGCCCCGGTCGGTTCCCACAAATATTCTGCATTGAGGCCCGCCGGGCCGCGTAGTTCGGTTTCGGACTTACAGGCACAGAGCACGGGAAGTCCTTCGATCTGCATGGGCGGCACCGCCACCAGCAATCCCTCGCCGCGTTCGCTGATGTCGATGTTACAGTCAATCCAGGCGAATTCCGTCAGCCGGAGCGCGCTGTAGGTGTCGGCCGCGGCGAGCGCCCGCAGTTCGAACTGCGCGAGGACATCATCACCGGCGCCCCTGAAGACTATGCGGCGTTGGCCGTCGACGTTCACATCTGTATCGATCTGCGTAGGACCCGGCATATCCAGGATCTCCACGACCGTCGGGTCGAATTCCAGCGTGGCGCGGAAGGAGCGCGGCGGACATCCCGTCCCCGGCGCCGGGCCTTCGAAGCGTATCGACAGCATGTCGCTGTCGCCGACATCGAGCTTGAGCGTGTCGATTTGAATACGCCCGGCCAGCGAAGTCGGCTCCACTGTCCGCGGCGCGGATTGAAAGACGCAGCCTGCTTCGTTCGTGACGCTGACGCTGTAGCTGCCCGGCTCCGTGACGCTGATCGTCTGCGTCACCTCGCCGCCGGGATGCCACTCATACTGCTGATAGCCCGCCGGCGCTGCGAGCGTCACCGCGCCGCTGCAGGCGCAGTCGTCCTCGCTGACGTCTATCTCGATTTCGGGAAGCTTAACGGGGCCGAAAGGATCGTAGTACTGAACCGGATCGCTGATCCCGAAACCGGCGTCGAGAAGAGATCCCAGCGCTACGGTTGTCAGGGCCGGGTTGGAAGCGTTCGGATCTTCGAACACCACGAGATTTTCGTGAGTGGCGATATACACCTTGCCGTCCGGTCCCAGCTCGGCATGACCGGCGACACGGTCGTAATCATAGTGATGTAGCCTGCCGCTCGCCAGCTCATACTGATAGATCGTATTCGCCAGAAAATAGGTTCGCGTCAAAAATACCTTGTTGCCGTCAGGTGAAAACTCGATGCCGCCCGGGCCGCGCAGAAAGCCGAAGCCCACAATAGTGATGACGACCTGGTTGGCGACCCGCCCGTCGATCGGATTGTAGTCGAAGACGAGCGCCTTGCCGCTGCCGTCGAAGGCCATCCCGACGCGTCCATTGTGAAAATCCAGTTCACCGCGCCCGGTGAAGCCGGAGGGGGGATCGTAGGCCAGCGCCAGTTCGGCCTCGTGGATACCATCCGTGTCGATACGCCGCACAATGAAGCCTCGCTCGGCATCGAAGAGCAGGAGGGAGAAGATATCGAAGCGGTTGTTGCAGGGATTGCGAAGCGCGATAACTTCCATCCCTTCGGCCAGATCGCTCTCTTCGTCGAGGAGGACGTTTATTTCCCGAACGCCGCCCAGACCATCCCGCAGATTCATATCGATAACGGCATAGTAAAGTTTTGTATCCACAATACGCCCGGGACGGTCGGTGAAGTTCAAATAAAACATGTACCAGGCAGAACTTTCGCCAGGGACAGGCATGGTCAGCGCTTCAGTGGCGGAAGTATGGGCCAGGATGGACTCCGACTCCGGCATAACATCACCGTTGCGGTCGATGATACCTCGTTCCTGGTTGCTGAAAGGCGGCGGAGGCGGCACAGCCAGCCAGAAGAGAACTTCGCCCTCTTCGTTTTCAGCGTGAGTAATACATTCGAAGCCAAAGCGTTCGGCGGAGTTGTATGTTGGCGGATCGGTCCGGAAGTCGGCGTGTAAGGTACGTACGGCACTCAGATAGAGATTTTTGACTCTCGTCTGTGCCTGCAGCGGCAGGGTTGCCGAACAGATCAGCAGCAGCAGAGCGGCCGGCAGATAATTACGAAATATCCTGGTGCAAGGGTGCGTGAGCATAGCTACATATCTCTATTGTGCAACATCAGTCCGCAAATTGAAAGAAATCTGACCGGGAGACAAGGTATTTGGATACACCGCAGCTTCAAAAGATTCACGCCAAAGACAAGCGAATCGGACGAAGCGTCTCATGTGGAGGCTGCCTGAGACCGACCTGCCAATCCGTATTATTTTGTTTGTTTCTGAATTTTTTCTTACTTCATCGTTTGCTGAAACCGGGATATCATGCAGAGGGTCTTGGACACGCGCCGTCCAGGTCCGCCCGGCCTACACCTGAATAATCCTGCAGCTTCATTCAGTCGCAAGAGTATTCGAATGGAATACTTAGTCCCGGGAAGAACGTTCCCACGAACTTCATCATTTTATGAACATCGAACACGAGCTGCTGCGGCAGCACATTCAGCGTCAATTCGGCAGCCTAGACGGCGTACCGGATGAGCTTCACTCTTTTGTTCGGGCTATCGACAGTGATTATCAACGTCTGACGGAATCTAACGGCGATGTGGAGCGCGCACGCGCGGAATTTTTGCACGATGTGTACCGTGAGCTGGATGTCGCGATTTTTGTCATCGATGTTGATGAAGATAACGAGTTTCGTTTCGCCGGACTCAATGACGCGCATGAACGTTTGACCGGCCTTAACTCCGATGCAATCAAGGGCAAAACGCCGCATGATATCGCCGATCATATCACGCTTGCCGGCGCTGAAACTGTCCGCCGAAACTACGAATCCTGTCGCTCGACGAGAAAGGTCGTGGAGTATCAGGAACGTCTCGATCTGGATGGCCGTGAAACCTGGTGGCTTACGCGGCTGACGCCGTTATTTGACGGGCGCGGCAGAGTGTCTCGCATTATCGGCACGGCACTGGATATTACGGAACGCATGCAGGCAGCCGAAAGGCTGCGGCAAAGCGAAGAGCGCTGGCAATTTGCTTTGGAGGGAAGCGCCGCCGCTGTCTGGGATTGGGACATTCAAAGCGGCGAAGTGTACCTTTCGCCGCGTTGGGGCGCCATGCTCGGTTACCGGGATGGTGAGGTCAGCTCGAGCCTGCGCGAACTGCACAGATTGGTGCACCCGGATGACCAGGAGCGAGCCGCAGCGGCAATGATCGATCACCTGCGCGGACAAGCGGAAACGTACAGCATCGAACATCGACTGCAACACCGGGATGGCCGCTACATCTGGATTGCGGCGCTCGGCAAAGTGATGGCGCGGTCGAGCGATGGCAGGGCACTGCGGGTTGTGGGTACGCATTCCGACATAAGCTCTCGGAAGGAGACCGAAGAAGGATTGCGCAAGGCCGAAGAAAAGAGTCGAGCCATTTTGGCGGCGATACCCGATGTCATGTTTCAGATCGGTCCGGACGGCCGGATTGTCGACTGCCATATCGGTACAGAAAATCCGCTCAACCTGGAGTTCGAGGAGCTGATTGGTCAATCCGTCGCAGATGTCTTTCCGCAGCGTCTGGCCGGGCAATTGCTCGCCGCCGTAGCTGAAGCGCGCTCCACCGAGCAGATACAATTGTTGGAGTTTCAGATGCCCGGCTTAAACAGCTCGCTCTGTGACTTCGAGGCGCGTATCATCGCGACGTCCCTCGGCGACGTCCTCGTCATCGGTCGAGATATCACCGAACGCAAACGCTCCGGCGAACGTATCCGCCAAAGCCGGATGCAGCTTACGGAAGCTCAGCACCTTGCCAAGATCGGTTCCTGGCAATATGATCTGCGAACAGGCCAGATGGAATGGTCGGACGAATTGTTTAACATTTTTGGGGCTGAGAGGCACAGCGCTTTCTTGGACATTGAGCAGTTCTATGACTACATCCACCCGGATGACATTGGACAGCTGCGGGAACGTATCGAAACGACTATGCAGAGCGGTGTTGCTTTTGAAACCGAACATCGCATTGTTAAACAAAATGGCGAGGAACGAATTTTGTTGGCTCGCGGCCGAGTTTTGCACAATGAGCATCGACAGATTATCAAGCTCCTGGGAATCGGACAGGATATCACCGAACGCAAACGCGATGAACAGGAGCTGATTAAGGCTAAGATCGCCGCGGAAGAAGCGGCGCGTGCCAAAGCGGAATTTCTGGCCACAATGAGTCATGAAATTCGAACGCCGATGAACGGTGTCATTGGTATGACCGATCTTGTTATGGAGACGTCGCTGGACGAGGAACAACGGGATTGTATCGAGACAATTCGGGTCAGCGGCGAGGCCTTGTTGAATGTCATCAATGATATTCTCGATTACTCGAAAATCGAATCCGGCAAACTCATTATCGAACAGCGTCCGTTGGACCT
The DNA here is from genome assembly GCA_028284775.1 of Candidatus Kapaibacterium sp. Lineage (GTDB taxonomy): Bacteria > Bacteroidota > Ignavibacteria > Kapaibacteriales > UBA7675 > JANQRB01. The sequence goes on along the minus strand of JANQRB010000025.1, from coordinate 21,478 downwards.
CCGCACCTGCATTGAAGAAGTCTTCGACATTCTCGCTCTGAGAGCGCATGCCAAGGATTTGGAACTGCTCTATGAAGTGCCGGAAGATTTGCCGCCGACCATTTTGGGTGACGCGACCCGTCTGCGGCAAATTCTTGTTAATCTTGTCGGCAATGCCATTAAGTTCACCCAGGCCGGCGAAGTAATCGTAACAGCGGAATTGTCATCGGGACCCTCATCTACGGCAGAGCTACGAATATCGGTTAAGGACACGGGGATCGGCATTCCCGACTCAAAACGCTCGCTGCTGTTTCAGCCGTTTTCGCAGGTCGATTCCACCACCACGCGCGAGTATGGCGGTACCGGTCTCGGGCTCGCCATTTGCGCTAAACTTGTCAAGGCGATGAACGGTGAAATAGATGTAGACAGCACGGAGGGCAAGGGGACCAATTTTTTCTTCAGCATCCGTGTCGGCATTGCTGATGACGGCAGCGAGCAGGCAGTTCGGCCTCATTCAAAACTTGAGGGTATGACCTTTGCAATTATCGATCCCAATGCCAACAACCGCAAAATCTTGAGCGCTTTCCTGCGGCGGCGGAATGTTGAGATCCAATGCTGCCGCAACAGCGCCGCCCTGCTCGAAGCTTTGCGCAATGGAACCCGGATTGATGCGATCCTCCTTGATGCTTCGCGCAAAAATACCGAGTGGAGCAGCTTCGTACAGCAGCTTCAGGAGACCGAGGCCAAGCTCAGGCCCGCAATACTCCTTATGGCGCCTTTAGGCTCCAACGATAAACTGTTTAAAAGTCGGTCGGGACAGGTTCAGGGAGTCATTCCCAAACCGCTTCACTATTCGCGTCTTGAACTCGACCTTGGCGCAATGCTGCAATCTTTTGCGCAGGATAGCCGACCCCAGCCTGTTGCGCCGATACAGGAGGAGGCAAAAGATGAAATCGCCGGGCTGCGCGTCCTGGTGGCGGAAGACAATCCGGTTAACCAAAAACTCATCCGGGCTTTGCTGTTGAAGTTCGGTAGTATTGTTAGCATCGCAGCCAATGGACTTGAAGCCATCCAACAGATGCGAGATCATGATTTTGATATCATTCTGATGGACATCCAAATGCCGCTGATGGACGGTCTGACCGCCACCCGTAGCATCCGCCGTGAAATTGCCGCCGATCGGCAGCCGGCGATTGTGGCATTGACCGCCAACGCAATGCCGGGCGACCGCGAAATATGTATCGAAGCCGGAATGGATGACTACCTTGCCAAACCCCTCCGAATGCAGAAAGTGCGCCGTGTGTTGAGCGACTGCCGCCGCAAGGCGCTGAGGTGATTCACGTTCGAGAATCGATGGCGATTGAATGGGATTCCGGCTCAGGCAGCGGAAAAGTACCACAATCACCGGAAATCAGCCATTGAGCGTCGTCGCGGAAGGATGTAATTTGCGGTGACTACTCTTTGCACACATTTTTCTCATCTGAGCGATATGGATAGACGATATCCTTCAACAGTTGCCGTAACGCTGACTTATGCGCTATTGACCCTGGCTGCTCTGCAGTGCCTGCAAGCAAATGACGCGTCGGATCTCCACCTGAGCGAAGATCTCTTGCCGTTGACATTGACAGATGCTTGGCGATTCCGGAGCGGTGATCGTCCGGAATGGGCACTTCCGCAAGTCGACGATCAAAATTGGCTTCAGGGCTCAAGTTACCTGGATCCGCAGTCCGCCCTGCGTCGGCAGTGGTCAGGCAGGGGATGGTTTCGACGGTGGCTCGCGGTTGATTCCACCATGGCCCGGGAGGGCTTTGCGCTCCGCATCAGCCATCTCGGCGCGTCTGAAATATACCTCAATGGCGTTCTGCTGCAGCGAAACGGCCGTATTATGGAGGATGCAGATGACGCGCACCGCAGCCACTGGGCTTTGCTGCCCGCGCCTCTCAGCTTCAGGAAGGGACCAAATCTGATTGCCGTCCGCTACTCCATGCCCGACGATGTACAACTCGGAGCGATTAACAGTCAGGGCGTTGGTTTTGAGCTCGTCCTGAGTAGCATCGAGCAGGCCGAAGCCGAACTGGCGATCGAATACGAATTTGGTTCCCTCTTGCTCTTTGTCTTTGGTATCACCTTCGTGATGGCCCTGCTGCACTTCATGATTTTTCTGTTTAACAGGCAGCAGCACGCCACCTTGTTGTTTGCCTGCGCGGCAAGTGGCCTGAGCCTGGCGACGCTGGCCAACTATCAGTTTAAGTTCGCGGCGCCGCACGAAGGATGGTGGTTTACGGTTTCAGCCGGTAATGTCTGTTTTGCTGTGTTCTTACTCGCATTTCTGTATGCAATCTTTTACAAACGAATTCCGCGAGTTGCCCTGTTGTTTTGGCTTCTCGCGCCGATGAGTGTTGCGGCCAGTTGGTGGGATTACCGGGCCGCGCTACTGTTTATCACCCTGGCCAGCGTGGAAGCGCTGCGGATTATCGGACTGGCGGTCGCCCGGCGGCGCGAAGGTGCGTGGCTCTTCGGCGGCGGCGTAATAACCCTCGTTATGTGGTTTTTTCTCTTCGACTTCGACCTGCTGGGATTCAAAGACGCTGTCAGCCCGATGACGGCCACCCTGGTGGATTACTGTGCTCGACTTACAATTCCTTTGCTCAGCGCCGTTTTCCTGGCGCGCAATTACGCTCAACAGAATCAACAGCTACAGGTCAATATCGAAGAAGTACGCGTCTTGTCGGAGCAAACGATAGCGCAGGAACGCGAGAAGCAGCGCTTGATCGAGTCGCAAAAGCAACATCTCGAAGAGGAGGTCGCCGAGCGAACAGCCGAGATTCGGCAGCAGCACGATGCCCTGCAAGTTGCGAACCTGCAGCTCGAAGCAACGCTCGGAAACCTGAAACGTACCCAGGCGCAACTGGTGCAGAGCGAAAAGCTCGCATCGCTGGGAGAGTTAACGGCCGGCGTAGCCCACGAAATGCAGAATCCGCTCAACTTTGTCAACAACTTCGCCGAACTCTCGCAGGAGCTGGTGGAGGAGGCGCAGGAAGATCTCGAGGCTCTGCGTACCAACATCAATGAGGAACAAATCGCGCGCCTGAACGAAACCCTGGCGGATCTGCTGACTAACAGTCGCAAAATCGGCAGCAATGGCGCGCGTGCAGCAAATATCGTGAAAGGAATGCTGATGCATGCAGCGCACGGCAGCGGCAAACGGCAGGAGGTCCACCTTAATGTCCTGAGTGAAGAAGCGGTCAAGACCGCGCTGCGCAATTTTCGGACACGCTACGACGATTGCAACATTGAAGTTCAACAACATCTGGATGCTGCGCCCGACCTGATCGAGCTTGTTCCTCAGGATATCAATCGCGTCCTGATCAGTATCGTCGACAATGCCTGTTACGCCGTGCGGGAGCGTTGGCTCGCGGCGCCGGAGGGCTTTACAGCGATGGTGACGATTGAAACCCGCCGCCACGAACAACACTTTGAAATCACGATCCATGACAACGGCCTCGGCATTCCGGCAGAGCAGCGCGACAAGATTTTTCAACCCTTTTATACCACAAAACCGACCGATGCGGGGACCGGACTTGGTCTTTCGCTGGCCTTCGATATCGTAAGCAAGGGCCACGGCGGTGAGCTGCTACTGGAAAGTGAGCCGGAACGGGGCACCGCCTTTATCATTGTGCTGCCGCCGGCTTGATGCCCGATGGCAATCGGATAGCGCTGCATTCGTTTGTTCCAAGCGGATAGTGTGCCAAACCGGCAATGTGACAAATTCATCGACAGCCGGTCATTGGGAGCATCGGAAGCGACTATCGCAAAGGTCGTGAACAAAGCGAAAGCAGAACGACAATATGGCGCAAGACTTGACGCAGTGGAGTGATAATGATCTCTTTGTTCGCCTCGGAGGCGAGCGAAAGGAAGCACTGGCGGCCTTCGAAGAAATCTATGAACGCCACTCTCGACGAGTCTATACCTATTGTCTGCGAATTATGGCCTCGGAAACGCTGGCGGAGGACATCTATCAGGAGACCTTTGCCAGATTTTATACCAGCGCTCGCGAGCAGCGTTCCGTCTCCAACGTCGCATCCTATCTGTTTCGCATCGCTCGCAATTTATGTCTGAATGAAAAGCGCAAGAAGCTCCATTCCAATGTGACCTTTGAAGAGTTTCGCTTTCCTGTGCGCGATATGCCCTACGAGTCGGCCGAGCTCCTGGAATTAGTCAACACGGCGCTCGAAACGCTGCCTGATGATTATCGCGAATCATTCATTTTGCGCGAACATGTTGGGCTCTCGTACAACGAAATTGCGGAAGTGGTGGGAACGACGATGCCCGTCGTCAGAACGCGGATCTATCGCGCCAAACAAAAAATACGTCAGATTTTGGCGCCTTATGTTGAAGACTTACAAAAATAACTTCACGATATATTGTACACGCTATTCTTATGGAAGCCTTTAAAACATCAGATAACTCAGAGCTGCTCTGCGCCTTTCTCGATGGTGAGTTAGAAAGCACGCAGGCTGATACACTCTTTCTCGCCCTGGCTCAAAGCCCGGATCTTCAGACCGAGATGGCTCAGCAACTGAAGCTGCGCAATTCGATTCAGAGCGGTCAGGTCGAGCCGCCGGCGCGATTGAAAACAAAGATTCTCGCGCAAACGGGACTCTCGGTCGCGGCGGGGACTTCATTCCTGGCATCCTCGGCCGCTTATCTGCAATCGCGCGGACTTCCGATGTTGAGCTCCGCAATTCTCGCTTCGATCGTTACCGCATTGGTGGTTTCGGTTCCCAGCCCCGAAAATCAGCAGCCGGCGCTGAGTGACAGCCCAGTCCAGGCAAGTAGTTTGACCCACGTTCAGGAAGCCCAGGCAGCGTCCAACATCCAGATGCCAACGGCAAACGAAGCTGCTCCCTTGGCTTCCACCGCGCAGCAGACGAATGACAGCCGCGCGCCGCGTCAGAGTGATGTCTCACCGTCTACAGGCCTCGATACCGAGCCTGCGAGCAGGCCGGCATTCAGCGAAACTTCCGTTGCTGAGACGGAACCTGCGACAGTAGAAAACAGCGATCAGGTTTCTACCGCGACACCTATTGACGAAACGCAGGCCCTGGCAAGCGCGGTGACGGAAAGCGATATTCAGCAACATGCCGAACACAGCGCCTATCGGACCCTTCAGATTCCCGCGGTCAACTACCGGTCCGAAATCAGTACCGCGCCGCCGATGCCCGCGCCTGTGGCCGCTTCCGCCACGTCGCCGCTCTCAGGTTTAAAGCTGCAGCTGCGTGGCTTCACAACCCGATCAGTGCCCAATCTCGATCTCGCGTCGGCTGCCGACCCCACGCTTAACAACATGGGAATTGCGCTCCTGTATCCGCTCGACCGGGGCACGCAGATCGGTATTGAGATAGGGCAGGAAAGCTTTATGCAGGATTTCATCGAGAAGGACGGTCCGCTCAACCTGCGTCACGAACAGAACTATCTCGCTTTCTGGGCCGGAGCCTTTTATCAGTATTCGGTCGATCAAATCGATTTTCTGGGTGGACTGACGCCCTTTGCGCGCTATTTTGCGGGCGGCACAAAAGTCGGACCGCTGTCACGACTGATGGTGGGCGCCGAGCTGAGCATCAACGAGCGATTGTCCTTTCTGCTGTCGGCCGAAGGGACGCTCTTGCTCTACCGCAGCCAGGAGGATTGGTACACAACACGCAAAGTCGGCCTTTCCTACGGCCTGTCGTTCAATTTTTGATGCCCGGGGAGCGTTATGAAGAAATGGAAAGCGTGGCTCGAATCGAATGAGTAAAATTCAGGGAAGGGCGAGACCGTGAAGATGACAATATTGACTGCCATTTGCTGCTGTACCCTGCTGGGTCTGCTATCCTGTTCTTCGCCCTCCGATGTGGAAGCCAATCGCCGCACCACCGTTACCAATCCGCCATTCGACGCCAGCCTCTTTCTTGAAGTCAATAGAGACCATTCGGACTTCGGCGCCGTCCATCGCAATTCGCATCGAACGCTGCGTCTGGAGCTGAGCAATAACTCTACGGAAGAGTCGATAACGATTGACCGCCTTGAATTCTCATCCAACAAATTCAGTCTCAAACTGGCTGACAATCGCAGTCTGCCTGTCAGCCTGACCCCTAAAGGCTCTCCCGGTTCAGTCTTATTGGTCGATATTACCTTTCGGCCTGGCGGACTGTTCGGCGATTTTGTCGACGCTTTGAAGGTCAACGGATTCAGCAGAGCGATCGCAAGCGTCCATGGACTTTCGCCAATGATCTTGATCGAAGACATTGATTTCGGCGAGGTGCCCTTGCGCAATAAAGATTGGTCGTTTGCGCGAATCGAAAATCTGACAACAAAATCCGCCACAGTTCACGAATGGCGATTGACCAACCCGAATGGTGTCTTGATTGCCGAAATACCGGACACCGTGTTTACGGTCGATGCCGGCAGCTCTTTTACCTTTATCATGCGCTACGAGCCGCGTAGTCTTAAGAAACTCGAAGCGCAGGTTGAGTTTAGCATTAGTGGCGTCGAATTTGTCGATTCACTGTGTTTAATGAAGGGCGAAGGCATATAGCGGCGTAGTGCACGGGAAGTAAACCTCAGATCACTATTCCTCAGGAAATCGAATCTTCCTTCGACGAACAGGCCGCAGTGAGGCGAGCAGCAGAATTGCCGTTAGCGCGCTGACGATGTTGAAGCCGATCGTAAAACTCGTTGATTCCACCAACAGTCCACCGAGCAGCGGGCCAAGCAACATCCCCAGGGCGTAAGCCTGGTTGTAAGCGGCATAGGTAGTCGCATATCCGATCTGCATGTTTTCGGCGACAGCGGCGAGCTCCGGCAGTGTCGGAGCGAGAAATATGCCGATTGCAACGCCGAATCCGGCTGCTGTAATGAGCGTTGGCCCGAGCTCCGTCAAGAGGCCCAGGACCGGGAGCAGGACAATCATAGCGCCTAGTCCGCCCCGAATCAGATGGATACGTGGAATGGATTCCGCCAGATGACCGGCCAGGGGAAAGGCAATCATATTGGCAATACTCAATACGGCAAACACAGTACCTGTAAGGGCGGGAGTGGCGTCGATGCGCTCCTGCAAGAGCAGCGGCAGGACCGGTTCGATCAGACTGAAGACAGCAACGCCTCCGGCAATGAGCAGTAGCAGGCGACGGCCGGCTGCCGATCGCACTAAGGGTTTGAGACTGATTCCCGCGGCGGACTGCATCTTTGGCTCGCGTATCAAAACGATGCGGGCCAGGAGGTCCAGGGATACAAAGGCCGTCGCCACGAGAAAGGGGAGCAGATAGCCCCCGAAGTTGTAGAGCCAGCCGGCCAGAGGTGGTCCCGCCAGGTATCCGAAGGAAGCGCCGGCCAGGACGGTGCCCATTGCGCGTCCGCGTTCGCCGCGCGGATAGGAATCGGCCAGCAAAGCCAGGCCCGCCGTCCAGTTGGCTGCCGACGCAATTCCCTGCAGCGCCCGGGCCAGGATCAATTCCGCCATGGAACCCGCATGAGCGAACAACAAGGTGCCGACGCCCAGCCCGAGCAATCCGTAAATCATCGGCTTGCGTCGCCCGATTCGGTCGGAGAGCTTCCCCAGGAAGGGCGCAGCGACGAAGAGCGCCAGCGCATAGACAGCGAACAGGATACCGAGTTCGGTTTCGCCAGCGCCTAGATTCTCGGCGTAGTAAGGCATCAATGGGATAATCAGGCTGTAGAGCAGGATATCGACAAAGGCGGCAAAACTGACGACGATCAGGGCGCGACGGCGATTTGTGGCGGCATCCGACTTGATCATAAGGATATAGGCATAGATGTTGACAAAAAGTTAACAAGGAACCGCCGCTGGCAAGTCGACGGGAATTCGAGAATGCAAAGCCTCGTGAAGCCGGGGCGCTCGCCGATTGTGCAATCGGCCGAATAGAGCCATACAAATAGTGGAGCACCTCGCGATTCTAGCCCTTTTACTGACGCTGAGACATTCGTCTCGGCAGCACCGTTTCAAGTCTGCTGTTGTGAGCTTATTCAGACGGTGTCCATTGTTCGCGGCAGAAAACGAATATCCGACTCTTTCATTTCACCCTTGTTGTAAGGAATAGAATCTTAGAGCAACGAGCAGCCGTTCGCAGCTCGGACACCCTGGGAACTACGGTTTTTCACATAAAGCTGCTTTGGACTAAATTCTACGGCATTGAAGCGCAGGCAGCGCTGACATCGGGGGATGTCGATTGTCTTGCAAAGGAACAGCGACCTCACAGAGCTCCTGAAGCGTCGGAATTGAATTGGCGACGAGGTTCAGGGAAGTTAATCCGGCACGGACTTTCAGATCTGGCGATTTCAATTCAGGAATCTCAAACCGCAAATTGCCATTCGCGTATTTGTTACAATTCAGAATTAACAGCTTTAGTCCGGACATATCTTGTTGAGTATCACCGGTAGTTATAAGCGATCACTACGTGAAAAACATCTCGCTCAAGCAGCTGCACTTCAGCTCCCAGGATTGTGGCTGTAGTCTTCATCAGTTGCTGCACCGAGTAGTCATCAACCTTAAACTTTTCATGGAATTCGTAGAGTACTTTTCTCTCAGCTAAGACAATTCTGTCTTTTGTCTTCTTGAGGAAACTGTCCACATGGCTTAAATACTGTTCCCTGGTCAATTCAATGCACGGACCTGACAAAGCGATTCTCAAAGAGTATTCGCCACGGCTAAAAAACATTCCGTAAATATTACAATCTTCCAGTATATCCTGATCGAAGATAGCATAGCTTTCAACTTCTTTATGTTGGGGATCATTGTAAGTGCATGATCCTCCAACCGTCCCGACCAGCGCGATTATGAAGACAATAAAACATCTCGTAGCGCAACTCATATTTAGCAGGTGCTAGTGATGTTTAAACCTGTACAATTCTCATTCGATTAAAATACCTGCCAGCTTTTGGCTGTCTTCAGATTAACAATGACGTTCAAAGGCTATCATCCCTGAATTTCTGAATTTAAACGCTCCGCTTGTCAAATTCCAGCAGCGTTCCAACTGCCGCTGTCGCAGAGCGTTTAGGACAAGACTTTTTCAAGAACAATCTTAATCTCGCCTTGCCGATCGGTATAAGTGCTGACAATATTAAAGCCATGTCGCAGGTTGAGAATCAGCATTGCTTTGAAGGCATTTTTAGTCTTGCTGCGAATCCGGCGAAATCCCTGTTTCCGACACCAGTCGTGCTGACGCTGCATTAACAGGTCCGCAATGCCTTGTCGACGATGGGCAGGCCCAACAGCGCCAATCCAGGAATAGAACACATCGGGCGCTTCCGGGTAACCCAGCTTCAGCGCGACCAGCTCATCGCCATACCACACGAATAGTCCATGAAAACGGTCTTCACTGCGCAAACGCTCGGCATGGTTGCCAAGGGGCCAGACCTGAAAGACAGTGCCGCCAAGGCCATCGATGGCTTTTATCAGGTCTGCCGGTAAACTGCCTGAGAGTTCCTGTACACGGTATGGCGCGGGCAGCGCTGCCCTCTGTTTTTCGGAGGCTGATGCTTTTTTCATCGCAGGTCCTTCCTGAAACTCCGGAGTGCTCAATCAATTGTCAGCTCGCCAATGAGGCGTTCCAGCTCCAGGCGCGTAATGCGGGCTTGATAGCGCGCGGCGATCAGTGCGGTTTGCGAGCGGTACAGATTGGTCTGGGCGTCGCGAAATTCCAGGGAAGTACTCGTTCCGAGCGCATAACGATCTTCTTGCAATTCAAGACTGGTTTGGGCCACCACAACGTTGCGTTCTTCAAGCCTTACAAGTTCCATTTGCTTCAAAAAGGTTTGATAATTCTCATGAATCAAGCCTTCGATCTGACTCTCGGCGTCACGCAGCCGCAGCGTTTCACTCGCGGCGGCGATCTGCGCATTCTGCAGCGCGATATCGTCGCGCATGGCATTAAACAAATTAATCGATAAGGTCAGTCCGATACTCGCGTCAGCGCCGCTGGTTTCCTCGGTGGCGGGCACCCCGGGTATCGGCAGCGGATTGTCGGTTGTGGAAGACCTGTCCAGCAAGCCGTACTGGGCGTTCATGGCCAGGCGCGGCAGGTAGGGCGCTCGTGCGAGATCGATATTGTGTCCGGCAATTGAACGGCGCTGGCGCGCAGCCTGAATTGTGCTGTTGCGCTCCTGCGCCTTTGCCAGAAGCTGATCCAGTTCCAGTGCTAATGGTTCCACCTGAATCTCGGTGACGACGCTGACAGCTGCAGCCGGATCGCGCGCCAGGATCAGATTAAGATTCTTTTGCGCAACCGCCAGCGCCAGCTCCAGGTTGATGACCGTGGCGCGATCGTTATTGAGCGCCACCTCGGCGCTGTAGAGATCCGCCGAAGTTGCGCCGCCGAGATCATTGCGAATGCCGACTTTCTGGAATCGCGTTTCCGAGACGGCCAGCGCTTCGCGCGCCACGCCCAGCAACTGCTCCTGCTGTACAACCGCAAAATAGTTGCGCAGTATCGACACTACGGCATTCTCAATCAGCTCCCGCGTTTGAAAACTGGTCTGCCGTTCCAACTCGGCATAGCGCCGCTTATCGATAAACATCCGCATCCCGTCGAAGAGAGTCCAGTTAAGGGCGAGCTGCGCGTTTATGTTGCGATCGTCCGAATCTCCGCTGCTGAAGGAAGAATTGGACTCGCGACTCTGCGTGGAATACTGCAGTGATCCCGAGGCGTCGAGAGTGGGCAGGAAGCCGGAAGTTCCCAGCCGCGAATTGTTGGCCGCGGATTGCAGGTTCTGCCGGGCGATGCCGATCGAATAGTTATTGGCCAGACCGATCTCGATAGCCTGTTCAACGCTCATTTCCTGCGCGCTGAGAAAACTCGGTATCTGGAGTGTTAAGAAGAAAGCAAGCACAATGATCGCCGCGAATTCTCGTCCTGTTGAGCCTGCGCGGCTTGCAAGGTAGACTGCCATCATCATTTCTGTTACTCTCATGGTCTGCAAATCTGTGTCTTGTCACATTTCGTCTCCACTGCTGTTCTTGTGTGAACAGCAGCTCAGGCGAGTTGGTCTCTCGGGACAGCGGCGGACTTGGAAGGAAGATCTTCCCTGATTGTCGGCTCTACGGACTCGCGTGTCGCATCCTTGCGCCGGATGCGGGCTGACAAGAGACGCAGGTCATTCATCGCCATGAAGCCGGCGGGAAGAACCACCAGGAGCAGCACGGTGCCGAATACGAGGCCGAAGGCCACCGAGACCGCCATGGGTATCAGGAACTGGGCTTGCCTGCTTGTTTCACCAATAATCGGCGCCAGTCCAAGCGAAGTCGTCATTGTTGTCAGCAAAATAGGACGCAGGCGTGAAAGGCCGGCATTGAAGACCGCATCCAGCACCTTGCTGCCGTTCTTAAGATTGCGGTTGATCTTATCGATAAACACAATACTGTCGTTAACCACGATACCGGACAGAGCGATGATACCGTAAATAGACAACATGTTAAGCTGAATACCGATGATGCCGTGGCCCCAGGCCGCGCCCAAAACTCCGAAGGGTATCAGGCCAATGACCAGGGCCGCCTGCAGATAGGAACGGAACACGAGTATGATGACAATTATTATGCCGATGAAGGCCAGGGGAAAGGCCGCCCTCATGGAACGTTGGGTCTTGGCCTGGTCGCGCGATTGTCCTTCGAAGGAAGCCCGTACATTGGGAACGCGTTCCAATACCGCCGGCACGATTTCCTGCTGTACCCGGTTTAGAATCGGCGGCAGGTCGGCGTTGACGTCGGTCAGTCCCGCTTCGACCTTAATTTCACGCATCCGGTCGAGATGGTTTATCGCGTTTATGCCCCGCTCGACGCTATAGCTTGCAAGTTCGCTGAAAGGATACTCATCGCCACCGGCGCTGCGGATTCGCATACGATCGAGAAAACCGATGGCGGCGCGGTCTTCGTCCCGATAGCGCACCCAGACTCTGATTTCGTCGCGTCCGCGCTGGATGCGCTGTATTTCCTGCCCGAAAAAGCCCTGCCGCACCTGACCGGCTACATCCTGCAGCGTCAGCCCCAGCGCATGGGCACGCGGCTTGAGCTCGATATTAATTTCGCGCCGGCCCTTCTGGTTGGACTCGGTAACGTCTTTCAGTACGGTCATTGCGCTGAGTGAATCGACGAGCATGTCGCGTGCGCGCGCAAGCTGATCGAGGTCGTTGCCAAGCAGCGATACCGACACGGGTTTGCCGAAGAATCCGAAACGGCCAAAGCTGATGTTTTGTGCGTCCGGCACCGGCCCCACCGCCTTGCGAATACGGTTGGCGATAATGGGGGAGTCCATGTTGCGTTCTTCGCCATCGAGCAGCAGCAGCGTCAGTTTGCCGGTGTGCGACCCGGACTCATTAAAGTCATTGCTACCGACATCGCGGCGAATACCGATGACGACATCGCGTCCGTCCTGACGCTCTTGTTTGATCTCTTCGTTAATCTGCCAGCATTCTCGTTCAATGTGCGCCAGAATTGAATCCGTATCGGCCTCCTGACGGCCGGAAACAAGGGAAATGTTTATCGGCAGCGTATCGCCGTCGATAAAGGGAAAAATCGTCACGCCGATGTATCCGCCGAGGATTAGACCGCGGGTAATGAAAAACAGCGCGATCGGCGTCGCCAGAACGGCATAGCGATGCTTCAGAGCGAAACGCAGCGTGGGGCCGTAAATCCGATGAGTGAAATACTGGATAGAGCGTTCAATCGCTTTACGGACGCGGTTGTCTTCGGAATGCGGATGCAGACCCTTCGAATGCGCCAGGTGCGCCGGCAGCACGAAAAAGGCTTCCACCAGCGACCAGATCAGCGAGGCCACGACTACTACCGCCATATGCCAGATAAATCCGCCCAGAAAACCGTCCAGAAAGAAAAAGGGCATAAAGGCGAAAACCGTCGTCACAATCGAGGTCGTTACCGGGCCGACGACTTCCATCGTACCGACAATGGCCGCCGTCAGGGGCGGCGAACCGCGTTCATAATGCGCGTAAATGTTTTCGCCGACGACAATGGCGTCGTCAACCAGAATGCCGATGACGATGATCATGCCGAAGAGCGAAATGACGTTGACCGTAATGCCGGAAAAGAGCGCCACGATAAACATTCCCGCGAAGGAAAAAGGAATCCCCAGTGATACCCAGCCGGCGATGCGCAAATTCATAAAAAACGTTAAGGTAAGCAGTACCAGGGCAAGGCCGATAATACCGTTGTCGACCAGGAGCTCGATTCGTTGCATCAGCGGAATCGTCTGGTCATCGATTACCAGCGCCTGTACCTGCGCGTTGGCATCGTTAAATTCGGCAATGTGCTCTTTAACAACTTCCGCAATCAGCAGAATGTCTTCGGACGAGGTTTTGGATATATTGAGTACAACTGCGGTCCGATTGTCATAATAGGCCCGGTCGGGCACATCTTCCCATTGTTCCCTGATGTCTGCGATTTCTCCCAGGCGAATGACGGTACCGTCCGGATTGCCGCGCACGACAAGGTCCTGCAGCTCGTTGGCGTAATAGCTCCGACCGTTGGCGCGTATGAGAATTTCTTCTGCGCCGGTTTCGAATTTGCCGCCCGAGATATTGATATTGGCGTTGCGCACCGCTTCACTTATCTCAGCGAAACTCAACTGGTAACGCCTTAGGTCGGCCTCCGCAACGTCAATCGAAATTTCCGGATTCGGCAATCCGACCAGTTCTACCTGCGACACGTCGGGGCTGGCAAGAATATCATCGCGCAGCAGCTCCGCCAGATGTTTCAGATTAAACAAATCCGTTTCGCCGTACAGCACAACCGAAAGCGCAAACCGACGAAACTTCTGCTCGAAGACGACGGGCTTCTCGCTGCCCTGCGGAAAGGAGTTAATCCTGTCGACCGCGTTTTTGACGTCAGCGAGCACCTCGGCCAGATCGGCGTCTTTACTTGTCTCCACCGTCACCGTGCCGGAATTTTCACGCGAAACCGACGTAACGCGTTCGACGCCTTCAATGCCATCGACATTTTCTTCGATCTTAAGCACGACACCTTCGGACACTTCTTCGGGCGAAGCGCCCGGATATGCTACCTGGACAGTTATCTGGTTCGGCTCGGTCTCCGGAAAAAAGGAATACTTCATAGCCAGCAGAGCGAAAATTCCAAAGCCGAAGACCGTGATCATTAACACATTGGTCCAGACCGGATAGCGGATAAAGAATGCGACAACCGTTCTCACTGAGCGCCTCCGGGAGCTTCGGCACTCAGGACGGCGCGGGCGGGCATTCCGCGAGCGACACCCTGAAGCACCTCGGTAACGAGGGTATCGCCGGTAGACAGACCGGCATCGACGATCACCGAATCGCTTAAGCTGCGCGCCACCTGCACTTCGCGGTAGTCGAGCGCGCCACCGTCAACGACATAGACAAAACGATCCTCATAAAGCGCTTTTCGGTGCAGGGCTACCGAGCTATCGATCTTTCGCCCCGGAATGCTGACATTCAGAAATGCCCCCTGGAACAAAGTCTGATTGCCTGCTGCAGCGCCGAGCTCGATAAAGACCGGTATGGTTTGGGTCCTTTCGTCGATGACTTTACCGATACGGCTGATGCGGCCGTTCCAGCTGCTGTTCAGTTCAACGGCTTCCAGGCGGACAGCCTGGCCGTGGTCGATCCAGGCGATGTCCTCGGCGGGCACGGGTGCTTCCACTTCCATCTCCTGCAGGTTGATAATCGTGCCCAGGCGGCTGCCGTTGCGCACATTTGAGCCTGCCCGCAGATCGGCGCTGACTATCGAGCCATTGAAGGGCGCATAGATTCGATGCTTATCAAGCAGTATCTCAAGATTACGTACGGCAAAGAAGAGCTTATAGACATTGAAGCGCGATAGAAACAGTTTAATTTTCTGGTTGGGCGCCTTTGGTAAATCCTGCAGATCGCTTGCGAAATCACAGTTGTTGAAATATTGTTCCCAGATCGGATATTCTTCAGGGAAGTCTATTTTGATTTCCGGCAACACCGCGGCGAATGCGTTAAGAAAGTCGCTCTTGCTGGCGTTTAAGTCAAGCGCCGCCTGCCGATCGTCAACCTTGAGCAATAAGTCGCCCTTGCTGAAGGTCTGCGCGGGTTGAAAAACGATATCGCCTTTAAGCAGTACGCCCTGGACTTCGCTGTAGAGTTCTACCGGCTGTGCGCTGCTCAAGGTGCCATAGGCCTGAATCGACGTCGGGACCGTGCCGAGTTGCACGAGCTTCGAACGTACGATCTTGCTGCGGGG
Organism: Candidatus Kapaibacterium sp.; assembly: GCA_028284775.1. Taxonomy (GTDB): domain Bacteria; phylum Bacteroidota; class Ignavibacteria; order Kapaibacteriales; family UBA7675; genus JANQRB01. Next base: position 6,249 of record JANQRB010000025.1, on the reverse strand, counting down.
CGGCGTTGGCGGTTTGGCCGGATCCTCCTGAAATAATCCCAATTGTCTCTCGACTAAAACTCCAAGTGCGATTATTATTACCGGCACGACGATCTTAAGGACGGTCTTCATAGTCTATTTCACCCTTTCTGCGATCATATTCTGTACAGTGCATTCGGCAAAACAGTATGTCAAACTTGGGATACTCAAATTGCCATGCTTTCGTTGTGACTGTTGTACTGATATTAATGAATATGGGATAGAATTCGGTTAACTGAGAGTGACATTCGCGATTGCAAGCGCAGTAGCGACAAAACAAAATGAGCGCACATCCATGCGCACTCACTTTGAACCGACTTAACTTGCTTTTAGCATGGGATCGAACTTTTCTTTGTAGGCGATAAACAGATATACATTCAGCGCCAAGACTATGACGGCCATCGGAATCCCGGCGGGCTCCAGAAAAATATGAAAGAGGAATATGTTAAGGACAATAGGGGCGAGCAGTACGAGCGCCAGGGGCACAAAACGTCCGGCAAGAAGCATAATTCCGGTAATGACCTCTACAATCGCGACCACCGTCATCAGATAGCCGCTATTCAGCAAAGCCCCGAGCAGAGCTCCGCCCGCTTCACCCAGTTCGGGCTGGGGCAGAAACTGAAGAAACTTATTGAGGCCGAAAAAGGCAAAGATGAAGCCCAGCAGAATCCTGGCAATCAACCTTATTTTGGATTTCATGGGAATAATTCCCTGAATTGTGTGTAAAAATGGCGCAGTTTCCTTTCAATTGAAATTCGACCGGCCCATCGGCTCAGCTGAACCGATGTTGTATTTGGATACTGGAGATTTCTTTCAGGTTGTCATAGCAATAGTTGAATATTCATCTAAATTGAGCAGTTTTCACCATCATGAAGGTTTTGACTGACCTGCCGCAGTACTTCCTTGCAGATCGCCAACTGTTCCGGACAAATGCCTTGCTGCGCTTCCTGCAGCGACTGCAATGCGATCTTCACCAGAGCGCCGCGTAGTTCTCTTCCCTTGGCGGTCAGGTAGATGAGTTTTTGTCTGCGATCGAGTCGATCGGGGATGCGTACAACCAGGTTGCGTTTCTCAAGTCCGTCAATCAGGCGCGTAATGCTCGTTTTGTCCTTGAAGGAGCAAATAGCCAGTTGCTGTTGAAATTGTCCGTCTTGTTGCCAAAGATGCACCAGAATCGCCCATTGTTCCACCGTGACGTCAAAGCCGCCCTCGGCAAAATTGCGATTGAGCCGATTGACCATTGCCCGTGATGCCGTTCCGACAATGTAACCCAGCGAATCGTCGATCTGATAGTCAGTGTCTGTCATGGAATTTAGTTGCATAGCCAACGACTGCAAATATCTGGAATAATCTCTTGCCAGCCAATTTTATTTTGCGGATACTGGGGCTGCGCTCCATTTCGCAGTTTTCCGCAAAACATTGCCGGCCCGCGCCTGTTAAAGGCAGGGCCTCCTGTTGAGGCGAGGATGGCGGCGGTACGTCGCCTTTGACTCTATGATCGGAAGTTTTTTCGCTGACATAGCTTGAGCCGTATGTAGACGGCTTGCGTTTGGCAAAATGTCGGGACATTTTTTCCCGGCTGAGACAAATCAGCGCGGATGCTATCATGCTAGATGTTGGCTAAAGCCTGGCCGGACCGGTCGCCGTTTTATGAACCAAGGCGAATTCGTATGCGCATCGTCGTATTGACCTGTTTGCTGCTGCTCTTCGGCATATCACCGCTCAGGAGCGACGATTTTTGGCAGCAAGTAAAGGGTATCGAGGGCGGAGTAGTCCGTTCGCTGCTCTTTACGCCCGAGAGCGAGCTGCTGGCGGCCTTTGCGGCGGGTATCTACCGCGCGACACCATTCACCGGCTGGCGATCAAGCAGCGACAAGATTCCCGACAAAGACTTTCGCGCACTCGCGCTTGGCGAATACCGAACGATCTATGCACTCAGCTCGAGCTCAGTAGTGTATCGCTCGTCAGACGGCGGCGTCACATGGCTGCCGGTCGGCCGTCACGGCAATGGCGGCACGCCGCACAGCCTGGCAGTGAGTCCTCGTCACAAGCTTTACATCGCCAAAGATTATGACGGCATATTTTGCTATGATCAGAACGCGTCAGATCCGGGGTGGCTGCGCGTAACCCCGGATACCCTGAGTTTGGAAATCCGTGCGATACTGGCGCCGGATGAAGATATTGTCTGCGCCGCCACCAGCAGCGGCCTGCTGCGCTCGAAGGATAAAGGCGCCACTTGGCATTTTGCAGCCGAAGACCTGACAGAGCTTGCCGTCAGCAGCCTGGCGGTCGATTCCGCCGGACGCATTCTCGCCGGACTTGATATCGGTCTGCTGTATGAATCCCGGGACGGTGGAGCCCATTGGCGACAGATCGGCAATCCACCGGAGACTTCCATCGCGAACATCGCCTTTCTGCGCGACAATTCGATTGTGGTCAGCGCCGGGACCTCGCTCTATGTCTCATCGGATAACGGTGCAACCTGGACTCAGCATCTGAGAGAGGTTCTGGGCGGAAGCATCCGCAGTCTGGCCGTCGACGCCAACGATGTCATTTTCGCCGGCACAGCGGGAGATGGCGTGTATCGTCTGAGTCCCGATCGCAGGTCATGGAGCCGTTTCAACTCGCGGCTCAGTCTGCCGAACGTCAGATCGCTGGCCGCCGACAGTACTGGAACATTGTATGCCGCTGTCTTAGAAGGCGGCATCTTTCGCAGCATCGACGATGGACGGAGCTGGCAAGCCGGCGGTGATCGGGCGGGGCTGCGCTCTGTACGAGCATTAAGCGCCGATGCTGCCGGAAATGTGTACGCGGCGGCAGATAACGGCACGGGAATTTATCGATCGTCGGACCAGGGTCTGAACTGGATTCATAAGGATTTTCCCGATGCGGGCGGCGTCAGCGTTATTGCCTCCATGGCGGATAAAAGCACTATTGCGGCCTTTGCCAGGAAAGGGCTGATGCGTTCCATCGATGCCGGCGAGTCCTGGCAGGATATGAACTGGCCGGGCGTTGACGGCAGAGACATCGCCGACATCAGCCTCGATGCCGCCGGCAATGTCTATGTCGCCGCCGGCCGCGATGGTCTCCGGTATTCCGGCAATAAGGGTGCCGACTGGAGAGTACTGAGTCCCGATGTCTACGCGCTGCGCGTGGTATCGACCGGCCAAGGGAGACTCTGGTTAGCGGATTTCAACAACCTCTATGTCAGCAGCGACAATGGCGAATCCTGGCGACAGGATCTTTCGGCAAATGTTTCGCAGGCGCGTATTCAGGCTTTCGCGCCCGGCCCCAATGGCGATATGTACATCGCAAACAATAAGGACGGCGTTTTGCTCCAGCGCGGCGGCGAAGCGCTGTGGCGCTTGATGACCAGCGGCATGAGCAGCTTTAACGTTCAGACGCTCATGCTGGCGCCCGGGGGTGTTCTGTATGCCGGCAGCAACGCGGGATTCTATCGCAGCAGCAAGCCCTTGCTGCTGCCAAGTTCCATCGATCCGGCGGCGGGCTCTACTTCCATCAACATCACGATCGCCGGTCGGGAGCTCGAACTGCCATGTACCAAGGCCCTTGCTTCTTCGCGGATTACCATTGCTGTTTATACAATCACCGGCGCACTGCTCGAAGAACGCAGCATGGAGTCCGGCTCGAAGTCGATGAACTTGTTGCCATCCCATGCACAGAAGTCGGGCGGGCTCTACATTCTGCGTTTAAGGGCGGGCGCCTGCGTTCAGGTCCGCAAGTGGCTGCTTCAATAGCGGGCCTCCTGCTATCCGCATTCCGTTGCCAAATCGATAGCCTCGTTTAACCTTAACAGGGAAGGATAAGTGTACAATGGGCGCTCAGAAACAGCTAAAAATAAAATGACGGCGATACGCAGGATTATCGCCGTCACAGGGGTGGTAATTGGTCCAAAAAGGGAGTTCGCAAGAAGCGATTAGCACGAGAATTGGCATTTCTGATTCAAAGATACGCCGCGGATGTAAAGACAAGGTCACCCTATTGTTAGTTCTTTGTTAAATCATGTCACGCGGCTTGGGGGGCGAACAACTAAGGGACGAAAGCAAAGTGGCGCACGAGCCGAAGCAAGGCAGATTGTCGAACTGTATTTTTTCTTGTCGTTCTGGCCGGCTCAGGTGAGACTAAAGCTCGCGCTGGTCTGAAAATAAGAGCGGTACACAAGTTAAACTCGCGCACCGCTCTTCTCAATGGGGTGGACTAAAATTTGCTGCCGGATGAGATTTTTAAGCGCCGAAGTTCTCGCTACACTGATCCCAGTTAACAATGTCCCAAAAATTATTGATGTATTCTTTGCGTTTATTTTGATACTTCAGGTAGTAGGCGTGCTCCCAGACGTCAATACCAAGGATGGGGCGCTGACCGTTGGTTAAGGGGTTATCCTGATTGGCCGACTTCAGGACGTGGAGCTTGTTCGCTTTATCCGCCGCCAGCCAGGCCCAGCCGCTGCCGAAGACCGTTGCGGCGGCTTGGGAAAATGAAGCCCTGAATTCATCGAAGGAGCCGAAATCCCGATTGATAGCGTCGGCCAGCGAACCACTCGGCTGACCGCCGCCACTGGGACTCATCATCGGCCAGAATAAACTGTGATTATAAAATCCGCCGCCGTTGTTGCGAACCGCCAGGCGTACCTCTTCAGGCAGCGCGCCCAGGTTGCCGATGAGCTCGCCGATTGATCGGGAATGCAGTTTCGCATGCGGCTCAAGCGCCGCATTGAGCTTTTTCGTATAGCCGGCATGATGTCGATCATGGTGAATTTCCATCGTCATTGCGTCGATGGCGGCATCGAGAGCATCAAAGGCGTAGGGAAGAGGCGGCAAGCTGAACGGAAAAGTCGCCTCGGCCATCGGAGCTTTAACAGGCTGAAAGCGCGCAACCTCGCGGCTGAAAGATGAAGGCGTTTCAGCCTTGTCGTTGACAGCGGACTGAGTGTTATCATCGGCTTTTTGGCAGGCCGAGGCCATCGGAAAGGCGAGCGCCGAAGCAGCGCCGACACCAAGCATTCGCAGTGCATCGCGTCGAGAATGAGGATTGTCGAAAACGGACATGTAAGCTCTCCACACTGAAAGGTGTTTGGGACTGGACCACCGTTGTGCCGCAATTTAGAGCAGCTGCGGGAAGCTGCCAAATTATTGTTGAGAGGCGCTGAAGGCTCAATTTTCTTTTGTCAAATCCCGTAAAGCGGCGAGCGAGCGAGTGTGGATCTGCTCCAGTTCTTCAAAAAGTGCGCCGTTGCCCTCCGTGACACTTTGTTTAGCGTTTTCTTCGAGCTTTTTGCCGAGCGCCGCAACAGCGGCGGCGCCGACATTGGCGCTCGCTCCCTTTAAGCTGTGAGCTTCGGTGCGAATCGCGGCGCAATCCTTAGCCTCGACAGCGCGACTGAGCTTGGCAATCAGCTCATCGGCCGTTTTGGCGTAGGTTGTAACGATATCATCGAAAAAGCCCGGCATATCGTCATCATCCATTTCACGCAGCATATCGATAATCTCGAAATCAAGCAGACCGGCATTGTCCTTCGCTTCGGAAAATGAGGGCGAATGTTCACGCGGATGGGATTCCCCGGGATGTTCGGGTGCCATAACGATTCCTTTCGTTATTGAGATGCGCTAATATAATCATTCACGCGGGCTCGCAAACATTTTTCCTTGTATATGTGCGAGTGTTGGATGAAGCTCGCAGCCGCCTTCACTTTCGAACTGCATCGCAAATCTTTCTACGGCAATATGTCGTCCGATCTTCTTAGATTGGAGGTTTATCCTCGCCTAATTGTCGATTGCTGATTAACGGGACAGGTTTTCGATCTATGCCGAATGTTACCATTTCCGCACTACATTCACAGCGGCCGGGCGGCGGAGCGGCTCTGAACGCTTTTCCGCGTATGCTTATCCTCCTACTGTTGACGCTGCCGGCTTTTACCCAGGTCTCAGCCCAGAAGCTTGACATGGCAGTGTTAAAGGGCATGCAACCGCGCGCTGTCGGACCGGCGGGCATGAGCGGCCGCGTCACCTCGATCGATGCCTTGCATAACGACCCTTCACTGATCTATGTCGGCACGGCTTCCGGAGGATTATGGCGTTCCACAAATCGCGGCACAAGCTGGGAGCCTTTGTTCGACGATCAGCCCGTGGCGTCCATCGGGGCGGTGGCGATCGACCAGCGGAATCCGGATGTGCTGTGGGTGGGCACCGGCGAAGGCAACCCGCGCAACTCGGC
>JANQRB010000009.1 GCA_028284775.1 Candidatus Kapaibacterium sp. | reverse complement strand
GGCCCCAATACACGCCCGCAATAGTGGCATTACCGTCGTCATCTACGACGAGGCCGCGTGCATAATCGAAATTCTCTCCGCCGCCGCTCCGCAGCCAGGGGGGACTGACGTCGCTTGCCAGCTCCGAGCAACGGGCCAGACAGCGAGTGCTTGGCGTGGCGGGTACGGTCCAGGGCCACTGGTAATCGACGCCGTCACTGGCCAGAAGCTGCCAGAAACTGCCGCCGTCGGTACTGTATTCAAGCCGTATGCGCGCGTCGGGCGTGACCCCCTCCCATCGGAGGGCGGCCTCCTGGCCAACCACGAGTTGTTCACCTCCATTGGGACTGCGCAAACGCAGAGTCTGTTTGCGGGGCCGAATTCCCGGAAAACCTGCACTAAGCGCTGTCGAACCGTCGCGACATGCCTCGCTGGCAATCCTCAATCGCGCAAAGAGCATAGCCGAGTCCACCGGCGTGTAGGTGATTGTCAGTTCGCAGCTCTTGTTCACATCAAGCTGAAAGGGCGCCTGCCGGCCATCGCAGGCGCTGACGCTGAAGCGATCGTCATCAATGTTCAGCTCTTGAATCATCACGGGCCAATGGCGTGCCGTCAGTTTGACGATTTCGCGGGCGCTGCTGCCCGGCGGGACGCCGCCGAAGCGCAGCACGGAAGGCTCAGGCTCCAGGATGGGGGCAAAGGAACTGTCGGCGGGATAACTGAGATCGGCGCGCAGTCCCCGGCGGGGCAGCTCGATCGACAGTGAGCGCGGCGTGGCGCAGCTCAGGCCGCCTCGCCATTGCAGTGTGCAAAGTTCGCGGCCCTCGGCCAGTCGCAGGACATTCAGGTATACAGCGCGCGCCTCTTCTGCCGTCGTAATGCCGCCGAATGCCGCGCCGCCTGTTCGGCGGGCCAGGTTTTGCAGGATTGGCGGCATGGGCAAACCCAGAGACACTGCAAAGAGGCGTGCCTCCGCCGCAAGCGCCTGCTGGATAATGGCTTCTTCGTCCCCATCGGCTCGGCCGTCTGTCAGCAGCACCACAACGCGTTCATGACGGCCACGGGCAACAAGGGGCAGAGCCGCGGCCGGCCCTTCGATAAAGGCCGCGTTATAGTCGGTTCCGACGCCGGGACGCAGGCGGTCAACAGCGGCGTGCAGGGCTTCGCGGTCGCGGCTGAAGTCCTGGTAGAGGCTGCTGGCGTCATCGAAAGCTGCGATGGCGCACTCCGAGCGGTCAAGCGGAAGCGCATCCACCCATGCGCGCGCCGCGGCCTGAGCCAGAGACAGATTCGGGCCCGCCATTGACGCAGAGACGTCGATCATCAGAACCGAAGAAAGAGCGCGAGGCTCCTGTGGCGGCGGACAGTCGAGCTGTACTACCGGACGTTCCTCAGCATCTTCACGGACAGTGAAGTCGCTGGCTTGTACATCCGTCAGCGACTGGCCGTCGGCGTTGAGGGCAAGGACGCGGGCGCGCAGATTCGGAAAATCAGTGATATCGACGGCTTCGACAAGCAGCGTCTGTGAACGACAGGGATCAATAAAAGCCAGGACGCCGACGGCGATGACAAGCTTGATCACAATGAGTCGGACAACATTCACCGCTCTTCCGCCATAGATTGCGATTGTGTACTAAAATGAAGCTAAGGCAGTGTTTAGCGACAGGGATCGGCAAAGTACAAAAGAAATCGGCCCGGCAAAAGTCGGCAGCGCCTTCAGCGATCTTTCAGCCGATACACCAGTTTCAGGCCCGACCATGTCTCGTCGACCGCGCAGACCTTGACATCGACGAGGCCATGCTGCAGGGCAAGAGCACGCACGCGGTCTTCCGTGATATCCGAGTCGACCTTGGAAGCTTTTTTGGGCCAAGAAATCCACAACATCCCACTCTTGGCAAGCGCCGTCTTGAGCTTGAGTAAACGCCGTGCCAGGTCGGCGTATTCGCTTGCGAAGAATTGGATGAAATCGAAACTGCCGCTCAGTCGCTGCCTGATTTCCAGCCCTTCAGGCAAGGGTCCCAGCGTGTTCTCGTAAGCAGGAGGCGGATTGAGAATAATAATGCGCGTGCCGGGCTTAATGCCGAGTTTCTGCACGAGGCTGCGCTGCGAGTAACCTGCGGCCATTAGATCTGCTCCGGATAATTTGATACCATGCAGGGAATATCTGAGGCATGATCGCAAAGCATTATGGCGCCGGCAGCTCGCAATTCTTCCGCCGCGCCGAAGCCATAGGTAACACCGATACTCCCGATTTTTTGCTCACGGGCCCCATGCATGTCATGATGTCGATCGCCGATCAGGATTGAACGGCCGGGGTCCAGCGCTGCCTGCCGCATGGTGAGTTCGATGATGGCGCTTTTGTGGATAAGACTGCCATCGAGCCTGGATCCGACGATCGCTTCGAAAAAGGCGGCAAGCCGAAAATACCTTAACATTGCCGCGGCAATCGGCTGTGGTTTCGCCGTCGCGACAAAGAGACGACAACGCAGCTCACGCAGACGGGCGAGCATTGTCATAACACCCGGATAAATCTCTGCTTCCCGCTCGCCGCGCTCGGCGTAGTACAGGCGATATAATCGAAGGGCTTCGCGCAGCTCCTCCTCACTAATACCGGGTATCAGCTGGCGAAAACAATCGCTGAGCGGCGCGCCGATAATCGATCGCAGCCTTTCCTCTTTTTCCGCCGGATATCCCAAGTGACGCAGAGCATAGCTAAAGCCGCCGATAATGCCGGGACTGGAGTTAAGCAGGGTGCCGTCCAGATCGAAGAGTACATTGCGCGCCGCCGCTGCGTCGGCCTCAGTTGCCTTTGAGAGTATCGCTGTCGTCATCCGAAATCTTCCAGTAGCGTTCCATTTCAAGATAGGTAAATGAAGCTGACCAGGTAATCAGCACAAGACCGCAGAGCGCTTCCATAGCTGTCAGAAAACGGAGAGGGCCGATCGGGGTTATGTCGCCGAAGCCCAGAGTGCTGTAGGTAACAGCGGAATAGTAGGCGTATTCAAAAACGTCGTCGCTGGCCGTGTTAAGCAGTGAGCCGAGGCCCTCGCGTCCGTCCATAAAATAATAACCGAGGGCAAATATCCAGATCTCGACGATGTGGACCGCAAAAATTCCGAGGATGCCGATCAGGACTTTAAGACGGCGTCGCATTCGAATATTCGCCAGGCGTCTGGTGAGGAAACCCAATCCTTCATAGTGAACCAGAACACTGACAATAACGATGATCACGGTTATGATCATCGCGCCAAAATGCCCGATCGGAACAAACTCGGTCGCTTGTTCGGACCCCTGAAGCTCAGTTGATGAATCGGCAGCGCTCGCAGATTCGGCCGCGGGAGCCTGATCGGCCTGGACACCTGCACCGCCGCTCAGGACGTCAAGTATGATCAGGCACAAAGCGGCTGAGACAAGGATCCGGATTCGCTGCGGGCTGAAGACGGTCAGTTTTCTCTCCTGGGCAGATATCGAAAATGGCAATAGTGCCTGTTTAGTCGGCTGTACTGCTGCAAAGCTTCAATTTACAAGATTCGTCTTTCCCGGCAAGGCGTGAGGATCGGGAATCCGACGAGGCATAACGAGAAAAATTTACAGATGCTGCACGCCATCCTGATAATGTCGATGTTGATAACGTGTGGGGCAAAATGCAGGCCGCCCTTCACCGAATCATTGCGAAAGCCGATGCTCCGGAAAGGTGTTCAGCTGCCGTGCCGCTAAATTCATGCAGGATGCGGCTTCAGAGAAATATCGCCAAGCCCCTCAGTAGCTGCAATTACCACTCGCGACGGCGGTTGCCTTGGGGCGAGCGGTTATCATGCGCTTCGTTGATCCGTAATATCCGACCGCCGAATTCGGCGCCATTCAACTCTTCCAGGGCGGTAAATGCGTCCTCCCGTTCCATCTCGACGAAGGCATAGCCGCGGAATTTGCCTGTCTCACGATCCATAATCAACTTAACGGAATTAACTCTTCCATACGTAGCGAACATATCCCGTATCTCTTTCTCGACGACGTCAAAGGGCAGATTGCCGACATACAGTGACTTAAACACGACACTAAACTCCTGAATTCGAATTGCTGACAATGCAAAAAAGAGTGTTTGGGAACGATCCGCACAAACACCCCGTACAGGCGATTATAGTTATAGAGCGAGTATCTATCCGGATCAAAGCAGTGCAGTCAGTCCGATACTCACTTCTTGTGGAGGGGAAATAATGCGAAAAATACCCACTTTTCCAAGTGGATAATTGTCCTGCGCGGGACGGCTGCATTGAGACGGCGGTGGGGGAAACAGTTCAAAAATGATAGCGCAGTTGCAGGCCTGAATCCACCTGCAACACAGTAGATTCGTTCTGCAGGCCGACTTCATTCGAATTGTGAATATCAAGCGCCAAACCTTCGATGGCGATCCCCGGCATCCAGTGGAGTCGAAAGTATGGCCGGAGGTCGAAGCCCGTGGCGAGGTGGAAGGCATAACCGCCGCCGATCAGCAGGTCGAAGCCGCTGCCGCTGCTGCTGAGCGAAGTCTGATCGGGCTGCGGGTCGCCGGTCTGCAACTCGGCATCAAATTGCACCGAAGCGAAGCCGCCGCCCAACTCGAGAAAAAAGTCGTAATACCAATCGCCTACTTCCGCTCCGGCGGCGGCGGCGCTGTCAGCCATAATAAAGGGATGAAATTCAAGCAATAGCGAGGCGGAAAGCACGGTGAAATCTATACTTCGCGTACCGGGCGCAACTGCGAATAGACGCGCTTCACTGCTGTGCGTTGCATAGGAAACCAAAGCTCCGATTTTGATGCCATGATCGGCGGGCAAAAGCACCTGGCCCGCGACCTGTAATCCGCCTCCCGGCAATGTCTGCTCTTCCTCCAGCCAGGGACGGCTGAAATTGTAGGTCTGCAGTATATTGTCCCACTCTTCCGCTTCCAGCCAGGAGTAACCAGCGCCGATGCCGATCTCCGGCTGTGCCCGGAGAGCGGTAAACTGGCAGCCAAGCAGCAGACAAAGTAGCAGAGTGAATTTTTTCATGCTGTTCCCGCGAATCAGGCCATTGAGATTACTTCGATTGCCGCCCGGTAGCCTGTTTCCATTGCACCGTGCACCGTTCCGTGATGTCCGTTGAAATTGCTCGCTTCGCCTGCGAAAAAGATCCGTCCGGGAATCGGCGTCGCGAGATTGACACGCGCGCTGAGCATTCCCAGGGGCGCATAAGAAACGCTGCCGCCGATAAACTGTTCTTTCGACCAATCCATTATGAAGCTGTCGACCAGAGTGGAGCTGGCGCTGTTGCCGCCGAACATCCGATCGAGTTCTTCAAGGAGGATGTCAACGGCCGCCGCCCCCTGCGTACTGAGGAACTCGGCTTTGAGGCCGGCGGCCTTGCCCATCAGGACGGCGTCGTTGGATTCGCGGTCCTGCAGCGGATCCAGATATTCCGGGCAGCGCTCGCCGCCGATGATTTTGCCGCGCGGCCAGAAGCGATCACTGAAACGCATCACAATTTGAATGCCGGCATCCATACCGATATGATCGATACCCCATTGCTTCAGCGAGGAAAAGCCCGGCACAAATTCGATATCGCCGCGCTGCAGGATTGTCAGCGGCACGGCGACAATTACCTGATCGGCCGAATGCTCGTCGCCCTCGGCGTCGCTCACAACTATGGTGTCGCCGCTGTAATCGATGCGCGTAACCTGCCGATTCAGCATAATGCGCTCGCGCAGCGGCGCGACAATGGCATCATCTATAACATCATACAGGGAGCCCTGCAATCGCCAGGCGCCGCTGCCCTGGGTTCTCGAGCGGATGTCCTGCGCGTAACTGCGCACGCCCAGGCGCTCGGGCGAGGTGCCCTGGGTGCCGGCAAAATAGTCGACGATGTTAAGAAATTCTGCGCTGACGCCGATTCGCTCGGCATAGTCCGTCAGGGTAATGTCAAGACCGCGATAGCTGCCGAGCGAGCCTAACAAAATGTCTAACACCGGCTGAGCGCCCGGCAGAGCAGAGAAGTCCTCCTCCGTCAACAGGCTGTCGCCGTGCAGATAGCGCCCGATACCGGCGTCCGCTACCAGCGAGGCCTCGTCGCCGCGGCTGCGCAGGAGATCGAAAAGTATCGACTGACGTCCCTGCACGAGGTCTGCGCCCAGATCAATCGTACGATCGGCAAAGCCATCCAGCTTGCGAATACGACCGCCATAGACGGGCGATGCTTCCAGTATCGTGACCTGCGCACCATGTCGCTGCAGGAGAAGGGCCGCATACAATCCGGCTACGCCGGCGCCGACGATCACCACGCGGCCATTGTATTCTTTATCGGCAAAGAGAAGGTTGTCCTTCGAACAAGCGGCAAGGCCGGGCAGCGCAATTCCGCCCGCAGTCCATAAAGCCGCTGATTTAAGGAACTCTCGACGTGAAAGATTCTTCATATGATTCACATGATAGCGCTGGAGCGATTGCTAGTCGTCATCCATAAATTTCACCAGGAGATATTCATCGACCAGGCGATTGCCCAGCCGTACCGCATGTAGCTTTACCCCTTCGATGTCGAAGCCACGATTGCGGAAAAGATTAACGGCGCGCTCGTTTTTGGTTATGACCGATACCTCGATTCGCAGAACACCGTGGCTGCGCGCCCAGGTCACCAGCCCATTCAGCAGCGCCGTGCCGATCCCCTTGCCCCACTCTTCCTGTCGCACGGCGATGGCGGGCACCGTCACCCGATGACGGACGCGGCGGTACGGTTCGCCGAGCGTACTCACATAGCCTAACAGCCGACCTTCGTCTTCCGCAACGAAAATCGTCGAATGATCCGTCGATCGATAATTGCGAATCAACTGACGCACCGACCCGGGGTCGCGGTTCAGCTCATCCGGCTCCAGCAAAAGAAATTGCGTCTCTCCCGACACTTGCACGAGCAGTGCGATGAAAGCCTCGGCATCGCTTTCCTGTATTTCGCGAATCGTCAACAATAGCTTTTCAGTCAAATGTAGGTAATCAGTCAAAGCCCTTAAACAGAAAAGCTCAATCTTGCCGTCGCGGACAAGTTTCTGTAAAAGCTGTGAATTGTGGATGTAGGTAAATGGTTTGCACGAACATTCCGCAAAGAACGAAGGCAGAGGCGCCTATGCCCAAAACGCTGCCCCTGGAAGGACCATCGCTCTGATCAATTCACAAAATTAAAACAAAGCGCATAGAAGCAAAAACCAAAAGCGTCCCGGCTCGGAAGCTCCGCTAGGCCCAGCTTTCGAACTCCAATTCGCGAAAGAGACTATTCCGCTGTTCGGTCTCGTCCAGAAAATGCTCATCTTCCGCCCCGAGCTTCGTCCCGTCGGCATATGCCTCCGCCAGGTCGCACAGGCGGGAGAAATCCGAATGATGACAGGAAAAGCGGCGTTCGGCGTAATCCTTGGCGGAAAAGGTACTCACCAGAAATTCCCAGTCGGAAGCCTGTAAGAGCATTAGTTCGCGCAAGGCCTGGTTGAGAATCCGGCGCAGTTCCGCATCGACCGCTCCCGAGGTCAGACGCGTCGTGAGATCGTCGAAGCGCTTCTCGGACTGATAAATCAGGTACCACATCCACTTGGTATGGTCATTCATCCATACCTTGTGGTGGCCGCCCTCGCCCCAGGAACCCTCCGGCAGACTGACGATTTCACGCGGTTTGTAATGACGCACCTGCTCCCCGGCGGTAACGGCATTCACAAAAGGCGATTCATGCAGCCCGCGCAGTACGGCTTTGATAAATGCCGGTCCCTCGAACCACCAGTGCCCGAACAACTCCGTATCGAAGGTGACGCACAGGCTGCCTTCCCTGCCCGTGTGCTGTCGGTAATGACTCAGGCTGCCCTCAACGCTCTGAATAAAGTGGTGGGCGTTCAGCTCGATTTTATCGCGCGTCCAGACAGGGACGTAGGGCTGCTTGTACTGCATGTCGGCATTATTGTCCGTCACTCGCCAGTAGCGCAGATTAGAGCGAAAATACTTCTTGTGAAAATCGAGGTAGTCCGGATCGCCGGGATAGCCCGATTCGCCGCTCCAGACCTGCATGGCGATATCCTGATGGCGCGCGAAGGCCACAGCATTTCCCTCGGGCGGCTCATGGCCGGAGACGATCCGGAAGACGGAAAGAGCTGTCGGATCGAAGTTCCAGGGCGTCGATTGAAAATCATCGGCGTGGACCGAAACGAAGCGCTCGCCTTCCTCCGTCAGCAGGCCCAGCGCCGTGCTGCGTTCGAACATGTGCTGGTCGACGAAGAAATATTCGATTCCCTCGTCGGCGAGCAGCTGCTCGACAGCCGGTCGCGGACGTTCCTGCTGATAGGGGTCGATCGGCAGATAACTGCGCCAGGGATAGGCGGGTCGGTACGCACACTCCGGCAGCCAGGCGCCGTTCGGATTCCGGCCAAAATGCTTGCGATAATTCGCGGAGGCGACCCGCATTTGCAGACGTATACTTTTGTCTTCGGCCAGTAAGGGATAATAGCCGTGCGTTGCGCCGCAGGTAATGATCTCAATGGCCTCGCTTTCCTGCAAGGCAGCGAAAGCAGCGATAACATCGCGACCGTAGCGTTGATCGAAATCCCGCGCGCGTGAAGAATACCACTTCTCCCAAAATTTGGCGAGCGGCTGATAGTGCAGTTCTTCCTCGCTGTGTTCAAAGTGTCGCGCGTCTTCCCGGGCGGCCTGCACGCGGTTGCGACAATAATTCAGAAAGAGCTCGGGAAACTCAGGATGCGCGATCTGTTCGCAGAGGACCGGCGACAGGCTGATGGTGATCCCCGGTCGCACTCCATCATCAAGCAGCTCATTGAAAACGTTTAACAGTGGAATATAGGATTCGGCGACCGCCTCACAGAGCCAATCCGTGCCGTGGGGCCAATCGCCGTGGTGCAAGACATAGGGTAAGTGTGAATGCAGTGTTAATACAAAATTGCCCGTGTGCATGGCCCGCTACCTGAAATTCGATGTTACAAGGTTGTGCTTACAGGAATGTACGTACCGGGAAACAGCCGCCGGCAGGCGCAAAAAAAAAGAGGCCGACATCAATGCGATGCCCGCCTCTGATTCTGCATTGCCGGCCTGTTATCAGGTTCTTAATGAAAGCTGCCGCCGTCGCCGCTGATAGGGAGCGCTCCCTGCGGATTATTCTGGTTGTCGACGGAAATTTCTCCGAACTGGCCTTCATACTTTGTCACGTTATCATGAAGTGCGTGCAGAAGCAATTTAGCGTGCTGCGGCGTCATTACAATACGGGAGAGCACTTTCGCCTTGGGGACGCCAGGCAGAATCCTGGTGAAATCAAAGATAAACTCCGCTGAGGAATGCGAAATGATTGCCAGATTTGAATACAGACCTTCGGCTTCCTTTTCACCCAATTCGATGCTGATTTGCTGCTTCTGATCTTTGTTCTCGGACATTGTTGGAATTCCTGCGTAATTGATTCTAGGTATAGCTTTGTTTTAACGCACAAGCACCGAATATATTTGCCGTTTTAACGCTCGCGAATAGCGTCGGCCTCAGCGAAGGCTTTTTCGGCTTTTTCCGTTTGGCCGGACTTCGCATAGTAGGTGCCCAGGAATTCGAAGTAGCCGGCATTATCCTTGTATTTGTAGCGCAGAGATTCAAGTTCCGCCACTAGTTTTTTTGTCTTTTCTTCTTCTTCGATCACCTGATAAATATTAATGAGCTGCTCCAGCACCTGGAAGTCACGGTCTTTACCCGGCAGGGCGCGATAGCGTTCGAAGTAAGCGGCCGATTTGCGCAGGTCGGGGAAATAGCGCTCGTTCTTGATCTCGTATTCCTTGTCGGCGTCCGCCTTGTCGCGTTCTTCCTTCTGGACAATTCCCGCCCGGTTTTTCAGGGCCGCCCCAACATTGTAGAGCGCGATATCGAAGTCCGAGTCGATATCCAGGGCCTTCTCGAAATAGATAATGGCTTCGTCATAGCGCTCGGAATTAGCCAGCAACGAGCCGTATTGTCCGAGATATGATTTGTCGTCGGGAAATTTGTCAACAAGATCCTTGAGAGCGTTCAGAGCATCATCGGCGCTGCCCGTTTCTTCGATAATGGCCGATTGCAGGCGCAGAGCGTTTTCATCGGCGGGATCAAGCTGCAGGGCCGTTCTCAGGTACTTGTTGGCTTTGTCGTAGTCGTTAACATAATAGAAATTATAAGCGAGAATCGGGAAAATGGCCGCGTCCAGATCTGAATAGCGATTCTGTTCGGCCTCGATCCAGCTTTGCGGCAGATTGATGCGCAGGCCGCGCAGTTCGAAGGGGCCGTCATCGGTGCTGCGGTAAAAGGCTTTAACGCGATTGCCGTCGAGATTGCTGTAGGTATCGAAAACCACCGAATCCTTGCGTCCGTACTTAAAGCCGCTGCTGCTATCGGGCTGACCGAGCCTTTCCAGGGCGGAAGCGCGCTCGGCCCTGATTCGCAGATTTTTATTGGCCATCAGATCCGTCGCCGCTTTGATTTCGGCGGTATAGGTTTCCAGCACCTCGATATAGCGGACCGTGTCTTTGATCTCGTCATAGAGATAGGATTTGATCAGGTAAGGCTCGGGGTTTTCAGGCTTGAGTCCCAGTGCCAGGTCGAGAATTTTGTCGCCGCGGTCTACGAAGAGCTTTTTTTCCTTCATCGTCGAAGACTCTTTGGTCGAGTCCACGTACTCGAAGCCTTTATTATATGCGTCGACCCAACCATTGTAGCGCAGCTGTTTCAGAATCGTGCGCTGGGATTTATCCTTCAAATACTGATCGGCTTTATCCATGGCTTCGATCATACCGGGAAAATCACCCAGATTTTTGCGCACATCTACCAGGCGAAACCAGGCTTCGCCATTGGTCGGCCGTTTGGACAGTTCGGCTTCGTAAGCCACCCGCGCTTCTTCCCAATCGGATTGTTTCTGAGATTGCCGTGCTTGATTATACTTGATGTTCCCTTTCGTCATTTCCGCCGACGAACATTGAAAACCCTGAGTCACAAGGCCAACAGCCAGTAGAAAGGTGCAGAGTCGAAAGATGAGTCTCACTGAAAGCATCTCCGGTAAATGAAACAGTTCAATGGTTTTTCGGTCCGATGAGTCGCGAAGAGTAAGCCGGCAAATCGATCACTCTTGTTTGTTGGATACCTTGCAGAATTCCAAGTTACGAAATGGCGATAGCCTACGCAAACGGCGGCCAGCGTCTTTCGTGCCGGTTTGCAAATACCGAACAAACGTAATGTAGCTTTAGAGAAAAGCGCCGCCGAAAAAGTTACGGGAGGATGATTCCTAGCTCCCGCCGTCACTGCTCGCCGAATCGGCCTCTTTGGCAGCAAATGCGGGAATATCGCGAAAGCTTCCCGGCTTGCGCCGCTCGGCCCGCAGCGGACGCGAATGGACCGTGAACTGAAGATCATCGGCCGATCCACCCAGTAGTTTCTGCCGGCCGATCAGGCCGATCATTGCGGCGTTGTCGGTGCAGAATTCAATGGCGGGAATCAGGACGCGCCGCCCCGCCCTTCGCGCTTGTTCCGCGAACAGGGAGCGCAGGCGCGAATTAGCGGACACCCCCCCGGCAATGACGATGTCGCGCAAGCCGTAGCGGTCGGCGGCCCGCAGCGTTTTCCGCACGAGGACGTCGGCAATGGCTTCCTGCAGGGAAGCGCAGATATCGGGCAGGCTGGCATCCGCTACCCCCCCGGGATGTTCGCGCTGCAGGTAGGTGCGCACGGCGGTTTTGAGACCGCTAAAGCTGAAGTCAAAATTGTCATCGCGCATCATGGCGCGCGGAAAGGCAATCGCGTCGGCCCTGCCCCCTGCCGCCAGACGGTCGATGGCAATGCCCCCCGGATAACCGAGGCCAAGCATTTTGGCCGTTTTGTCGAAGGCTTCGCCCGCGGCATCATCACGCGTGCTACCGAGCACCTCGGCCCGGCGGAAGGAGAAGACACGAAAAAGTGCCGTATGCCCGCCGCTCACGACTAAGGCAAGGAAGGGAAATTCCGGCTGCTCGGCATTCAGAAAGGCCGAATAAATGTGACCTTCGATGTGATTGACCGCTACGAGCGGCAGACTGTAGCGCAGGGCCAGACCCTTGGCAAAGTTGGCTCCCACTATCAGGGAACCGACGAGGCCCGGGTGACTCGTCACAGCGACGGCATCGACATCGGCGATGCCGATCCCGGCTTCGCTCAGCGCTTCCCTGACAACCGTTGAGATGACGCTCAGGTGCGCCCGCGAGGCCAACTCCGGCACCACGCCGCCGTAACGCGAATGTTCCAGTTGCGACGAAATGACATTACTCGCGACTTCGGCGCCGCGCAACACGGCCGCCGAAGTTTCATCGCATGACGTCTCGATCGCCAGAACGATGCCGTCGGGCGCGAGGGAAACAGCTGATGCGGAAGAGATATCTTGATGCATAGTTACTGCGTCGCTTATCTGCCTTGGCGCATGATCAGCAAGGCATTCAGGGAGTATTCAATCCTGGCCGCGAGTCAGCTGCCGATACAGCATCGCCAGCGCGGCGGCGGCGGCTCGTTCACGGTTGATACCGCGATCCTGAGCAAAGAGAAATTTACGCGCCTCGACGCCTTCGGCGCTCGCGAGTCCGATCCATATCGTTCCGACCGGTTTCGCGGCACTGCCGCCGCCGGGCCCCGCAACGCCCGTTATGCCGATACCATAGTCCGTCGTGAATTCCCGCCGGACATTGGCGGCAAGCTCACGCGCCGTTGCTTCGCTGACGGCTCCATGATCGCGCAAGGTTGCGGGACTGACGTGAAGCTGCTTGACTTTTGCCTCATTGCTGTAAACCAACACCCCGCCCATGAAATAATCCGAGCTGCCGGCGATATCGGTCAGCAACTTTCCCAGCAGGCCGCCGGTACAGGACTCCGCCACCGCGAGAGTTTGCTTGCAGCGCCGCAAAAGCTCTCCCACAACAGACGCCAGACTGTCGTCATCCTCACCGTAAATATATCGTCCGACGCGGGCGCGAAGACGCTCTTCAATCCTTTTAACGACGGCGCTCCCGGCGGCCCGGTCGGTGGCGCTGACCGAGATTCGCAGCCGAACGCCATGCCAGGAGGGCAGAAAGGCCAGACTCTGCCCTTCCAGCAGCGGCGGCAGATCGCCGATGCGGTCTGCCAGCGTCCCCTCCGGAATTCCCGTCGTCCGAAGCGTCCGGTACATCATCACCGGGTCGGCTGAGGATTCCCGCTCCAGGAGCGGCAGCACATATTCGCGCATCAAATATTTCATTTCGACCGGCACGCCGGGCATCGAAACCAGCAGCTTGCCGTCCTGCCTGCGAAAGAGCATTCCCGGCGCCGTGCCATAGGGATTCACCAGAGCTTCGCACTTGGCGGGCAGCATCGCCTGCGCACGCTGCCGCTCCGTGATTTCATAGCCGCGCTGTTCGAACTTTTCGGTCAAGAGTCGCAGGGACTCTTCGTGCAGCACGAGCCGGTCCTCGAAATAGCGCAGCAGACAGTCTTTCGTCCGGTCGTCATGCGTCGGCCCCAGCCCGCCGGTGACGAGCAGTACGTCCGCCATCGCCAGCAATCGATCGAATTCGGTCAGGATGTGCTCGTCATGATCGCCAACCGCGGAATGGGCAACGATGCGCAGGCCGACGGCGGCACATTCGCGGGCGATCCAGCCCGCATTGGTGTTTTCAATCTGGCCGATACAGATTTCGTCGCCAATCGTCAATATTGCCAGTTTCACCCTCAGCCTCGTCGTCTAATGTTATGCCCTACCTGCGATTGAATCCGCAAAATATTGCATGTCGGCGAGCCCAAAAAAGGGGATGCCGGAGCCCTGCTGTCGCAGCGTTCCGGCATCCGGCTTAATTAGATTACAAGCTTGTTTGTATTGCGGCGGTCAGGTTGCCGATCCAGCCGAAACTCAATCTGATTTCCAGCCCTTGATTGGAGGTCGAGCGACCCTCCTTCCTCCTCAGCGGCTTATAACCAGGCGCTGAACAGCCTGTTCCCCCCGGTCGCTTGTCAGCGCCAGCAGATATACGCCGGCGGCCACGCCGCGTAGATCGAGCTGCACACTGTTGTCGCCGGCGCTGCCATCCAAGGTCTGGACCGGCAAAGCGCCGAGCTTGCGGCCAAAGAGATCGTGCAGCGACAGAGTCAGACGGCGGCTGTCAGTCAGTTTGTATTTGATCCACACCTGGTCCCCGGCCGGGTTGGGACTTGTGGATTGGATCGCCAGAGCGCCGGCCGAAGATCGCCAGATATCGAAAATCGCCTTGCCCTGGAAATCTTCGCGCGCCGGCGCAGGATCTCCGCCGAATTGCATAACCTGTTCAAGCTCGGGGGCAAGGGCAGCCCGCAATGTCGACGGCAGCTTCTCGATGACGGCGGCCTGCGTGCGGTACCAAAGGATCAGATGCAGATCGGCCTCCTCGCCGTTCTCGATATGGACATAGAGGGGCAGCAGGGTCTGAATCTGCTGTATTCCAAAAGCCGCGGCGTGCTGGACCGCGCTGGCATGCTGCTGCATCCGGGCCTGCTGCTCCTCGTGACGCAGGGCGGGATCCGGGTCGAGATACCAGAAATCCCACTTCCTGTCGTCGACTTCTTCCCCCGCAAGACGTGCATTAAACATGATGATGGCGGGAATGAAGTCCGGCACGGCTGCACTGGCTGCGTCACGATCGCCGATCGCCTCATCGAAGGTGACTTTGACTTTGTGTGCCAGCAAATGCAGGGCGA
The DNA here is from genome assembly GCA_028284775.1 of Candidatus Kapaibacterium sp. Classification (GTDB taxonomy): domain Bacteria; phylum Bacteroidota; class Ignavibacteria; order Kapaibacteriales; family UBA7675; genus JANQRB01. The sequence continues at coordinate 70,181 of JANQRB010000009.1, read as the reverse complement.
TAAAATGAGCCCTGGGATCCTTACCCCGTTCCAGCTGATCGGACCGGGATGGTGCGGCGTCGCCGCTGCGTTGATGATGCTGCAGATCTGCCAGGTTATGCGGCACGACACCGCGATACTGCATTCTGAATGTTTGGCCGTCCAAGCTTATCCCAAGCTTCATGAGCTCTTGCGCCGACAGACGTAGCAAACGCACGCCCTGAACATGGGGCCCATCCTCCGAGGGGCTGACAATCTCATCATGCGCTACAGCATGCCTATCGAGCAGGTCGGCCTGATCTGTTTGATCGGGATGATCGATTTGATCGGGATGATCGGAATGATCGAAATAATCTGATTGATCGGGATGATCGGCCCGGTCTGCCTGGTCCGAATGCCGGGGAGTCCGGAATTCGCTGGCGGCGAGGGGCTCGGCATCCCGGCCGGATACTGCGGTCCGCGCGGCAGCGGTCGCGACATCGCTTTGACGCATTGCGCCGTCAGCCCGAAGACCGGTATCAGGCCGCAGCTTTGATGCCGCACCTGACTCGAGCGCTAAGGCGCTTTGCCTGTCTTCGGCTGCTTGACGGTCTTCGTCGATCGCGGCGGGCGCTTCGATGCGAGTTGTCGGAAGTACGACTGCGTTGTCCTTAGTCGAGTCATCGGGGTGACCGAGTAAGGCAAAGAAAAGTACCGCTGTCGTTATCGTTGACACTATCATAATAATTGTTCCTGTTTGCATAGTAAGAATTGGAAATCGCTGCCAGGCTGACCGATCAGCCGCTGCCTTTTCGACCGCGCTCCGGAGCTGCTCAAACGGTACGACGGGCGGATTCTGCCGGGCTCTGGCGAAGCTTTCATCTATAGTCTTATTGTCTTTTGTGCTTTTCTCGCTTTTAGTGCGCATCGATAGTTCTCCTCTTTAATGGCGCTGGCGAATCTTCAGTCCTGTTGCTCATAACATTGTCGGGAATGTCATGCTCGCGCTCAGGCGCCGGTCTCATCAGGCGGGAGAGCTTGCGACGGCCGCGCGCTACTCTTGCTTTGACCCCGGAAAGTGTTCCGCCCTGAATGCTATGAATCTCGGCCAGACTAAGTCCATTAATTTCGAACAGGACAAGCGCCTCGCGCTGCCTGCGCGGCAGCAATGCCAGTGCGTCGTACAGCGCCTGCACATCCGCCGTGAATTCCGGACCGGGAGCGGGATCGGCAATCGCGCGCGCCAGGCTTTCGTCATACTCGGCAATACGGCGTCGCCGCCAGCGCTGACGCTTGTGAAGCCGGCTGCAAATGGTAAAAACGAAATTCTTGAAAGCCTCTTCCTTCCTGAGCCGGGTAAAACTCTCGTAGGCATGCAGCATCGTCTCACCTGCCAGGTCCGCAGCCTCCTGCCTGTTGCGGGTCATCGCCGCGGCGAATCTCGCCACATCGGCATAGTTGGCTTCCATTAACTCCCAGAATCTCGCCTGACTGATTTCGCTCTTCACGAATCACCTCGTTTCACGCCTCGATTGTGCATTGCGAATTAGTGACGGAGACTGCGGCTAAAGTTGCAGGCATATTGCAGGCGAAAAGAAATAAAGGCGAAGTGTGCAGCGCAAATGGTGGTATTATTCGGCGCTGCGCCTGGGATTGATTTTGGTGGCGGCAGATGAAACATCAGGGGAATAACGCTGTCTATCGCCTTGAGACAAGAAGGTGTAAATCACTATAAATCAAAGCTATAGAGAGAATTATCAATACTTTTAGAAGGTACATTAAAAGCAGTCTTAGTTGATGTCACCTAAGTGACTGCGATGCAAAGGCGAAGCAGATGCCTATCTGCCCGGCGTCGCTGTTTATTCGCAGCTGATTCGACGCCGACGATATTCGCAATGCTGCTTCGCCTCTATCAGAAATTCGAATGTGTGAAGTGCTCCAATAAACCGTGGCGATAACCCACCGAAATTGTATGCCGATCGTTCAGAGAACATGTGGCTGTCTTAGCGCAGCGGACTTGTCGCCAGAAAGCGAGGAGTCCATCAAAAAACCCGAGAGAATTCAGATTTCTTCTTCCGGTTCGTCGTCAGGCTGCGGCGCGGGTGGAGCTGGCGGCGCAGGGGGCGGAGCTGGCGGCGCTGGAGGCTGGGGTTCCGTCGGTAGTGTCCTTGGCGAAGGCGGGGCAGGAGGCGCGGGAGGCGAGGGCGGCGTACTGTCTGTCGCTGCGCTTTCGGGAAAAGACCGGAAATGATAAGTACGATCGAAAAAGTGCGCCGCGTCATTGTTCATATCAAACAGGAACTCGAAATCCCATTCACGCGCCAACGATTCCTCAAGGGCTTCAAAATGGAAATCATTCCGGTGGTCCCTGAAATCAAATTCAGAGGGATGGAATTCATGAAACATATTCCATCTGTCCCCATCGTCCAGGATATTTAGCGTATCCCGGCTATGCAGCCATTCTCGCATTATGCTGTCGCGGATGCCATGGCTCTGATTCAAAATGGAGTCGACATACACGCTCCTGTGACGCTGAAGACTATCCAAAAGGGGCTGAATACTTCTTCGGACGGAATCGACGATCCGTCTGCTGGCCTCGAGCAGCGAGTCCATATACGGCTTGTGGAAACTTCGCAGCGAATCGCTGATGCGCCGACTCTGCTCAGCCAGCTCTCTGAGTCTTTCGCGCAGCTTAGTGTGAAGCGTATCGTTGCGATCGTGACTTCTCGCGCGCATCGGGGCAGCCAGAGCATACATTTCCATGGCCTCGGATTGGCGGGAACGACCATGTGCTCTTTCTTCCGCCTGCTCCAACATTTCCTGAGCCAGATGCATGTCGCTGCCTGCCGATCGCAGAACGGAGCGTGCCGATCCATTTTCAGCTTCCTGTGCAGATGACTGACCATGACTCTCGAGCCTGGCGCTTCCCTGCCCCAATATGCCGACGCCGTCCCTCCTAGGGTTTTCATGGTCAGGATGCGCCGCAGTCAGCCCCTTTGCGCCTGCCCGTCGATCTTCCGGCCTCAAACCTTCCACGGCGGCCACGCTTAATCCCTCAGCTGCGGCGGCCAGTGTAGCGGAAACGGCATAGATACTGCCGCCATCTTCCGCCTGCACTACGGTGCCATACTGCCCGCCCAGAAAAATACCGCCGGCTGCAAAGGCCAGAATGAGCGCCAGCAGGGCCGGTTGCGACGGACGTCGTCGCGGGGGACGGTCAAGTAAGCGTCGGATGCGCTGAAGCAATTTGCCGCCGCCGGCCATCATTGCGGTACCGGGATTGCAGAAACGCCATTCCGCGACTTCCGCCAGGGCTTCCGCATAGCCGACATTATCCTTTGTCAAGGCGACCGCCATATCGTCGCAGCAGTGCTCGCGTTCGTCACGTATTTGCGCCGACACCCACCAGACGGCCGGATGATAAAACAGCAGGACTTCCACGAAAGATTGCAGCAGATTGACGAGATAATCCCAGCGGCGGATGTGCGCCAGCTCGTGGGCAAGCAATGCCTCCAGATGTTCGGGACGCATCGAGAGCAGGTTAGCAGCCGGCAGGAGTACGACCGGCTTCATGGCGCCGATCACCATCGGTACGGCAATGCGGGCAGATTCGACGACCTGCGGCACACGCCTGATCCCAAGCCGGCGGGCAAGCGCATCGGCGCGCGCCAGCCAGCTAATGTCTGCCGGCCGCGTGTTATGGAGCAGACGACGGGTCGCAATCCACGAGCCAACAAGACGGAGCGCCACGATCAGGGTTCCCAACAGCCAACAAAACACTATGATGCCGGCATTGCGATTGACAAATCCGCTGAATACCGTCACTCCGTCGGCAAGAATCGGGAATGACGTCAACAAACCGCTGTCCCGCTGAACCAGCAGTTGCTCACTCTGCCGCAGGGCTAGCGCGACTTTCTCCAGCCGTTCGGCAAGCTCGGGCGTTGGCGGACTGATTTGCTCCAGTTGCATAGCCAGACTCGATGCCCGTTTTTCCTGCATCAGTCCGACGAAGTTGACGATAGGAGTGCAAAACATGAGCAGCAGAGCGCTGCAGGCCAACAGGTAACGCAGCTGGGCGGAAGCTTGCCGCATAAGCGCCAGCAGAGCCGCCAGCGCCACAGCAATGAGCGTGCCCTGCCAGAGAAAGTGCAAAAGCGTCCATCCCAGAGCCTGAGCGACACTTGCCAGAAAGTTCATGTCGGGTATCATCATTGCTGCCTCCCTTCGATGGAATCCAACAAGGCACGGATTTCGCGCAGTTCTTCGGCCGTCGGTGCGCTGCCGCCAAGGGCCTGTAGCACCAGACGTGTCGCCGAACCACCGAAGAAGCGGTCCCGAATGCGATTAAGCGTTTGCTCCTGGCTGTTTTGCCGGCTCAGCAGCGCCCGGTAAATGTGTGTGCGCTGCGACTCGTCGCGTGCCAGCAACTGTTTTTCCAGCATGATCTGCATCAGTTTGAGGGTTGTTGTATAGCCGGTCGGCCGTTCTTCATTTAAGAGATCATTGATCTCGCGGACAGTGCTGGGGCCGCGCTCCCAGAGTATCTGCAGGATTGCCAGTTCCGCATCAGTCGGCTGTGAAGATTTCTGTTTTGACATAGTATTGTTCTCGGCTCACTAGTAGTTGTTCACTATCCGAAGGTCTTCTACGAAGCTCTTCGTAGCAAGACGCAAATGTACGAAAGTTTTCGTAGAAGTCAAGAAAAATATCAGCAGGAGCAGTTTGGCATTCTTCTTCGGGCACAACGAAGCTGTCTGCCTTCTGAAATCGAAGAACCAAAGCGTGGGGCGTCAAAATAAACTTGCATGTTGCGGTAATAATTAACATTTTCAGTCAGTCCGGACTTAACATCACTGCCAACTGCTTCGATATTCGTAGAATGTTTGCCTACGACTACGCAGTATGAATCCACGGTTCAGCCACAGGACAACAATTTCAATCATGCCATTCATTGACACGTAAAGCAATTCGGTACCGGATACCGAAAGGCAGCACCTCTGCTTAACATCATTCTACTGGCACTAACTCCCGATTGACGAATTCAAACCGGGAAGATGTTGTTGCTATCCTTAGATAAATGCGACCTCATGAATGGCACTCTAACAAGCTTTTCAGCAATTTTTCCTGAGGCATTTCCCATGCGTAATCTCCAAGTGGTTCTTTTATGCTCAATTATGTCTTTCAGCCTGGTTTTCGTTGATACGCAGGCCAGCAATCTCAGAGGCAAGATCGCGGAAATCAACAACGGTACAGTGAATTACACCGTACCAATTGCGGACATCGAAAATTATCTTAAGTCCCAGCTTGGTTCGAATGCTACCTTACTGGACTACGAGATTCAGCTTGGCGATCCACTGTACCTGATCGGCAGCGGCGATGCCGATGGAACGTCGATATCGGTCGCAACCGAGTTAACACAAAGCGGTGACGACGTACTGATTCCGACAGCAGCTACGACGCATACCTGTACCGGCGACCCGTGTTCCTGCTGTGGTTTCAAATACGTCGGCGGGGCAATTGTGGGCTGTATCTGTAATCCGTTTACCGGATGCACCGGCAACAAATGCAACCATACTATCACGACAGGTTCGGCCGCCGTTAAGTCCTCGGCCGACAGGAACGAGGAACAGATCGCCAGTGATGCATTCTTGTTTCAAAACGTGCCGAATCCCTTTGGCGCCGCGACCGCCATCCGCTACCACATTCCGGCAAATGCCGGCAGTGCCGCGATTGTGATTGTCGCCAGCGACGGCCGGACAATTCAGCGTTTCGAAATTAACGACAGCGGATACGGCACTATCGAATTCACGGACGAGCTCGCCGCCGGCGTTTATGTCTACAGTCTGATCGTCGATGGCCGGACCGTACAAACGCGCAATATGATGATCAGCAGGTAATCCCATCGCTGATCCATTCGACAGAGCTATCTTTGGTCCCGGCAATCTCCCGGGAAATTGCCGGGGCCGTCATAATAAACTTCACCGGGATCGACGGACAGAAACATGCAAGGAAGATCTAAGGGTTTTTCTGATGCAAAAATCAGGAATTCTCCGATTGTGTCTTATCGCGGACACTGATAATTTGTCGTGGACAATGGCGGAACATGAATTCACGCATGTGAGAATGACGGCAAGCGCGTAATACTGCCAAACTTTCAGCGATGAACGGTACCCGCAACAACGGCCTTACTGCTCATCAGATTTTGCCGGGATCACTTCCTCTTCCATCGGAACGCCATTTAACATGATCTATTAGTCGGGTCTGAGACAGGGCGGGGCTATCGCGCCCGGAAGAAATTCATGGCCCAGGTTCCATTTTTCGAATTGGGAGACATACAAAATTATGTGCCGCTGCATGTGTCTGCTTTTTGTCTTAGGGTTCCTTACGATTGGCGGTCAGCAAATGTGGGCCCAGGGCCATGACATCGAGGTCAACGCACTGCTAACACCGACGCCCGGCGTCACGCTCAACCTGGGCTTTGCAACAAGTTTTGAAGCGGTGATCCTCAATCTTGGTCCCGGCGCTTCTCCATATTCCCTGATTGAATTTCGCGTCGACGATCAGAACGGAACGCCTGTCTTCGGTCCGGAGATCGTATTCGTGCCCGGATTGGCGGTGGGCGAAGCTGCCAACGTCCAATCGATTGACTCCTGGACACCGGTATCGCTTGGAACCTATACAGTGTCGGTTACCAGCCTGCTTGCCGACAATAACGCCGCCAATGACAACTTATCGACTGCGATTAACACGCAGGAAGTTCTTATCAGCCAGCAATCGGCAATCGATATCGTCACGACAAGTGTGATTAGCGTCAGTCCTTATGTCAATGATATCGTTGCCTTTCTCTATAACAGCACCGTCAATGCCGTTCAGCCGATCGGGACGGTCGTTAAAGACTATGAAGAAAGCTTCACCAATACATTCGACGCCAAGTATTACTTTTTCTGGCTGGACAACAAGCAAGACGAAGAATGGATGCACGAAACAAGCTTTGTGTTTGTTAATGCCTGGACCGGCGCCTACACCACGATTGACGCTATGTCCTGGCCGATTGTCAATGGCAGCGAAATTACCTCCTTTACCTACCTGGGCAATCATAATCCGGATAAGGTCTGGGGAGAATACCGGCCGCACAACAGCGAAACGGTAACCTACACTCCGGTTCCCCGCCAGCCTAATAACACCTGGGCGCTGATTGTAACGGGGAAGAATCTCGATGGAGCCGGTGAGCGCAAGGCCCGCAAGAATGACATCGCCCGCGTGCAGACATACTTAAACAATAACGACAAAGGTCCGAAAATCCCGGATGATCACATTGTAACCGCCTCGGGCGGCGCCAATGCCTCGGGCGCAACCAAACAAGACGTCTGCAAGGCCCTGGATACCATGAAGAATTGTGACAAACTTTACTTTTTCTATTTAGGTCATGGCTCGAGAAACGGCTATCCGGTACTGAAGGAGTTGCCAAAGATGACCTGGAATGACCTGGCCTGCAAACTATTGGACAATGACGCCAAGGAAGTGTGCATAACCATCGAGGCTTGTTTCGCGGGCACTGCCGTCGAGCCAATGCAAACCAAATGCAAAGACCTCGGTCAGGGCCAAACGAAGAAGTTAAAGGGAGACATTACCGTTTCTTCGAGCGCCAGCGAAGAAACAAAACGAATCGACAAGTGCGGCACGCCATTTTACAAAGGCCTGGATTCATGCTCCCGTGACGCCAATGCCGACGCAAACAAAGACGGCAAGATAACTGTTAAGGAAGCGATTCTTTGGGCAGCCTCGACAGACTTCTGTGTCGGCGACCGTAATCCGGAGTGGCATAGCCTCAACGACAATTCTTCGGTAACAGTCGTCAGCGCCGATTGCCGGTCATTCAAAAACTCCAAAACGCGCGGTGGAACCTTAGAGTGGTTTTATTATTCAACCTGTTATCTGACACAGACCGAGGTAGAAGTAGAAGGCGGCGAGGACGAAGGCGAGGGAGAAGGCGAGGTTGAGACGGAAATCAAGGAGGAAAGCACATGGGTGACACGCGTCTATGTTTACTCTAAAAATCAGCCGCACCGCCCCGGGCGCAAAGTGGACATTAAATGTGACGGGGTAAAAGTCGGCTGTCTCGGGCCGGGGCAAACGATCCCCAAAGGCAAAAGGGTATGCCTGCTAAACATTCCTAAGAACTGTAAAAAAATAACCGTTGTGCCGAGTACCGTCGGCACGCGTAAGCGAGAGAATCAAGATCACACGGCCTCGCTGGCCGAACCGCGTGTCGACTACATCAGTCGAACGAAAACCTATACCAAAGGCCAGTTAATCTATTTTAGCTTTCCTGTCGACGCGGCAACGGGTAACGAGATCGAAGCCGAGGTTGAAGCTGTTCCGGGTTGGGACATCAGCATCAGTCCGACTTCAATGACAAAATCGGATTTAGTAAACCCGGAGTATGTTACGATTCGCGGCACGGTGCCAACCACGGCAAGCTGCGGGGCATCGTTCACGGCATGCGTTGTGGATACGACGGAGAAAGACACCAGTAAAATCACGATCGACGCCCTGTTGTACAGCAGTATGGCGGGCGGCATTGCCGGCGGCGACGATCTGAGCTACAAGGAAATTGACTGTAACGGCGCGATCGACATTGCGAGCAGCACCGCCTCGATCAAACGCTGTACGGTCCACCTGACGCAAACAAGCGCCTGCGTCGTGGCAAGCGGCGCCAGCCTGAATGTTACGACTTCCCTGATCGCACCCCGGCTTAACGTTAATTACAGCTTCGACATTTTCGGATCCATTAACTGGTCAAGCGCTACCCTGATACGTCCCGACAACGGGATGGCGCTGCATGCCGCCGACGGCCAGATTGTAAGTGCCGCAGTTCACGAAAGCCAGGGCCACGGCTTGCAATTGATCGGCAATCAGAGCCAGTTAACGCTCGATGGATTGTATGTGACCAGCGCCACCGGCCACGGTCTGTACTTCGACCACGCGACGAATTGCCAGATACAGGACGTTCAAATCGCCGCTTCCGGTCAACAGGATGTCTTCGTGACGAATGCCTCGGTTGTCTGGCTCCTGAATTGTACCTACGACGATCAAAAAGAAGTTCTCAGCGCCAATTCACTGCTGTTTCGGCAATGGACAACATCATTTCTCATTCTGAATGCGGACGGCAATCCCGCCACCGGCGCGACCGTGAATATCTACAACGCCGGCAGCTCCCTTGTCAGCACGGCAAGCGTCGACGCCGACGGTTTCATACCCAATATGAATCTGCTGGAGTACCTCAGAATCGGCGCGCAGAAATATCTGCAGACGCCGCATACCGTGGAAGTGATCTACAACAACTCCACGACCTCGGTGCAGCACACGGCCGACGCGATGCTCGTACCGACCATAACACTGCCCTCTTCTCTTGTAACGGATGTTAAACAGCCGGGACGCAGCACATCAACCTGGGGTGTCAGCATCCATCCGAATCCGGTCAGAACGGAAACGAATGTAGAGATTGTCATTCCCCTGAGTGATAAACTCCTTGTCCGTATCGTGGATATCAGGGGCAATGAAGTCGCGCGTCTGCATGACGCTTACAGCGCCGCCGGACGACATCGGTTTCGCTGGGATGCCAGCGTCGCGGCAGGCGGCAGCTACTTCTGTCTGGTGCAATATGGCAGCGCCACGCTGGCCCGCCGGATACAGCTGGTGCGCTGAGCCGCTTTTGACAGGCTTTAAGTATACAACATATAGATTCAGGGGGTGGCTTTCGGGCCGCCCCCGTTTTTTTGGTAACTCCGATCGGGCAGAACAACAAAGCCTGAAGCCTGGGCAACTGCCGCCGCACGAACTTCGATCCCCCTCCTCGCCAGCCGCTGAGATTAACGTCTGTATTCGCATAGCGCGGAATCTTTCGATTGCCGACCGTACCATTCGAATGCCGGACCAGGCTCTTCTGGCCAGTCTGCCCCCAAAAAAATCCCCACCGCTGTTGTTGTCGCAACAGCCTGTGGGGATTAAACTCAATTGCAAGAATTATGAGGAGTCAGCCATCAGCGAATTAGCATCATCTGCCTGCTGAGCACCAGCGGATTGCCGGCGGCATCCAGAGCCTTGAGTCGGTAAAAATATGTACCCGTTGCAAGGGACTGACCATTTTCATTAAGGCTGTCCCAGGATAGCGAGTGCGTACCTTTTTCCTGCATTCCGCTGTGCAGCCTGCGGATTTCAGCGCCAAGCGCATCATGAATGCTCAGTTCAACGATTGTCGCATACGGCAGTTCATAGTACAGTGTTGTTGCGCCCGCAAAGGGATTGGGCGAGTTGCTGCCGAGCACAAAGCCCTGCTCTTCACTGTATTCGGACACATCGGTCGTATGCGATTCCCGGCTTTCAAGGACAGTCACAACATAGTCCAATTCCAAACGGTCGCCGCTTGTGCCGAACTCAAAAGCAATCGTCGAAAACTCGGTGACGACCGCGGCCTTGCCGCGGGCGAAATTGCTAGTCCGCTCGGTATGGGCCGCTATCAGCATCCCGTGAACCGGAGTATTGGCCCAGTCGACCGTGATATCTTCATCCAGATTGTTGCTTACTGTATACTCTATCTCTCTTGCATTCCACTGTGAAGCATAGCGCAGCAGAACATTTCCTTCATCATCAAGCAATTCGCCATATACATGGTCACCGGCATTCGCGTCTTTCGGCGTCTTCGGTTTCAGGTAGGTTACCTCACATGTGACGCTTCCATCACCGCACGACCAGACACCATCATCGTCTTGAACGCATTTGGTGACGGAGGCCGTGCCGAACTCCGTAGAAACCGAACTTATACCTCCCTGCATGTTTTCAGCAATACGCCTGCAAGTACTGGAACTTTGTCCCGGCATTGTAAAACAAGCCTGTGAGTTGACACCGCACTCAAAAAAGCGAGTCAGCGTACAGGATTCACAATTGAAAACGTAGTTTATCAGGCAGTCGTCGCATTCGTTTTCGACCGTTTGATCAGTAGCCCTACATTCGGTTGCGCCGATAATCAGCAGGACTGCAAAGAGCGTTATTCCAGCCAATGCGGCAACTATCCGGGCAGGCGCGGATTTCGACAACTTTGTTTTCACGTTCATACGAATCTCCAAATGTTAGATGAATGTTTCGGTTTAGCCCGCTTGGGGCCGGAGCAGTGGTAGTTTTGACCCTGAAATGCAGCAGGTCGCATAACTATAGCTGACTTGTCTGCATTAAACAATTGACAGCCTTCTGAGTGAAACGCTAAAACTCTGACCAGTATTCGACGGAGGCAGTGCTGATAAGGGTCAGTAGTTCGATTGTCAGGCCCCGGGTGACTGACGGATCGGCAGATCAATGTTCGGTCACCGTTGTTTCCTGTGAATGAGGTGAAATATAGGTATTCACCTCGAATGTTTCAAGCGGGAAAATAGCCCCTGGCCTGCAAAGACACCATTCTCCTGTGTTGCATACCGCTTGTGGATGATTGCGAAAAGACGTGCAACCGTTGAGCTCGGCAGCATAAGATTGCTTTCATTTCTCAGATTCCAGCACTCTGTCGTATTGCTTAAAGATCTGAAATTCGTCAGGATTACTGTCTTCATACTTCGTCACTCTCGTGATGATGAAATTCTTCAATAAGCTATCGTAGTCCATAGAAGGTTGGTTCGGACAATTTGCACACTCACTCTTTACTCCAATTTCGCGCCGTGATAACCAGGATTGGGTAGGTGTAAAGTAACGCCAACGCCCATCCGCGTCACCAATACAAATGACGGTGTTGGTACCATCCCAGCCAAACAGGGCTTTTATGCCGGCGCCGGTATCGATTAGCGTAACAGTTGTTGAGCGAATACCTAATGTGTTAATACTTGTGAGGGATGTGTCCGTGCGCATCTCCAGGCGTGCAAGTTTGCGAGTATCAGGATTACCATCGAGATCTTCAGTCAAATACCACCTTCCGGCGGGCGGGCCATCCTCTGCCACCAGAATAAACTCATGCGCCCGGATCGACTGCGATGTACCGTGAAACAACTGCATCACCACGAGCTACACGATAGCCGGGGCTAGAATGCCGGTGAAGGTCGTCAGAATCGAAAGCCGACGCCCTAGCTGTCAGTTTTCATTCATTGTTATTGTTTGTTCTTAGAATTCACGGAACTTTGTTTTCCATCATCGAGAAAATAAATTGTGTTAATCCCTATCCGGCCAAATTGCGTTTGTTATTTAACGAGACGAAGCACGACGCCCTGGATGCCGGTGATACTTCGTACAGCGCGCCAACTCTCTCTTTCGCAAACGAGCGTCCTCGGCGCTCAGGCCGCCGAGGACGTGATTCGCTGCTCCATGATGACGGAAACCCTTCGGCCGTCCAAAGCGGATCACTCTGGTGACATCGACGTATTCGACACCCTGGATATCCCGACCTCAGATTCAGGAACTGCCGTCTCGGCAGGCCCTGCGCGGTTTACTCTGTTAATCGAATACCAGTCGATTTTGCGCGTCAGGAACATCAGCAGCGCCAGAACGCAAAACATGCCAAGCGAACCAACTAGCAGGGCATACTCATGCAGTTGCAGCAGCACATATAATATGGAGTAAAGGGCCGTCAGGACGATTGCGATAATAGCCGCTCTCCCGCCCGATGTCAGGACGCTCTTACTGTAGCCGCTGATCAATCCGATGCAGGCGATGCTTGCCAGCAGATAGGAAAGGCCGAAATCCAGATGCTCTGAAAGCGAGACAAGCATCAGATAAAACAAACAGACGGCAAAGCCCACCAGAATGTACTGTATTGGATGGATACTGAGTTTGTTCAGGATTTCGAAGAGAAAGAAGACCACGAAGCTCAACAAGATAAACAAACTTGCATATTTGGCGGATCGAATCGACTGCTGGTGCGTATCGACCGGAATAATCAGGTTAACGCCAAAGTAGGATCCGCTGAGTCGGTGCGCCTTTACACGCGAACCGCGCCACTGCTGCGGATACTTACGTTCAATGAAATTAACTTTCCAACTGGCGGCGAAGCCGTCTTCATTAATCTCGCGCTGGTCGGGCAGATATTCGCCGCTAAAGCCGGGGTGCGGCCATTCCGAATCCAGGTTAACCGAGGTTTCGGCCCCGAGTGGTAAAAAGCCGAGGCTGGTACTGCCGTTTAATTGCAAGTCGAAAGAAAAGTTGATATCACTCGATTCGACGCTGTCCACCGGCGGGCGCAGAGCCAGCTTGCTACCGATTTCACCCGACCAATAGGAATCTTCTTCGGTACTCGGACCAAAGGTGTAGCTCGCGTCATCCCAGTGCAATTCGATAGCTTCCCTGATGCCGCGCGTATCCGGAATACCGACCGAGATGTAGGCCTGGTCCCATAGAATGTCTTCGGTCGCAATGTTCCAGCGGCTGAAATCCGGTTGCTGGAAACTGCCGCTGATCGCCAGCTTCGTGCGATAGAGCAGAACGTCGTAAATGCCGCGCCTGCGCAACTCCGGGTCAACACTCCCTTGCAGGTGCAACTGCTTCGGCAAAAAATAGGCTTTTTGTGTCCGTACACGCAGCGAATCCTGCTTGTCGCGATAATGTTCCTGATACGGAATCGTGATTATCGGCCCGGCAATACTTTGCGCGCCGCCCCAACGCTGAGCGACTTCTTCGATGGCACCGGCCTTAGTTGAGGCGCGGTCATACATCAGGTCTTCAATCATGGTCACGGGGATTAACAAAAGCAGTACCAGCAATGCGATGAAGAGAATCTTGGGAATGATAGATGAGCGCACTCGCGCTATTATCGACTGCAAACGATCTTCCATAACAGCAACCTTCGATTATTCGGTAATTCGGCGCCGGCCGCCGATATGACCGCAAACTAGAGACGGCATGTGAAGTGCTGCTGAATCGCAGGTGAATTTTGTGTGAAGAATGTGTGAAGTGTCAGCGCGGCAGACTCAGAATTGCTTCGACTTCGTCGTTCCCGGCGTTCCGGACTTCGATCCGGCCTTCGTGCAGCAAGGCGACCTCTTTCACAAAAGGCAGCCCCAGGCCGGTTCCACGCCGTTCCGATTGCGGTCGCGGCAGTGAATAAAAGCGGTCGAATATTTTATCCAGGGCATAGTCGGGAATGTGACCGCCGCTGTTACGCACGCGCAGCTCCGCGTGTTTGGCCGGGCAATTGATGCTGACGTGGATAAGGCCCCGCTCCGTCGTGAAGTCGATGGCATTCTGCAGGAGGTTAATACAGGCTGTAAACAAGAGGAAACGGTCGCCCGACACAATACAATCCGGCGCCGCAGAGAGATCTCTATGGACTTTTATTCCTTTGTGCAGCAGCGATGCGGACAGACTGTCCAGCACATCGTCGACTAAGGACGCCAGCTTGATGCGCTCGACCTTCGTCAGCCCTTTGCGTGCTTCCAGGGCGGATAGTTGCAGCAGGCGCTCAACCAGATGTTCGATGCGCGTGGATTCTTTCTGGATTGTCGCGAGAAAGCGGGCGCGGCGATCGGCGGGCATTTCCTCGGCGAGTAATTCCGTAGCGCCTTTGATAGACGAGAGCGGGCTTTTTATCTCATGCGTCAGAGTCTGTACATAGGACTCAATGTAATTCTTGCCTTCCAGCGTGTCGCGCATCTCCTCGAAGGCGCTGCCGAGCGCGGTGATGTCACTGGCCCGACCGAGCGGCGGCAGCGAAACTTTCCTGTTGTCGCGGACCTGACGCGCATATTCTGTTAAGGTAGCGATCGGCTTTGTCACCCATAACAGCATCAATATACTGAGCGCCAGAATGGTTATGCCGCAGACGACGCCGACCGTTATCACTTTCGCTCTGGCGGTAGAAACAAAAAGCATGATGGTGCTGGTCGGCTTGGCAATGGAAACCACGCCGATGATCCGACCGACGCGATTTACGATCGGCGCGGCGACATAGAGCGTACTCGTCGCCGGGTCGGCTTCATCTGTCCGCGTCGATCGCGCGCCGTAGCCGCCGCGTAATGTTAAGTGTACGTCGCGCCACTGTGAATAATCGCGACCCACATCCCTGCCCTCCGAGTCAAAAACGACGATGCCGCGCTCATCGGTGACATAAGCGCGCAGCGTTACGGAGCTTTTGTGCAATTGATAGATCTGGGCCGAAAATCGGCGCGTATAGGCCGAGTCGAAGGCAAGCGCGAGGCTGCTTAGATCGGGCAGCTCCCCTTCGATGTCCTGTTCGATCTGCGCGGCAAGCAGGTGGGCGAAATCCACCATCGGCTCTTCAAGCGATTCCAGGTATCGGGGACGAATATCGCTGATCATCCAGTCAACGAGGTAATAGATTCCGCCGCAGATGATGACAAAAATGCCGAGTGAGATACGGGTCGCTATTTTCACCAATCCTCCCGCAGGGAATAGCCGAGGCCGCGATGCGTCTTAATCGGGTCGACGGCGGGATCAACCTCTTTCAATTTGGCCCGCAGCGTTTTAATATGCGTATCGATTGTCCGTTCGAGCGAATGCTCGGCTTCTTCCCACAGCATATCCATCAGCCGCCCGCGTGAAAAGACCTGCCCCGGTCGTTCGATGAACAGACGCAGAATCTTGAACTCGTAACGCGACAGTTTAAGCGGCGATCCCTGGTACGAGATGCAAAATCTGGCCGCGTCAACCGTAAACGGAAGCCGGGGCCTTGAGCCTGTCTCCGTCGTCCGACTGCCGGAGCGCCGCAAGATCGCCTTAACGCGGGCGCTGAGTTCGCGCGGACTGAAAGGCTTCGAGACGTAATCATCAGCGCCTAGTTCCAAGCCCAGTACCCGATCAATCTCCCCGGAACGCGCAGTCAGGAACAGGACAGGAACATCGGACTGCCGCCGGATTTCTTTGAACAGGTCGAAGCCGTTGCAGTCGGGCAAGCCAACATCCAGAATCACGAGCGCAATCGATCCATCGCGCAGCAACTGCAGGCCCTCGCCGCCCGTCGCCGCCCACAGAGGCTCGAAGCCGTCCGTCTCGAGCGCATACAGAATCATATCCGCGATCGACGCTTCGTCATCCACAATCAAAATGCGTTCCTTCATAGGCGGGAAGTTACGAAGACGGCGGCGAGGAGAAAAACGCTCGCGGCACCGTGCTGCGCACAGCATCATTTGTGGTGTTTGCACTGCCGCAATCCAGCGTTTGCTTTGTGCTCAGCCCGGCCTGCTAGTGTTCTAAGGACGGGTATCGACAGCCCGGGCGCGCCGTCGGGGAAGCCCTCTATGGAAGATAATCGTATATTTGTCCAGTCCTTCGCGCAAAAATCGGCGATGCATGGATTAATTCGATGGACCGCGTGAGTTGCCATGACGGTCGGGTATAAAGACTATCGCCGTGAAACTCAAGGCGGAGATTGATCCGATACCGGGCGAAAAATGTCGACGCCTTTGAACGCGAGAGCTCGATTCACTATCAATGCCTCATCAATGTCTCAAGCCAAAACAACGACACTTGATCCGGACAAGAGTGCAGCGCCCCTCCCACTGTCCGTTGCCATCATAACATTCAACGAAGAAGTTAATATAGCCCGTACTCTGGCCGCTGTTGCCGGTTTCGCCGCAGAGATCGTCGTCGTCGACTCCGGCTCGCAGGACCGCACGCCGCTCATCGCAGCCGAGTTCGGCGCAAGAGTAGTTCACAACGAATGGCCGGGCCATATCGCGCAAAAAAACCGGGCGCTTGCCGAATGCAGGCAGGAGTGGATATTGTCCCTCGATGCCGATGAAGTCGTTTCGCCGGAGCTGGCCGACGAAATTCGCGAGACCCTCAGGCGAGGCGATGCCGCGGCCTATCGCATCAATCGCCGAACCCATTACCTGGGGCGCTTCCTGCGCTATTCCTGGCAGCCGGACCGGAAGCTGCGTCTGGTGCGGCGTGCGGCCCGGCCCGAATGGGGCGGCTACAACCCCCACGATGTGCTTCGTGTCGAGGGCGAGGTTAAAGACCTGCGGGCCGAGCTCTATCATTACTCCTACCGGGATATCGAAGATCACCTCTTGCGCACGGTCCGTTATGCCCGTATCAGCGCCCGGAGCTATCACAGGATGGGACGCCGTTTTTCCTTCTTGCAGCTGTGCCTTAAGCCTCCGCTGGCTTTCATCAAGAAGCTTGTTCTCAAAGGAGGATGGCGGGATGGCTTTCGCGGTTGGATTGTGGCCTTCAGCGCATTGCTGTCGGTTGGGATGAAGTATGTGTTTTTGTGGGAAATTGAATACCGGGAGTATAATAATAAAAGCCGGTAGTCGCCAGTCGAGACTACAAATCCGGATAGCTGTCCGCTGAGTCGCAAGAAAGACGAATTTCGGCAACTGTTGCGAATCCAACAATCAGAAATTTAGCGCCATCGAAAATGCAAATTAACAAAATCACGCATCAATGAAACACTTAAGGAGGCAGACAGCTGTGAATACAAACTGGGGTTGGACCAAGACATGGCATCTTAACCGCCAGAGAGCAAGTATATTAACTGTCGTATTTATTGTAATACTCGTCCTGCCCGAGCTTGTCTGTGGCCAGAACAGCAAACATAATCTCAGCGAGCAGATAAGAAAGGTTAGCGATATACCCTACATTTGTGAATCCGGAACCGGACTCGGCTGCGGTGACGAGTACTTTTGGGAGCTTGTTAAACAACAAGACGATGCTATCCCGTTTCTTATCGAGCTTCTTACGGACACAACGCCGACTGCTGCGAAGGTCATATTCCACGGAGGTCACTATACCGTTGCCTATGTGGCATTTACGGTATTGCAGGAATTAATCAAAGACATCCCGACCTTTGACTTACTGGGAGTTGAGTTTGACCGGGAAGGCTGCGGCTACTGCGCGTACTGGCGTCATTTGCGAAGAGACCATGCCAATAGAGTGAGTTTCCAACGGGCCATGCGCGCCTGGTATGAGCAGCACAAAGACACCATGGTTTGGATCGTCAGCGAAGAATTCCTGACCTGCGAGTGTATGAACAAAAAGCACCCGAACGGCGGACACTATGAAATACTGCGATGAGCAGTGTCGGGACTCTTGATGATTCCCTGGATCGCGGGAGCGAGCTGAGCGACCAAGGGACGCTTCGGATTCGATCCTTCAGCGCTGTTTCTTTGAGTTTTACTTTCGCGGAAGACGATAGCGATCTACTGTATATTCGGGGACAGTCTCACTCCCTCGCGAGGCGATCACGGTTTGATACGATTGATTTATCAAGCTTAAGCCGGATTCACCAGCTTCGTTTACCTATTCTATCAACTCAAAACTAATTCCGGTAACACTAAGCAAATAATTCGATTTGAAGGCGGACAAATTTCAGCATGTCAGGGATTCTCTTTCAGACACAGTTCATTTAACAAATACCGGTGGTTTTTCGTAAAATAGTTCTTCATACGGTTTTGAGGAGTTAGGTTTAAACAGGTCGACAGTCAAGAGATTTCCATAATCATCAAATGATGCTGCCAAACCCTCTTTATCATATACCATTATTCTACTGTTTTTTCCCCGCTTGCTGGCCAAGATCTTATTTGGAGAACCGACTGTTTCCTGCCAATCCAGCCGAGTTAAAGGATACTGACTCTCTGCGTCTGCCTCAACCCGAATCAGTACCACTTTGCCCACCACGAAGAAAAATTCAACAGAAGGATTGTCATAAGACATATACAGGGCATTTTCCAATGATGCGTAATTCATACTATCAATTACTTCATCCGGCTGACCAAATTCGTTTTTAATGTCCTGAACTGTCGTTGCACCAAACTGCACATTATTCCATTGCTTATTCATAGCATCATCCAAACGCCCAAATGGCGCGACTATTAATATGAGATGCACAATCAGAATGATTTTCATTAGCCTGCAAAACATAAATTTTTCAATTCTAATCTCCAAACAGCTTCTTCAAAAATTTGTATCTGGCCGGCGATTTTTTTTTGAGTGCATCGGAGTTATACAAAAACAACATAGACGATTCAGCTAAATCTTCCTCGGGACTAGTTTTGGCATAATTCGTTGGTGCAGAGCTCTTATCCTTCAGGATGGTCCCTTTCTTACTCCAACCAGCAGCATTCATGAATTCCTTCATCAAGGGATTTTCGGTAATGCTTGAATAAGATTTACAAGTTCTGGGGTCGTATTTATTCATCAGCGCATGTGAAATTTCATGTGCCAGAGTACCTTTGAATTGTGTTGACTCATCTTTGAAGTCAATTGTATTATTTGCCGAATCGGTTAATATTAAAGCTCCTTTATCCGCAAACCACTCGCCCATAGTTTTGCTTTCATCAACGCAAGTACCATTCTTGGTTATCGCTCTATCCGTCCTTCCGATAGCCTTTAGCGGGTGGTCCTTGCACTTCAAAAGTGCGGCATACTTGTCCAGCACTTCAGCAATCAGTTTTTGCTCTGATTCATTAAACTTTTTGCTGTTAATTTTGCCTTTAATATCTTTGGAACAGTCTTTGTATAAAGCAGATTTTGTAATAATGTCGGCGCCATTTTCGATCAACTTGGGCTTAAATATTTTTGGCGGTGATTTTTCGCAAGCTTGCACCACCTTCGTATCAGAACCATTGTCATCCGGATTTTCCAGTTCGCCACCAGCCGCCAGATATTCATCCATCCACTGCTTACGATAGACCTGGTCTTTGGGATCCATTGTTAGCTTGCGACCCTTCAGCTCGGGAAATCGCCTCCAGATCGCCGCGTTTGCTGACTTTACCGCATCCTTGTTGAGTGGACGTTTCGGTCGACGAGAACTCACATTGCTTCCTCTGTTTCAAAGAGTAAATAATCGCTTATCTTCTCCATTTTTTCCGGTCCATCCAGTTTCCTGGAAGAGAGAGTTTGTTTTGCCCAGGCGAAACGTCCGTCAGTGTCAAATTCCTGACCGAGAAAAAGCATACAAACTATGAACAACCTGACGTCATTTTCAGCAACAACGTCGTACATTTTTGCTCTCTTGACAGCGATTCGAACAAAGGCTTCCAGGTCAGCTATCTTGTTGATATTTGATGACGGGAAGTCGCTGCGGGAGAGGTATCGCTTCAATCGTACAATGACCGAGTCACTTTGGCTTTGCGAAATGACATCTAATTGTTTTTGAGTTATTATCAGCACCGCATTGTCTCCCGCGAAAACTTCCAGGCTGTTGAAAACTGATAGCGCTTAACTTTGAGCTCGATTGAAGAATATGACCGGACTTCAATCAAATCGCTAAATATCATAGGATATTTCAACAATTCCCTTTGCTTAATTTCAAACACACCGTCCGGGCTTCGTTCTCTGGCAGCGATACTGTTTCATTCACAGCAATTTCCAATTCTTACTCTATCGCAACAAGACTACATTTATACTGTTCGATACTACATTGCTTTTGGCAACCAGTGAATATGCACCTGAAACAGTCCGCCCAAAATCTGCCGCAACAATGTATTGTCCCCTCTCATACCACCGATCGTCAAGCTTCAACACCACCCGTCCGAACACGTCCACCAGCATCAGCTCCGCCCTTCCCGCGACATGCACTTCAATCTCAACCTCCGCAGCGCCGCGGGCCGGGTTGGGGCGGATGCCGAGGATGGCGACTCCGGCTGTCGGAATTGTCAGAAACCGATCTGTTTGAAGGTCAAAACGCGTATCGTGCAATTGCAGGACATCGACGTCCTGGCCGAACCAGTTCACATTGTTAATAATGATGTCGCTATGCTGCGCTTCACGCAGCAGCGCGAGAAAGAAGACCTCGGTACAGAACTCCGACTGGTCGGCTGTGAAGTTTTGTTCGAGCGTCACTTTCATGCTGCGCAGATTGAGCAGTTCGCTGGTCAGCTTAAAGCGCGGATCCGGTGAATCCAGGAGGTGGAGAACGCGCGGATCGATCTGAAAACTAAGCCGGAGCCCTCGTGTGATTTGCGGGTCGAAATTTTCCATTTCGCTCAGATCGATCCTGACGGCCACGGTATCGCCGGGTCTTGCCGATTCCGGCGCGGCTGTTAAGCCTATGCCGCAGCGGACGGCCGGCTGCGGCAGCGGGCGGCCCAGCCCTTGCAACCGCAGCAGTTCGGAGCGTAATTCGGCTTGAGATTCATAGTCAAGTATCAGATTGGCCGTATAGCTTCCGGCCTCCGCCGGCGTGAATTCGATTGTGACCGCCTCGCTTTCGCCGTCTCTAAGTAAGGCGCCCGATTCCGGCGCGGCGACAATCCGGAACCGGGATGAATCTCCGTCTATGAAGCGCGGCGCTCGAAGCAGTAAATCCCCTCCTGACGCGTTGGTCAGTTGAATGCAGGCGCGGCTGCTGGACGTAATCGCAATTCCGCTGAAAAAAAGCACTGCGGGGAGCAAGCGAATCGCTCCATCGTCAACGTGTACGATCAATGAATCACGATTCGCAAAAACCAGACGTCCCTCGGCATAGCCGCGCCGGGCGGTGACGACATATTTCGCGTCGCCTTCGATCACATCCTTTAACACTCGCTCAGCCGTTTGTCCGACGACACTGCCGTTTTTGGTCCAGACATACTGAAAAGCATCGTCGCCGGCGCCGTCGAGTGCCGCAACGCGAATACTGATTTCGTCGCCGGCGCGAATCGTCGAATTTTGCAAATCAGACTTGTTGGTAATCGTGATGCGCGGCAGCAGCAATTGTGGAACGGCGCCGCTTTTCAGCCGCACGGCCGCACCGGAGCTAGAATCGGCCGGATACATTCCGCCAAGTATGCGACAGCCTGTGACCGTCGTATTAACATAGCCGGGATCAAAGGAAGAGTGCAAGAGACGGTTTGCCTGCGACGAGGCGCTGACAACAGCCAGGATCTGCAATAAAATGAGTATGGCGATCCGGTCCAACATCATTCAACCTTGATGATGAAATTAACAGATGCGTTAAGCGGACGCGTTTCGGCGCCGCCCGTGGCGTCGAGCTCGCCGACGATAGTGTGCGAGTGTTCGCCGACATCGCCTTCCAGCAGGTTGGCTTCGAATTCGGTAAGCGTCGATCCAAACATGGGCGAGGGTATGGCAACTTTCGACAAACCGGCATTGACGCCCGAGACAAGTGTCCAGCCTGCATTTAGTTTGATTTTGTCGTTCGATCCGCCATGATCGTGAAGGCCGCCACGGCGAACGCTCAATCCTTGCGTAGCATGGGAATGCGACTTTAACGTATCGCCTTGCAGTGAGCCAACGGCATCGCCGGCATTCCCATTTGTGTTACTGGCCCGACGATCCGCGGCATCGGGGTCGATGCCGGCGCCGCCATCGACGCCGCGAATAAATCTCCCTCGCAAGTCCGGCAAGTTGAAAAAGCGCGAGTCAGCGATCTGTTGCCCACCCCAGGAATCAGCCAATACAGCAAAGAGAGCCGGATAGTCGGCCGAGTCAAGCACACGGCCGTCGCACAACATCCAACCCGGTGGAATGCTCGCGATCGCGCCGCCATAGGCCAGGATACAGCCCGGAGGCAGCCTAACTCCGCCATGTTGCGATTCGACAAGACCCGCAACACGTGCGGAATCTGCTATGACCGCTTCGTCGGCAACAGCAGCGGAATCCGCTCTGAGGGCCGATTGCGCAAACTGCGCGTTAAGGGCCGTCAGCGCCTGGTACGCATGCCGGGCGGAGTCGGCCACCGCGGAGCGCAGGCTGTAGGCCACGCTGGCGATTTCGATTCGTGGCAGGATTTTGCCGGCATCGGGCAATTGAATCTCCAAATAATAGGCTGCATTAAATGGTGTTTGCGCCAAATCGATTGGAACAGTCGAGCCCAGCATCGTGGCGAACAGGCCGTTTTCAATCATCAAGTCTTTGGATTCCGACCAGACCAGTGTACCGCCGGTCGCTGCTGTATGCAAACTGAAGCGGAAGCGCTCGACACCATCCGTCAACGGCGTACCGTCATCGTTCAGGATAACGCCCTGATAGCCGATCACACGCGGAATACCGCTTTGAGCCCTGCACAGTTGGCAGGCCGCAAATGTTAAGAGAATTGATAGCAAGATTGAATGTAATTTCATCGGATACCTCTTATTGCGGCCTTTTTATTTCAATACTTAGTTCAGCCCTGAAATAGAACCCACGCGCTCCGAGGGTCGATCGGTCGGTGGCGGGATCCGTCGCTATTGCGCGCCAGCGGTCGATATCGACGTCCAGCGCGGCACGAATCGCATCCACTGTCGCCGGTGAGTACATATCCGCCGCATAGCGCATGAGCAACTGCGCGTCCCGGCCGATAAGCTGCTTAACATTTTGCAGGAAGGCAATGTCGCGTTCCGTTAATATACCCTTGCGGAGAGCATCGGGCAGTATTCCCTTCCAGGCCGTTACGCTGCTGTCGCTGTTGCTGAATCTTACCGGCAAATGAGTATAATCATCGAGTATATCAACGTAGACCGGGATTGATTCAACCTTCGGCGCAAGATTTGACGGCACCCGAAAGCTTTTCTCGGTCCGGCTGACATCCGTCACTGGAATGGTGAAATATTTGTTTTGGTCGTTGTGACTTCCAACTTCGACTCTCGGCGCGGATTTATCCGGGGCATTAACAATGCGCGCCAGAATCATCTGCGGTTTGACCGAGTCCGTCATACGCTCTTTCCAGCGCACAGGCGCCAGGATCGTCGGATTATCCGCCGTGATTTCCACAGAACGCTCAATGGCTTTGGGCGCATTGTCTATTGCTTCGAAGGGAAGCGGGTTCAAATTCATTGCAACGCGATCTTCGGCAATGCCCCAGACACTGCTCAGATAGTTGCGCACGGCTTTCATACGCGCCCTGGCCAGTGGCTCGCCCTCTTTACCGGATGCTGATCCGGCGCTCAGGCTGATGTGGACCCCGGGATGCTTTAACAGTCGTTTGGCAATTATGTTAAGGACGTCGATGTACATGTCCTGCGTGGATGCAGGCAGGTTACGCCGCCCCTCAAAGGGAAGCTCGTAGCTAAAGCGCTCGGCGCGTGTGAGGAGGCTGTAGAAATCCAGATCACTGTCTTTGTAGTCAAAGAAGACATAGGGCAATAGGGACCACACATGAGTTGTCTCACTACGTCGAATTTCGACTGTCGGATTCGCCAGTTCGCTGCCGTCAATCCCCAGGCCAAAGAGCTCCACCGCCATCATCGGCAGCGGCGGCGGCGCGGGCTTCAAGGGAATCTTAACAATCACGTTGGCGCGCAGACCGGAGACGCTCCATGACTTCTCTTTCAGGAAGCTGCTGATATTGCTGCGGAACGAAAGCTCCGGCGTCAGCTCGAATGACTTAAAAAGCGCCGTGTGCCAATCAAAGGAGAAATCGTAAGAAACTGCGAGTTCCAGTGCGCCGTAGAGGGCGGCTATGTCTTCGATCGAGCCGCTTGCGCCCGGCAGCCTGCGGCCGAGAATTTCTTCCCGCGGCGGATCGTAATAGTAAATCAGTTCCGGTGATGCGATGCTTTCCGTCTGCCGGTAGGACGACGAAGTGATCAGGCCCAGGTTGAAGCCGGCATGCAGCGCCAGCGGTGATAAGAAAGGCCGCAGCAGGATGCGCGGCTCGATTGCGAAAATACTCAGCTCGCTTTCAAGTGAATGCTCGAAGGTGACCCAAATCAGATTATTGTCGTTATCGATCGAGGGCAGCGCCTGTTCGCGGCTGCTCATCTCCGCACGCAGGAAGGTCATTCCGGCCCGTAACTGCAGGGCAAACCCGTTCGCGGGAAATTGCTCGCCGAATGCAGTCAGGTTCAGGGGAAATTGGTACAGAGCGCCAAAAGCGTAACCGGTACCGCCATCACTTGTGAAGAGCTCTGTGGCATTGGATGATGTGCCCGGCAGCCGCGCAAAGTCCACTGCGTAAGCAGTGGCGAGATCGACACCGCCGAACAGACCCAGGTAGCTCTCCGAGCCCTCGGCCGCCCCCTTGTTAAATCCCGACGGCTTCGCGCTTTGGGCCGATGGGCCAAAAGACAGTAAACACAGCGCAATGAAACTCAAGAAGAATCGCAGCATGTGCAGTTTTTGATTTCCAATCCGGTCCATCGACCCTCTATAACATGGTTGGATTAAATTCCTGACGCCGACACCCGTGGTTCGCTGGCGAATGTTTATTGCACGACAATCGGATCCCAGACTTCAATAACCACCGTCCTTGAATACGATCGTCCTTCGGGAACGGAATTATCGATCTTGGGGAAGTCCGGATCGGGCTCGCCAAATCCTTTTGCGATTATCTTCATTTTATTGTGATGTTTTTTCAGTCGTTCGGCAACATTGTCGGCGCGCTTCTGCGATAGATTTTTGTTGTATTCCTCCGAGCCAATGCGGTCGGTATAACCGTAAACAAAGATGTCGGCATTGGCAAGCGTGAAATCGGCTTCTTTTGAAATGATGTATTCGAATATCTTGCGGTTATAAGGATCGAGCTCTTTTTCGCCAAAGCCAAAGACATTGAGATGGTAGCGATAAATCTTGAAATTATCCAGAAATTGCGTCGGTGTCTTTTCACTTAATGTGTAGTACTTGAGCGGAATAGTACCCGAATCCCGGCCGTGAACATTCCTGTGGTCACGAACCGTCAATTCATACCTGATTGCGACATCGTGCTCGGGAATCGACTCGTAATCGTCTTGCAGGTTCCAATCATAGGGCACGTGCTGCAAGGGTTTGCCCGGCATACGAATGGTACGAATAGACTCATCTTCAATGCTGATGCGGAGCTCCCAGTCTTTGATGCTATCGTTCTTCGCTGAAATTGAATCCCTGAAAACAGTTTCGCCAAAGTGAAATTGAATCGTGGGATATTGAAGCGTTTTGTAAATCTGATTCATAGCAATCGGTTCGATTATGCGCAAGCTCTCTGAGCTCAGCTCTACCCGCCTGTTTTCCTCGCGGGCATCCTGGATATCTCTTGCATTCCTGGAGCTCGTCTTCGATTCATTGGCCGGCAGGTTGCGCGCATCGACTGTGAGACGCGCTGCTGCGACAGACCAGATGCTCGTTAAATAATCGCGTACAGATTCCGCCCGACTGCGCGACAAGGCGATTCCTCCTTCCTCCTGCCCGTCATTACAACCCAGGATATGCAGCGTCGCGGACGGCTGCTGAGTCATACGCTGGCCGATCACGTTTAATATTTCGTAATAGGCCGACAGCGGATCGGGTTTGCTGTAAGAAGGAAGTTTGTACGATGCCGCGTCGGCAGCCGAGCTTAACAGATGATATCGCGAAGGAATTTCAGCTGTGTTTGATTCGAAGTATATGATCGGTACGAGCGGTATCATGTAGGGTGAATTCATTTCCTTCACTTCGAGATAGGCAATATCGTGCAGGCTGCCGTCATAACGATCGATCCCCATGGCTTCCACTCTGGCTCCGATTTCGCCGGCCCAATTTTCATCGCCCGAAAACCAATCAATAATGAAACATCCAGTTAGCAAGCACGGAAGCAAAGCGAGATAAACTATGAGTAGGAATCGCTTCAAGCATCTTCGCTTCATTATTTTACTCCTGAGTTCAGACTTCAAGGTTGGACGAGGTATTTTGTTGTCTCTTCGCGCATCATGCCGATTTCCGCGCATCGGGGATCGGCGGGACAGAAAAGTTTCTCAAAATCTTCCGCGTACTTCTTGACATTTGCGGCGTATTCCCCGGCCCCTCCTTCTATCTTATGATGTTCTTCAATGAATCGCCGGTATGTTGATACACAAATGCCGTAGAGGGCTTGCGGCATTAACTGCGCTTTACGATTTGGCGGCAGCGGCTTCAGGGAATTCATTACGATCTTAAAATATCGTATGGCATCGTCATCCATTAGTTTCCGTTGATATGCCAGCGCAAGCAACAACTGCGCCTGCAATTGATCCTTTGCGTCAAGCATTGGCAGCGCATCGTTCAGATGCCGAATAGCATCCGCAAGCTTAAGGATGTTACTCTTAGCCAATCTGGTCTGAGCGTCCCCGATCAGCAGTAGACGCTTTCCTCTTATCGGCTCCGGCAGTTCGTCCCAGCGGCAATTGACGGCATAATTCAATAAGATGTCTTCAACTTTTTCCGGCTGTACACCGCTGAATTGCGTGTACGTCCTGAGAATTGAGTCGGCGGCGTTGACGGCCGCGGCGCAGTCACCGAGAAATACGGTAATCCGTAATTTCGATCGTTGCACATTAACAATTTCATCCCAGAGATCCTTGCCGCGATAACTCAGCGTAATGCGCCGATCGCCGCGCCGCACCGGGTAGCTCGAATAAAAGGACGCCGCTATGGGTTGCGGCCGGCCGTCGATGGCAACCTCCGCATCGAAGGGCAGTGTTTCGATTTCCAGTATAGCCTTTCCAGTCGGTGACGAACGCACGCGCGCCGGCCTTTTTCGGCCGGGAGCCTTTTCAGGGATGCAGTTGCCGTTCGCATCCCGCACAAAACCTTCGTCACAAAGAGCTAAACACACTCCGTTAAAAATTTCATATCCATCGGGACAATTCGCCACACACTTGTCATTGAAGCGATACCAACCTTGCGGGCAGCGCTCGACGCAATCACCGGCGAATTTCAGCATGCCGGGCGGACACTCCCCTCTCTGCTTAAATACCAGATCAGAGCCAACGTAGGCCGCCGCCAAACGTTCGCTGTCGACGAAAATGGTATCATAAGCGTGCAGACTTACACTATTGCGTGACTGGTCCGTGAACTCGGCGTGGACATACAAACTGTCGCCCGCATGCACTCTGGTTCGAAAAAACGCCCAGCCATCGGCGTCAGTGAGTTTCCGCTGCTCCGCCACCGAAATGAGCGTCTGCGGTACCTGCGTATCGCCGTAATACGTGCGGACGCCGACGTTTAGCTCGCTGCCGCGCAGCGTAAACCAAAGCAGCAGTCCTCCGACAA
Organism: Candidatus Kapaibacterium sp.; assembly: GCA_028284775.1. Lineage (GTDB taxonomy): Bacteria > Bacteroidota > Ignavibacteria > Kapaibacteriales > UBA7675 > JANQRB01. Next base: position 42,386 of record JANQRB010000009.1, on the reverse strand, counting down.
CGAGGACGAGAAAAAGCGCCAAAAGCCCGATCACTTGTTTTCGATTCATTTCCAGACGCCCGCAATGCCTACAACTTTTGTTTGATTTTGTTGAATATTTTGTCGATTTCGATCTTAATGTCGACGATGTCTTCACCGGGATTACGCAATGCGATTTTGTTCGATTTTTCGAATTTGTGTCCGGGATATTTAATAGCTACATACCATGATTCCTCCCAGAAACTTTGCAAGTCCGCGATCGGGCCGGGCGGAAAAGCAGGAATTCCGCCGTCGGAGTTTGTCGTGCCGATTTGTCTATCATTAACAAACACACTCAGGTTGGGAACCGGATTCAACGCGGCATCCACAACGGAGATCATATATTGAATCCGCTGCGAGCCGCGCCTGCGTTCCACTGAGCTGGCAAACACGAGCCGGTCCTTATCCGCCACAACCTGGTAACTTTGAATCGACGGTGCCGTGCGAAGATCCGTCAACGAGGGATCCGGCAAAACGCTAACATGCAGCCTGGTGCTGTCCGGCACTTCATAACTAATCATTGCTGCAGCAGTATATGGCGCGTTTAACACGCCCGTATAGGTGCCCGCCGTACCCGCCTTGAGATATTTGACGCTATCTCCCTGTTCAATACCAAAGTGCAGATTCGGCGTTGGAATATCATTGTTGTCAGTCGCATAGACTTCGACTGCGAATGTCTCCGGCGCGGCAAGCCATGCACTCAGCCGCGGTCTCGGAATGCGGATGTCAATCGTCCCGCCATAGACCGGCCGGAGATATGCCGTTATGATCTGCAGCGCTTTGTTTTGCATTAATGGCTCCGATTGAAGCTCCATAGTCGTGTAGCGCTTGCCGTGCTTAGAGAAACCAGGGTTAACTGTTGTTTTGATGAAGACATTTCTTAGATCAAAGCGCGCCTGATAGGGAATGGCGACTATTCCATCAATGTTCGAGACGCGCCGGGTTAATCCTTCGTCGTCTGATTGACCGTTGCTGTTTTTGAAGAACAAGCTCGGAATACGTATCCCCTTTCCGTCCAGTGCTTCTACTTCCACCTCGACGCTGTCGATCTGCGGCGGCGGCACTTCCTGCGAGAACTCGCGAACATCGATGACCAGCAGTCCGCGCACCGGATTGATCCAAAACCACCAGATGCTTAGGGCAGCCACCATGCTCACGAGAAAAATTGCCAGGATAACTTTGCCGGGTTTGTTAAAGAATCCAATTATTTTGGCGCCCAGCCAGACAGTAAAAAATGACAGCAAGGCAATTTTGATTCTCTTGAGAATGCCGGTTTTCCGAATCGAAGAGCTGTTCCATCTTCTTTTGTTCCTGTCCTTTCCAGGGGAGCTTGAAGCCGGCACACCGGCAGCGTAAGCTGTATCTTCATCCATGAGTAGCCTGATGTCTTCGGCACTCGTCGGCGCAACGGAACTTTGAACACTTTCGAGTTCACAAAGGGAGGCCATAAACTCTTCCGGCGTTGACGGCCGCCGCGACGCCTCGGCGGACAATGCGGAGGCTTGCGCTTCCATAAAACTTCTGCCGAAATGTTCATGCGATGTGTCGCCGCCGAGCAATGTCCGCAGCAGCGCCGCCAGTGCATAGACGTCGGATCGGATGTCGGAAACATTTTCCGCCTGCTCTTCGGGCGCGTAACAGTCCTTGATCTTCCTCAGCTCGGCGCCGGCCTCTTCGGAGTGAACCGACGCCAGCTTATGATAAGGACTTACCGTCTCTCTGATTATGGATCGCAGCTCTCCTTTGTCGTCGATAAACACAAGAATACTCTGCGGCGGCAGGGCATGAAGCCATAGACGCTCCTTATGGGCCGCGGCCGCCACTTCCGCGAGCTGGCGTATGATGGTGTATGCGTCGCGCGGCGCCAGCTTCTCTTTGTGCTTCAGCAATTTGGCCAGGGAAACTCCGGGCACGTAACTTGACGCCATATAGAGCCGCAACTCTCCGCTCACACGGGTTTCGTTGACTCTGTTGTCAGCCACCACGAAAGAGGAATTGTTTTTGGCGATCAGGTGATTGAGAATTTCGGCGTTATGTTTGAAATCATCGGCGATTGAAGGTATGCCTGAATAAGCGCTCTTTAGAAAACTCAGCGTTACTCTGCGATCCTTAATCTTGTCATGCCCCTTAAACGCAAGCGAAATCACGCCTCGCTGTTGCGGAGCAATCAGATCGAAGTTCTCGATCTGTTGTTGATCGAGTATGGCAATTTCTTCTTCCGTCAGGCCGGAGCGCGGCAAAGAACGCCGACGCGAAACAAGAAGCGCGATGATCAATAGAACTATGATCAGTGTGGCCAGCACAATTATGACAGCGGCGTCATTCATCTGTGTTATTCCCGGAAACACGTTTTGCAGACCGTGCTGATTCCCGCTGATTAAACAATCGTATTCTCATCAAATTTGACCTCAAACTGGCGGATTTCAGGCTCCTCACTTTTCAGCTCCCGAGTTTTTTCGGATACTTTCAATGCTGCCGACGCACTCTGCAGCAGTCCGCCCGCCAGCGTAAATCGCAGCGCCTTTTCAGGCAATTCGTCTTCGGTGATATAGCTTTTAACAGGGCCGAATACTTCCGCCAATTGCGCCGCTGAACACGAGGGTAAAAAAATGCGAAGTACGCGCGGATCGTAGAAACGGAAATAATACTGCCTGCCATCCTCGAATTTTACTTTCAGGAGACGGCGCAGATGTCTGAGAATCTCGTCAAAGGACAATTCAGCTTCCACCATGATGCCCCAGCTTTGCCCCCGGCCTTGATCCAGCAAAAAGTCCCGTGCGACCGATCCGGGTGGGCAGGCAAGCAGATACGGAGCCACAAACTTTAATGTATGCTCCTCTTCACCACGAAAGAGTGATCGTATTTTGCTTCCCGGCAGCGCAGCCAAAGTCCGCAAATGGAGGCCCATGCGCGCGGCATCGACGACCGCGTACCGGAACGGGAAGTTGGAAATGCTAAGCGACTCTTGCATAGGAAAAGATTGTCAAGTTTGTTGTTTTGTAGAATAATTCACAATATTCCTCTCTGGCATTTCCCGGAACTCATTAATTCCAACTTAACGCGCTCTACCCTCCTGAGTTAAATGCCTTAGTTTATTCCACATGCTTTTTTTGGCATTCTTCGCAGAAGGGGGTGCCGTTTTTAGCTGCCTTCAGAAGAACCTGCACCTGCGCGACGATGACGGCCGGCGCTTTGCCCGGAGCGACTTCGCCAATTAACACTGTTGGACAACCGACCGTGATAGTTCCGCCATGGGCGGTCATATCTCCCATTCGCGCCGCCGGTTTGCCGCCGATCATGACACCGGCGGATCCAATGGCGATGGTGTCCGGCGGGCCGACGCAGGTTGCCATGTCGCCGATGACGGCCGCCGGCAGTCCGCCGATAAGCACCGTCGGGACACCCGGACCCGTAATTGGTCCGCCGACGTGCGGCACCGGCGGAGTACCCGGAGTTACCATCGGGCAGGTGTGCATATCGCCGATTCGGGCGGCAGGTTTACCCATCTGTTGTTAAGTCCCTGGATTATGAATAGACCTGACCCAGTTTGTCACGGCCTAGCCGGGCGCGCCCGGCAACAAAGCCGATCATTGTTACCAGAAAATGCACTTCAGCCTGTAAATAGTATGGCTCCGCCAGGGCGAGTACATTGCGTAATTTGTCGCCTTCGCGTAGATCGCATGCCCATCCATGAGCCTGGAATAAACGCAGTTTGGCCCATGACACCGGTCCAACGATAATTCGATAGCGCCGGGGACGGCACAGAAAACTTCGGCCCGCCGTGAAATCCACACCGAGCGCCGCAAAGCGCTGACCGAGCTTCGATTGCTGCTCCGGCGGGATAGCGCGCACTTCGCCGGTCAGGGTTTCAACGCGTACCGGCACTTCCGCATTGACACAGGCTTCAAGCAGGGCGCGCGCTATTATTCCGATCCCACTGAGCATTCCCCAGAACTCGTGTGCAGTCACATAGAGCTTTAACAATACCTCAGACTCAGCTTCACTCAAGCGGTCGATGACTTCCGTATACCACTGAGGAGCGATACTGTGGAAGTAGCGCCGAAGGAAATCGGCGGGTAAACCAAGTTGCTCTGATGCGTCGGTCTCAATCATGCGCGGCAGGGCTTGCAGCAGCGCAAAACGCAACAAGGCAGCATTGCGCAGTGAAGTTCGATCGATAACGCTTTGAAGAGCCGCAAAAGCGGTGCGGGCCTGATCGCCGGCGGTTGTGTCGTCATCGCTCGCAAAAATGCCGGGCGGCAGCATATACGGCAGCGAGCTATGAGTATGCAGGGCGCTATGAGCGGCAATGTGTTTCACAAGCCTTTGGCCCCGATAAATTGTACCTGCAAAAAATTGCCGGCTGAACTCTTGTGTTTAAGATAGCGTCCCAGGCCGCGTTCAAAGTGCGCTTTGTCTGGCTGTTGCAAGAGGCGTTCGTCGGACACAGGCACGCCAATCTGTGTAAAGGGCGTTAAAAATCCGCGCACGCGACCCACGCTCTCCTGCATTATAATTCTTTCCAGGTGTATCGCTCGCTCCTGGCCCGCCAAAGGCGGATAGGTATGGATCGCAGCTATCAAGTCAGCCTTGCTGACTACTCTGTTGCGGCTGGCAACCAGCGATTGGAAGTAAGCCCAAATCTGTTCCTTGTCATTGAGTGCTTCATTTCGACGGGTTGGCAGCAGTGTTTGCAATCCCCGAAGTTTCTCGTCGATGCCCTGGTATAATCCGAATCCACGGCCAACGGCAATGTTCACCGTCAGGTCACTCAGATCATACTGGCAATAGTGGACGGTGAGGTCGCCGGCTGGCGCGCGGGTGACGGCAAGGTAATATTCATCATTCGCCGCGCTGATGGACGAAGTGAATTGATAAGGATATGCCGGGTCCATTACCGATGCCGCATCGATGTATTCAATTGGCGGCTCCGCTCCGCTGTCCTCCACTCTTGCAATAATGCGCTGCTGCTGCGTACTGCCAATTAGCCGGAACGAATGCGTACTATCGGCCGTTTTTTCAGCGACGGTGGAACGCCGTTCAAGGTTCCATAAAGGCAGTGAATTTATGGTAAGCCTTTTTTGCAAGGTGGCCGCATAGTCACCCAGTCCTTCAAAGTTCAGCCAGGAGACGCCGCGGCTTGCATCCGAGTTATGCGCCGCGCGCAGCGTTTCAATGGGGATCGAAACAAAGAGCCGGTCAAATGGTGTCGTGAAGAAATGATCCGCAGCCGTAAAAACACCGGGATATGTCGGTCGAATAGGTGAAAAGTAATTTTGCCCTGCCGGCCGGAAACCCGACATCCGCTCGAGCCGGCAGCGAAGCTGCTCGAGTAGTAGGGGTTCCACGTCCCGTCCGAACATTGAAATGTTAATTTGCGAACCGGCGGGCAAATTATCCGCAATAACTCTGAAGCCGAGGCGCAGGTCGGGGCCATCGCTTTCCACAAGCACATCGTTGGAATAGGCTGGAAGGATCCACGCCTTCTTCATTGGAGTGAATAAAACTTTGTTGCCTTCACCATCCTGCAGACTGAAGTGATGATATTGCTCCAGGGCCAGCGCTTCTGCGTTTTCGACATCGCGCAGGTCGGCCTGCGCGACAGTGTAAACCGGACCGGGAAACATTTGTCCAAAAAGATGACGGCGCAACACTTCAAACAAACCGCTCGTGTGACTACCGCCCCAATCGGCATAGGTACTCAGCAGATATTCCTGCTCGATATCTTTCTGATAGGAATCCAGCGCATCCAGAAGCATTGCAAAGACGGGATCATGCAGATCGCCATTATAGACGGCGGCAAAGCGAGTCTTAAAGTCAGTGTACTGCATGCCAGTGCTCCCTGATGTTCCATGTCCCAATGGTATTCAAGCCGCGCTCCTTGCCGGAAGCATACGCGAAGCTTAAAACCATAGTTTGCGTAGCGCTGGTGAAGGCAATTCCATTGGCTGTTGATTGATCGCCCAAAAGCTTCACGCGCTTGATGTCTACGATATCCGCCAGCCAGGCATTCACTTCCTCGCGAATGATATCTTCCAGTTTGACGCGCTCCTCGTCCTTTATCACCGAACATATTCTGGAGCTGATGCCCATAGCCCTGATCGTTTCCCAAAAGCGGCTGATGCCCGGCGACGGCAGTTTCATATAGCCGCCCGCGCCGGCCAGCACAAAAATGCGCAGACGTTCGCGCAGCGCTTCATCTTCGTTGTCGCTCAACTTGAAGAAGCCGGAAGGTGTAAGTTCCAACGGCAATTTTAAGAGTGTCATGGGCAAATCGGATTCATAAAAGCACTTATCGAGTTATGCTGAACACTTTAGCCGGATGCATTTCCTCCGAATCGCGATGGGTTAACCATGTGGATCAGGTACAGCTCCCGGACCCGAACACGATGAATCTCCTGCCGATCGGCGTCAATTGATTTGCACGATTGCGCCCTTGATCGTGTTTGTAGCGCCGGCACTGGACTCGATCTGGGTTGATTCCACTTTCACGGCGGCGGTAGCGCCCAGCGCTATTTCACCGCTCGCCTGTTCGCTGAGATTGCCGCCAACTTTTACTTCCTTATTTCCGCTAACCGATTCTTCAGCGTTGCCGCCTACTTTCATTGTGTATTCCTTCTGCACTTCCACCGATCTGTTTTCGCCGGCCTTGACCGTGATATTTTTCTCGGCGCTGATTTCTATGTCGCGTGCTTTCAGCTCCATCGTTTCATCGGCCAGCACCTGAATGTTTTTCGCATGCGCCACGATAAGACCGCCCTGCGACTCCACCGTGATACGCGGCTGTTTAAGCTCCAGCCGAATCAAATTTTTGTTGTCGCGCATTGCAATCACAATTTCCTCTTCGCCCTGCGTATCGAGGACGCGTATTGTCGATTCTTGCGGCGTCCTGGCAAGCAGCACTTCCTGCGCGCCGTTCGACGTAAGCACATCGGGCTTCTTCTCGCTGTGATACAAAGCGCCGAGAATAATGGGCAGCGAGGGGTCGCCATGCTCAAAAGCCACCAGCACGTGGTCGCCGATGCGCGGGGTAAAGTGCGTCCCGTACGCGACGCCGTCTTTTTTGCCGGCACCCGCCTGAGCAAGTCGTGCCCAGCAGCAGGCCCGGCCGGCCTCATCCCACAGATACCGGATCTGCACCCGCCCCATCTGCTCTTTGTCTTCATTGTCGATTACCTCCGCCGGCTGCAGAAAATCCGTGTCCCTGGACGGCGGCAGCGGCGGAGCGACTTTAGCCGATAGCGCCAAAGCCTCGAAATGGGCCACATAAACATTATCACTGCCGAATTCAGCCGACATCGAGCTGACGACGTAGGGCTCGTCCAGCAGATCGACTTCAGCGCTACGGATCGTACAACCGACCGCCAGCCTGGGATTATAGGTCGAACCTGTTAACAACAGATGATCGCCCGCCGCAAAATTCTGCTGGTGTCCGAGAAAAGTTTCGAATTTGTCTTTGTTGACAATCGTTTGATTGTACAATTCCTGCACCTGACTATTGTAGATCGATTTCGACACGTCATAAATCTGTTGCGCCAGTTCCGGCCCGGCAAGTGCAAGCGGCACCGATTGCAGGCGATTAGCGGCGGGTTCGCTGTGTTTGGCGTAATCGTAGGGAGCAGCCGTCCACTGCGTCGGACCCAGCGCGCAGGTGAGCTTCAAATCGAACACTTCTTCCGCGGAGAGCGTCAGGTCGGCACCGCCATCCAGACCATTTGATATCACAAAGGAATCGCCGTCGTGATAAATCACATAGCCGTCATAGTGCGCCAGACGCAACAGGCACTCATAGTCGGTTTCATTGTACTGTTGAAAGAACTTGAACATTGTGCTCGCGGTAGATTCGACGATTTTTGTTTGAGCGCTAAGACCCTTAACAATTTCTTTAATGATTCCCGTCACGTCCATTTCCACGAAGGACCGGTTTTTACATGCAACGGTCAGCACATGATCCTCCGAAGCGGCAAAAATCTGCACGGTATCGGATGACAGGGAGCAGCGAAGTATAAGGCCCCTGTATTCCCTGGCGACAGCGGGATTAAGCTTGTCGGCAATGCGTACTACAAGTAATTTGCCGATCCATTGCGGGATTTTCTTTCTTGTCTTGCGCACGTAGTCGCGGTTGTCAATTATCAGCTCAACTTCGAGCGTACAGGGCATATAGAGAGCCTGCCGCAGCTTGACGCTGCGAAACTTCAGACCGTGATCTTTAGCATCGATCGTAACGCTTAGTTGAAGGTCCATATACTATCAGGCCCGCGTCATTGTTCTCTAATGGCCGATTTCCAGTTTTCGGTATCATCGGATATCAGATACAGATTAAGCTTGCGGACGGCGTTTTTGTACTTGACGTTAATAACAATATCTAACTCTTGATTATTTGCGCTTCCATCAGGATTTTGGCCGACATCGACAATTTCAACTTTACCGAATTCCAGCATCTTCGATGGTCCGCCGGTATTTTTCATCAGAAATTTCGACAATTGCGAGCGGATCAGGTCGCGGCTTTTGCGTTCATTGGGTACAAAGACCTGCGAATTCAAAAAGTGCGTGACGACCTTTTCGATGTACTTATCACAGCGTTTAACGGTGTATTGGTCCAGACCCTCATCGCCTTCGCCGATCGCCTTATAAAGGGTGTCCACTCCCCAGAAAACGATGCCCTGGTTGTAGGCCAGCGGGATAACCGCTTTGTTGAATTTCATTTGTTGTCCGCCGCGGATATCCCACTTCGTTTCCGGTTGCGAGCCGTCCGGTGTGGGAATCTTCACCGCATGGGCCTTATTGGCCTGCGCGATGTGAATACCTTCCTTCACATCGCCTTTGTAGATTTTTCCGACAAGGATGCCCGTAGGTGATATATAGAGATCACCGACATCTTTCTCATAAGCGTTGTTACGTCGAATGCGTAGCTGGTTGGCGGCGATTGAAATGTGTTGTTTAACGGCATCGCTTGATTTCAACTCCGAAAAATCACCGCCGACGTCGAACAATTCATGCGCTTCTTCCAACGTTACGTCAGGGAAACCGGTAAAAAGATGCGACATCGTAAGTTCGGCGAGCTCGCCGTACTTCAGGAGCTTGGCTTCGCTGCCGACCCACCCCGGAATGACGATCATTCCTTCAAGATTTGTCATGTCAAAATTCTCCTTGTTCGGCAGCAATACCGGCAGGCCTTTTTCGCTGTCAAAGAGTTCTTGAAAATGACGGTCCGCGTCGGCATTGACGATTTTGACGTATGAGACCTCCTCGCCGGGCGCAAGTCCGGCTTCATAATAAAAGGTTTCGAGTTCACGAAAGGTCTTCTCGAGGCCGCGCTGTTTTACGAAGATGGTCGTCATATTTTTGCGGAAGGTCTCATAGACTTTTTCTTTGCGCTCTTTAACACGTTGGCGCAAGCCCGCCAGATCCTCGGCGCCCTCAAGCATAGACTTTATCAGTTCAAGTCGTTTCAGCATGGCATAGCCCGCCGTGACGTCCGCCCTGGAGCGCGTGATCTTGAGCGGCTTGGCGACGGACTCCAGAGCGCGCTGCGGATTGTCTGCCGGAAAATCCTTGATCGACGGAAAAATCTTCAAGGCCAGGCCGTCGGGCAAAAATGAACCGGTCTTGGGTGGCAACAGTGTTTGTCGGTCTTGCGGCTGCAGGCCGACTTCGGTCTGTTGCGCAACTTTCACAGCGGGATTTTGATCTGACATAGTTTGATCCCTTAATTCTTGGACAAGGTAGTTCTCAATCAGAACGCCAGTACAACAAAGTGAGATTGAATCGACAGGGTTGACAGGACCAGAGCGGACAGCGTGGCGGCATCCCCGGCAATGTCGTAATCCTGTCAACCTGTTCAGCCAAAGGGCTGATTATTTAAAATCTTCCAGCTTAAATGCCGCGCCACCGCCATCGGCATTAAACTTCAATTCACCGACCCGCAGTTCGAAGCGCTCCATTGTCGGCGCGTTCGGCACTTCGGGATTGACCAACTCCCAACTCGAAACAAAGGCCTTCATGATTTCGAAGGAGTAGTCGTGCTCGTAGTCATCACTGTGAAAATCCAGCGCGCCACTGGTGATCATAACCTTACGACCGTCTTCATTCGTTGCCATCCTGAAGATGTCGACAATACAAACATCACTGGCATTGCGTTCGATGACTACCGTTGCGGCAAAGGTCGGTTCGCGATAGACGCCTCGTCCGTCGGCCGGCGTTTCGATGTCGACCGAGACGCTTTGAACATTGGTCAACTCAACGCCGCCGATAGTTACTTTGTGTTCTTTAATCATTGAATTCTGCTCCTTGGGTGAATCAATTAGTATTAAATTCGGGCACCTCAAAACTGGCTGAGCCGCCGCCGCCGCCCAGGGTCATTTTGCCGACTTTCAAGGTAATGACTTCATAAAAGGTATCATCGTCCGGCGGTTGTTCAATGTGCCAGCCGGAAATAAAGGCCTCCTGTACATCAATGGTATAGGTTTCTTCGCGCTTTGAATTTTCCAGCACTACCTCGCATGTCACCAGTTCCAGGTGGCCATCCTCATTGGTGCACTTTTCGAAGGCTTTTACGGTTGGCGTGTTGCGGGCCCGGCGCTTTAAGACAATGGTAGCCGCGGCCGTCCGGCCTTCATAGTCCCCGCGGGGTCCCGTCGGCGTTGCCACCGCCAGGTGTACTCCCAGAACTTCATTCAAGGTCTGGCCGTCCAGGCTTACAGATTTTGGTCTTGGCATAAACCCTACTCCGAAATGTAAATGTGTAGTTCGTTAACTATTTCTTTTATGAGCCGAAGGCATCCAGCTTCGATTCCTCTTGCAGTGCGGTCAAACGGTCGATTTCATGTGCAAGCATTTTAATCACCTCCTCCCGATTGCCTTCGACAAGCTGCGCGAATTGTTTATCCCGCAGATTCTGTTGCAGGTCTTCCAGGGCCAGATAGGCGAGTTGCTGATCGAGTAGCATCCGCTCGCCGTCGGCAGTCTGCGCCTTAACGGTAATGTTTTCCGCGGCAAAGTCATTCATGATTTGCGTCGGCTCTTCACCATAGCGCATCGTAATTTCCACTTTGGACTCTTCGACTTCCTCAGCGCCGTAATTCCTAAGCCTGGTCACCTCCAGGTTCAGCGCGGGTTTAAAATTGTCCGCTACCGCCGCTACCGAGCCGCACTCCACCGGCGTGCACGCTTCACCGGCTGTCTCCGGATTAACCGGCGAAATGATGGTCGTGAAATTGCTGTTGAGCTCCACGACGCCGGCGGCGTTAGTCGGCAGGATGTTAATTCGGCGGGCCTTGTCGACATCATGTTCACCGGGCATTGGCATTTTCCTTGTATTGTTAAAGACAGCGTTCTCACTATTGATTTTTGTATGAGGGCGTTTCCGTCTGCCGAATAGTAAGTTGACTATCCATTGTAATGGCTCGAATCCACTTCGTTTCATAAGAATTTATTCGCGGATTTATCGAGTGATTTCATTATCTGAGCACCTCAATTCGTTGTTGAACCGCTCCGAGACTGCTTTGCAGCAACAGGAAATACGTTCCGCTTGACAGCCCCGCCAGTGAAAAGCGATGCGAAGAGCGCCCGACGCCGGCCGTCATTGTCAACAAGGTCCTGATTTTACGGGAAAAGAGGTCGATCAAAGACAGGTCTATTCGATCCTCCCGGAATGACTCGATTTCGATCTCGATGCTCTCGCGGGCGGGATTCGGCTGAACCGCGCGGATGAGAGCCGGACGCCGCCTGTTTGATATGAAGCGAGCGCCGTTGTTAACGCTAAACAGATCTATGTCGCTGGTAATGACGGCGCTTTGGCGCGCATCGCTCCATTCAAAGGCCGTGAATTCGATTGATGTACGATCCGTTTCACCCAGGAGCACCAGACAGGGAATCGTTGCCAGAATCCGCCCCGCGCCGGGGATATCCGGCAGCGTGCTGTCTACATGGATCGTCATATTCTCATCAGCGGAATACCAATGCGACTCGGGGGAAAGCTGTAAAGGATAAAGGACGTCACGCCGAAAGCGGATCGCTGCATGGAAGGTGCCGGTCGTAAGCAAGCCTTCGATTGATTCCAGGCGCAGCGAAATATTCACTGTATCGCCCGGCCGTCCCTGCGCTTTATCCATCAACAACTTTATGCTCGTTATCGCCGAGCCCGGAGCTTCGGTCATAACCAAACAAGGGCTGCAATGAAGCTTGCCATGCTGCGCCGTCGTCCTGTTTCCCCGGCTGCGCCCCGACACGGCGGCACCTGTAACAAGGGCAACATTTACAGCGTCGCCGGTCAGGCACATGCTGCTCTGGCCAAATCGGGAATAGCGCAGGGACGATGACTGAGCAAAGCTGTCGCAATGCAGTACAATGGCGAAGATACTCAGACAAAGCACGATCCTTCGAGGCATGGATTTCCCTACCTGTTTACTGTTTTTCGATCTTCTTGCTGCTGCAATTCGACCCGATAATCATTCTGCCGTCGGGGTTCCGACGACGTCTCGCCTTCGAGCTCCGGATAACGGCCGTTTTCATCGGCATAGAGATACACCCGATAATCTTCGTATCCTTTGCGGACCGCATAGACCAGATAGTCGAAAGCGTAGTTTCCGCTTCCTTTGTTTAATTCAGCAACGCTGATACCTGCGGCGGATACGGCCACCGCCGCCAGACCCAGTGATTCCGCCGATCGCGGCGTCAACGTTACCGTCACGGATGAGTCCACCGCCATAGCGGCAAAATGCTCCGGCAGTATAATGACAGCCCGCCCATTCGTTAAGCTTGCTTTGCCGCGCGCATAAATAGCGGCTTCCGGCCCTTCGATGCAGGTATACTTAATGCGGCGACCGGAGTGGCGCGGATCGGGTATGATGAAGGATTTGTTGCGGCCCCAGATACCATTAGAATTATTAATACCGGCAACTGCTGTTCCATTCTCGTCATAAATCGCAATGGCACCGGAATTCGGGCTTCCAGATTCAGCGCTGAGTATGATATTGGGGCTGCCATTTGGTCCGTAAACTGCCATGGCGCCGGCCTGATCATCTGTGACGGTTAAACGCGATACGCTGAAATCGGCGTCATTATATGCGCCGACCCATCCGCTATTGTCACTCACGTCGCGTACACCCACTTGGACGTTGCTTGATCCGTTGGGCCCATCGGTAAAGACAGACCCGTATCCAGACAGATCTACCGACATACCCGCCTTGTATTCGCCTGACTCGTCGGCGGTCAGGATCCGGCCGCGATCGTTAAAGGATGTAAGCAGAGCGCTATAAAAACCATTCAGTGAGCGTGTCCCGATTTCGCCGTTACCGCCGGCCGAGACACGCATGAAGGCCTTGTATACGCCGCTGTCATCGCCGACGCCGATCAAGCCGTGATTCGCGTCTGCGGCCGTAGACGTCATTATAGTATTCACGCTGCCGTTTTGTCCCAGGCTGAGCAGCTCGCCTGCTTCATAAACATCCAAACCTATATAGGCTCTTGATCTGCCGGCGCGATCATGGACACTTACCCGGCCGTTGTCCGGGTTTCCCGCATCGGACCACACAGTAACATTCCGCTCGCCATTCTCACCCACAAGCTCAAGAAAGGCGGCATCGCTGTTGATACCCAGTCGCCCCTTGATGTCACTCCCCGCATACAGGTCGAGCTTGCGCACACTTATATCCCAGCCCGGCCTCCAGGCATCGCCCTGCCATGTTAATGCCTGTTCCTCAACGGCGTTTTGCCGCGCGATATCCAGGGAATTCGCCGCCGAGCCGTCGCCCGTTAGACGGGCTGAAACTACCAGCTCGGCATTCCCGCCGCTCTCGGTCCTGTCGTCGCTTGCGCGCCAGTCGACGCCGGACCATTTCAAAACCTGTCCGGTCTGCGGCGCGAGGCTATTGATGGGGCGTCCAAGTAATTCACGAGCATTCCACAAGGGGGCGGTATTATGAGCGGATATGCTGCTGTTGACGGTATCGACATCAATACCGATGCCGCCGGTATAAGACTCCCGTTCGGCGAGTCCGACATTCTCCGCCGCCGCCCACCTGCCCGTCTCCGCAGTCCATCTTAAGACGTAGCCATCGCCTGGCAATGAGAGATCGACATCGTTTAGATCGCGAAGCGACATATTCGGCAGGGTCAGCGCGCGCCCGGCCGTCTCGGCAAAACAGGCGTAGGGCGCGGTTGACAAGCGAACACGTCCGGGCAGGAGTTCTTTCGGCTCACCCTGGACGCCGACTTCAATTTCTAACCAATACGGTCGATGAAAGCTTAAAGTATCGAAGCCGTCGCCGGGCAGAAGCTGCTTTAACATCGTCGCAAAACAGCCTTCACGAAGATAGAGCTCCTGTCGGCCGGTCCAGAGTGCAACTCCCGCACTCTCTTGGTCATACAGGCGGAGAATAAACTCATAAGTGCCGTCAGGTTTCGGCTTTTGATCTGCATCCAGCAGCATGCCCTGATAGCTGATGTACTTGGGTACTTGCGCATAGCATGTGATGGAGATATTGCCCGAAATGTTTATAGTCAGTAAACAGACCACGATTGCTCTCATTGCGAAAGTCAGGCAAGATATTGTAACTTGGTTACGCGTATGCATTCCTGATCCTTAACGCTAGATTCGGGAGTATAAACGATTAAAGACATTTGAGGCTATCGTCCCGAGAACCGGGTCCCCCAAATAAAAACTATCATAAAGGCTTGCCAGGCGCGTTAATCTATCCTTGAGTTCCGATCTGAATTCTGCCTTTGCTCTGCCGCCTTTTGCCATTGCATCTTCGTACTTATTTGAAATCGCGATCGATCGATCGGCCTGACGTTTCGGCGCACTTGCTCGATAAGGTAAAAAGTGATTTTTACTTTCTTTTGTGCGCATGAGTCGATTGTAAGCGTCGTGTTCAGATCCATTGTGAATCATTACACAGGGAAGGTCGTGCCAGTAGTACATAGACAGCAGACCTCTGATATCAACGTCCGCAAAGTGTTGTCTCTCCACGATATGGTGCATCTGCCATTCTTTCGGATCTTCCTCCTGACCAAAAACTCGCATTGTTTCGAATAGGGTAGCCTTGTTCAATTTTAAGTCATAGTAAGTACCCAGAACACGGGATGAATTTTTGTTCCTGTGGTCCTGTACCAGATATATCCCCGGCAGGCCCGACTGCAATGCTCTTAATCCGAAAAGATATTCCCTATTCATTTTATGCACCTCTGCGTAAACAATCATACAATGACCGAGAGCCCCGTCCCGTTGCGCGCTATCGTCACTTCTTCCGGCATAAAGGCTCTACCCAGGTCCTTTCTCTTGCGCAGAATGGCGGAGGCCATTTTGCTGGCAATAACGGTGTCCATATATGTCGTAGCCGAACGCGCGCCGAATTCCCGTTGATAGCCGTTGCGAAGGATATGCTCGCGCGCCTCCGGTTTCAGCTTAATGCGCAACTCCCTGCCGCCCGGCGCGTCGGCGAAGCCGCGTGAATATTCGGCCAGTTTTTGATCGATCACGGCATTGAGATCCTCAGACTCGAGGTACTTAAACACAATTGTCTCGTCGATGCGTTTAATGAACTCAGGTCCGATATGAGCTTTGAGATGTTCGAGTCCGCGATCGGCCTGTGCTTTCTCGTTCAGCTCGCCTGGCCCGCTATCAGCGGTGAATCCGTGATTCGAGGTCAGAATGATGAGGGTGTTGGCGAAATTAATCGTGTTGCCCTGGCTGTCGGTCAGACGCCCTTCGTCAAAGACCTGCAGAAAGAGGCGGCAGACTTTTTTGTGAGCCTTGTCGATTTCATCCAGCAGGATTAGCGAGTAGGGCCTGCGCCGAACCGCTTCGGTCAATGTCCCGCCTTCTTCGTAGCCAACCAGTCCGGGGTCGGCGCCCAGAAGACGCCGCGTCGTGTGCTCATCGCCGTATTCCGACATATCGAGCCGCAGCAGATGGCGCGAGGAGGCGAACAACCTCTCCGCAATGCGTTTGGCCAGCAGCGTCTTCCCGACGCCGGAAGGACCGATAAAGAGGAAAATCCCGCGCGGCCGCTTCGTATCCCGGAACGGCAACGCCATCATTCGCAGGCGATCGGCCACAATGCCGATGGCTCCGGCCTGACCGACGACATCCTTGCCCAGCGTCTCTTCCAGGGCCAGAAGTCTGGCCGATTCGTCCTTAAACATTTTTTCGACCGGTATGCCTGTCCTATCGGCGACAGCAGCGGCGACATCGAGATCGGCGACCTGTAAGTCCTTGCGTTCACCATGGATCTGTTCCACGCGCACCCGCGCCGAGACGTTGTCCATAATTTGAATCGCCTTGGCGGGAAAGTGATTGTCGCCGATAAATTTGCCCGCCAGGGAAACAATGGTCTGTAACTGCTGATCGGGCAGCTCCACCTGATGGTGCTCAAAGAAACGCGGCCGGATGCCGCACAAAATCCGGACCGTTTCTTCCTCCGTAGGCTCGGCAACGTTAATACGCACAAAACGCCGCGTAAAGGCCGGATCTTTTTCAATGTGTTTGCGATACTCGGCATAAGTGGTTGCGCCGATTAAACGCAGCTCGCCGCGTGCCAGGGCCGGCTTGATCAGGTTGGCGGCATCCATCGCACCCGAAGTCTGTCCTGCGCCCATCAGCATGTGAATCTCATCCACAAAGAGGATTGCGCGTCCCTGCGTTTCGGCAATAGCCGCGATGACCGCCTTTAATCGTTCCTCGAACTCACCGCGATAATTGGCGCCGGCCAACAACTGCGCTACATCCAGCTCGAGGATTTGTTTGCCGTCCAGCAATGGACCGCCTTCGCCGCCAGACATGCTAAGGGCCAGCCCTTCAACGATCTGTGTTTTACCAACGCCGGGGTCGCCGACGAGGATAGGATTATTAGTCATCTTTTGCGCAAGGATCGTCGTAATCTGGCGTATCTCATGCTCACGGCCGATGACCGGCGTCAGCGCACCGCGCTCGGCCAGCGCCACCAGATCGCGACAGTATTCCGACAGGACGGCGGCCTTTTTCGATTCGCCAAGTGTGACGACTGCCAGCTCGTTCTCGCTCTTACTGAACTCTTCAAATTCATAGGGTGTCAGGGCGCTGTCCCAGATGACATCGCTTAACTCATCGTTTTCGATCTTGAGCACGGCGGTGACCAGAGCGCGCCAGGAGATGGAATCCTCGGCTTCGGCGCCGACCTGTTCAAACAGCGTTTTGAGGCGGGACGAGGCTTCCCGCATCTCCGGACTCTGCGAAGACGGCAGGTCCTTCATGCGCTTTTGCAGCAGTCCCTGAATATGCGCCTTCGACAGCTTTTCGGATGCGACAAAGTCCAGCAGAGCAGCATCGTTAATCTGCAATTCACACCAGAGAATATGCTCCGGCTCAACATATTTGTGCCTTAGTACTTTGGCTTCACGCTGTGCCTGCAAGAGATTTTTTTTACAATCACTTCCGAAGTTCATTCCCGCCCCCTCCGGTCGTCAGCCGCCTGTAAGCTCAGCAGGACCGTTTCGTAATCCGCGCGTTTGGCATGCAGTTCTTTGAGAAATGTTTCTTTTTTACGCAGTTGATTCTCGACAGACTGAAGCGCGGCTGTTTTATTCGGTTCTTCCTCGTCATTAACGACCCGTTTAAAGATATCCCTGAATCTGGCATTTGCCGATTCGACTTTATGTTCCAGGGAATTAATACGATCGTCCTTGCCTAAAACCCAGAACCTGGGTCGCAACTCATCGATCTCTTTAACGGCTTCGTCGATGTCGGCCCGCGCCCGCTGCATCGAGGCATAGTCCTCTTTCAAAAATTCGATGGATTTGCCTGTCTCATCGGCTTCCGCATTGAACATCGTCAATGACTCTTGAATGTGGTTAAGCTCGAGAATATCAATCAGCCAGGCCAGGGGCTCGGAAATGCCGAAGGGCAGAACATCATTACCGGTGGCTTTAGGCGAGGACGAGGCCGAAAGAAAAATCTGATAGTTATACGTCCGCTCGAGCAGTTTGGCGAAAAAGCGCTCGCAGTTGTCGACGATGTTCTGGACAATATCCTGCAGACGCGGTTCGCGGTTATTGGCTTTGTCATTGATGATCGCGTCGCATAATCGACCATAAGGCGATTGCAGACGTTTTGCCATGCCGCCATTGTAACGGTGTTCCAGAAGTTGCTCGACAAGCGCCGGCTGAAAACCGCGCGGCAACAGGCTGGAGCGTGTTAATGCCGCCATCGCGTCACCAAGGACCTGATCGCATTTCGTCAGAACCAGGGCGACGGGCATGTTACGCAGGTCCTGGTTACTCTTGGTCCAGTATTCAAGCAGCGTGGCCAGCCAGTCGGAATATTGGCGCAATGCGTCGGGATCGGTATACACCGCACTCTCGACGAAAAACAGCAAACCTCTGGCGCTGTTAAAGCGCTCCTGTAGTTCGCGGTCCCATTGTTCGGGCTGCGCCACGCTGCCGCCGTAATCCATCATTGAAAATGCCGCCACATTGAGGTCGCGCCAGAAGGTGAAATTTTGATAGTCCGTGCTGGGAGGCATTCGGCCTTCATGCCATGCCGGTGAGTTTCGCTCGTAGTGCGCCTGTAGTTCTTTACCGAGCGTGAGCGCGCTGGTGCCGCCGCGCATTTTAACGTCGTAACTGAAGGCCGTTAAAAAACTGCTCTTGCCGGCGCCGGAGCCTCCAAGCAAAAAAATCTGTATCGGTTGAAACAGCGTATCGGCAGCATCGAAAGACCCGTTGCGGCGCGCCAGATCAGAAAAGGAATGACCGATGCCAAGACGCGACTTTTTCTCCAGAATAGCACGATATAGTGAACTCGCTTCCTTGAGCCGAAGTTGATCGCCCTTTAGCAAGGGTGAACTGTAATCATGTTCGACATACAGATTCCAGGCTTTGAACAATGCTTCCAGAAAAGTGTTGCCGCTACTCCAGAAGCGGACGGCTTTGCGGAGAGCAATCTCGCCGACTGATGATTCGAAGCCCGAGCCAGACTGCCATATTACGTATAGACACAAGAGAATTTCAGCGAAGGATTGTCCGCTCAGCCCCAAGTTCCGTTGATAGATATCGTCGGCATAGTCCATTAAGCGCTGACGCGCCCATTCCTGGTCCGCCCCCAAGGCAATGCCAATTTCGCCGATTATGCCAAAGAGACGAATTCGCGTCTCCACGTTCAGATAATCGGACGCCGTCAAGAGGATTGCGATATCAACAATTAAGCGCTCTTGCTCCGGTTGGTCCAGGCCGACACGCTCCGAGGCTTTCCAGGTCTCAAAGAAGGATTGTATTGCGGGAATGTTAAGTAAAACAATGTTTGATTGCGAAAGATTGGCCAATATCACATAGCGGTACCACAGAACGATGAGATCGCGCAGCAAGCGCCTGAATTGCTCTTGCGTCGAATCCTCGATGAGTTTGCCGTCATTGAAGCGGCCGAGCAGTGTCTGATCGATTTCAAATAATTCCGTTACGATAATCTTTGATTCGCGGAGGGATTTCACAAGATGTTGAACCGATTGGAAAAATGCGATGACGGCCACGGAGATTTCCTCGGCTTGGGCAGTGTTGTCACTCCCAAGCTTATCTAATCGTTCTACAAGCGTCGTGAACAATTCGTTAAAAGTAATACCCGCCTGCGTCACCGGCACAAACATGTAGTTTACTCCTTTGCTTTAACCATTATTCTGATCTTGCGGTCAATGTCGCCGATAATCTCCCCCAATGGCCGCGGAAGATATAGTGTAAAGTTCTTGACCTTGCTCTGCCGCACTAATTCAGGCGGAAACTCCACGTAATACGAAAAGGCCTCTCCCGCCATTCGGCGCAGCGGATTGCGCAGATCCGTCAGAAATCCATAAGCTACATTGCCAAGTCCGATGCGCACAGTGCCCTCCGCTATTTCTTCGCGGGTAAAGTGGTGAAAATAAAAGGTAAGCGATACCGCGCCTTTGTCCAGTCTGGCCTCTTCGGCGAGCGTAATTTCCAGTTTATTACGTCCGCCTTCTGTGCTTAAGGCGGCCGTGGCAATACTCAGCCATTGTTCTTTCTTTATGCCTTCCGGCAGGTCGGCAGTGAAGTCGATCACAGCATCGATGCAAGTTGAAGCGCTTTTAAATGCATGCGCAAGATCATAATGGGCTGTCACGCCCTTTAGCAGCGGCTTCATAATCGGCCTTGCCATTCGATCAACTGTTTGCAATGCTTTTTGCCGCAATTTCTCATCGCCGGTGCCGACGCTGAAAATCCGGATCTCCGTCTGTACCATATCCAGGAACTGCTGTAAACGCAAGAGAAAATCCTGTGTGGGCGAATTCGTCTGGCGCAGCGGAGCGCCGAATTGAATGCAAATCCGAATAAGTTGCGCCGTAAGCGTCCATATCATATTGTGTTCAGCGCCCGGTCGCAGGGTAGCAAAATACACTGCAAGACGATGGCTCAGGTCGTGCAACAAAGTCAGAAGCGTGTCACGCGCGACAATGCAGCGTTCACTTGAATCGATAAACAGACCAAAGGGAATAAAACTCTCATCCGGAATAATCTGGCTTCCCGAAACTCCGAAACGGCAGATCGGTACACCCATGTCGGAGTCATTGGATGTCGTCACAGCAAAAGCCTGGGCGTAAAGAACAATATCCTTAACGACTTCAGAGTCGGTGGCTTCTTCACCTCTTTCGCTGCCAGGATCAGCGGTATGGATGTAAAGATAAATGTGTCCTTCTTCATCATCCTTCGTTGAGAGCTTGACTGTAAATTCGTACGAACGGCTGTCAATCAATCGCGCCAGCGTACCGTCGGGGGCGATAAACTGCAGGTTGCGCAGATCAGCCCGCCAGTGAATACCGTCGAGTTGATGGCAGGTAATTGAATCGACTGCGTTCAGCGCCGGCCCCGAATGTAGCGCATTGCCGAGTAGCCCAAAGTAACCCCGGCTAAGAGTCATGCCCTTCGTCACGTCGTCGATCCACTCTTCGAGTAAGCTAAAATGACGTTCAGTGATTACATCGCCATCGCGCCACAAGACTCTATTGAACTCTTTGATCATTAATAGTTTAGCCGCTCATTAATCGTTGCCATGTGAAAATCGGAAAGTTGTCCGATGCAATGCTGCTCATCTTTTCTATCATGGCGAGGTAGGCAGCCCTTACAAAGTGAAGAAAGTGTGTGAATTAGTAAAAACCGCTAAGACACTGTTGCCAAATGAACTACCCGCCACTATTCAGCCACCACCCATGAATACAAGTTCACATGCTTGGCTAGTGAAGGTTTAAGTTATACCGCTCTTAATAAGGTCGGTTCTTTCCTCAATAATGCAGTATTAGTCGGAGAGTGCAAATTCTTCGATCAACAGAATGGTTGATCCCGCTTCATTCGAAGACTTTGCTCTCAGCTTCGTCGGGCTTCTCCGGCTTCGGACTATCGGCTTCCGGACATATCCCTTTCGACTTATAATAGCAGAACCCAAGTTTCTTCAACAGATTGTAGATCTGGGCTCTCTTGTATTGTACTTGAAAATTTTGTTCGATCCAATCGATCAGCAATGGACCACTCCAAAACGCTGAGTCATAGCCATGGTCCAGGGGTGTTTCTTCCGAAACTACTTTAGCCAGACAGTTGAGCTGATCCTGACTCAACTTTGGCTTTCTGCCGCGGCCCGGCCTGTCCTTTAAACCCTCTAAGCCCTCACGTTCAAAGCGATGAACCCAGTTGGTTATCTGTTTGAAACTCGTATTGTAGAGCTCTTCAAGCTGTCGGCTTGATTTACCGAGCGACACCAGATAGACGGCATACAGGCGAATACCTTCCATGTAACGCTCATTATGTGTTAAGAGCGCTTTGATCTGCTCAGGAGAATAACCTTTGATTTTTAGTAATGGCCTTCCCATAGTTATTCCTAGTGGGAAGAGACATGAGTATGTGCAATTGTTAATTAGACTTTGTTGAAGTCGCGCACTTTCTATGCTCTGTCTCACTTAATATAGCACGTAAATGCCAGAAATACAGTACGTATATACCGCGTATTTTTAGTCATTTGGTCAGTTCTGTAAGTCGGTAGAATTTACGTCCGGGAAAACTTGCGAAAATCGGGCCATTGGGCAACACAGCTTCAGTGACTGCTCAAACAAAAATCTAAAAAATCCGCTCGAAAAAAGCAGCGGCGGCCATTTTTTTCCGATTTTGGCAGGCATTTCACCTGCTTTGCTACGACAACTCGGTCCGCATTTCATAATTGTCTCCGTATCTGTCGTCAAAGAATTATTAGACTTTTGATGTTTTGGAATTACGCAGCGCCCACGCGCTGCACCACGTGCAGCTATTATCGGACCGGTTCAATCTTATGCGAAATTGCTCCAAGACCAATACCATGAATCTGACCGTCGCACCGTAAATCATCTTCGTCTTAATTCTGAAAGCTTAACCTTCCAGGTGGCGCGAACTCGGATCGAGAACGGCTTGAACGTTTCTATTTGCCTTTTGTGATATGCATGTGCTTGCGCACTGTGTCAATTGCGATCTGGAAACACGTTCCTTCGCAATGACTTCAACTATCTTTAGCATCCTGGGTTCCGATTCAGGCCGGATTCACCAGGGGCAGCTCCACGATAAAGACCGCTCCTTTGCCGGCTTCACTTTCGCACCAAACGCGGCCATTCATCGCTTCGGTAATTCGCCGCACAAATGACAGACCGATCCCGTGAGACTTTTCACCGCCGGTCGGCCGCGCACTTAGCTTGGCAAAGGTTTGAAACACCCGTTTTTTGTCTTCATTCGTCAGTCCCGGTCCTTCGTCCTGAACTTCGAGCCGCGCGACTCCGGGCTGTTCACGTACCTTCAGCCTTACACTGGTATCGTATTGCGAGAATTTCACTGCATTAGACAGCAGGTTGTCAATGATTTGCTGCAGATGGATACGATTTGCGCTGACATAAACATTTTTAGAGTCGATATCCGGTATGAGTTTAATACGTTTAGCCTTGGCGCGCCCGGCCCATGTAGTAAGCTTATCACGCGCACAGGCACAGATCTCAACACTTTCCAGTTCGATAAGCAGCTCGCCGAGCTCAATCAAATTGATATTCAGCAGCGTTTCGACCATGCTGTGCGAATTGCTGGATTCGCGCTGTACGCTGCGAATAATTTCCAGCATTTCCGTGTTTGAAAACCGGTCAAAACCGTGATCAAGCTCTTCGGCGTAAAAGATTACATGTTTCAGCGGACTCAGCAATTCGTGCCGCAGCACTCGCATAAACAAGGATTTTTCAGCATTTATCCGAGTCAGTTGAGCGTTGCTGCGGACGAGCTGCGAATTCGCGGCATCGAGTCTTGTATTCATATCCGCCAGCTCTACATTCCGCAGTCGCTGTATCTCCGCCTCCTTTTGCGCGGTTTCGTTTTCGAAGTGCAGGCGCAGCGAGTTACCGGCGCGCTGCGCTTCAGCATTGACGATCTCGCGATCCAGCTCATGATACCGCCGGAAATAAGCCAGGGCGCTGCTATTTTTGCCCATCGTCTCGTAAACAAGGGCGAAGACCTGGTAAAGTTCACATAGCAGGCGTTTGAAAGATTGATCCTGTGCAATGTCGCGCGCCAAACGGCAGTAGCGCATGGCGGCGGCGGGCTTGCCGGCTGCCAGGCGGTGTTTCGCCAGATAGTGCAGGGAATCACATTCGGCATAGCTGTCATTGGCCCGGCGCGCGATCTGCAGCGCTCTGCCATGGAGCCTGCCCGCCTCGTGAAAGCGCCCCTGATCACGATGGATGATGCCAAGAAGGTTTAGGGCATAGACCTGGCCGTTGGAATGTTGACAACGCTGTGCGCTCGCCAGGGCTTCCGTCAGAATCTCAATCGCCTCGCCGTAGTTTTCGGCGGCGATGTGCGCATAGCCGATGTTGGTGAGCGCGGCGTTGATTCCCGGTTCATACTTCTCATCCTGAAACATTTGCAGCGCTCTGTGGCTGTAAGTGAGTGACTGATCTTTTTTGTTCAGAGCCAGGTACGCTCCTCCCATGCTCAGCAGGATACTTGCCGGTAGCCTTCGATCTTCCAGGCGCTCCGCCAGCGGCAGAATCTTGAAAAACAGCTCGAGCGCATCAGTCAGGTTGCCCATATTGATAAGAGCTTCCGCCATCAACTTGGTGGTATTAACTTTTGCCCGCTCATCGCCCTTGTTCTCCGCGAGCGGCAGCACTTCGTGTAAACGACGCAGACAATCCTCGTAGCGCCCCTGTTTCACGTAGGTGTCGGCTTCCACCAGTACCGCGTGCACATAATGATTCAGACATTCCACCTTCAGGCAGAGCTCCTGCAAATGCAGACTGCTGCGGAGGCGTCCTTCCAAGTCTGGCGGTCCCATCGCCCGCAGTTCGTCGAGGCGTTCATCGAAAGATTTACAGTTGGTCATATCGATAAATTAACAGCATTTGGCAAACAATGGCACACAAAGTTCCGACCGGGAAGGGAGCCGGCTCTTGGTTTCGCCGAATGCGACCGCCGCCTGAGTTGCCGTCGCGACTCTGGTGTGACGGCGGCCGCCTGCCGGGCAATTTCGAGCAACTAGTTCAAGCAAATCGACACAAAGTGCGTGATTCGTTCGCCATCGGAGTGTTCGACCCGGGTTATGTCCTGCCAATCCAGAACGAAGGATCCCGAAAGCCCCGTGACAGAGTCGGACCAATCGATTGTTTCGGTATAATGGCCGGTGCTTGAAGTAAGTTCGAACTCGATCTGAAAATGCCCCGGCACACCGGTAGCTACATTACTGATGACTGAGCCGCCCGAAGCTACAAAATTCCACCCACCCGTTGGTATTGAGTGGACATTGCATTCTCGCGAAGGCAAAGGAGGATTACAATCAATCAACATGCCAAGCACAGTGATTTGCATGGTTGACGTTATGTGAGATGAGTGAACGACATCAACCGGGCACTCGGCGGGTAAAATTTCCTGATGAGACGGAACAGCTACCTGCAACAAGACACTCGTCGGGATCTCGCCGCCTCTGCTCATGAGCGCAATCCTCATATCTATGACCGGATTGTCCGCGCTCATGGTGGCCGTAGACGAGCCTACGATGACTATATAGGGATGCGGAAGCCCGTTTGTGTCCAGGATAGTTAATTGCACCGTCATGTTCACGCCGGGGTCGATGAGCTCCATGCCCGACTGGTCGAACATTCCAATAAGCAGATCAAACTCCTGGCCCAAGGTGACTGAGCCGCCGCTCATGTCTGCCCACTGGCCGCAGGAAGTATCGATAGTGCCGAGTCCCAGCGCATGAGGTTCGCGCTTGCACGTTGAACAACAATGCCAGAGTAGTCCAGCCAGGATCAATAGAATTACCAGGAGTATTCCCGAAAGCCAGGGCGAGTTTGTCTGACGAATATTCTGCATTGATTCCCTCTACAAGATGTTAAATAACAAGAAGAGTTGTTAGCAGGTGTTGAGTAATACGTATGGCCGGGCTAAGGCGCAAGAGAGAAATCTGTTGGCAAAGGCTTTGTATGACCGATCCGGTTTAAACTTTAACGCCGAATCACAATGCGGCGCACAATCGATTCGGTCTCGCTGCGCAGTCTGCAAAAGTAAAGCCCGGAAGGAAGCAGGTTGCCAGCCGCATCGCTGCCGTCCCAGACAAGCGAATAGTCGCCGGGCATTCTGAATTCATCCGATAGAACTGCCACCTGCACACCGCTTGCGGAAAAGACTGTCAGTGAAACTCGTGATGCACTCGGTACGCTGAAAGCAAGCAGGCACTGGTCTTCGACCGGATTCGGCAAAGTCGGATGAAACAATAGCCCGCTGCCGCCCTTCGCCGGGCCAGTGATTTCCGTCCGTCGGCCAAGATTCACACGATATCCGACAGCGCCGCCGGCCACAGAGTCGCCATCATAGTTAAATGCAAGCTCATATTCGTAACTTCCGCCGCCTGCAAAGGCCTCCAGGTCGGTCACTGCAAAACGCAGGCCGATGTCATGCCGGGCGCCGGACTGCAGTCGAATATTGCGGAGATGCAGCGTATCCGCATTCAGTCTTATTGTCCTTTCATTCGTGTTGACTTCAAAACCCGCCCCTTGGGCCCCGCCACGCCGCCATGCAACCCAAAGTCTGTCGCCCAGAAAAAGCTCGGCGTCGCCGATGCGCTGGAATCCGGAGCCGGCGCCCCGAGGCAGCGGCACGAGGCTGATGTTGACGATACCGATGCTGTCCCAGGGGTTGTTTAATAGAACCGTTGCGATATCGCCGGATGTTTTCTGGGCGCTGAGGTCGGTCACGTAGGTGTTAATAGTCACAATGTTGTTATTGGCCGTCAGATTGTCCGAAATCCTGCCGACCTGTTCGTCGGCCATCGGATCGTCCTGCGATACGATACGAGCAAGCAGACAGATCATCGGATAGGAATTCTTGCTTGTGCCGTAAGGGTACCATGCGGGATCGGGCGGCTGCCAGGAACGACAGATTGTAACTGATTCACCTGGCTGCAGTGCCGGAATCGCCTCCGGGTCCGGTATAAAGTTGGCGTTCTTGGTTATTTCACCGCCGCCGGGGTGCTGAGGTCCTGTGTTGTTCGGATTTTCGTACAACCAGTTGCTTACCGGGTTGGGATTAATCTGGCTGCGTTCAGGGTCGTCGGGATGCATCCAGTGGTCGGGCCAGAATTCATAGGCGCGCGCGCGCGTCCAGTATAAATGCAGCCAGGCCGGATTTGAAGGAGCGCAGCCGCGATTGTGAACTTCCACGCACAAATTGTTGTCAGCCGTGCCGTTAAACTCAAGGTTCTCATGTTGAACACACAATTGCATGTCCTGACAATTCCACAGATCGGGACTGATCCAGTAATTGATCGATTCCGTGTTCGGTTCATTTCCGACATCGTTCGGCGCATCGCGCATGAACAAATCGAAGCCCCTGGTCAATCCACCGTTGTAAGCATTCTTTGCCATGCTGACCGCCTCAAATGCGTTGATGCGCCCGGCGCCGACGCCGCCAATGAAATTAAGGGCGTCCGCTACCGGATCAGCCGTCAATTTGATGATAGCCTCGACTTCGGCAGGTGTTAAACATGGATTGACGGCACACATCAGGCCGCAGACGCCAGCCACAATCGGCGTGGCGAAGGAGGTCCCGGATGCGCTGCCGTAATATGGCCAGCTTACGCTGCCGTTTTGCGTCGGCATGGCAACCATTACATCATAGCCGGGCGCGCAAATGTCGACTTCCGGGTAGTCCGAATGGGTGCCGTTGATGTTCGAGTGCATGTCCCGTTCATCGGTGCTGGTGACGACAATGACACGTGAATCATAAACAGCCGAAAACGGAAATAAGCCGCCACCACCGCAGTGCTGGTTCCCATTGCCGGCGGCCGCCACGATAATGGTGTTGTTGTCCAGAATCTCCTTAATGATCAATTCTTCATAGCCGTTGGCATCCGGCGAGCAATTGTTGAACCAGCTGATGCTGAGGACGCAGGCTTTCATCACCGTTGAAGCGTGCAGCGCTTTTTTGAGCCCGTTGTTCCAACGGTAAAAAATCATCCGGCAATCAAAACCGACCGAGGCATTGCCGCCTTGGTAGGGCGCATTTTTGGGAACCGTTTCACCGGCCGCCAGGCTCGCCACGCTCGTGCCATGACTGCTGTTGGGACCGGCGCCGAAGTAAGCCGGCGTTGACGGATACTCATAGGGATCATAAGGCGGTATTACTTTATCTTCAAGCTCCGGATGTGTAACATCTATATCCGTGTCGATCACCGCAATCGTGACATCCCGGCTGCCGCGCGAAAGGTCCCAGGCCTGTTCCGCACCGATTTTACTTAAATGCCACAGCCAATCCTGCTTTGTCGGATCGAGCCGGTGTCGCTGAAAAAACCAGTCGCCGGCCTCGAATAAGGCTGTCTTCGGCTTAGATTCATGATACAATCCGCTCACGAGACGAGGAACACGCGACAGATCGAACATTAGCCGGCGAACATCGCCCCTGAAAACAATTTCAGCAATCGACCGCAATCTGCGACTCCGCGCAAAGGGCAGCGCCTGGCGATAATGCAACACGCCGTGTTTAAGCAAAATGGCATTTAACTCCGTGTTGCCGGATAGTCCCTTAGGGCTCGGTCTGGTACTCGTACTCATTGGCGTTACCCATAGGGTTTCCTCGGGCAGATTTTCAGCATCAAACCGCACGGTGGCCGTGCTTACGTTACTGTATGCCGATTCCAGCTTCTGTCGCATGGACTTAATACGATACTGATAGCTTGTATTGTGTTGCAGTAATACGTCTTTATAACCCGTCGTATCGCCGACTGCGGCGAGCAGCTCGAATCCGCCGTCGGAAGCGCTTTTGCGTTCGATAATGTAAGCCGTAATGGAATCGCCGGCAGCCTTCCATGTTAAGTGAATAGATTGACCGCTGAACCGCGCCTGTAAAGCAGAAGGCGCTTTCAGGGCTTGAGCCGCGACTGGCCGGATGCCGATTGCACTCGCGAATCCCAGGCCTATCAGAAAGACAAACATTTGTTTCATAACGTCAGATTTCTCCGTTAGAATATGGCAATTATTATATCGATTGAAGCACGTTTCCCGCTTTTTATTAGCCCGTTGAAGTGTCAGGGACAGAATGATGAGCTCGATCGGCCTGTGAATTAAGGCGACAATTTTTGTATGCCGGCAAGGGAATGGCCGCCGGCAAGCGAGACCACCATTCATTAGGGGCGCTCAACGAAATGAAATTCGACTATTTGTAAGTATTTCGCGGCGCTGATCCTCAGAGAGCGGAGCCAACACGCATAGTTGTATTTAACAGGATACAATAGCAACAACTGTACCAATTTTCGATTGTTAGGCAAAAAGCTCAGAATCAGCACTCATCAAACAGTCATACGTAGGGACCTAATGACAACTCATCAACAGCGACTAAATATCGAGCAATTGTTTATTCGATTAAAGTCGTCTACACTTGTTCTCCGCAAAGTGATGAGGGGAATGAGTCAGCTATCCGGGCTGCCTGCTGAACTGGATCCGACAGCCAGGCGAAGGGCAATCAACCGCCCTTGAGAACAGTCATATTTGGAATTGATCCCTCGCAATACGTTATTGAGCTGTTTTCAGAAGCAAGAAGAAAGTGTGCAGTACGAACTTTCGGAGACTTATTTAATGATTCGCTGCAATTCGGCTTGCAGCGACTAGCAAAATTCTGATGATCCGCCCTGCTGCTGAATCCGCAGACTTTATTCAGAGTCAGCAGTGATTGTGAAGATTCAAGTTCACTTTGATTCGATTGAAGCTAACGACGACAATCTTGTGATACAAGGAATTTACAATGAAGCCTCAGTCCATTCTGATAGCCGAAGATGACGCGGCTTTTCGCAATAGCGTCGTCAACTTTTTACGTCGCAGCGGCTATGAAGAGTTTGAGTTTCTGCAGGCCGTCGATGGTGAAGACGCCTTGCGAATCTTTCAACAGCATTATGAAAGCATCAAATGCGTGATTCTGGATTTCGATATGCCGCGCTTAAACGGTATCGAGGCCGCCAACCGCATGAGCTCCTTAACAAAAACGATCCCGATAGTCATTTTTTCCAACAGCCCAAGGGAACCGGATGGCGGATTGCCGGCGGCGGCGCGCAATGCAATGATCTATTATGTGGAAAAAAGTCGCGAAGCCATTCTTCACACGGTCGAAGAGTGCGTCCGGCCGGAGAGAGCGATCTGCATTCCGCCGGAAACACATAAGCTGCTGAGAAGACTGGGAATTGTGTACCGGAGCGATGCAATGCAGAGAGTCATCGGCGAGATATTGCGCCTGGCGCGCACGGACGACACCATTCTGTTTCTGGGACCTACCGGCAGCGGTAAAAACGTCTGCGCCAGACTGCTGCACGAACTAAGTAAGCGCGCCGCCGAACCCTTTAAGGAGTTTGACTGCTCCTATCACGCCGGCGATCCGCAGAATTTTGCTTCCTCCCTTTACGGTGTGGACAACAAAGCCTTCACCAGCGTCGATTCTCGTGCAAGCTACATAGAAGCTGCAGGCTACGGTACGCTGTTTATTGATGAATGCACCGAAATTCCGATACCTTCTCAGGCAAGCCTCTTAGGCTTGCTTGACACAACCAATCCGATGTACCGCCGCTACGGCAGTCTGGAAGACCGCCCGGTGCATTGCCGCATCATTCTGGCCAGCAACCGTGATATCGAGACCGAGATCGCCAGGGGTCGATTTAAGCAGGATCTATTCTTCCGTTTGACCGCGCGAATCGAGATCCCCCCGCTCAGTGAGCGCAATGAGGACATCGAAGACTTGCTGCGCGGATTTAACAGCCAGTACGAAGTGCAATACGGTCGTCGTTTTCGTATCAACGACAAGGCCGTAACATTCCTCCAAAAGCAGGATGACTGGCCCGGCAATGTGCGTCAACTGCATAATGTGTTCCGCGCCGCCGCCGCCAACTCCCTGGCCGATCAGCTGATCGTTGATGACTTCCGCAAAGCCTACAATGCTTCCGGGAAAATTTTCAGACCGCAGAGCCAGGCTGCAAGGGTTACGAAGGGAACTATGCAGGAACAAGACTCTGCTGCCTCCGTTGTACCTGCCGCAAACGACCCGCAAGCAGCCGCCGACGCACTCGTGCGTAATTTTGTCGGGCAGGCAATGGTCATGGCCCGCAATGATGTCAAAATTCGCAGTTTTTTTGAGAAACTCGAAAGAGCCTTTGTGAAAGCTTCGCTGCAGGAAACCAGCGGCAATGTCAGTAAGGCTGAGCGTAAACTTTGGGGCTTTGCGGGCAACGGCAACCTTAAAAAATTTCTTCGTAGGTTTGGAATTGATCCCGATGATTTTAAAACAGAGTAGGATGCGAAGTCAATTTTCTTAAACCGCGACATTTCCCCTGTGTAAAAATAAACAGATAGTTAACGACACCGCGTGTTTAACATGTAACATTAGCCTGGCTCACCGCTGAAATCCTGCGTAAGCGAGACGATTCTGCCTGGCCAGTTAATAAATCGAGCCTGCTTGTCTTCCGCGCAGTACCCGGCATGAGAATCAGAGGTGTGTTCCCGCTGCGATTGCCGAATCATTCTTTAGGGGGAAGAGATAACAAAATGCTAAAGGGCAATAATCTAAATCCAACTTCAACATTGCCTGCCGACACTTCTTAGCAGAGAATGACTGAGTACGCCCGGACCACAATTCGCTGACGCCTGTCTCATCAACCGGAATTCATATCAGAATTTGATATATTCGCAGTGAGGGATTCTCAGCATTCGATTTGTACCCAATTCAAGAGCGCAATGAGCAACGAAGATAAGCGCACTGCAGTCGTGATTGAAGACGACCGTATGGTCCGAACACTGCTGGAAAGGCTGCTGACCAGACACATGAAAATTACCGTCCACCCCGCCGAGGACGGCAGGAGCGGTCTCGAGGCGATACAGCGTTTCAAACCGGACTTTGTCTTGCTGGATGTTCATTTGCCGGACATGAGCGGCGTGGAAGTATTACAGAAGATTCGGGAAGACCAGTCGCTTTCGAAATTGCCTGTTGTGGTCATAAGTTCGGAGCAACGCACGGTAATATTAAACGCGTTTATGTCGCTCGGCGTCAGCGATTATGTATTGAAACCGGTTTCGGTCGGACAGTTGATACAACGTGTCGGCAAGGTGATCGAAGAGCTGGAAGCATAATGTCGTAACGACACAGCCATTCAAATTCCCCCATCGCAAGAATGGGAGCGAAAGCACGTAGTATTTTGGCAGAATTCACGGACCCACCCATTTCGTTGTTCTTTCTGCGAATCAGCCCCTAATGTTGCGGCGCTCGCATCATTCTGTCCGGTCCCGCATTATCGGTCCTCTCAGCATGACTCGATGCCCCTCGGAATCGGGACTATTTTGCCCAAGACCGTGCTTCCTCCGCCATCTCGTGGAGAATCGCGAAAAACTTTGTGGAATTTTGCCTGTTGCTGCATCTAAGCTATTACAGTACTACAGATACGTTGATCGCATTGTCTGTTCGGTACTGTCCCCTGATAAGAATCCGGACCTGCCATCTTGTTGTCCCGATGCAATATGCGGGAATAACTGACCTATCACTCACTGATTAATTAATGAGAGGTTATTCATGCAAAGAATATTTTCATTGCTGTTAGGAACAGTCATAATTCATTGCGCTATGATCGGCGAGCACCCGGGGATGCATGCGCAAGCGAATGCCGCGGATTCCCGAGAGCCGCATTTGGAGCTGGCGCTGCCGCACAATCCGGCAGCCAACGTGCTGAACCCCGACGCAATCATGCTTGATGCCAATCCGCTGTCGGCGACCTATGAACAAATTTATGCGCAGCAGTGGTTCAGTCTGCGATTTGCCGCGCCGGTGATCAATGCCGCCGCCGAGACGCAGGCCGTAGTCGACTGGCGCGCTATCGACGAGCGCTATGCGACCCTGCGCGCCGGTCTGCAGCAAATACACGAGCAGTATGGCCGCTTCGAACTGCATAAAGTGACTTCCGATAACAGTGATCAGACCAGCCCTGCAGCACGGAGCTATCACTTGCGCTTCGCGCGCTATGTGCCCGCCAAAAAGGTGATCGAAGGACTACGAGCAGTCGAGGGCGTTGAAGACTGCAACCTGCAATCGGGGGCCATTCAACTGATGAGCTACCCCTCCGATCCGGCCTTTGCAAAGATAGACGCCGAGCTCAATGATTTCTATCAGTCGCCGACGACGGAGGAGCGTCAGGACCGCCATCGCCTTGGCTGGCAGTGGACGCTGCATCGCATCAAAGCGCCCATGGCCTGGGAAGTAAGCAAGGGGAAAAAGGAAATTGTCATCGGCGTGGATGATACCTTCAAGAGTACTCATATCAACTTTAACAATGATCCGCAGCATCCCGATATTCTTGAAATCAACGGCGCTAACGGCGGAAACTTTTTTCGAATCACGGCCGGGAACATCGGCAACGGCAGCAAGACCACGGCGCCGATTTTTGACGACGGTCATGGATTTCAGAATCTCATGCTGGCGGTCGGCCTGGAAAACAGTACGGGAATTGTCGGAATGGCTCCGGGTGTGAGAGCGCTGGCTACCGAATGGATAGGTCATGATTACATCAACCTGGATGTAGACGAAGATGCCGGCAACGGCATTATTACGCCGGTCGATGTCATGAATTGCAGTTACGACCACTCAAATGTCAAAAACTTTCATCGCGACGAATTCAAAGATATCCTGGAATCCGGCACCGTTATTGTCGCGGCGCAGGCTAACAACATTTACAACCCGGGAACCAAAAAAGTCAACTCGGGCTGGAAAGGCTTTAGCGATTGTGAAGTGATCGGCGACCCGCCCGAAGCCAAACTGGTTTTGTGGGGTAAAACACCCTATCCCGCCGGCCTTGTCTATACCGACCCCGATCCCGCCAAAGATGTTAAAGTCATCTCCGTAGGTGTCTACAATGATCAGCAAACCTATAAATTTCGCAACAACTGCAGCAGGTTCGAACAACACTACGAATTGGTGTATTCGCCGAATACTTTTCCGATTGACTGGAACTTTGCGCCCAACACGGAGAAGTTTCCCGCGCCGGGAATCAGCGAAAGCGAGCGCAAGGTGAAAAAAGAAGATGCATTCGTCGATGTCGTGATGCCGCACAACGATGTTGCCGGCGTGGCGCACGACGGCCATGGCAATCCGATTCCGGAGAAATACGGCTTCTGGATCGGCGGCACCTCGCGATCAGTTCCGGTCGTATCCGGCATTGTAGCTCTGATGCGTTCGATCGACCGCAATCTGGGCACCGCCGGCGGACTGGACGTACAGCGCAAGGCCTATGATATCGTAACGTTTACGACCGACAAAATTCTCGACAACCCGGACAATATCCGCGACGATGCCGTTGAAATTCAGCTTTGGGATGATCACTATTTCACGAAATACAACCCGCATATCCCGGCCGATAACGAGGGCAACTGCACCGAGCTGCAGTTTGAATACAAAGAGCAGGTTCACGATCCTCTGCATCGCTGGTGGGCCCAGCGCGTCGGCTTTGGCCAGGTGAATGCATTCCGTTGTCTGGCGCATGCCATTCCCCACAAAGGCGCTTATGAGTATAACTCCACCCAAAGTCTGAGCTTTGATCCGCTTGTAACAAATGAAGACGGTGTCCAGCTCATGCACATGGGTTCATGGAAAGAGTCGGGGATTGCCGTTCTTGATGAAGGCGGTGTTAAATACGATGGCGAAGCCGACTACAAGAACAATAATGGCGTTACTAAAATCAATGGTGCCAGTACCCAACTAGTGGTGGGTGTTAACAAGGTGCTGGCAATTGACGGTATCGTCACGACCGACGATGTGATCGGCGGCGAAATCACGACCGGCAATGCCAGTAAGATTCTGATGACAGGCTATTTGCACAACACTAAACTCTCAGGCAATATTCAGATCGGCGATTTGTTAATCAATACCGGCCCCGGCGGCCGGGCCAGCGTAAAACCTCGGGTTTCCGGGCGTCTGGTGGAAATCAGCGGTTATGTTCGTGTTAAAGGCGATGGCGAAATTCTGGTGGACGCCGGTACGCTCCGCCTGCATCCGGGCGCCGGCATCTACCTGAACGGCAGCAAAGATCTGATCGTTCAGGACGGCGCCACGCTGGAGATGAACGCGGGAACGGCGATCCTTGGCACAGAGGGCCGCAAGCTGATCGTCCAGTCCGGCGGCACCTTGATCATAAAAGAAGATGCCCGCAACGTGGCTTTCTACTGTGACGTCGTTCTCGAGGGCGGCGCGTCAATGATAATCGAAGACGATGCCCGCGTCATTCTCGGTCCCGTCGTCACCGGCTTCTTTACGTCCGATCCCAATCTGCCGGTCGGCAACGGCAATTTCATCGTGCAAGCCGGCGCCACAGCCACGCTTCAGGGCACGGCGTCGATCTATGGCGGCAACATCCTGCAGGGCATCTACAATTACGAAGGCGGCGCCATTACAGTGGAGACAGGCGGACAGTTTACGGTAGCGCAAAATGCCGACGCACTCATCCAGGTGCCGATCAGCGTTCAGGCGCAGGCGACCATGTTGATCGATCGGAACGCAGTTGTTGAGCTGCACGAATTTTTCATCGCCAAAGATGCGGATATGGAAATCGAAGACGGTTGCTGGCTCTATCTGACGAACAATGACTTTTCGGCCTACTCCTCGCGCGGGCGAATCGAATTTCGCGGCACGGCCGCCAATCGGATCGAAGTAACGGCGCGTAGATTCAGTGTCTGCGACGACGGCCCTGCCTATGCCCGCATTATTGCTTTCGGCGCCGCGAGCGACCTGGAGCAACTGCCGCCGGTATTGTCATCCTGGGCCAAGATTCAATACACCGACTTTAAGAATGTGCAGATGGTAGTGCGCGACAATCATGTGAAGGACCCCATTAGAAACTGCAGCTTTTTTGCCGATCACGATCAGACCGACGGCTCCTTAAACAGGCTGCTCGAGCTGAGTAACGGCCGGCTTGAAGTCCCCTTCGATTCCCCGATTAACATTCCTACTGAAATTAATGACTGTCAATTTTCCTACGTTGCGCCGCGCGTTGTCGTGCCGGATGATCCCAACGTCTATCCTTACAAGGGCCTGTTTACGCGAGGAATCAACCAACTTCAAATCAATACTTGCAGCTTTGAAAATCTTCACTTCGGCGTTTCGACGCTGGCATGCGGCGACGTGCGTATTGCGACATCGCAGTTCCGCAATTGCGACATCGGCAATATCGACAATTATTCAACGGTGGAGCTTTGCGCCAACCTCTTCGAGATGGTCGAGTTCGCTTCCGTATTCGAAGGCTCGCAGACAAGCGGACATTACGACAACCAGTACATGACCGTGGAAAAAGCGGTACAGTTGCTCGGCGGCCCCTTCCAGGCATTTCGCGGCAACCTGTTCAGCGAATTCCACCAGGGCATTGTGGCGGACGATGCGCGGGCGGAGCTGACCGGCTGGCGTGTTTCTACTTTTGCCGGCCCGCGACGAACACTGTTCGGACGCAATTCTTTTACGGTGCTCCCGATCGCCCAGTCCGTCAATCCCTACATCGACCTTAACCAGAGCAAATACTTCGATTCCTGGGCCGATGTAGCATTAACGGATTTCGACGGCTGGGCCAACTTCTACTGCGGCATGAACGATATGGCCGAACAGAGCAACAACCATCTTTACAGCGTCGTCAACCGTACAACGGAGTTTATCGACGGTTCGATCAACTTCTGGCACGATCCCTTGCAACCGGTGATCGGTTTTATGCGGGCGTTTAACATCGGTACAAACGGCAGTCCTCTGAACCAGTCGGCATCGTATGGCGGCGGCTGCGGACCGGCCGATACCGACGAATGCCTGGTGCCGATTCAGATCGTCTGCCCGGGCGACGACTATGTTAATGACGGCGCCTGGGCCGCGCTGAGTCCCGACGATCCCTACCTGGATCTTGCGCGCGACAATGCCCGGAGCTTTATGATGAACGTCGGCCTGACCGCCGAGTGCCGTCGCGATAAAGCCTACGATGCTTTCCAGGCTGCCTGGTTGGGCGACACGCGCGCCACGGACCTGACGACCCTGAAGCAGGAATATGCCCAGATCAGCGGTGAATTCGGCGTGGCGAAGATTCTCGAGATAACGGCCTATATGCTGATGGGCCAGATAGACGAGTACCTGGGCCAGAGCCTCTCGGCGATCAATAACTACGGCAATGTGCTGACGAACTATCCGGCAGCGCGCAGCGCGCGCTATGCCGCCTGGCGCATCAGCTTCCTGATGGCCGAGCAAACCGACCCAACGCTCGGCGAGCTGTACGAGCAGGAATTACAGAACTACTTCGGCAAGGTCATCACCGACCTGCGTGAGATCGATCAGTTGCCGAAGCCTGCCTTGCCTGATGCAAGTGGTGCAGCCGCGCTAAGCCGCAATCTGACGCTGCACGCCAACGTGCCCAATCCTTTCAGCCTGGACACGGAGCTGCGCTTTGCGCTGCGGGAAGGTGCAAATGTTCGTCTGTTAGTAACCGACATGATGGGACGCGTCATCGCAAATCTGCTGGATGGCTTCCAGTCTGCCGGAGAGCATTCACTGCAGTGGCGGGCCGACCAGGTTCCGGCCGGCGTTTATTATTGCCGCCTGGAATCCGACGGCGAAACTTTAATGCGGAAAATGATCCTGCTGCCCTAGGGCTGAACGGGATAAGCGATTGAGTAAAGCAAGGGATGCGCAAAGTCATCCCTTGCTTTTTTTTATTTTGGAGCCAGCCCTCGCTGCCGAAATCCGGCTGATCTCGGGAGAGCTGAAAAATGTATAGACTATTTTGTTGAACATCGATTCAAATTTCTTATGGAATTTTCACGTCGCCGCATTTAACAATCAGATAGTCGTGACTACTCGATGCTCACCGTTCCCGGCGTGAAATCGAAGGGTCGCAGGAAAGTGTCACATCCCCATTTATACTTTAACCCACGTGTATGCACCGCTTCCGGCGGATGACGAACACTTTTCCCCTTACCTTTCATGAGGATTCAGCTATGCAAAGCAAATCCGGCTATCGGCGAGCCAGACTTTCGCTGGTTTCGCTTCCAGCCTCTTTTTCCTCCATCTACGGCAATATACCGCCGACTCAGCTTGTGTGATACAAAAGCAGCAAGATTGCGGCTCAAAAGAGTGCCAGCAAAACTGTGCCTTGCGTTTCGGCTTCGCAGCGGGAATTCAGCATTAAAGCGGCGAAACGAGCCTAAGGATTAAAACAGGCTCCCAAGGCTACGCGCTGATCGCTCGCCTCTGAATTCGAGTGAAAGCCCGATTCGGCTTAATTGATTTTCGGTTTGACGGTAGTCTTGTCGCAAGACCCTTGGTAGCGGCAGTTTTGACCCTGAAACACGGTAAATCAGATTTCTGCCGAGGTCAATATTGCAACAATCAAGCTCTGCTGAATCGCGGCATCAGCGCTTCGTTAAATTGACAATCTACTATTCAATGCTCTCTTAACGGTACTGAATTCAAGCTTTGCCAAATAACTCAGTAAACATTATCTCAAGGATCACTATGTGTTCGATCTATTCAGAACTACATACAAGCGGAGCCATGCGCTTAAACAAATGGCATAGATCTGCTCGCGCAGGCAGCGCATTATCGATTATCGTATTACAGTGTATCATCGCGATATCAGCGGCCTACGCACAGAACCTGGTTCCCAATCCCTCTTTTGAAATCCTGCAGGCCGGCCTGTTGCCGAATGATGAAAATCAATTGGAGAGCAGGTGCCGGAATTGGATTCGTACATCATCAGATCACACCTCAGACTACTTTTATTTCCAGACGCAGCCCTGCGATCAAATTTTTGCCGGTCCGATACCCGACAATGCGATGGGCAGCCAGGAACCTCAAGGGGGAGGAATGGCCTATGCCGGTTTAGGCAACTGGGATATCGGCGGGGGCACTCAATTCCGTTATCGCGAATACATAGCAGTACGTCTACTGCCCGAAGGCAGCGGATTTCGGACCGGACTGCAGGCAGGCGCAAGATATGAGTTGTCCTTTTGGGTGAGTCTGGCGGAAATTTCAACCTATGGCGTTGCACGTCTGGGGGCGGTACTTATGACCGATGATGAGTGGAACAATCGAAATTCTGCATTTTCAAGCTGGAACTATAACATCTCTCAGTCTTCCTGGTTGAATCTGACTGAACCTCATGTACATACCGGTAATGCGGACATCCCGAAAGACACCTGGACCCTGATTTCCAATGATCAATTTGTCGCCAAAGGCGGCGAGGAATGGCTCTTGCTCGGTAATTTCGACAATATGCCTACCGACATTCCTTCGGCGACTCCCACACCAAGACCTTGTCCAAATTGGCCCGGCAACAAAAAAGACGGCTATTACTACATCGACGATGTGAGCGTTGAGCGTGTCGCGGACCCTTTTTGCGAATGCTCCGTCTCGCATGTTGGCGCGCTTCCCGCAGTTGTTAAGGCCGAATGGGTCGATAACGGTGACTGCTGTTGGGAATTGACCTACGACCTGTCCAATGATGTTTTCAACAATTGTAATATCGAAGGTATTGCAATCAGCGTCGACGGTCTTGATCTCAGCGAACTTGACGTAACGGTGCAGCCCGGCTGGAGCTATGATGTCGCCAGCGGCACTTTCAAACCGGACCCCCTCGGGCTTGTTCCGGCCGGGGAAGATATCGATCTGGGATGGTTCTGTCTGAATGATGTGCCGCAGGGACGCTACACGCTGCAGTATACTTTCATGTCGGCAGGTGGAACGCCGACACTTTGCGCCGGCGACTTAACGCTTGAATGCGACGGCTCATGTTCCGACTGCGATGCCGTCGAATTAATTTTGGTCGAAGATCCGCAGGATCCCTGCTGTTACGATTTCCAGCTGTCCCTAATTCCTCAGGTGGTCAAACTCGACTGCGGCATCAAGGGCATTGAACTACTGTCGCCGGGATCCGCTTTCGGCAGCCCGGTCCTCGGTCCGGAGTGGGAAACTTTCACGTCGCAATCCGGCTTTGCTGATGATCTGACCATGACCTTACATGATCCCTTGGAACCCGCAACGTCTGTCTCCGGCCGTTTTTGCGTGACAAACACGGTTAACAAACCGTTCACCGTGCGTTACATCGGTTGGAATGACGAAGTATTCTGCGAGGAGGAGATATCCGCCGCCTGCGCCAATTGCTGCAATGGCTACCGGATCGAAATGGAGCCCTTCGATACTCCCATTGGCCCCGAGTGCTGCTGGACGATCATGGCAACGCCATTGCCGGGCGACAACTGCCGAGTATATGGATTCAATCTGATTAACGACAACCCGATTGAACCGGCAAACATCGACAATTTCTTTCCGCACGATCCGGGAAGGTCTGTCGATTTTACCGGCGGTATTCCGATCGGCACCCTCTGCCACGGATCGCAGGCTTCAACGCCGGGCGTTGTCGATCTTCGCATCGAGTTTCTGGATCGTGATGGCAATGTCATGTGCGATCTCTCGGAACGGACCACTTGCGGTTCAGGCGGCGGATCGACAAACAAGGGCGCAACGCCGGAAAACGCAGGCGCTGATGTTTCGCTCGTCGACCTCGGCCTGAAACTGAGCGCTGCTCCTAACCCGACCGCAGGTAAGACAACCATCCATTACAGTCTGCCCGAATCGGCCGCCATACAATTGGAACTGTACAATTCGCTCGGTCAGTCGGTCGCTGTACTGGCAAGCGGACAGCGTGACAAGGGACTTCACGGGCTTGAAGTGAATACGCTTCACTACCCGGCCGGTGTCTACTACCTCCGACTGTCCGTCAATGATGCCAACCTGAGTATCGCTCTGACGATCCGACGCTGAACGTTAATACAGCAATTCTGACCAGTATCTAATGGCCGTAGACCAGGACTTCGTCCCGGAATACGGCCGTTAGTTTTGCTGTTTGTTCCGGCGATCGGCTAAGAGTGTTAATTGTGAACAAGGTTAATGTCAAGCTCTCGGCAAATCGACAACAACACTGACGACTTCGTCATTTCACCACTGAACTCGATGTGCTACGATCGGGAAGATCCAGGTGAATAGTGCTTTGTCAAATTAGTTTATTTTCAAATCCCCCTCTCTTGCGAAAGAGAGGCCAGGGGAGTTCGAATAGTCTAGGAATCATAACCCCTCCTCGTTCGGCGCTCAGTCCGCGCCTCACCCCCTTAGCTTAAGGGGAGGGAAATAGATACAAGAAACTAATTTGAAAAAGCACTACCGCCAGATATGTTTCACTTGTTAAAAATTAAGTCCTGCAGTCGGCACGCCCATTGCTGTAGGCCTAAGATCACACTCCTCGCTATTGCGCGGCAGAACAGCTCATGTGAATATCGAGTGATAACAAACCAAAATTCCCTTTCCGCAAATGATCAGTGGAATACAATTCTATTGACCTTCAAATTGTTTATGGAAATTCTTCTCGGAGTGCATTTCTCTGGGTAGGAATTGCGACCAGACTGCCCTTCACTTTCCTTGCCATTCTTTTTCCTGGTCACAAGCGGATTCCACAAGCCATTACAGGCAGCTTGAGGCTGCGCCATCCTTGAGGATGGTTTAATTTTGTTTTCATTCAATCAAATTTCGAGGCATTCACAATGAAACGCAGATCTGTGTTTTGGCAGACTTTATTCGGAAAATTTGCAGCGGCGCTCTTAATCGCCTGCTTCAGTTATGGTGAATCATCAGCACAGTACACTTTCGTAGAGACAATCGGGCGTCTGGACAATTCGCAAAGCGTGGTCGATCGGGGTGCGTCCAGCATTCAAACCAGTGACGGAGGCTTTTTGACGGTCGCCGAGTCCGCGGCTTTACAGGGCGGGAGCACCCTGTATATCGTAAAGACAGACGACCAGGGCGCCGTCCAATGGTCCCGAACGATCGACGGCGGTTCCGAACTTGACAAAGTTATTGCGGCAGGCGGCGGCCATGCACTGTATCTGATGAACGGTCTGGTACAGTCCTGGGGCGTTAACATCAACGGACAGCTCGGCAATGGCACAACAAGTATGTACCAGCCGATGGAAGCGCCGACCCTCGAGTTTAACTCAATTCTCGCGCTGGCCGGCGGACAGGCCTTCAGCCTGGCGGTAACAAGCGACCAGATGGTTCATTCCTGGGGCGCTAACTTCTATGGTCAGCTCGGCAACGGTACGACAACGGATGCTTCAACACCGCAAACGGTGCTCGATTGGACCAGTCAGCCCTTGAGTGGTGTTGTCTGCGTTGCCGCCGGCGGCATTCATGATGTTCATCCGACCCACGACGGGCACAGTCTGGCTTTGACTTCCGCCGGCTCCGTGTACGCCTTCGGCAGTGATTATTCAGGCCAGCTCGGCGATAACGACGGCGGAACTCTGCAGCGAACGCTGGCCTGGCCGGTACGCGAATCAGCGAGTTCCGTGTTGCGTAACGTCGTTGCGATCGGCGCCGGTTCGGGGCACAGTCTGGCCGCCAAAGACGACGGCAGCGTCTGGACCTGGGGTGAAAACGCCAGCGCCCAGGTTTCGGGCGACGGCATCCCGACAGCCTCGGGACCGGGTCAGACGGCACAGCGCGTTGCCGGCATTGCGGGCGCCGTAGCCGTTGACGGCGGCGACGACCACAGCATCGCGCTGCTGCAGGACGGCAGCGTCGTGTACTGGGGAAGCAACTACAGTCCGGTTCCGCCGACGATCCAGGCGGTGACAACGATGCCCGGACTGCCGAGCATCACGGCCATCGCCTCCGGCGCAGCCCACTGTGTTGCGCTCGACAACAACGGCCGCGTCTGGACCTGGGGTACGCACGACCTGCTACAGCTTGGTCGGACCGTCGCCGGCACCTACGACTTTACGCCGGGACTGGTACAAACCCCGGTC
>JANQRB010000046.1 GCA_028284775.1 Candidatus Kapaibacterium sp. | reverse complement strand
CCAGGAAAGCATCGCTTTCACCATTGCTCGTCATTTCCAGGTCGCCCGCCGCGGCAATGCCGCTGAAGGAACCCGCCACATAGACATTGCCCTCGGCGTCGGTCTCGATGCTCTCCGCCTGGCTGCCTGCCGGCGTCCGGACGAGCTCGCCCCAGGTGACACTGCCGCCGGCATCGTACTGAAGGACAAAGCCATTGCCGGTATCGCCGCCGTCGAAACTGAATTCGCCGAACTGCGCCTGGCCGGAAAGCACGCCGGCC
This sequence comes from Candidatus Kapaibacterium sp., assembly GCA_028284775.1. Taxonomy (GTDB): domain Bacteria; phylum Bacteroidota; class Ignavibacteria; order Kapaibacteriales; family UBA7675; genus JANQRB01. The sequence continues at coordinate 30,117 of JANQRB010000046.1, read as the reverse complement.
AGCGTGGCATTGCCGTCGGCATCGACAGCCAGGTCGAAGGCTTCATCGACGCCGCTGCCGCCGCCGGAGCGCAGCCAGACCAGCTCCCCCTCGCGATCGTAGCGAGCCACAAAACAATCGTGGTCGCCCTTACTGCTGATTGTCTGGCCGCCGAAACTTGCGTCGTCGCTAAAAAAGCCCGTAATGAGCACATCGCCGTCGGGCGCGAGAGCAATGCCGTTAGCCCAGTCCGCGCCGGGTCCGCCGCCGGATGCCAGCCAGACTTCCCGGCCAGCGGCATCGTACTTCAGCAGGAAAACATCGTTGTCGCCCACGCCGGTGACGCTCAGATCGCCGAACTGCGCTTCGCCTTCGATACGCCCCGTGAGATAGACATTCCCGGCAGCGTCGATGGCAATATCGCGGCCGCCGTTCCAACCCTGTCCCTCGCTCTGCACCGCCCAGCGCAGATCGCCGTCCGCCGTGTATGAGAGAAGATACGCATCGCCGAATCCCAGGCCGTCAAGACTCTGATCGGCGATAGTCATCTGGCCGGTGAAATAGCCGGTGACGTAGGCGTTGCCCGCAGCATCGGCCGCCGCGGCATTGCCGACCTGACCGAAGGAAGCCGAAAGCTGATTGATCCAATCCTGCTGCGCCGGCAAAGGGCAGGTCCACGCAACAAACAACATACTTATCGATACGATTGTTTTACCCAACATCTCTGTCTCCTGTTAACAAAATTGCATTTCTCCATTAGATCTGATCAATGGTGTGTTGCGCCATGTGTTGATTCGTGCAGCAGGGAATCCGCTTAACAGAAATCGGACCATAGTTTGTCCAGGGTCATACGCCAACAGCAGGCGAGACCTTATACCGTCCGTGAAAGGTTGGCAACTTAGCCTGGCTTAGCCGGTGGAATAAACTGAATTCACGCTGCGGTAATAGTTCCAGGCGATCACGCAGCAGGCATCAGGCAGTCTGAAGTCCCGGGGGGCGACTGTAGTCCGGCGACCGCTGTCCGGGTATCGCGCGAGCTGCTCCCTTCCAGGCGCCTGCGTCAGACAATGGTGAGCGGGGCTTAACTTTCAGGCGGCGGATGATAGCGCTTTAGTTTGTATTTTAGCTCTGCCTTAGGGGGCTTGAGCGCGGCAATGAGTCAAATAAAAATTCACCGCCCGTAATAAATCTATGAATGATCCCGGTGACATTTTCGAACTTATAAAATCACTTAGCAAGTCAGAGAAGCGATACTTCAAACTGAATTATCGACGCCAGGCCGGTCGCAATGCCGCCAAATATCTACAACTCTTTGATATGTTAGACGAGCTGGACAGCTATGACGAAAAGAGTTTCATAGCGACGCTCCCGGACAGCGCATTACGCAAACACTACCGGCAGGCAAAATTCTACCTGGGCAACGCCATTCTGCGCGCCCTCAATCAGTATCATGAACGAAACGATACGCGTGCGCGGATGTCATCGCTCCTCCAATCGGCCCGGATTCTCGCGGCCAAGGGCCTGCACCGTATGAGCTATTCCGTGTTGGAACGCGCCCGTAATATCGCGGGCCGCAGCCAGGCGCCGATCTTCGAAATGTTGATCTTCGTCGAGCAACGCGACTTGCTTGACTACACGCGCAAGAACAGCGAACAGTACTTGCAGGACGTCGATCGCTTCAGCGAACAGATTAACCTGCGAGCGGAAAGGACCTACATATATTCATTGTATCGCGGTCTTTACGCGCGTCTGCACGCAATACACGGTGTTCAGGGTCCACCGCGCAGCCTGGAAGAGCTGGCCGCGCTGGAAGGTGTATTCACCGACCCCATTATGCAAAGCGGCATGCACCGCAAGTCCGTGCAGGCCAGCTTTTACTTCCATGAAATCCGACGCCATTTTTTCGCGGCCCAAGGAGATGCGGACAAGGCTATTCAGGAAGCTTTGGTGTTGCGAAAGATTACCCGCAGCGATACGCGCTTTGGCTATTTATACGGTCCGATCGCCTGCAACCTTTGTCAGCACTATATCGATATTGGTCTCGTCGCAGAGTTCAGACAACAGGCGGCTGAAATCCAGGCTCTGATGGATGCTGGCGATACTCCCGGCGACATCGGCATGACCAGCCAGCTCCGGATCTTATTGCAGGTGTTTCATATTCAGGCACTGACGCGGGAAGGACGATTCGAGGAATGTCAGCCGCGAGTGGCGGAAATCGCAGCGCCTTTCGGGGTCCACCAGGCAGAGTTGACCGTTAACAATCTTCTCTTTTGCTATTACTATTTCTTTTATGCGGAGTTCGGCTGCGGCAACTTCGACAAAGCCTTTCGCTGGCTGGAAAAGATAACACTCGACAAGCAGCATGAAATCCGTTCGGACATATTTTTTCATGCGCCGATCATGAGTCTGATCGTGCACTACGAACTCGGCAATATCGACACGCTGGAATACCTGCTGCGCTCTACGTATCGAATGCTGAACTCGAAGCAGCGCATTTATGCTCTCGAGCGTATTGTGCTCGACTTCATTCGGCAGCTGACGAAGCTGGTCGATCTGGCTGGTCTCGAAGCATTGATGCGCGAAACGCGAACAACCCTGCTTGAGCTTGAATCCATACCCCTGGAAGGCGACGTCCTTAAGCGCTTCGACTTTATTGCCTGGCTGGATGCCAAACTGGCGCGACGGTCCTTTGCCGCAATGGCGGCCCTGCGTTTCAAAGAAGAACAAGCAGCCCTGCACACAGAATCAGGCAACCAGTAAGATGGGTCTCGGCTACAACAGTTCCAACTGAATGCGAAACGGTTTAACAGTACTTCGAAGAAATCATTAGATTTAACAAAGCTCTTCAGTCGAACTCAGCTGTTTCGATGGGCCGTAGCTCATGCAGCTCTCCACATATCGGACACTAAGGTGTGCACAACACTTACGTATTTACGCGCACGGTGCATTCGACTTCATTCGCCGCGTCTCGTAACTTGTAAACTCAGCCGATCCGGCGCAATTCTTCCAAGTCGTCGTGCCGCGCCCCTCGCGTTTGTCGACGACTGGGTGGAAGGACGGGCAATGGAATATCGCGACATTGGTGCACAGCTGACGCGACGGCCTTTTAGCGTGGCAGCGACGGAGCGGTCTCGCGAGCAACTCGGACAGTAATTACATTCTTCCGCCTGCCGACGTTGTCACGACAGCGGAGCCACAATGCCGCGAGAGCTGCCTGTTACTGCCTTGATATACTCCTTCAAATGCAGAAAAAAATACGGCCTCCCCGGGAAGCGCGTCGTATCGGGAAGGCCGCATTGGGCAACATCAGTTGTTGCAGTTGCAATTTTCGGGGAAAGCGGGAGCAAAGGACCTTGACCTAGTGTTGGAGCCATGCCAGACGATCTTTTGCTCCCGAGACGAATCACCTTTCCCCTACTATGAGATGGCGCACGAGGGTTGTTGCGCCGGCTTTGAGCTGCAGCAGATACGAGCCTGCCGGCAGCGCCGTCGTACTCAGAACCAGTTGCTGCTCGCCCGCGGGCATTCGTCGGGGCTGATGCAGGACGAATTCCCTCCCGCCGAGGTCGTGGGCAAGCACCGTCAAAAGCAACGGTGTCGGCAGGGTCAGATGCAAGGTCAACTGCGACGGAGACGGGTTAGGCGCCAAGGTCAGCTCAAAGCCAGCCGGTTCAGCCTGACTCGTTAGCCCTGAGATGATGGTCGTTCCTTCGCCGCTAAGGGGAAGGCTCTTCAGGGGCTGGGAATTTTCGTTGCTTTGAATGTTGAGCCCCGTCTGAACCACGCCGACGGCAGCGGGCGCAAAAGCGATCTTCACTTCCAGGCTCTCACTCTCAGTCAATGCGACCGGCAGTTCGGAAGCCTGCGGCTGGAGAATGCTAAAGCCTTGATCACCGGCATCCTGATTGCTGAATTCCAGGGCATCGATTCGTAATCCGGCGGCATTGCCGGGACTGATCGTGAATGTTTCTTCGCTGGAACTGCCAAGTTCCACTTCGCCGAACTCAATTGCCGCAACGCTGATCACCGCCACGGGCTGCTCCGCCTCAGTTCCGCTTCCGCTGACGTCGATTTCCAGCCATTGCCGGAGGGGGTCATTTGTCATGATGCCGATGACCGCATTTGCCGCTCCGATCGAGGTCGGTTCAAATGCCAGGCGAATTTCAGCGCGCTCAGCTTCCCCCAATTCGAGAGGCAAAGCCGAAGGCAAAGGGCTCAGTATACTGAAACCGCGCTCCGCGGCATCCGCGCTGCGAAACTCAACAGCATCGATGCGCAGGCCGGCGGCATTGGCCGCATAGACTTCGAAGCCGGCTTCCGATTTGTCCCCCAGACGAAGCTCGCCAAACTCGACGATCTGCGCGTCGGTTTCGATTCGCGGGACTTCCTCGTCGGGAAGGCGCGAGTCGAAATGGGCGATAAAGTTGTTGAGAAAGGCCGAGCCGCCGAATGTCAGCGACTGCTCCGCGCAAAAGAATTGCGGCGACTGAAAATTGCCTGTCAGGAAGGCGTTCCCTTCTTTGTCGCTTGCGATCGCAACGAAGTTGTCGAAGCCGGAACCGCCGCATGTTTCCACTGCCGCCAGTGCTCCCTCGCTATCGAATTGGGCGGCAAAAATATCCACATCGCCCTGACTCTGTCGCGTCGTACCGCCGAAATCGACCGTCGCTTCAAAGGATGCCGTCAGCCAATACCATCCGTCCGCTCCGGCCGCGATGCTGACTGACTGCCCGAAGCCGGCAACCCCGTCATTCCCGCTGCCGCCGAGCGTTGAGGCCTCTTGCAACTCACCGGCGCTGTTGAACTGCAGCACAAAAACATCGGACTCGCCCCGGCTCTGCAGTGTCTGTTCACCAATGTCGGCGTTGGCTTGGAAGGAACCGGCGAGGTACACACGGCCCTCGGCGTCGGTGTCGACGCTTTCGGCCAGGTTATTGCCGCTGCCGATAATTTGCACAGCCCAGTTGAGGCTGCCGTCGGAGTCATATTGCACGGCAAAGGCGTCGCTGCCGCCGCCGCCGTTGAGCTGCGTACCGCCAAAGCTGGCTGAAGAGTTGAAGAAGCCGGCCACCGTCGCATTGCCGGCCGGATCGACGGCGACGTCAAAGCCTTGATCATTGCCGCTACCGCCGCCGCCGCGTGCCCATTTCACGTCACCGCCACCGGAGTAACAGACCGTAAATACGTCCTGTTCACCGCTGCTTTTAAGCGCCTGCGTCCCAAAAGAAATCGTCTGAGAAAAATATCCGGCAACCAGAACATCGCCATCAGCAGCGACCGCAATACCCTGCCCCCAATCTTCACCGGCGCTGCCGGCCGCTCGTACCCATAGCAGGCTGCCGTCGGAGGCGTACTTGGCAACGAAGACATCATTCTCGCCTACCGCCGTTATCTGCTGCCCTTCAAATCGCGCCGTACCCTGAAAGCGGCCCGCCAGATACACGTTGCCGTCGTCATCGACCGTTACCGCCCGGCCGCCGTTCCAACCGACGCCGATACTCTGGACGGCCCAACGCACCTGACCGTCACGGTCATAAGAAAGCAAAAACACATCGCCGCCGCCCTGACCATCGAGATTGCGGCCGCCGACGTTAAACGCACCCGAAAAGTAGCCGGTGGCGTAGCCGTTTCCATCGGCAGCGGCCGCCACGGCATTCACGAAACCGTTGCCGGGCCGTAGATGATTAATCCAATCCGCCGCCGCTTCAGCGGTGAGCATACAAAAGAGAATCGAACATTGAATCAGTTTCAGCAACTTGCACATTGATAGTACCTCCAAATGTCACCCAAAAATTCCTGGCCCCGTCTGGCCTCGTCTGGGCGGCGAAGCTCACAAATGCGTCCAACCGAAGCCGCGCAACTTCGCTGCTGTTGCACCGGCGCGGTAGAGTTAATGGCGCGCTGCATTTATGTTATCGCCGCTACAAGCTACAGCTGCAGGCAGCCCCTTCGAATGAAGATTGATGTGATTGTCACTATCCTAGCAGGCAGCGCGGCGGTCGACCGCTGCGTCGACAACGCGCCTTTCCCTGTGATTTTTTCAGCCTTCAAGCATCTTTAGGGCCAGTAACGAGAACCGGCAGAAGCAGCCCTGGTATTTAGCTAGGTGGGGAATTGAGGCTGCGCAGGAATCCGACAAGCATTTTTACAAGTATTGTTATTCTTCTATGACCGACACGAGTGACCTGTTCGACATCGTCAAAGCGCTGAGCAAATCGGAGAAACGGTATTTTAAGTTGCAGCATGCACGCGGTGACAATGAGGATGCACATAAGTATCTGGCGCTCTTCAATACGCTGGATGGAATGGAACGCTACGACAAAGAAGCCCTGCTGGAACGTCTGCAGCGCAAGGAGCCGCCGAAAAATTTTCGTCAGGCGAAATATTACCTCTTCAATGCCATTACAAAGTCGCTCAACCAGTTTCACGGCAGCAAACCCTGGCCGCGGGCCTATCTGCTGAATCTGTCGGCGCGTATCCTGAAGCAGAAGGGCCTCCATCGTCAGAGCGACGCCTTACTGACGCGCGCCCGTCAGATTACCAAACGACATAACCTGACCCTTGTGGATCTCATGATCCTGCTGCAGCAGAGTTCGCTGTTGGAGTTTACCGAAAAAGATCCCGATAAATATTTGCAGCGTGTCGAGACCGTGACCGACGAAATCCGGACTCAAACGCAGGCCCTGAAAACCTTCGTGGACTATCAGACCATTTACGACCGGATGCAGGCCTTGCTCCGTGTTAAGGGCGAGCCGCGTACAGAAGAAGAGCTCGCCGCATTCCGCGCCCTGTTCGACGACCCGGCCATGAGCAGTGGCGAACACAAATCTTATTGTAACGCCGAACTTTTCTACCACCAGATTCGCCGCATTTACCATATGGCCGCCGGAAAGATCGAACTGGCCATCGAAGACTGTCGAAATTTCCGCGCCGTGGTACAGCGAGTCCCGCTGCCGGTAAAGTTTGACTACATGGCCATGATCATGCTTTGTCAGTTCTACCTGGACCAGGGCGATGTCACCGCCTTTCAACTTGAGATGAATACCTTTACCACAGAGATCGGCGAGGTAGACCGAACAAAGCTCGAAGGCTGGGATCCGGAAATGGAGCTGCTCCTGCAGATCTGCTGGATTCGCGCACGCGCATCCGAAGGCCGTTTCGATGAGGCCTGCGCGCTGCTGCCGCCGCTTCGCGACGCCAGGCAGACGGGCAAGGGCAAGATCAGCCTGACCAATGCCGTGCTGCACGACTTCATTAACTTCTACGCGCTCTTCGGTAATGAACGCTTCGATGAAGCCTTTAGCTGGCTGCGACGGATCTGCGACAATAAATCAGCGGAGTTTCGTTCGGACATCTATTACACGGCGCATCTTCTCACCTTGATCGTCCACTATGAACTTGGCAACCTGGATACGCTGGAGTATTCGGTCCGTACGACCCGCAATCTGCTTGCGGCAGGCAAGCGCCTCTATGCGCTGGAAATCGCGATGTTGGATTTGTTTAAGGCCCTGAGCGTGTCCAGCCCTCACGAGCGGCCGGGGCTGTTTCGCCGCGCGCACGCGCGCCTGGAGGAGTTAGAAGGCCATCCGCTTAAGTCCCGCCTGATGTCGTCCTTTGATTTTACAGCCTGGCTGGAAGCAAAAATTCAGCGGCGGCGTTTTGCCGACATGGTCGTCAGGCGCCAGCCCGATTCAGCGAAAGCCGAATCGCAACCGCCGGAGAAAACGCGCCAGCCCGTCCGGCGACCTGCGCCGCTGCATGAAGCATCGAGTCCGCGTCCACTTCATCAACGATCGCTGGCACCGCAGGAGCGCGCCGTCCTGGAAGACCATCACGTTCCGACGCAGCCGGCCGGCAGCTGATCTGCATTGCCGGGGACCGACGCGATCAGAATAGCGAGCCGCTCGGCACAGACCGTGAATTAAGATATTGTTAACAGTTGCTTAGGATTAATTAAGAAGCCGGGTATTGTCAGGTATCGCGCGGCATCGGATATTCGTATCCCGGCCCGCCGTTTACGCTTGCCCGGCGGATGAGGCCGGAATGACACCGGTTTCAGCCGTGATAGTGTCCCCGGCGTCTTCACCCAGTATCGAGGATTCAGCGTCGTGAAAACTTGCGCGTGTTTCAGCTTCCTGTTTGTCTTACTTGTTTGCGTCGTAACCCTGCCTGCTCAGGAATCGATCGATATTCATCGCGCCTCGGTCATCGTTCCCGACGGTATCATTGCCGACGGTGAATGGGATTCCGCCGCGGAACGCGAGATTCGCGTCGGCACTACGGTGATCCGCGTGCTGGCGCAGCATGACGGCGAAGCATTGTGCCTGGCCTTTCTGGGCGGCCTGCAATCGACTTTTCATTTCCCGGAGGTCCTGCTGGACATCGACAATGCCAAAAGCGAAGGCTGGCAGAACGACGACTGGTGGTTTCACGTCTCGGGGACCGACTGTCATTCACAGGGCGAGCATTCGAATTACGACAACTGCCGGGTGGAACAAGGAGACTGGGAGGGTGTTCCCAATGCGGATATGAATTCGCAGATTTCCGCTATGGAAATCAGGATACCCTTTGCTACCGTCGGCATCGACCTGTCAGTGCAAAGCCGGATCGGCATTGCTTTCGACGTGACGAATACGGCCACTTCCTGGCAATTCTGGCCTGCGGATGCGACGCTGGACAGCCCCGCCTCCTGGGCGACGGCCACGATTCACAATACGGCAACGGAGGTCAACGAGAATTTCACGGCAGCGTCCTTCCCGGCGCTTCTGGATATCGCTCCGCAGCCTGCGAACGTCAATTCCCTGCTCAGCCTGACGCTGCCAGCCAATGCCGACTGCGACCTGCGGCTCTTCGACCTGGCGGGCAATCACATCGCGACGATACTGCGGCGCCGTCTGGCTGCGGGCCGCCATTGGCTGAACTGGCCCGAACAATTGGCCCGCCGGAATACTGCCGTGAGCGTTTACTTTTATCGACTGCGAATCAACAGCGACATTCAACACGGACGATTGCTCTGGCGGCCATGATAAGGGATCTAGCCTTCAGCAATCAAGGCTGCTCTGCCAGGATCATCACCCCCGGCCCGCTACGGCGCTCCGGAACATCCCGACTTACGAAATCGCTCAATCAATCCGAAAGCCGACCTTTATGGTCACCTGCCAATAGGCCACCTTGCCGTTCTGAATGTAACCGCGCGTGTCGGTGACTTGAAACCAATTCATATTGTGAACGGTTTGTGCCGCCTTGGCAATAGCATTTTCGATTGCCGATTCCAGACCTTCTTTGGACGAACCGGTTAATTCGATGTGCTTGTAAACATGATCGCTCATTGCCTGACCTCGATTATTAGTTGTAGTCAAGCCGGTCCGCTATCGGACGGCCGCAGACCGGGCTGACCCGAATACCTCGCCGCCGTCAATCTACACCAGGAAGACAACATCAGGACAGCTTCAAGAAGGACCCGGACAAAAACTTTTGCCTCACTCGATCTTATTATGTAACCTTTAGTCCCATTTATCCCACATACTGCGCAGTTTCCGCACTCAGAGACTAGAATTTTCCCAGGGCACATGATGGACCTCAAAGCCAGGCAGGACCACTTTCTGCGTTTGCTCGATCCCCTGAGCAATCGCCTGGAGCGTTTTGCCCTGGTACTGACGCATAATGACGAGGTGGCGAAGGACGTGGTTAGCGAGACGATTCTGATCGCCTGGCAGCGTTTCGACGAGCTCCGCAGCGAGCAGGCATTTTTGAGCTTTCTCTTCACGATCGCGAGCCGCGTGTATCGCAAACATTTGCAGAAGAACAGGAATGCCGCTGCCTACAACGAAGAACTTGCCCTGGCTCTGGCCGACAGCGCTCCCGGCCCCGATACGCTCACCGATGTGAGTCGCCTGCACAGCGCAATCAAACAATTGCCGCACAAGCAGCGGGAAGCGCTGACGATGTTCGAACTGCTCGGTTTTTCGCTCAAGGAAATACAGCAGGTACAGGGCGGCAGTATCTCGGCCCTCAAAGTGCGATTGATGCGCGCGCGGCGCCGACTGGCTTCCCGTATGGGCATCGACGAAACGGAGCAAACAAACAGCCGCAATCTACAGCGCCTACGACCGCAGCCCGATTTTGTGCATATCGCTCACGGTGAGTTCAATGACCGCTTCACGTAAAAACCTCAACCGCCATTTGACGGAGTCGCGGCGATGGCTGCAACGTCACGAACGCCTGCTGGAACCGGCGCAGCTGCACGAGCTGCTCAGCCAAGCTCCGGCCGCACTTGTAACACCGGACGGGCGCTGGATCAGAATTTTTGGAGGCCTCGGAGGCCTCGTCATCCTGGCGATAATCGTCTGGCTGGCAAGCCCCCTCGGAAATGATTGGATGCAGGGATTTGCGCCCTACGGCACTGTAGCTCCATGCAATGTTAGGCAGGAACTCCTGCCCGCCGCCGACACGGCCGATGGTCGGGAACGGCCGGAGGCAGAGGACAGGCGCGACAAAGTTTTAGGAACAATAACCGAAGAGAGCGAGGCAGCGCATGGCGATGTACCGCCATCAGGAGCACAAACGCGGATCAGCAGCGCCATGCCTGCCGACCTTCCTCGGGCTTCGCACAACAGCGGCAGACGGGACGGACAATCTCTATCGCATTCAGCAAGTCTCACGCTGCGCTATGCTCGAGGCGAGCTGGCCGTCGCCGAAATGCAGTTGATGGAATTCGAACTGCAAGACAGCCATGCCCTCCGCCGAAAGTTGATCCGGACTGCGCTGCAACAGGCTGATGTTGCAGCGTTGGAAGCGCGGGGCATCCCACTGATTGAGCTGAGACCCGAGGCGCTGCCTTCACTGGGAATGCGCGCCGTCGCGGACGCTTTGCAGATTTTTGAACGGATGGACGGCGGCGGTCTGCTACGCCATAGTTTCGACCGCCGCGGCAGCAAGCATGAGCTAGAGGGCCGGACGCCGGAAATCGGTCCGACTGTCTTCCGCTACATTCGTCTGATTACCGACGGCAACGGCCGACGTCGCTATAGCCGGCAGCCGCGCTACAGCAACGCGTCCAGCGCTGCTTCTCCGCCAGGTGCCGGCGATTCGCTGTTTATATTTATACCGAATCGCATTGATCCGGAGCGGTCGCTGGTGTGGGAAGCGACCGACTATGCCTCCTTGAGTTCGAGTATTCCGCGACAGGCCAGCCCACAGGAAGTCGAGCGCTATCTGGCATCCGAGTCTTCAATAGACAGCGCTCAGGCGCCACCGGTAAGCAGCCTGGTGCCGCTGATCTATCGCGGCGCTTTGGCAGCAGGCGATCGCGCAGCGCCGGAGCCGCCGGTGCACGTGTTCGATCGCGACCTGATTTTGTGGTTCGACCGCGACGCCGCTTTCATTGACCTGCTGCCGACCGCGCTTCTGCATGAGCTTCTCATGGCAATACAGACGGAACGGGAGAGGAGCCTGGCATTAACGCGCTTGGATTCCGCCGGACTGATGGATGCTTCGGTGTTCCCCAACCCCAGCTTCGACGGCCGGATCACCGTCCGCTGTCTCACCACCGGACGCTGCGACCTTGAAGTGCAGCTCTATTCGCTCAGAGGCGAGTTCCTGGAAGATCTGGCGCCGTCCGGGCCCCGCGAGGCTGGAATCTGGGAGGTCAGCGGCCGGCTCGGCCATCTGGATGCAGGGCTCTTCGTTCTGGCGGTCCGGAGTAGCCATGGCGAACTCTTTCAACGGCGCATCGTGCTGGAACATTAAGGGCGCTCCGCTTCGGCCGAAGCAGCCGGGCCGCGCCTTATCACAATCGAGGCGATGGCCTGATCGCGGACAAGGATACTGATGCGTCCTTCGATATGTTCCGGCCGCGCGCGCCAGCCATAGGATGCCTGCTGCTCCGCCGCCGATGCCGTGACGTCGCCAAGGATCAATTCATCGCCCGGTCCACCTTCGCGAAAGGCGCGGGCGATAGCCGCTCTACCCAGGAAGGGGCCTGCCGGAATCCCTATAAAATGCATTTCCGCATCGCTGTGTAAGATCTCCAGTAAGGCCGAAAAATCACCCGAACGGACTCCGGCGTTGTGGCGAAAAGCATATTCCTTGAGGAGCGGACGTTTCACCCGATTATAATTCCCATAGTGCGAACATTGTCAGTGAATCCCGACGCCTGCGCTGCATCAGTCGCGCTTCTTCGGGCCGCCGGTGCGTTTGAAACCCGCTCAACTTAGTGCATATTGCATTTTCGGGCAAGTTGTACCCTGGGGTCTATGATCAGGTATGAAGGCAGTCAACCGTCAAATGTCGCGCCGCTTCACCCGGCGATCCTTTTTAAAATATTCATTGTGGGTACTGGGATTTGCGCTGCTGCTCGGCAGCGGCTGCGGTCGTTCCGATACCGCTGCGTCGGGCGCCGCCGGCGCCGATACGATCGTCGGCACGTCTGGGTCGGCGCCGACCGCTGTCGATACCGATGCCGCCAATGATGACGGCATGCCGCTGCATCCCACCGCCCGCCCGCGCAAGCAGGAGGAAGACCTGGAAGCACAGGCAGCGGCAGCGCGCGCGGACCTGGAACGCAACCCACGCGACGGCGAGGCTGTTGTACGTCTGGGCCGCATCCTGACACGCATGCATAAATACACAGATGCCATTACGCAGCTGAAACGCGCCGTCAAACTGCTTCCCCAACAATCGGAGGCACATAGTGCGCTGGGTATCGCCACCTTGGAAAACGAAGAAAATGTGAGCGCCGCCCGGCACTTCCGCAGGGCGCTCGAACTAGACTCCGTGAATGTGGAAGCGCTCAACGGCTGGGGACGCGCGCTGTTTAATCGCGGCAAACACGATGCGGCCATCCTACAACATCAGCGGGCGGCAACCCTGGCTCCGCAACACTCCGACAGCTACGTGTATTGGGGGATGGCGCTGGCCGGCAAGGGCCAAAACGAAGAAGCATTTGCAATGTACCAGCAGGCCATGCACGTTAACCCCAACAATTTTATGGCCCACTACAATGCCGGAATTCTCCTGCACAGCGTCGGCGAACATCTTAAGGCGATCGACAAGTTTCGGCTGGCGACGATTCTGAATCCTTATTTCTATCAGGCTCACATCGAGTGGGGAAATGTCCTGACGGAGTTAGGGGATCACCCGGGCTGCATCGAGCAATGCCGGAAGGCGATCGAGATCAATCCCCGTTGTGCGCCCGCCTATCTCAATTGGGGTCTGGCGCTGCACAATCAGAGTGAATTCAAGGCGGCGGCGGAAAAATACGAGCAGGCCCTTGCAATCAACCCGGTCTATGCCATCGCTTACAACAACCGCGGCTATACGCTGACGGAACTCGGCCGCTACGAGGAAGCCGTCGTCAGTTTCAAGCAGGCCGCGAAGCTCACCCCGAGCAATCCCTATGTCTACAACAATTTGGGGCGGGCGCTGCTTAAACAAGGTCAATTCGAGGCGGCACTTAAACAGATTGCCAAGTCCGTCAAGATGGCGCCGGACAACCCGCATGCCTATCAGAACTGGGCGGACGCGTTGATCGGCCTGGGGCGAAAGGAGGAGGCGATTGCCAAGCTGCAGAAAGTCACCGCGCTCGATGCCGGTAAACTCGGACAGGAAGCATACGAACAAATTCGGCGCTTACAGCCCCAATAGCCTTCATGTGATATCTTTACGCTTCGGAGCGGACTCGGCGTGTTTTTTTGCACTGCATCGCAGCCGATTCAGCCCTTATATTACGCGTTTTCCGTTTGCACTCAGGCACTCATTCCCCCACACCCTATTGCTTCGGGAGAAACTGCATGTTCAGCTCAAGCTACGGATCTGCGTTGACGCTATGCCTCGTCCTTGTTTTGTCGGTCTTCCCGCTATCCGCGCAGCAGGCAGGCATTACGGCCGTGCCCTTTATGCGCGTCCCTCCTTCGCCGTCGGCGAACGCCCTGGCGGGCGCGGGGACGGCACTACCCACAGACGAACCCTTCGGCGCCTATTTCAATCCGGCCCATGTCGGTCTGGCGGCACAAAAGAATGTCCTGTCGATTTACGGCCTACCGACTGAAGCTGATCTCAACCTGAGAATACCTATCTGTAGTTACGCCCTGCAAATCGGCTATAATCTGCAGGAGGAAATGGAGGGCTTTCCCCTCAGCGCGGGTATCGGCTATCATCGGCAATCGGTCGGTCCGACACGCCTGACCCGCACGAGCCCTGACGGCCGGGTTCTCGACGAGGTATCGCTCGACGAGAGCTACGATGCCTTCACGCTTGGTCTGGCGGCGGACTTTGGTCTGCAGATAGCGCTGGGAATGTCACTGAAGTTCATCCGATCGGATTTCCTGGATTTTAACGCAAACCGACCCCGAAACCTGGAGGCCACCGCCACCGCTCTCGCTCATGATTTCGGTCTGCTGCTTCGGCTGCCGCTGGTGGCAAGTGTTGAAGATTGCTTCGATACCGACCTCTCAATTGGCGATTCACTGCGGCCGTCGTTTGACGTCGCCCTCGGCTATGCCGCGCAAAACTTCGGCGGGGAGGTCAACTACATCGTCGACGATGATCCTCTGCCCCGAACATCGCGCCTTGGCTATGCCCTCAGCGCGGCGCTGGACTTTAGCAGGAACAACATTCCCCTGCGGCTGGTGCAGGCCGACTGGACCGTCGATGCGGAAGAGCTGCTCGTAAGCCGCGACAGCCTGGGCTTCGAATATCTGTCGCCCTTCAGCAGTATTAATCCCATCGACAACCTGCTCCTGGGTCAACGCAGTGCGGATGTCGGTCTGCGTGTCGGAATGCGGCTGGAGATTGCCGAGCTGCTGCAACTGAACAGCGGCGAGCTGCGGCGGCAAGAGGGCAGCACGGAGTTTACGCTTGACGGCTGCGGCTGGGCACTGCGAAGCAAGGGACTTCTGAAGATCGCCGACTTGTTATTCACAAGCGATACCTTGAGCTTCCTGCATCGTCATTTCGATCTGCGCTACTATTCGGCTGAATACCAGGATGTCCGCTTGATCCCGCCACAGAGTTATCGCAGCCTGCTGCTGGTTGTGTCGGATGTACTGCTTTAACGTAGCCGGCAAATGATGCCGCTTCAGCCTTAATGATTTCCATCAAGCCGCTCATACTCAAGCGGGCCGCCGCAGTCGACGATGACCCGCGCAAGAACCGGCGGCAGCTGCGCCATAATACGCTCTAGAAATCGCCTCCAGGATGAAGCGCGACTGAAGATTTCGCAGTCGGCGTCGATGATGATCAGAGCATTTGTATACATCAAGGCTAAGAGCGGCGGCGACTTAACGGCCTGGACATACTTAACAGTGTCGAGGTCTTCGGATCGGCCCGTCATACTGCCGACCAGGCGGTTCAAGGCACAGGCCGTTTGCGTTTCATTTGTGAACGTAAGCAGGCGCAGGCTCATGCCGGCGGAGACGCCAAGGGGGGCCCGTTTCCTCGGATCGCGCGCCTGCCAGCACCCGGTGTTTTCCCGGATGGGCTGGCAAGTCGGCTCTCCACGACTACTGTCCAGGAAAGCATGGTCAAGGCTGTCAGGGCACAGGCTTGATTCATGGGTAAAATTTGTGTCTTCGCTCGTTGCAACAGAATCCCGGAAGTTGCCGAGAGTAAACGAAGCGCCTTCAAGCGAAAAGCTTGCAAAGGGCAATGCTTGCGGAACACCCCATCTGAGTTTAAAGGCGCAGCCCTCTTCCCATTCCGCTTCAACGAAATCGACCTGAAGCAGCGCGCGGATAGCGCCGAATGCCGAATCGGCGCAAGTTTCGGACGATAAGGAAGTCCTCGGCATGAAGAACGCAAGGCTCACAATCGCAAGGTGAAGGAGGCTGCAGATCGTATTGCGCATGCGCCTATTCACAATTAAACTTTACGCTGCTGTTATCGTCGGAATCGATCGTGCGAAGGTCATTGGCGAGGCTCTCCCACTCTTCGGACGTGAAGTAGCCGCAGTCGGCAACCAGAAACAGGATAGTGTTTCCGGCGCGTTTAACTATGTGACACTGGGCGGGCGGCGCGGCCGCATCAGCATCCGCCGCTTCAGCCGCCGACAAGGATCGCTGCAGGTTTTCCATCTGAGCGGCGGCGCGCGCAATGCCGTCGTAGTTGTAAATTCCAAGGCCGATGTATTGAAAAGCGCGATCGCCGGCGGCGCTGCGGCGGAAGTAAAGTTTTTTCTTGTGCACCTCAAGGGGCAGCGCCACTACGGAGCTGTCGGAGGGTACGGTCACGGTTCTGTAGGGCTGCACATCAAGGACCTCGACCGTGTCATTTGCATCGGTTTCATCAAACGCAAGGTCGGCAAAATCAGCCAGGTCGGCTGCAATAAGGGCATCGGGCACGACCTCGGCTGTGTCGCTTCCAATTTCAGGCGTCAGCAGCCTGTCGAGCGGAGCAAAATTCACCGCATCCTCATCCGGCCGCGGCAGCTCGACAAACTCGCGGCGCAGCAAGGTCTGCCATTCGCGCTCCAGGCTGCTCTTTTTTGCGACAAGGGAATGAGATGAGCAGCAGGCGAGCAAAAGAATCACAATCAATACTTTCATGAAGCCAGCTCAGTACAGTTTCGGTTGGTTGAAATTCAGCAGGGGCATCTGTCCGGATTATTGTCATCAATCTTGCAGGTCCCGCAGGCATTGGCGCAATCCCTGCGCGGCGGCGATTAGCCGCCTGATGCCGCGATCAGCACGTTGAGGAGAGCTGCCGGAGAGGGCCGGGATCGCAGCCGGGCCGCGCATCACCAAATTAGGCATTCAGATCTGACGAACAAAGCCAATCCCAAGGAATCACGATCGACTTCGGTCGAAGCCGGGCACAGTACCGGCGGGTACAATAATTCATTCATCCTCGCGAAGCAATCGCTCCCGCTCGTCAAAGTCGGCCGTATAATGCTCGTCGCAGCGAAAGAATGACTTCGCGGGCGGCAGTTCAAACTCCGCCAGGATCAGTGTCTTCAGATGTTCTTTCATCAAAATGCGATCCGCATACACCAGAAAACGATCGTCGCGGACCGAATACAGGACCCGGCCGCGCGGAATGTCCTCATAGGCAAAGGAACGCAGATGGGCATGCCGCCGCTGCAAACGCGGCCATAAACTGTAGTGATCAAAGGGCCCGTTGCGAAAATCGCCATAATGACGCGCTTCATTCAAAGGGACGGACGCCGCATAGAGTCGCTCCCGATAGCACCAGAAGATGCCGAGCCTGCTCGTGTTCCGCATTGTTTGTGCCTCCTCCTGATTTTGGGTATTTTCGTCGGCAGTGCTACGAAGACTCTCTCCGCTTATTGTAGTGAAAGGACAGGAGCGATCCTCCATCCGGCAATGTCACAGGACACAAATATCGGCGGCCCGCGCGATCGGTTCCCGACGACGCAGTACACGGCGGTGGCCATGGCCGGCAGCGAACGGGCAGTGGAGCGTGAACGGGGGCAGGCACTGCTCGCCGCAGTCTACTGGAAGCCAATCTATAAGTACATTCGTCTCAAGTGGCGCAAAGACAATGAAGACGCCAAAGATCTGACGCAGGAATTTTTCGCCCGGATAGTCGAGGGCAATGCTTTTCGCAATTTTGATCCGGCGAAAGCCCGTTTTCGTACTTACATGCGCATGTGCGTGGATGGTTTTGTTTCGAATGCCAACAAAGCGGCGGGGAGGCAGAAACGCGGCGGCGAAGCTGTCCACATCCGTTTCGATTTCAGCGCGGCCGAAGAAGAGCTCCGCCTGATCGAGCTGCCGGCGGAGAATGCCGTCGACAAATTTTTCGATACCGAATGGGTTCGCAGCCTCTTCACCCTCGCGCTCGACGAGATGCGTCAATCGTATGCGGAGCGCGACAAAAACACTCACTACAGTATTTTCGAACGCTGTGATATCGAATCCGGCGGCGAGAATCGACCGAGCTATCAGGCGCTGGCAGAAGAGTTCGAGGTCTCGCTGAGCAACGTCACCAACTGGCTGGCGGCGGCGCGGCGTGATTTCCGCCGTATTTGCCTGGCCAAGTTGCAGGCGCTTTGCGCCAGCGATCGCGAATTCCGGGACGAGGCCCGCTGGCTCTTCGGCGAGGCCGGTCAATGAAATGGCTTGACGACGGCCAACTGGCCCACCTGCGCAATGTCGCCGCCGAGCCGGCGCTCGACGACCTCCCGTATGAAATCGACGAAGTTCTCGGAGCCGGCGGAATGGGCGTCGTCTATTGCGTCCGCGACCGGCGACTGGGGCGGCGTATTGCACTCAAGGTTTTGAACAATCCGGCGCCCCGCGCCGAAGACCGCAGCCGGATGCTGCGCGAGGCGCGGATTATCGCTGCGCTGGAGCATCCCGGCATCGTTCCTCTCTACGACATCGGCACGCTGGCCGACGGACGCAGCTATTACACGATGCAGTTCGTGCAGGGCCGCACTATGACGGATGTCCTGGCGGAACAAATCATGCCGCTGGCCGAGACACTGCGGCTGTTCCTCAAAATCGGCGAAGCAGTGGCCTTTGCTCACTCCCGCGATGTCATTCACCGCGACCTGAAGCCCGCCAACATAATGTTGGGGTCTTTCGGCGCCGTCTTTGTCATGGACTGGGGCATCGCCAAATTGCTCGGCCATGGGCGCGATGACGACACCGACGGCGACGACAGCAAGCACAGCGACGGCGACCATAGTTTTGCCGGCGACGACAGCGACGATCACGTACCGCAACTCCACACAGCGGCGCTGACTGCCGAAGCACGCGACGCGCATTCCGACCTCCCTGCGCGGAGCGACAGTAGCACTTCCTTGCCGGGAGAAATGCTCACAAAGCCCGGCGCCGTTGTCGGTACGCCAGCTTTTATGGCACCGGAGCAGCGCAGCGGCAATCCGCAGGCCCACAGCAAACAAACCGATGTCTTTGCCTTAGGCTCTCTGCTTTTCTTCATGATCGGCGGCAAGCCCCCCGGCCCGGAAGCCGAACTGCGCTCGCTGCGCAGCGGCGAAAGAGGTAACAAAGGCACACGCGTACCCCGACCTCTGCAGGCGATAATGCGCAAGGCAATGCACCGCGACGCAGGGCAGCGCTACGCCGACGCGGGAGCTTTGACAATGGACATCGAAAGGTATCTGAGCAATCTGCCGGTGACGGCCTACAAAGAAAATATAATCGAAAAAGCTTTCCGCCTTATCGCCCGCTACCGCTTTGTGGCCTTTCTTTTGCTGGCCTACGTACTCGTGCGAATTGTGATGTATTATTTGACGCGCCTTTAAAGGATTGACGCCGGACGTTGAATAGATGAGTAGCGGTGTAGTAATGCTTGTCTCATTTTCATCAGGAGAGTTCCCGTGTCCAAACCAGTACTCGGCATCATCCTCGGCATCATCTTCGGCGCCCTCGACGGTCTGTCAGCAATTTTTTATCCTGCTACCAGACAGGCCGACATCCTGATGGGCATTGTGATCGGGTCGTCGATTAAAGGCTTTATTGTCGGGATCATCGTCGGCTTTGTGGCGCGCAAGGTGCAGTCGCAGCGCGCAATGATCATCATCGGCTTTCTGGTGGGTCTGTTCTTCGCGTTTCTGACATCACTGGCGCAAACGATGTCCGATCAACCCGCCTACTGGCTGGAAATCATGGTCCCCGGTTCGATTGTGGGCATGATTCTGGGCTATGCGACCCAGAAGTACGGGGCGACTCCTGCCGAAAAACAGTGAGGTATCGCTACACCGGTATTCCCATTTGTTTAACTGTTGACGTACAGGAGAATTGCTATGGCAGCACCAGTGGTGCATTTTGAAATTCTAGGTAGCGACGGTTCAAAGTTGCGAGAGTTTTACCAGCAGGTCTTTAACTGGGAGATTATGGTTAACAACCCCTATGATTACGGTCTGGTGTCACCGGCCGGCGAAGGCAGTATCGGCGGCGGTATCGGTCCGGCAAAGGAAGGACAACCGCCGCATGCCACGATCTATATCCAGGTGGATGATCTTCAGGCGGCACTGGACCAGGTGGAAAACCGGGGCGGCAAAACGATCGTCCCGGTTACGGAAATTCCGAATGCCGTTACCCTGGCCATGTTCCAGGATCCGGCCGGCAACCTCATCGGCCTTGTTCAATCCTGAGGATTCCAAAGATAAAGACCTGACGCGTCGTTTGTCGCGCGTCAGGTCTTAGTACTTTCCATCTTGTCTCAGGGAAGGCTTACAGCGGCCAGTCCCGTAAAATGCGCTCGGTCTCTTCCGCATGACCGCTTTCGTCGCGGACGATGTCTTCCAGCTGGACGACCAGCCCCTTGTCGCCGTACTCTTCCGCCTCGCGGGCGCGCTGCACGTAATTCTCGGTTGCCATGCGCTCGGCATTCAGGACGGCTTCCAGCATAGCGCGGTTGGAATCCGCCGGAGCTACGGGACTCGGCGTGGTTGTCGGTTCTCCGCCCAGCGCCACGATCTTGTTCGCCAAAAACTGCGCGTGGCCCTGTTCATCGGCTACTTCAGTGAGAAAAAACTGGGCGAGCTGAGGCCGATAAGGACCCGTGGCTTTTGCGGCATACGTGATGTATTGAACAATTGCGCTGAGCTCATTCGCGAGATCCTGATTCAGGTGATCGATCAATGTCTGTTTGTCCATCATAGCCTCCGCATCAATGAGTAAATCCGAATATTGATATGATCTGACCGGCCTTGAGACGTTTGTTGCCCTTTGATCGTGCATCACCTGGCTTCATTATGACAGACGGATTGGTGGGTCCTTGAATTCGGATTCAGCGCCAGGGATGGTCGGCGACGGCATAATGTACTTGTCGATAGTCGGGACGCCGAAGCCAGTCCTTCACCGAATACCCGCACGGTTAATGTCCCTGGCCGCTAATCACGGATAGCGCCTCCGTAGCTCTCCCGGCTCAATGCCTCCTCCCTATCTCAATGTTTAAGTCTACATGCATGATTCAGCTGCCGAAGGCCGCGGCATAGTCGGCGACTGCGGCCTGCACAACGCGATAAGCGTGCTTCCGGCCATAGATCTCATCAATGCTGATAGCGGCGGCGGTACCGGGTGTCAATTTATAGGTTAAAATATAGTGGCGAAGGCGTTCGACCAGTACCGGCGGCAGAGCAGTGATATCACGTACGTCGGCCCAGATGTTGTCATTGGCGAGCACCGCTACAATCTTGTCATCGGCTTCGCCGCCATCGATCATCTGCAGTCCGCTGATGACGCGGGCATCCAGAAGAACAGCCGAACGATTGATCGGACGTTCGCTGATGACGCAGGTATCGAGCGGGTCGCCGTCCCCGCTTCGCGCAGCAGGCGCCAGCGCGGCTACGCCATCGGCGCAGTAGATGCGCGGAATGAAGCCATAGAGCGTGGGCGGATGCGAAGAGCTGCGCTGCGGCCGGTCGACCCGGGTATATCCGCTTGTTTTATCGATCTCGTATTTAACAAGATCAAAAGGCGTTATCTCGATATAGGCCTGAACGACCTGCGGCGGATCGGGACCGACTTTCAGGCCATGCCATGGATGCGGTCGCCACTTGT
Organism: Candidatus Kapaibacterium sp.; assembly: GCA_028284775.1. Classification (GTDB taxonomy): domain Bacteria; phylum Bacteroidota; class Ignavibacteria; order Kapaibacteriales; family UBA7675; genus JANQRB01. Next base: position 8,647 of record JANQRB010000046.1, on the reverse strand, counting down.
GAAAATTCCCATCGCCATTCATTGTTGCCCGCCTTGCTGGCTTCGTAGAGTTATCTCCGGTACAAGCAGCTCTCCTGCGCGCATGGCTCGGGCCCGGTGAACATCACCGGGCCCGCCTGTACGTCTGATGCATTGCGCCTGGCTATTGTTTAAGCAAGGTATGTGTTAAGGTCTTGCCGGACCTGCGCGAATGTAGTTCGATCAGATACACGCCCGCCGCCTGTGCCCTCAGGTCGAGCTGCAGCCGATCGTCGACCAGGCGTTCCCGCACGATAATGCTGCGCCCCAGGAAATCGAGCACCTTCAGATTCCATTCCGCCTCGTCGGCGCAGATGAGTTCGAGGTTCACCAGACCGTCGGACGGCTGCGGATAAACGCGCAGCATAACCGATTCCTCAGGTTCTTCGACATCGGTGACATCGCCCGTTCTGAATTGCGCGTTGCCGCCTTCAAAAGCATTGTTAAAGAAGTCTTCCAATTGCGGTTCTACCGCAACATAATACAATTGCTGTTTCGCAAGCAGCGACTGCGGTCGGATGCTGAGAGTTTGCATCGCCTGGTCAATGCTGGCGGAAAAGGCCACCGCCGCGCCATTGGCATCGTTTTCCCTCAGCTGCAACAGATCCGTCAGATCCTCATTCCGCAGCAGGCTGTTATCCGCGTTGCGGATCGGTTTATTAAACGAGAGCGTGATGATAACATCAAGCGCTACGCTCTGACTGCCGTCGGCCGGGAAAAAGTTTAAGGTCGGCGGCGTAATCGTATGTGTCCTGAAACGGCTTTCCACTGCCGCTACCTGGCGGTCGTTTTCGTCCGCCAGGCCGGTCAACAGTGCCAGATAATAATCCTGAAGCTCGGCGAGCGGTGCGTTCGGACTGATCCTAATGCGCTGAGCGTCATTATCGATCTCCGCCGTAAAGGCGACATCTTCCCCATTAACATCTTCGCTGCGCAAGACAAGGAATTGCGCCAGGTCGTCATTGGACAAAGCGCCGCCATCGCTTTTGCGAACCGGACGGGTGAAAGCGACCGTTAAGTTTTCGTCCGTAGGAATGTTTATCGCGGCATCGGAAGGATACAGCGATGCTGCAGGCGCGATGTCGCTCTGAACCGCCTGGGCGCGAAAACGCACCTGCCTGGCGATACGCGAGGTGTCTTCCGGTACATTGCTGTCGGAATTAATCGTTAACAGCTCATCAAAGGCAGCTTCGGCAAGCGGCCTGATCGTAACGGGCAGACGCACGCTGTGGTTCGGCTTCAGAAGCAAGGGGAAGTCGGCCTTGACGTCCAGAGCCGATTCCTCGCGGCAGCTCACGCCGGTAATAGCGACATCCCGCTCGGCATTATTGCTAATCGCGACAAAATAGACGCGGTCCTCATCCACGGCGATATCGCCCAGCTCGACGGTCGTAACATTCGTAGTGAAGAGCGTGGTCTGCCAGGGAAACTTAAAGGCGCGATAGTTAAAACGCGGTATCTCAAAAGCCAGCGCCGCCTTGCCGTCGACATTATGTTCGGTAATCAGCGGATTGCCGTTACCCCAGCCCATCACCGTATTGCCGCCGGGCAGGCGCTGGGCGCTGCCCATGAACGCGCCGTAGGTATCGGGTTCCATCCGGATTCGCCGCACCAATGTCGCCGTCATGTTAACATCATCAAGGATATACTCGACAGCACTGGACCATCGCTCTTTGTGAAAGTTACCGTTGTCGAACAGCAGCAGATTGCCGTTGGGCAGAATTCTGGCGTCATGCTGGTGGCTGAAACGGCGTTCATCATTGATAAAGGTGAACTGGTTATTCTCGCCGCCGAAACGCCAGATAATTTCGCCGCTGCGCCGGTCGATCTTGGTGATTTCATCCATGTGACGGCTGGAGACGATCAGGGAAGTATCCGAGTCGACTTCAATCGAGTTGCCGTGCGAATAATCAACCACACTGTCTTTGAGGGAGACGGAGTCGACGGCATCGGTGATCGCAAAGTGATCCCAGGAACGCCATTCGAATACCACGTTATCCGAGGCGTCGAGCTCTTGCAGGACGAGGCCGATGACGATCGCATCTTCGCGGCCGCCCTCCACAACCTTGCTCATGTCAAGCGGCTGGCGATCATAACTCATCATAAAGGAGTGGCCGTTCGGCAGAATCTGAATGCCGTGAAAATCCGTGGTGTAGCCGTTCTTCATTCGATAATGTTTGCCCAGCGTAAAATTACTGTCCATTGTCCGGTAGCCCTGAACGTCGGGCGCCCAATAGCTGAGGGATCCGTTGGGCTGCACTTTAAAATCCAGTACGAAGGGGTCCACCTTGCGATAAAAGACTGGCGTGGCATGATTATCGAGAATCATAAGGAAGGTCGGCTTCGCGGACTGGTCGCCGAAAGCGAAGGGTGAAGCAAAGATATAGCCATCGGAGGGCTGGTTGTCGACGACGATTTCGATCGGCGGAAAATTGGCCGGCAGCCCGCCATTAACCGAGTTGAGGATTCGCTCGCGGGGCGAACTTTTGCGTTCGGCCGCGGTAGACAGCGCCAGGGGTCCTAATTCTTTGTGCAATGCCGCAATCTGATCTTCGATGCGGGGACGTAAAAAATTACCGGCAACCGTGAAGCGGTAATCGATGGCGGGCAGCTCGCTTCCTTCTGTTGTCAGAAGTCCTTCACGCAGCCTGACCCGGACCTGCTCACCGGCCACAAATGCCAGCGATGGCGTGAAAAACAAGGTCTTTCGATCATCCGACAGTGAAAGCCGTCCTCTGACGGCGCCGCTTGAGCTGCCGTCGACTCTAAGAATTCTGTGGTCGAAGAGGCATTCTTCCGCCAGGGCTGCGCCCGGCCGAATCGCAATACTTGTTTCCGGCGAGACCAGCTCGGCATCGGGCCGCGGCGAAAGATACTGGAAGGCCTCCCGGTTGACAGGCGCCGCAATCGACGCCGCTGTAATGAGCAAGAAAACAATCAGCGGGGCTGAGACATAACGCATACGTAATAATCCCATCATTTTGCAAGTAACAGTGGAAAACAGAGTGCATTGACAATTTTAATCATTCTGTAATTTTCAGTCAACATATCGTTAAAATGTGTTTGCGGACATGTTGATTGTTCAAGAGCCCCAATGACAAGTCCAGCTGGAATAGTGTCTCATGTTATTTACGGTATTCGCGATTTTGCCGCCGCGGCGGGCGGCCCGCTGACGCGGTGTAAGTAGTGAACGATGCAAATTTCAGCCAGGCCTATCCAATGAATAATGTGGTGGTGCCTGGCGTCGGGAGTGATCTGCAAGACACAAGGTGCGTACGAAAGCGGGCAGGCGCTCGCGCATGCGGGACTGCGGGGAAGCGTAGGTACAAGCGCTAAAGATAATGGCCGCTAGGCCGAGGTCGTTTACGACAGGGGACACTACGAGAAACTTGCGAGAATAGCCAAGAGCCATTTTCAATCCGCGCAGCTATTCGGCACATCTGCCTGCGAAAGCGCCCGCGCGCCTCTCAAACACAATTCGAGCAATCTAAATACAGTGTCCACCCGCTGCGGACTCTCAGCGAAGATAGACGGGACCGCGACAAAAGTTATCGGCAACTAGCTTCGCATTCGCGGTAATGCCGCGAACTTTCTGCGAAAAATCGAGCCAATGGGATTTGGTTTCAAAATCTTTACAACGACCTTCGATGACTATCAGCGTCTTCTCCGTTGCGATGATCAGGGAATTCTGCAGATTCGATTTGTAGGTGAAGGCAGCGCTATACAACTCGGTAAAATTAATCTGATAGGCGGCAAACATCGAATTCAAGGCGAATTTGACTGCTTTGTTGTTCTCAAAATGATACACGCCCACGTTGATCATCCGATAGGCATCGGCATTATCCGTGCTATCGATCGGCTCCTTGCTTTTATAATAGTGCGTGGAATACTCGTGAGCGCTGAGAAAGAGGCGGTGAATCCGCTCCAGGACCGGCGCTTTTGTCTCTTCCGCCTTGATTTTCACGAAGTCGCCCTCCAGTAAGGCGTAAAGTTTTTCGTGAATCGGCTTTGCTAAAGATTTAGGGGCGTCCTGAGCAGGCAGACTGCCGCCCAACAGCATGAGTGCGACGAACAATAGACTCAAAGGCTTACGATTGCTTTTAGCTGGGTTCTGCATGAGAATGCTTCACAAGGATGGATAAAAAATCACCGGGTTTAGCCAGGAGGCGAGGCGTCCTCAAGAATTCAATGACACATCCGGCGCGCGCTTGACTCAGCTCGTCCGGCTCATTTGCCTTTGCGCGGTACATCCGCCTTGCAGGCAAAGTACGGCAGGACATTAGACATATTGTATGCAAGGCTTGCACCATGGTCTCCGGCAGGAGTAGCAACGCTGTATGCGGCAACGTCCTTCACTTGAGCTTCGTCCCGATCAGGGAGTCGAATCATAGAGACTGCGATATTGTCGCGCGGTTGTCGAATCATTAATGTCATCGGCAAAATCGGCCAGGCGATGGGCCAGTTCGGCGTTCGGCTTATCGATGTCATGAGCAAATGCTAGAACCGCGATCGCAAAACGCTTATGATTAAGCTCCTTCCGCTCATTGTCTTCTTTGCCGAAAATAGTCCCGATTTGAAAGGCTTCCGTTCCAATTTTCGTGAGCTGCTCGGCCGTGAGGCGTCTTGCTTCCCGGCTGGAGTCCAGTGCCAGCGCGCTGTTGATCATGGCCCGGCCGCGCGGCACCTGCCCATCGCCAATCAGCGCCAGCCCCAGTTGGCGACGGTTTTCGCTGAAGCTGCTGTCGAGGGCAAGGGCTTGCTCGAACAGGGGAATCGCGGCCTTATAATCCTCAGCTAGCATCTTGGTAAAGGCCAGAGAGCTGAGCGCTTTCAGATTATTCGAATCCAGCGCCAAGACCTGTTCGAATTGTTCAACAGCCTGCACATGACTCGTATATGCGCTGTCAAAGCTGCCTTGCTCGTATTGCCGGCCAAATTGGCGCGAATTGCTGATTCCATCTTCCAGAAGTTCGTCAATCTGATCTTCCCGACTGCCGCCACAGGAAGCGGCGAGGCAGACAAGCAGCGCCGCCCCGCTTATCACAACTAACATTCCGGCATTTCTCATATGATGTCTGGCCCTTACAATCCTGCGAAAAAAATATTCTCAATTTTCTGTGTTCTGCGCTAATGGCTACTAAAAGCCCAGTCGGGCAATGCCTCGCGGGCGTTTCGCCACTCGGCTGGAATTGAATCTCCGGGGCTGCTCAAGGCCACGATACCGCCGACAATTGCGCAGGTAGTGTCGCGGTCGCCGCGCCCGCGTAGGGTATGCCACAGCGCTTCCCGGTAATTATCCAAATGTTCGCCCGCGCACCAGAGCGTGAACGGCACCGTATCCATAGCCGACACCCTCGAACCGTTACCGAGCAGCGAGGCTGCCTGTTCCGCTTGCATGCCGGGACCAAGGTCACGCGCCTTGACGACAGCATCCCGCGTTTCGCTCGGCGGCAAAAAAGGCAAAACGCTGTCGATAAACGCCTGCCTGTCACCCCCCTGTCCACCGCGCCACTGCCAGGCCACTGCCGCCGCAACGGCGACGGCAATCGCTCCGGCAATCGCTTCCGGATGAGCGTGTGTTACTTCCGCCGAACGCTCTGCCTGCTCAGCCGCCCTGGACAAATCATCGGCGAAAAATGCGCCGAGAGGCGCAGCCCGCATGGCGGCGCCGTTGCCGAAGGAGCCCTGGCCCCCGAACAGACCGCTGCTGACATCCCGCCAGTGTTGGCCGGATCGTATCTCCGCAAAGAGCCCTTCCATAGCCGGTCCGTACAGGCGGTCCCAAGCATAGTGCTCGGCAAAACTCTTTGCCAGCTCATCCTGCCGAATTTCGGCATACTGACGAAGTATTGACACTATTGACAGCGACATCATAGTGTCGTCGGTCCAGAGCCAGGGCGACTTTGGCAGAGCGCGATCCATGATCAGCCGCTCTTCAGCCGCCGGATGCACGAAAAAGCACTGCCCGAAGGCATCGCCCACCGACAGACCTTCCAGCGAGCGGAGAGCGCGGTCCAAACCCTCGTCAAAGCTATCGTTGGATACCATGCAAATTCAATGAATTGGATTTTTCTTGGCGGCATCCGGGAAGCCGAGGGGCGTAGTTCGCCATTCTTCCCGGAACCCGAGCGGCACAAAATTCGCAATACATGACAAAATCACAGCGAAAAAAATTACGAGGCATGCAGCTGACGGCAGGAGGCCCCCAGCCGGCCCGGTCGGTGCTTCGACCGCTCAGACCACGCTTGCGCGCATCGGATCCAGGTAATTGAATCCGGATTGTTCAAATGCCTGTTCGAGTTGCGGGACGCCGTAATGACGGGCAAAGTGAGCTTCGGCTTCGGTGATCGGAATAAGCCACAGGCAGCGGGTCGGGCTGCCGTTCGGCGCAAACCATTCCAGGTCGGGACCATCGAGATAAGGCAGAGAGAGCAGCCCCTGAGTACAGGTCGACTCCGTCATCCAGTTTCGGCCGAAGTGAACACGATGCTCGGGGCCAAGACGCAGCACGTTGTAGTGGTAATGCGCCGCGACACACAATATCGCCAGGTGTTCCTCGCTGCTGGCCTCGGGCGCGTGAATGTGAATTTCCAGTGCCCGCGGCTCGCCTTCGCAGGAAAGACCACAGGTGGCATAGGTCCACATCGAGCGGTGTTCGTTGGGAGCAAATTCCAGCACGCAAAAATTGGGCGGCAATTGCGCCGCGACCTCCCGCGCAGCCTGCTTGATATTCGGCACCGATTCCCAAAAGTGACGGTAGTGTTCCAACAATTGCAACAGATACTTTTCGCGCCGTACTTCCATCTGTGTTTCCTCGCTCGAATTGTTAATATTCTTCATCCGAATTGTCAACCGTATTTACCAGACCGCCTCGCATACAAGGACGTCATCGTCTGCTCGGCGGGTCAAGCGCAGGACCAGGAGCGATCTATTGTACGAAGAAAATGCCAAACCTTCTATTGTATTTCCATTGCGCGCCGGCGTCCCGGCTTTTTAGTATGCGCGCTTTGAGACCCTTCGACGACTTGCCTTGTCTTCCGCATCCATCGGCCCTGGTATTGTAAGACCTCGGCCATCGACCGCTTCAGTTGTCGTTGATTCGGAATGCGCTGTGGCACGCAAGTATTAACATTCGCGGCTAAATCTTAAAAAGGGATCAAGGGAGAGCAAGCATGATAGGCAAGATATTACTGACTATTCTTCTACTAGGCATCAGCAATGCCTGCAGCGATGACGACAGCCTGCCGCCGGAGTTCGACACGCCGCGGGAGACATGGGATTATTACAAACGCGACAGCTACGCCCTGATGCAAATGCCGCTTTGCTTCTGCATCTTCAATCACGATTATCTAATATCTGTCCGGAACAATCAGATTATCGAAGTTATCGACCCAGAAACCGGGGAAGCGCTGCCGGAAAGTCAGTTCGATTCATTTCGGACCGTCGGTCAGCTCTTCGATCTGATCGAGCAGATAGATCCGGACGACGTTGCATCGATCAACTATGAATTTCACGATGAGTACGGTTTTCCCAGCCAAATCTTCGTTGATCCGGATGTGATGATAGCTGATGAAGAATATGGCTGGCGAACGTCCCTGAGGCTTCCGTTCTAAGGAAAATTGGCGTTGGCGACTTTCCCAGCAAGGCCGGGCGACAGACTCTAAGACTCTTTGTGCGACCCCGGATAGCCTCTTTTCAGGAATCCGTCCTCTTGCGCGCGATGCCCTGAAATATGCTCCCGAGCCATCTGGGCGCTTGCGGCAGATAAAACTGGCTCAAAGACTCGAAGCGAAAACCGGCCTTAGCCGTAATAACGGGGATGTCGCGGTTGAGCCGGCAACCGTCTGCCACGATTTTCTGAATGGGCGTCAGCCTAGCCTGCCAGCGCCGTACCTGCGGATCGGGACTCCGGCCATGCTCCAGCAGGTAGAGGCGGCCATTGGGTTTCAACACGCGGAATATCTCGCGCAGCGCCCTATCGACGTCGTCGATACTGCAAAGAGTAAAGGTACAAACCGCATTTTCAAAGCTGGCCGCCGCCATCGGCAATTCCTCGCCGCGCAGCTGCAAATGCTGCACGTCGATTGCAGTCGCGGCTATACGCTGTCTGGCGCGTGCACTCATCCCGGGGTTAGGATCGACGCTCGTAACATGCTCCACCGCCGCCGGATAGCACGCCAGGTTGAGTCCCGAGCCAAAGCCGATTTCCAGCACGTCGCCACGCAGGCTCTGCAAGAGGTCCCGGCGCAGGTCGGCGATACTATCAATTCGCAATGCCCTATCGCAGACAAGCGGAAATATCGTTTGTGAATATAGTCCCACGATTACGACCTGTTTCAAATCTTTGCACGATAAACACCCGCCTTCTTCCACCGCATCCTAGTGTTGATGCGCAGCCGAAATAAACGATTATTCAGCGCCGCAGACAACAGCATCCCAAAGAAAGCACCGGCAAGGTTGGCTCGGCCCCGCAGTCTCCCGCCGCAGTGGCTTCCAATCAAAGGCTAAGTGAAGCCGCTCTCACGAATACTTAGTCGATCCTGAAAAATGGATTAAGAGCGCCTACAAACAAGTTTTCTTCTCAATGCTGCCATGGTTAGATTGCAGGAAGTTCGTCAAAATAGCTCAA